>NZ_JAINDY010000026.1:0-368594 GCF_026191755.1 Agrobacterium sp. InxBP2
ATCACTGCGCTCATAATGAGGTGTATTCTCTTATCCAAACGTGACCGTCAAAGTCTATTCCTGAGATCCAAATTACCTTCAGACCCCGCAAGCTTCGCCGCCCACGTTTCTCTTTCTTCTCATATTCAATTGTCAAAAAACTGACCACTCAAAGCAGTCAAAAAATCAAATCCCCGAAACCATCAGGCCTCGAATCCAAACAAGCAACCAGCTCATTCCTTGATTTATTTAGAACGAAAGACTTCGTCGCCAGCAGCGCCGCCGCCCTCGTTCAGTGAGCGGACTTATAAGAGAACCCCACCGAACAAGTCAACAGGCGAAAATGCGAATTCTAAAAAAATCAGTCAAGCTACTGATAATAAAAGGTAGTTTCCAATTTATCGTATTAATTACCAACGATTAATGATTCCAGCACGACTTTGCCGGAAGCATAGCATGCCTCGCCTATATGGGGTTTCATGTTCGCAATAAGAGGGGTTTAAGCCTTACGATCAATCCGCGGACGGGCTGAAACGGGCGACAAGAGCGTGCGCATTTCCGGGATAGGTGAACCGCACATAGGTGACGGCGCCGGAATTGCTCCACGTCCGGCGCTCCACGACGAGGCAGGCCTGCTTCTCAGATATGGCCAGCAGGCGCGCAATCTCTTTCGACGGCGTTTCGGCACTGATACGGTGTTCGGCATTGCTCCACGGAACATGGCCGAGCAGCCACGGGCCGGGCGCGACGCCGCCGAAATCGGCTTCTGCAGCCTCCGGCACCGTTACGAGGTTGACAAGGCGCTGCTCGATACAGAATTCCCGCTCGCCCGCGAAGTGAAGACAGACGATATCCAGCAGCGGCGCGCCGGCCGCCATCTCAAGCCGTGTACGGTCGTCTTTCGTTGCCGTACGCTGCGTGCACTTCAGAACCTTGAAACCGTAATCAAGACCGAGGGATTCAACCTCGGCCCTGATGTCGTGAATTTCGAGAACTGCCGACTGGATCTGCGGTTGACGAACGAAACTGCCGGATTTCTTGCGTCGCTCGATCAAACCCGCCTTGGCGAGCTGACTCATGACCTTGTTCACTGTCATGCGCGAGCAGTCATAATGGGTGGCAAGATCGACCTCGAACGGCAGCCTGTAACCGGGCGGCCATTCCCCCGAGACGATCCGCCCCTCTATATCGCTGAGGATCGTCTGGTGCAGGGTCTGTCCGGCCGATGCCTTTGTCACGTCCGTGATACCTTTCCGCACGGGCTCTTTCTCGTTCTCGCCGAGCCCATATCAGCTATTAAGAAGTTCGGCCATGACCTGGTTGAAACGATCCGAAATTTCCCGGCGCCGGATATGCTGACCCGCCTGCACCTGTTTTTCGCCACGGACCCAAACGGTATCGACACGGACATTGCCTGCAAATAACCATTGGTCGAGGATCTTTGACGCGGGAAGATAGGGCACGGCCGAAATATCGAGCGCGACAAGATCGGCGCTTTTTCCCTTTTCGATTCTACTTTCTGACATGAGTGCCCCGCCACCGCCTTCCAGCGCCGCCTGGAAAAGTTTTTCCCCGGTGGAACTGCCCGCGTCGGCAATGACATTACGCGCGCGCCGAGACAGACGTTGGGAATATTCCAGCGTGCGCAGCTCTTCAGAAACCGAGATGAGAATATTGGAGTCGGATCCGACACCGAAATGTCCGTCTTCCGCGAGAAAATCCGGAGCGTGGAAGACACCGTCGCCGAGATTGGCCTCCGTGACAGGGCAGAGGCCCGCAACCGCGCCGCTCCGTGCCATGCGGCGTATCTCCGCTTGCGTCATATGCGTGGCGTGGATGAGGCACCAGCGCTTATCGACCGGCGCGTTCCCGAGAAGCCATTCCACTGGCCGCGCACCGGAAAAAGCGAGGGAGTCCTCGACCTCTTTGATCTGTTCCGCCACGTGAATATGGATCGGCCCGTCTTTTGCGAGCGGCACGATGGCCGCAAGCTCATCACCGGTCACAGCGCGCAGGCTGTGCGGCGCGATGCCAAGCGCCGCACCCGGAAGGGATTTGACGACAGCCTGTGCGCCCTGCATCAGCTTCTCGTAACTGTCAATCGAATGGATGAAACGTTTCTGCCCGTCGATTGGCGGCTGACCGCCGAAACCGGAATGCGCGTAAAAGACCGGCAGCAATGTCAGGCCTATACCCGTTTGGGCAGCGGCAGCGCCTATACGCTCCGCCATTTCGGCGATATTTCCGTAATGTGAACCGTCCCTGTCATTGTGCAGGTAATGGAATTCTCCGACCCTGCCGAAACCGGCCTCCAGCATTTCCATATAAAGCTGTGCGGCAACGGTCTCGACATGGTCAGGCGTCATGGAGAGGGCGAATTTATACATGACCGTGCGCCAGCTCCAGAAACTGTCGTCGGCAGGCCCGCGGATTTCGGCAAGTCCAGCCATGGCCCTCTGGAAGGCGTGGCTGTGAAGATTGGGCATGGCCGAAACGATGACGGCATGGCGTTCATCCTGCCGCTCGGGAGAAACACCGGTTTCGACCGATGAAACAACCCCGCCATCACAGACGATACGGACATCCTGCGCCCACCCGCCGCTGAGAAGTGCCGCACCCGCGTGAATTGCCGTCATACCACCCTCTCCTCTTGTTACGACATCGGGCAAGGCCATTTCGAACAGAAAATGCGGCTTGCCAAGCCGGTTATTATGTATATACATTTACGCCATAAAGGAAAGGCGAAAAGCAATGCCCGGGAACAAATCTGCAAAGGGAGCGGCGATGGGAAACGCAACGGCCTTGTGGCGTAATGCCCGGCTGGCCACCTTCGATCCATTGAGGGAAGGCATCGGCGCAATCGAAAAAGGCGTGATCGCCGTCAGCAGCGGTCGCATCGCATTTGCTGGCCCGGAGAGCGATCTGCCCGCTTATCTCGCCGCCGCCGAGCAAATCACCGATTGCGATGGGCGCTGGATCACTCCCGCTCTGATAGATTGCCACACCCATCTGGTCTTTGGCGGCAACCGCGCCATGGAATTCGAAATGCGGTTGAATGGCGCGACTTATGAAGAGATCGCCAAGGCGGGTGGCGGCATCGTGTCCTCCGTGCGCGACACGCGCGCGGTTTCAGAGGATGTCTTGATGGCGCAAGCGCTCCCCCGTCTCGATACGCTTCTTTCCGAGGGCGTCTCGACGATCGAAATCAAATCCGGTTACGGCCTCGATATAGATACCGAACTGAAAATGCTGCGTGTTGCCCGCAGGCTGGAGACGCTGCGGCCGGTGCGGATCGTCACCAGCTATCTGGCCGCCCATGCAACGCCTGCTGAATATAAGGGTAGGAACGGTGACTATATCACCGATGTCGTTTTGCCCGGGCTGGAAAAAGCACAGGCGGAAGGGCTGGTCGATGCGGTGGACGGCTTCTGCGAAGGCATCGCATTCTCCGTCGAAGAGATAGCACGCGTTTTTGAAAAGGCGCGGCAGCTTGGTCTGCCCGTCAAGCTGCATGCCGAGCAGCTTTCCAACCTGGGTGGCGCAGCGCTTGCCGCCTCCTGCGGCGGGCTTTCCGCCGATCATCTGGAATATCTGGATGAATCAGGCGCCAGGGCACTGGCCAAGGCGGGAACCGTGGCCGTACTGTTGCCCGGCGCCTTTTATGCGCTTCGTGAAAAACAGGCTCCGCCGATGCAGGCATTGCGCGATGCAGGCGCGACAATCGCCCTCGCCACCGACTGCAATCCAGGCACCTCACCGCTCACTTCCCTGCTTTTGACCATGAACATGGGTGCAACGCTTTTCCGTATGACCGTGGAGGAATGCCTGGCAGCGACAACGCGCAATGCCGCCAAGGCGCTTGGCCTGCTTGCGGAAACCGGCACGCTGGAGGCCGGGAAATCCGCTGATCTTGCAATCTGGGATATCGAACGCCCGGCCGAGCTTGTCTATCGCATCGGTTTCAATCCGCTCCATGCCCGCATATTCAAGGGACAGAAGGTTTCTCCATGACCATGACGACCATTACGCTTCACCCCGGCAACGTGGCCCTGGCCGACCTGGCCGGCATCTACTGGAACAACGGCTCCGCGAAGCTGGACCGCTCGTTCGACGCCGGCATCGAAAAGGCGGCTGCCCGCATTGCCGAGATTGCCGCGGGTAATGCCCCCGTCTATGGCATCAATACCGGTTTCGGAAAACTTGCCTCCATCAAGATCGATGCAGCCGACGTGGCAACGCTGCAGCGCAATCTCATCCTGTCGCATTGCTGCGGGGTAGGCGCGCCGCTTCCTGAAAATGTGGTTCGGCTGATCATGGCGCTGAAGCTGATTTCGCTTGGCCGCGGCGCTTCCGGCGTGCGGCTGGAACTGGTGCGGCTGATCGAGGCCATGCTGGAACAGGGCGTTATTCCCGTCATTCCCGAAAAGGGTTCCGTGGGCGCTTCCGGCGATCTCGCGCCGCTTGCCCATATGGCGGCGGTAATGATGGGCGAGGGTGAGGCTTTTTATCAGGGCGCTCTGCTGCCCGCCGGCCAGGCGCTGACGAAAGCCGGGCTGACGCCGGTGGTTCTCGCCGCCAAGGAAGGGCTTGCCCTGATCAATGGCACGCAAACCTCCACCGCACTGGCGCTTGCCGGGCTTTTTCGCGCCCATCGCGCCGCGCAGGCTGCGCTGATTACCGGCGCACTTTCCACGGACGCCGCCATGGGGTCTTCCGCTCCATTTCACCCGGATATTCACAGCCTGCGGGGCCACAAGGGGCAGATCGACGCGGGATCTGCGCTTCGCAGCCTGCTCGACGGCTCCGAAATCCGCATCAGCCACATCGAAGGCGATGAGCGGGTGCAGGATCCCTATTGCATCCGCTGCCAGCCGCAGGTGGATGGCGCCTGCCTTGACCTCCTGCGGCAGGTGGCCCGCACACTGGAAATCGAAGCCAATGCGGTGACCGACAATCCTCTGGTGCTTTCTGACAATTCCGTCGTGTCCGGCGGCAATTTCCATGCCGAACCGGTGGCCTTCGCCGCCGACCAGACGGCGCTCGCGATTTGCGAGATCGGGGCCATCGCACAACGCCGTGTCGCGCTACTGGTCGATCCGGCGCTTTCTTATGGCCTGCCCGCTTTCCTTTCCAGGAAGCCGGGGCTGAATTCAGGGCTCATGATCGCCGAAGTCACGTCCGCAGCGCTGATGAGCGAGAACAAGCAGATGGCACATCCAGCCTCGGTGGATTCGACGCCAACCTCGGCCAACCAGGAAGACCATGTCTCCATGGCCTGCCACGGAGCGCGGCGACTTTTGCCGATGACCGACAATCTATTCGCCATCCTCGGGATCGAGGCGCTTTCAGCCGTTCAGGGCGTGGAACTGCGCGGGCCGCTGAAAACCAGCCCGGAACTGCAAAAGGCCATTGCCGTGCTACGGGCCGCAATCCCTTCGCTGGAGGAAGACCGTTATATGGCGCCGGATCTCAAGGCGGCGGCGGAGTTGATCGCCTCCGGTGCGTTGGTCGCCACGATTTCGGACGGCATCCTGCCGAAGCTGGAGGCTTGAGATGAGGCACGTTTTAACCTTCGCCAACTCTCTTCTTGCAGGGGCTAAACCCACGGAAAAGAGAGGCAATCGATGAAGACTCCCTTTGCCCTTCACCAAGGCACTTCGCCGATCATACTCGGTCTGCCTCACACCGGCACGGATGTTCCGGCGGAGATTTGGAGCCGCCTCAACGACAACGGCAAAATTCTGGCCGATACGGACTGGCACATCCATGAGCTTTATGCCGGGCTTCTGGAAAACGCGACAACCGTGAGGGCGACGTTCCATCGTTATGTCATCGACGCCAACCGCGACCCGGCCGGGGTGAGCCTTTATCCGGGCCAGAACACGACCGGGCTGGTTCCGGACACCGATTTCGACGGCAAGCCTATCTGGAATGAAGGGCAGGAACCCACGCCGGATGACATTGCGGACCGTCTGGAAACCTTCCACGCGCCCTATCATGCAGCTCTTGCGGCCGAGATCGAGCGGATCAAGAGCATCCATGGGATCGCCATTCTCTATGATTGCCATTCGATCCGTTCGCACATCCCCTTCCTCTTTGAAGGCAAGCTGCCGGATTTCAACATCGGCACGGATATGGGCAGAACCTGTGATCCCGCCATCGAACACATCGCCGTTGAGGCCACCGCCGCCGCGCAAGGTTACGACAGCGTTCTGAACGGCCGCTTCAAGGGTGGCTGGACGACGCGCCATTATGGCAGGCCGCAGAAAGGCGTGCACGCAATCCAGATGGAGCTGGCACAATCCACGCATCTGCAAAGCGAGGTGCCGCCTTTTGCTTATGACGCGGGCAAAGCCGAACGCCTTCGCCAGCATCTCAAGACGATTCTCACGCGCATGGAAGAATTTGCGCTCGACACGAAACGATAAGGGGAAATCTTATGAACAATCCGCGCCATAATATTCGCGACGTTCGCGCACCGCAGGGCACCGAGCTCAATGCCAAAAGCTGGATGACGGAAGCGCCGCTGCGCATGCTGATGAACAATCTTGACCCTGATGTTGCCGAGCGACCGCATGAGCTGGTGGTTTATGGCGGCATCGGCCGCGCCGCCCGCACATGGGACGATTTCGACCGCATCGTCGCGACGCTGAAGGATTTGAACGAGGACGAGACCCTGATCGTGCAGTCCGGCAAGCCGGTCGGCGTCTTCCGCACCCACAAGGATGCGCCGCGCGTGCTGATCGCCAATTCGAATCTGGTGCCGCATTGGGCCACCTGGGATCATTTCAACGAGCTGGATAAGAAGGGCCTGGCCATGTACGGCCAGATGACCGCTGGTTCGTGGATTTACATCGGCACCCAGGGCATCGTGCAGGGAACGTACGAAACCTTCGTGGAGGCTGGCCGCCAGCATTATGGCGGTAATCTCAGGGGCAAATGGATCCTGACCGGCGGTCTCGGTGGTATGGGCGGCGCGCAGCCGCTCGCCGCCGTCATGGCCGGCGCCTGCTGCCTTGCCGTCGAATGCGATGAAACCCGCGTCGATTTCCGTCTGCGCACCCGTTATGTTGATGCGAAGGCGCATACACTCGATGAGGCGCTGGCGCTGATCGATCAATGGACCAAGGCCGGCGAGGCCAAGTCCGTCGGCCTGATCGGCAACGCGGCGGAGATATTCCCGGAACTTTTCCGTCGCGGCATCCGGCCCGATATCGTGACCGACCAGACCTCGGCGCACGACCCGATCCATGGTTATCTGCCTGCCGGCTGGAGCGTGGCCGAATGGCGCGCCAAACAGGAGAGTGATCCACAGGCCGTTGCCGCTGCCGCTCGCGCCTCCATGAAAGTTCACGTCCAGGCCATGGTCGATTTCTGGAATGCCGGCGTTCCGACGCTCGATTACGGCAATAATATCCGCCAGGTCGCAAAGGACGAAGGGCTGGAAAACGCCTTCGCTTTCCCCGGCTTCGTGCCGGCCTATATTCGCCCGCTGTTTTGCCGAGGCATCGGGCCGTTCCGCTGGGCGGCACTTTCCGGTGACCCGGAGGACATCTACAAGACCGACGCCAAGGTGAAGGAACTACTGCCCGACAACAAACACCTGCACAACTGGCTGGATATGGCGCGCGAACGCATCGCGTTTCAGGGCCTGCCTGCCCGCATTTGCTGGGTGGGGCTCGGCGACCGCCATCGTCTCGGGCTTGCCTTTAATGAAATGGTCAGGAACGGTGAGCTGAAGGCGCCCATCGTGATCGGCCGCGACCATCTCGATTCTGGCTCCGTCGCCTCGCCCAACCGCGAGACCGAATCCATGAAGGACGGTTCCGATGCCGTGTCGGACTGGCCGCTGCTTAACGCACTGCTTAACACTGCATCCGGTGCAACCTGGGTATCGCTGCATCACGGCGGCGGTGTTGGCATGGGCTTTTCCCAGCATTCCGGCATGGTCATCTGCTGCGATGGCACCGACGACGCCGCGCGTCGGATCGAGCGTGTTCTGTGGAATGATCCGGCAACCGGCGTCATGCGCCATGCCGATGCGGGTTACGAGATTGCCGTGGAATGCGCCAAGGAGCGGGGGCTGCGTCTGCCCGGTATTCTCGGCAATTGATGAGCGTGCCGCGTGGTCCATCGCCGCGCGGCATTCCGACCTTGCGTCGGCAAAGCCTCAGGGCATTACCCAACGCTCCTTTGACTGAAACTTCCGGTTCGATTTTCTCGTTGTTAGCTGTTGGTCGGTCATAGCCGATCATTTTTAGCGTCTATAACGGCGCGGCAAGCTTTAATGGAGTGCGGAAGACAGCATGTCACCACGGCGTATTTCACTTGCCTTCAGCTTTTTGGTTGGTGCAATTTTTCCGGCTTTTTCTTTGACCGTTCCTGCATCCTCCCAGGCCCAAGAGCCTGTGCCGGTAAGAATCGATGTTGGCGGATATAAGCTCAACAGCCTGTTGCTGGAACCGCAAGAGCAGGCAGAGCTGCCACCGATCGTCTTCCTGCATGGCGCGAGCGCAAGTCTCTACGACCCGCTGTTGTCCTTTGCGGACAAATTCCGCGGTCGCGCAAAACTTCTGTTCGTCGACAGGCCGGGCCATGGCAGTTCCGACATCGGCGGCAAAGATAATATCCTGCCCGACGGACAGGCCGACGCCGTGGCTCAACTGATGAAAAAGCGCGGCATCCGCAAGGCCATCATCGTCGGCCACTCCTTTGGCGGAGCCATTACCGCGGCATTCGCGCTTCGCCACCCGGAGATGGTGTCGGGCCTGGTGTTTCTTTCTCCGGCGGTTTACCCTTGGCCTGGAGGCATCGCCTGGTATTACACGGCGGCAAGCGCCCGGGTGACAGGCCCGCTTTTTTCGATCTTCGTCGCACCGCCCGTGGGTTTCCTTGCGCTCGACCGGGCGACGCGCGGGGTTTTCGCCCCCAATCATCGTCCTCCTGGCTATGTGGAGGCAACGCGCGCATGGGGGGCGTTGAGACCGCAGGCTTTTCGCCATAACGCGCAGGAAGTCGCCGCGCTGAACACATGGGCGCGGAGCGCCTCACCGAACTACTCCAAAATCAAGGCGCCGACCGTCATTATAACCGGCGACACCGACAATGTTGTTTCACCGGAAATTCATTCCCGCCAGCTTGCACGCGCTATTGATGGGTCGAGCTTGATCATTGTGAGGAATCTCGGACACAAGTCGGACTACGTTGCGCGTGATCTTGTGGTCGCGGCAATCGAAAAACTCGCCGGAAAAAGTGTTGATCTACGCGCCGCGCAAAAAAAGCTTGAACAACGTATCGCTGGCGACCGCGATAAATAGTGCCATCGTCCAGACAAACGACCAGGGAATGCAGAAGATGAGACACCTAGAAAACACCGCCTATACATCAATGCCCTGGAAAAACGGCGGCGGTGTAACGACGGAGATCATCGTTCATCCCGCAAAAGCCTCTATGGCGGATTTCGACTGGCGCATCAGCATGGCGAACGTTGCGCAAGACGGGCCATTTTCCATATTTCCCGGAGTTGATCGCACCCTTTGCATCCTCGAAGGGAAAGGCATGAGCCTCAGCATCGACGCACGCGAGCCGGTGGCGTTGACGATGGCAAGCGATCCCCTGCCCTTCGCCGCGGATGTTCCGGTGGACGCCGTTTTGGCAGATGGTCCCATCGTCGATCTCAATGTCATGTCCCGTCGCGAGCAATATTCGCATCGCGTCGAAAGACACCGCACCACACTCACTGTCCAGTCGACAGGCTCAACGGCGACAATAATTTTTGCCGTTGATCCCGTCAGCGTCTCATCGGCCGGCCAAACGGTGCATTTGCAGCGACGCGACAGCCTCTTGCTGGAGCGCGGCGCCGGATTTGCAGTGAAGGGCATGGAAGAGGATGGTCGTTTCTTCGTCGTGACGTTTGATCAGGTCTAAGCTGCTTCCCTCAATCGAGACCGAGCGGGTCGGCAACCCGTGGCCATAGGCCAAGGCTTGCCTTGCGGTAAGGTGTTTTTGCCGGGTCGGTGGGATAGGAGGTCGGGGCCGCGATATAGACGATCTCTGAAGCGATCGGCGCAAAACCCGCGTGAAAATGGTTGGTCGACTTGACGAGCAACAGGTCTTTTTTCGCGAAATCGATTCCAAGATTGGAAAAGATATCCGGCTCATAAGTTTGCGTTCGACTGGTAATGAGAATGATGTCGATTTCGGTGCCGAGCGGCCGGACAACGGCGGCGCGGCCGAGCGTGACGCGACTATTACGGAAACTCTGCCAGCCCGTCTCGACGGTGCGCATAACCATTACTCGGAAATCCAGCGGATCGCCGCCCTGCGGACTGGATTTGCCACCTATGCGAAGATCGAGCTCTGCGCCCTCCCCCGCTGCATGGCAAAAAGAGACTGCGATGGGATCCCAGATCGTCGCGACGCCGATCCTGTCCATGCCGCGCTCTACCATGCGGCGCAGAATGTGGGTCGCGTCACCCGCGACACCGCCGCCGGGATTGTCCCATATATCCGAAACCACCACCGGCCTTTGCGAATTTGCGCTGCGAATGGCAACGGCCTGGTCGAGACCAGCTTCCGTATCCAGCATCGGCATGGCGGTCAGCCTGCGCATGGCATAAAGTTCACGGCCCAGCTTTTCGGCCAGCGCGTCCCCTTTGGTCCTGTCGTCATCCGTAACAACGACGATGCGTGTGCCCATGTCCGGTACATCACCTGCCATGAATCCATGAATAACGGAGATGGAGAGAATACCGTCTTTGCCCTCCATCGCCTTCAGCCGGTCCACATAAGAACGCATCGGCTCACGGCTGGTCGGATAAATGGTGATCATTCGGCAATCGAAAGTCGAGATGACGGGCCTGATTTCGCCGCGCAGAGTACGCAACGCCATTTCGACGACATGTTCGCCGCGTTCCTCAAAATCGGTATGGGGAAATTCCAGGAACGTCGCCATGATATCTAGGCTTTCAACCCTTAATGCCGTGAGATGGCTATGGGGATCGAACTCCGCCGCAATCAAGACGTCCGGGCCCACCATTGCCCGCATCCGCGACAGGAAATCCCCTTCAGGATCGTCATAGCCCTGCGCCACCATGGCGCCATGCAGGCCAAGAACCACAGCATCGACCGGCAGGGCTGCCCGGAGCTCCGAAAGAATGGTGTCGCGCAGTGTTTCATACGTCTGGCGCTGGATGAGGCCGGCAGGCTCCGCCCAGCAGGACGTGCCCTCGATGACCGTGAACCCTTCCGCCTTGCCGCGGCGCCGCAGAATGGGGACCGGCGAGGAGCAGAGCGTCGGCGTGTCCGGATGTTCACCCGGCCCGGCATAGAAAGCCGCACGAAAGGCATCCATATCCGTGGGAACAGGTGAAAACGTGTTGGTTTCGGTGGCGAGCGACGCCGTGAATATGCGCATTTATGGGGTCTCGTTGCCGGAGCTGCCTGCGGGCTGAGCTCGTTTCCTCAAGTTAATTAGCCGGATAACATTACCAGACCGTGCCGCGTGCAGCGACCTCTTCGACGCGGGTAACAACGCCGTTTCGATGGAACACCATCCTGTCGAAAAGGTTGCTGACGACGCATGTATGGTTCGGCACGACCCTGACGACATCGCCGATCCGGGGACCGCCGGACGCGCAGCCGGAAAGATCGACAACCGCGTGTTCTTCAGAGAGTGAGATGATTTTTGCGCCTTCATGGCCTTCGATCAGCCCATAATCGTTGAAGCCGAGGAGATCGGAGGTCAAAGCCTTGGAGCCGCAATCAAGCACGGCGCGGTCCGCTGCAGGCCGCGAGACAACGGTAGCGAGAACATGCATTGCCAGATCATCGGCCGTGCAATGGCCGGTACGCAACATCGCCCGGTCATTATAGACATAGGTGCCTGCCCGGTGTTCGGTTGCAGAGGGAACGAGATGCGCTGCATAGAAGTCCGGCGAGCCGCCACTGGAACGAACCGGGCAGTCCACGCCTTTTGCCGCAAGCAGCGCCATGGTGTCGCGCAGGAAGCTTTCCACCTTTTCAGCTCCGCCCGGTGCCGGATAGGTCAAGATACCCTTGAATATAAGTCCCGGCGCGGCGACGATTTTCTCAGCAAGTGCCGCCGCCGCCTCCGGTGTCTGCACACCGCAACGCTTTCCGCCGGTATCACATTCAACGAGCACGGCGAGCGGCCGCCCCTCATCAAATGTGGCAGCGAGGCCGGTAACCGTCACGTCGCTATCAGCAACGACGCTCAGCTGAGCTATACGGGCATTCAGCGCTTTCAACCGCGACAGTTTCGCGGCACCAAGAATATTGTAGGTTATCAGGATATCGTCAAAACCGGCGTCTGCGAAAACCTCCGCTTCGCTGACTTTCTGGCAATTGATGCCTATGGCGCCGGCCTGAAGCTGCTGTCGGGCGATGGCCGGTATCTTGTGTGTCTTGATATGCGGCCGGAAGGCCTTGCCATGACTGTCGAGATAGGCCTGCGCCTTCTTTATATTGGCGGCAAGCCGGTCTTCGTCGATCACCGGCATTGGCGTCGAAATGGCATCGAGCTTTGCGCCCTCGTCAGGCCATGGATAGGTCATCATATGCTCTCTAAGCGAAATAAATCAGATACTTAAGCCAAAGGCTTAAAAGCGATAACGTCCATTTCCACCTTGGCGTCAACCATCAGCGGGGATTGTACGGTTGAGCGTGCAGGCGGATGATCGATGAAATGTTTCTGGAACACGGCGTTAAAACTGGAAAAATCCCTGGCGTCATCCAGCCAGACATTCACCTTCACCACATCGGCAAGCGTACAATCAGCCAGCGCCAGGACATCCTTGAGATTGGCCACCACCTGCTCGGTCTGGGCGACGATACCGCCAGTCACCACTTCGCCGTCAATGGTGGGCACCTGTCCGGACACATAGACGAAATCACCGGCCCGGACGGCCTTGGCGAAGGGTCGACGCTGCCCGCCGGCCTGGCTATCTGCGACCTCGAACCGCACCAACTTATTTTTCACCATTCAAGCCTCGCAAATTATTTTCATGATGTTCAATTTTTCTTGCATTTATAGCCGGTTTAACGACGATACTCCATAACCCATGTAAATTATTTAGCAAATGATGAGATTCATTCGCTTTTCGCGACATTTTTTGAATGTTGCGGATATTTACTTAACGGCCGGCGATTTTTCGCCACGCGTCGAATATGACCTATTGCATCCAGGCCAAAGAGCGTCATCCACGCGGTGACCGTGACTCAACCGACGAGTTTGCCGCGGCAAACTACGCATTATAAATGAGGAGGCCGGAGAGTCCGGCACCATTGTTGGGTCCGCAACAGGCATCAGCCTTGTGCGGATATGAGGCGCTTACCGATCACTCTGTCAGTGATGAAATGCGCTATATCACGAGCCTGGATCCGTATATCCGGAACGGCGGTAATTTCCCAGAACCGGCCTGCCGTCAGCGCGCCGACGGCGAAGAGACCTCGCCATGCTTGGCCATCCGTGCGCAGCAGCCGGGAATCGCCGTCGACCTCGACACCAAGGCCAAAGGAATCGAGCCGAAGCACCCCGTCAGATCGCATGCTTTCCAGAAGGCGAGAGTGGCCGATACCCGCGCGTTCCATGCCGGTGCAATTGATGACCCAATCGACCTGCAGTTCCTTAATCATCTGCGTATGCCGAACGCGATAACGAATGGAGATGCTCTCCTCGTGTTCATCGATCGCCTGGAGATAACCCGCGTGGATAGTGAGAACGCCGTCTGACAACAGCCTGTCAAAGGCGTCATGCACCTCAGGCGCGATGCGATGTCTATGGATATTCCACCAAGGCAGCGCATGCCGCAAAAACCTTGCGCGTTGCTGTGAGCTGAGGCTCTGCCATAGCGATTGTGTTTTTGGCCGCAAACCGTCCATAACCGAGCGCCATGGCGCCCCGTTGGTCACCTGTTGACGGAGAGATCGTAATAGCTCGCTTATCTCAGTGGAACCTTCACGCAGACGCGGAGCGCTAGGCGGCACAGGCGGACTAACATGCGGATGCGGAATGAGCCCGCGGCGGGACAGGACATGGATCGGGCCCCGGTGACCTTTTCCGCGCAGCGTCAACACCTGATCGATCATCGTAAGGCCGGAACCAAGGATACAGATACGATCCCCGCTCTTCACCCGGGACAACCATCCCGGCTGCCAGCAATGGCTCACCACGCGCTGCACGCCCTCTTCACGTTTTGCGACAGTTTGCACCGGCAAACTTGCAGCACCAACGCCGAGACACAGAACGACATTGCGTGCCTGCAATGTCTCGCCATTTTCCAGGGTGAAGGTAAAGCCGCCTTGTGATTCGGGCCGGCAAGCGGATGCCTTCGCCCGAATAAAATCGACACGCGCCCGCTGTTCCCGGCTTCTGAGAAGACTGGCGAGCCGGTCCCGCAAATAGAGCCCATAATCGCCCCTCGACGCGAATAGAAGGGGATCGTTTCCCAGCCCGTTCTGCGCCAACCATTCGACAAAATCGTCCGGGCGGTCCGGAAAGACGCTCATACGCCCCGCGGGCACATTCAGCCGATGATAGGGTAGTTCCGTGCGATAGGCGGTACCGCGGCCAAAATCCGACTCGTCACCAACGATGGCAATCGACGCCTCCGCGGGCAGTGATGACAGGAGATGGGCTGCTGTACAAATGGCCGAGAAACCCGAACCGACTAGAGCGACGTCATAGGACATTCAATCCTCCAACCAACGACAATGGAATTGCCCGGCAACCAGCGCGAGGCATCCCATACTCTAGTCATGCAGTAGAGATTAACCAGCTGCGAATGTCCACCCTTGAATTTCCCACTGCCCCGCCCCAGCGGGAAGATAGCGAAAGTTAGCCGCGGCAAACTTCCGGCCCACCTGCTGTCATAACTCAAGCCGAGGGCGCGAGGGGAAAACGAGGCCAAGTTAGCCGCGGCAAACCAGAAAACGCCCAAGAAGGAAAAAGTGATTCTTCCACAATGCTTTAGCCGCATCTCCGCACATGAGAAAAAAGCCTATTGCGCCAAAAAGAGAATCGGCGCTTATATCTCAGTTGCGGAAAAAACCGCCTTTTTCGAAAAAAACCGCTACTGCAATTTCGAGCGAAAGAAGACCGATGACACAGAGTGCCGATTTAAGACGTGCCGCAGGAGCACCTGACCTGACGAGTCTTATACAACAGCATTCGGCTGCGTTGTCAGCCCAGTTGCAGGCGCATAACGCAAATACATTTTCCCCCCATACCGAAAAGAGCATGCGGCATTTCTCTCCGGCGGAGACCGCAAAGCTCATCGGCATTGGCGAAGCCTATCTGCGCCAGATCGCTTCCGAGCTGCCTGAGCTTGATGCCGCGCAGGTATCCGGGCGTCGCTCCTATTCCGTAGAAGACATGCGCGATATCAGGGGTTTTCTGGACCAGGGTGCGCGTGGCACACGCCGCTACCTGCCCCACCGCCGGGAGGGCGAAGAGTTACAGGTCATCGCCGTCATGAATTTCAAGGGCGGTTCGGGAAAGACAACCACCTCTGCCCATCTGGCGCAATATCTGGCACTACGTGGCTATCGGGTTCTTGCCATCGATCTCGACCCCCAGGCCAGCCTTTCCGCGCTTTTTGGTCACCAGCCCGAGATTGATGTCGGGCCGAACGAGACGCTTTATGGCGCGATCCGTTATGACGATGAACGCCGCCCCATCGCCGAGATCGTCCGTGGCACCTATATTCCCGATCTCCACATTGTTCCTGGCAATCTGGAACTTATGGAGTTCGAACACGATACTCCGCGTGCGCTGATGCGCCGTGCACCGGGTGACACGCTGTTTTTCGCCCGTATCGGCCAGGCGATCGCCCAAGCGCAAAATTTCTACGACGTTGTCGTCATCGATTGCCCACCGCAACTCGGTTATCTGACGCTTTCGGCTCTGACAGCGGCGACATCGGTGCTCGTCACCGTCCATCCGCAGATGCTTGACGTGATGTCGATGAACCAGTTCCTCGCCATGACCGGCGACCTTCTGGCAGAAATTGGCCGGGCCGGTGCTCGGTCGGATTATAACTGGATGCGTTACCTGATCACCCGTTTCGAACCGAGCGACGGGCCGCAGAACCAGATGGTCGCTTTCCTGCGATCGATCTTTGGTGAAAACGTCCTCAATCATCCGATGCTGAAAAGCACGGCGGTCTCGGACGCTGGATTGACCAACCAGACGCTTTTCGAAGTGGAGAGGACGCAATTCACCCGGTCGACCTATGATCGCGCGCTGGAAGCCATGAACAATGTGAACGCTGAAATCGAAGGACTGATTAAAAAAGCGTGGGGTAGGGCAGCATGAGCAGAAAACAAATCTTCGCAAATCTTGGCACACCGGGTACCGACAACAACGATACCACGCCGGAGCGTTCGCGACCCCGTATCAGGCCTATCCTCGGCTCCCCTGAGCTGGTGACGGATGTTTTGAATTCCCCCGTTGGTATGATCGGTCAATCGCTGAATGAAGTCTCGGAGCGCGCCAAACGGGCTGAAGCCATTGAAAAGCAGCTAGCCGAAGGACTGACGATTGTCTCTCTCGACCCCGCGGATATCGATCCCTCCTTCATACCGGATCGTATGCCCGCTTCCGAAGAGGCCGATGCCGGTCTGGTGGAGGCAATTCGTGAGCAGGGGCAGCAGGTGCCGATTCTCGTGCGTCCGCATCCCGATTTCCCGGGCCGTTATCAGGTCGCCTTCGGTCATCGCCGCCTTCGCGCCGTTTCAAGTCTTGGCATTCCGGTCAAGGCCGTTGTGCGGGATCTCAGCGATGAACAGCTGGTGGTGGCCCAGGGCCAGGAAAATAACGAACGTCGCGACCTGACCTATATCGAGAAAGCGCGGTTTGCGCAGAAACTGCAGATGCGGTTCCCTCGAGACACGATCATGGCGGCGATGTCGCTTCACAAGGGCGATCTGTCCAATATGCTTTCGGTCGTTGGACGCATTCCAGAGGATCTGGTCGATCTCATAGGCCCCGCACCCACTGTCGGCCGCCGCAACTGGATGGATCTAGCCGACCAGCTTTCCTCCTCACAGGTCAAGGAGGCGGCCCGCGCATATGTCAGCGAACCTGCGGTTGCCTCGCTTCCTTCCGAAGAACGCTTCAAGGCGCTTCTGGACTTTTTGAAGCCAAAGACACAGGTCAAGAAAACCGGCGTATGGTCTTCGGATACGGGCCGTCGCCTGGCGAAAGTGGTCGAGAGCGACCGGAAGCTGGATATATCGATCGACAAGAGCGAAGCACCGGAATTTGCCGAATTCGTTCTGGAACATCTTCAGACGCTGTTTGCCGAGTATCGGTCCAAGCAGTGATTTCTAACCCGAACGACTAACAGGAGACGCATCACAAAAGAAAAAAGCCCCCGAACGTTGCCGCGCGGAAGCCTTTCTTTGATTTAAGCACCCGAAGAATCTCATTTCCGCGAATCATAGTCAAGAGTCTTGGCATCGAATTTTTCGGTGAGCGATTTTCTTTTGCCTTGTGAAAGGTGAAAGACATGGACAGCACATGTGTAACGACGCCCTTTGGGCGGCGAGCGATGTCGTTTGGCGTGCTCGCAACCCAGTTTGCCGCGCAGAGAGGCAGAAAATGCGAAGCAGTCGACAAATGGAAACTCTATCGGTCCGTCTGTGAAGCAAGACCGCTGCTCGGCGTGACCGATCGCTCGCTTGCCGTTCTGAACGCGCTCTTGAGCTTTTATCCCAAAAATGAGCTTTCCAGCGAAGCCGGATTGGTGGTGTTTCCATCCAATACGCAGTTGTCGCTCAGGGCGCATGGCATGGCGGAACAGACATTGCGTCGGCATCTTTCGGCTCTTGTCGAAGCCGGCCTCATCATCCGCAAGGACAGCCCGAATGGGAAACGTTACGCACGGAAGCACAGGGGTGGCGAGATCAGCGAAGCCTACGGGTTCTCACTCGCACCGCTTCTTGCTCGTAAAACGGAAATAGAGGAACTGGCCGAGCGCATCATTCGCGAACGGCTCGATCTTCAACGGCTTCGCGAGACGATCAGCCTCTGCCGTCGGGACATCCAGAAACTCTGCGAAATGATTGCTGCCAGCGGCAAGATCGAGATCTTTGACGGGTTTCAGGCCCGTTACAACGACATCGCGCGGGCTCTCGGGCGCAATTCGAAGACAGCTGAACTCAAGGAAATCGCAGGTTTTCTGGCTTCACTCCGCGCAGAAGTGACCAACTATCTGGAAAATCTTGAAAAATCGGAAAATTTGAGCGGCAATGACTGCCAAAATGAGCGCCTCATAAAGAATTCAGAATCCGAATCCATATCTGAACCGCAGGAATTGGAGGATGCCGCGCCGGTTCGAACTGCTGCAACAATCGCGTCCACATCCGCAGATGCCGCGGTCGCTGGTGTCACACCTCCAAAGCCAACACCCAAGAACGATCTTCATAAGCAATTTTTTGTTCCTGATATTGTTTTGGTTTTGAAAGCGTGCCCGGATATCTCACTCTATGCACCTGGAGGTGCGGTGACTGGCTGGAGAGATATGGAGGTGGCAACTTCCGTCATCAGAACCATGTTCAGCATCAGCCAGTCGGCCTATCAGGATGCATTAGCCACCTTCGGGAGGCAGGGAACAGCGGCCATCCTCGCTTGCCTGTTGCAGAAGGCTGATCAAATCAGTTCGCTTGGCGGATATCTGCGCAATCTCACACGTAAGGCCCAGGAAGGCAGTTTCGATCTCAAGGCCATGCTCACGGCGCAACTGCGTGGCCGAACAGACAAGCAGGAAGCGGGAACGAGATCATGAGGGCGTGATGAGCGGAGCGGCGGCAGCTTGCGAAAAACCGGCTATGCGGTTAGATTCTTGCTGTTCACGCAAACACCAAAGGATTCGTTGGAACGAAGCTGCTAGAACACTTTGTGTCCGATCGGGGCTTCCCGTGGTGAATGCACAGTAACGCAAGTTAAGTCCAATTTAGCTTTCGTTTGCGCTTTTCCGTGATTGGTTTCAATTGCTTGAGTCTGGAGCATTTTGAATGCGGAGTAGCGGTCTGAACACATCAGATTGTGCAGTTCGGGCAGAAGTTCCTCCCTGCGGCCTCGAAAAAAGTTCCGCGATATGTCGCCAATCCGCGCTACCTTGGCGCCGACGAATTGAACTTTCGCTGGCACTGCGCGTTCCAGTCAATGGTTTAACGGAACGCCACGCTCATGACATTTCCGGATGATATAGAACTGGCCGTCGCCCTTTACATGGCGGATAAAGCTCTGCCCCGACATATTGCGATTGCAGAGCTCGTGAAATCAGTCCTCGAAGACACCGGCTATCTCCCAGGGGGCGAGGGGCGGCCGCCTGAAGTCGTCGATGGGCAATCGAGCGGTGATTACGTGCAATACCGCACTTACCTTGACGGCGATACCTGAAGCTGTGCGGAACAAATGCAGGGGATGGCTGTTATTGGCGCAGATAAAAGCGTCAGGGAATTTCGATGTTACCCAAGCCCCTCTTTCTCGCCGCCGGCCTCGTCTGCGTAATGGTCGTGCCGGTATTTTCCCAGTCCCTGGAAATCAGCCGGCTGGAAGATAAAAAAGACGGTAACGCAGCGGTTTCATCGGCGCCTTCCGCCCAAAGTTACATTATTGATGTCTCCGGAAAAACGGTGCGGCTGGTGGGACCGCAGTTCCTTCCCGACAGCGCGCGTGGGCTGGAATTCCCCGGCCGCGGGTCAGATCATAACAATACCGGGGCTGAAACCCACGTCTTGCGACAGTGAGGGATTGCGATGATCTATGCTCCGCAAACGGAAGCAGAATGAGAACAGGAACCAAGATTTCCCGACGGGCGCCGAGTGCAGAAAGCTGGATCCGGCATGACGGTCAGGAGACGGGAAAGGCGACATTTCCTGAGCTGTTCTTTGATCTGGTTTTCGTTTTCGCTCTTATTCAGTTATCCCATTCTCTGGCGAAGGACTTTGGGCCAACGGCGGTGCTGGAAGCCGGCATCCTGATATTGTCCCTGTGGTGGCTGTGGATACACACCACCTGGATAACCAATCTGCTGAATACTGAGAAAGAACCGGTCAGGATTTTGCTCTTCGTGCTGATGTTTGGCGGTGTACTGCTGGCCATCGCCTTGCCGGAAGCCTTTGCCGAACAGGGCCTGGTTTTCGCGCTGATCTACAGCGTCATGCAGATCGGTCGAAGCCTGTTTGCTCTCTATGCCTTCAGGGATGAAGACCGGCAGTCGTTTCTGGTGTTCGTGAGGGTGACGATCTGGCTGGCCATTTCGAGCCTGTTCTGGCTGGCAGGCGGGTTTTGCGATCTGGGGGAACGCATTCTCCTGTGGGGCATGGCCCTCGCAATCGAGTATGCCGGTCCGGCCTGCCGCTATGTTGTCCCCGGCTTGCGTTCTCGCGATGACGACAGTCTGCATCTTTCCGGAGAGCATCTGGCGGAACGTTGCGCCCTGTTTGTCATCATCTGTCTGGGGGAAACAATTCTGACCACCGGCCGGACGGCAACCGAATATATGAACTCCGGGCTGACATTTGTCGTTTTCTGCTCCGCCTTCATAAGCACCGTCGCGATGTGGTGGATTTATTTCCATCACGGACAGGCGGAAGCCTCCAGAAAAGCCGAGAACGCCGACGAGAAGGCGAAGATCGCCCATAATCTCTTCAACTACGGACATTTGCCAATCGTCGCCGGTATCATTCTGACGGCGGTGGGAGAGGATTTCAGCCTGTCCCATGCCCACGAGGCCGCAACGATAAGGGAGGCCATCGCAATCGTCGGTGGTCCCGTCCTCTTTCTGGCAGGCAATATCGGTGTCAAGATCGCCGCGACCTATCAGCGCCCCGTCTCGCATTTTGCGGGCGTGGCAGCGCTCTGCCTATTGTTGCCGGTGCCGGGCATTCCGCTATTCATCCTGCAGCTGGCCAGCACGGGTATTCTGCTGCTCGTTGCTCTGTGGGAATATCTGGCTTTGAAAAAGTCAGTCGCCACGGCGTGATCTCGAATGCTTAGACGCTGACCAGATTGCGCGTCCTCTCGTTCCAGAGCTTGAGGCTTTTCGCGTAAGCTTCGTCAAAGGAAAGCCCCATGTCATTGACGAGCATCAACGCGGCGGCGGCGGTGGATATGATGATGGTTTCCGCCCTTTCGTCTTTCGCGGCTCCCGTCCAGACTGCACGCCAATATTCGAAGGTGGTGAACATGGTTGGCATTTCGGCAGGCGGTGCTTCGCGGGCGGGGACCAGGACCTCCACGTCCCTTCCGCTTGAAAGACCGAAAATCCGTGTGCTGCGGAATGGCGTGAACTGTGCGAAATCCCGAGTGTTACCGAGTATGGCGAGATTCTCCACGGCGAGCAGGCGGGCGGTATCGCGATGCAGCTCCTGATAGGCCGGACGGGCGAGCCCTATAATGGTGCTCCTTGCGCGCAGTGGATTGAGAAGGTGGACGACAGTATGCACCGGCAGGCGCATTTCCAGAATGCCATGGAGACTGAGCAGGCTCTGGAATTGCAGAGACAGGCCGCCCAGGGGGAGATAGGCGATCCCTTCGGATGACGTGGCCTCGGCCGCCTGCGAAAGCGAATGGCAAAGGGGAATACCGCAGGCTTGTGCGGCGCGTTCAAGCTTGCCGCCATTTTCGCCCTGACCAACATGGCCGTGCAACAGCACCCTGTATCCCGCCATGGAAACGAGGCGGGCAGAATGCACGAACCATGGCGCATCGCGGTGTTTGGGGGACATATAAGCCGGCCAGTCGAGATCGACGGTGACAGGCCGGTAGCGGTCTCGCCCGACATGTCGCCACGTCGCCTGGATGAAGCCGGCCAGTTCGGCCGCCGTCACGCCGCGATAATGCATGGTGGCGAGCAGTGCCCCGATCTGTATCGGATCGGCATCCCCTTCCAGAATGATCGACAGTGCATCCGCCGCCTCCGATTGGCTGAGCGGACGGCTGTTGCCTATTCCCATCGCAGACGTTGCAATATACTTGGCGAGCCGTTCCTGTGGGGCGGAATTGTGACCGATGCGGGCGAGACGCTCGGCAATGTTTTCCGGCGTCGGCTGACCTTCAAGAAGAATGCTGGGGCGAAGGGAAAGTGGCGGTGCTTTCATCAATGCCGGCTGCTCCCAGCCGCTCTTATTGATGGTGGCCGGCGCCTCGGGTTCTTCCTGCGAATAATCGATCAGATTTTCGGCCTCTGCCGCCAGGGAGCGGATGCGCAGGCGCATGGCTTCGGCAAAGGGGGTGGGGCGCAGGCCTTGGCCGGTGCGGAGAAAGAGCTGGTCCCCGTATTTTTCCCGTAGCTGCTGCAAGATCCGGCTCATCGATGATGTTGGAAGTCCCATGCCCGCCGCGGCGCGGCTGACACTACCTTCCCGCAACAAAGCATCAAAAGCGACAAGCAGTTTCAGCTGCCCAAGCCTGTCGGGTTTTGCCGTGGAAGCCGGTCCGTCTTTTCTCTTGCTGGTTGTCATCTGGCGAATTTTTACTCCACTCATCTTAAGAGGGAGCCCTTTTTGCAATTTCTAGAATTTAGAACTGTTCGAAAACAAACCTGTTGCGCCTGCACCCCCCTCGTAAATAAGTGGGGTGAAATTCTCAAGTTAAATGCGGGGGCATAACATGGAATTGAAGTACCGGGGCTGCAAAAAGGCTTCGATGACAATAAAGACTACTTTTTCGGCAGCAATGGCGGGAACCGCGTTAAATATTGCTCTGCCCGCTTTTGCGCAGCAGGCATCCGAAAATACCACTGTTCTTGAGCAGATCGTCGTCACCGCGTCCGGTTTCGAGCAGAATGTAAAGGACGCTCCGGCCAGCATCACCGTCGTCACACGGGAGGATCTGGAAAAGGGGGCGTATCGCGACCTGACTGACGCCTTGCGCGAAGTGCAGGGCGTGTCTGTCACCGGGATCGCCAACGAAAAGGATGTTTTCATCCGCGGCTTGCCGGGCGCCTATACGTTGATCCTCGTTGACGGCAAGCGGCAGAGCACGCGCGATGCCCGCACGAACGGCAACTCCGGCTTCGAACAGAGCTTCGTGCCGCCGGTTTCGGCGATCGAACGTATCGAAGTGGTGCGCGGTCCCATGTCCTCGCTTTATGGCTCGGATGCCATGGGCGGCGTGATCAACATCATCACCCGCAAGGTCGGCGACGTCTGGTCGGGCTCCGTCACCACCGAGGGCACGGTTCAACAGCATTCGAAATTCGGCAATAGCGGCCAGGTCTCCTGGTATGCGAACGGTCCGATCCTCAAGGATCAGCTTGGTCTGCAGCTCTGGGGCAGGGGCTTCACGCGCGGCGAAGACCGCATTTTGAGCGGGACCACCGGCGCCAAGGAATATGATTTCAACGGCCGCCTGACGTTTACGCCGAACGAAGATCACGACATCTATCTCGAAGGTGGCAAGACAAGGCTGCGCCGTAGCGCCGAGCCTGGCGAATCGCTCGCGGCCAATAGCGACGGCACCTACAACATCAACACGCGTGACCACTGGTCACTCTCGCACACCGGCCGCTGGGGACCGACCACATCCGAATTCTCGTTGCAGCAGGAATGGGCGGAACGCACCAATTTCACCAGAAACATCCGAACCGGCCGCGTGACTGAAAATGCACGCTCGCCGGAGGTGCGCAATACCGTGCTCGATGGCAAGTTCACCACGCCTTTCGAGCTCTTCGGCAACCACACACTGGTCACGGGCGGCCAATATTTCGAGGCACGGCTGACGGACCAGAACCCGGGCCGCCGTACCGGCCGGGACGAGACGTTTTCGGCCACGCAATGGGCTCTATTCCTTGAGGATGAGTGGCGCATCGTCGACAATTTCGCGCTGACGGGCGGGCTTCGCCTCGATAACCATGAAAAATACGGCAATCATTTCAGCCCGCGTCTCTATGGCGTCTGGAGCGCCACGGAAGAGCTGACCATCAAGGGCGGCGTTTCCACCGGTTTCCGCGCACCGGAAATCCGTCAGATCGCGCCGGGTTATGCCTATACGACAGGTGGGGGCGGTTGCACCTATGGTCCGAGCGGCACTTGCGGTGTGATCATCGGCGATCCCAACCTCGAAGCGGAAAAAAGCACGAGCTACGAAGTGGCGGCACTTTGGGAGAATGGTGACGTCGCTCTGGGGGCCACCTATTTCTACACCGATTTCAAGGACAAGATTTCCAACGCGCTGGTGCTCAATCCCGATGGAACGCCAGTCCGCTGGAGCGAAGACCGCAACTACCGCCTCTGGTATAATTACAATATCGACGATGCGGTCATTCAGGGTGTGGAATTGACGGCGACCTGGTACGCGACGCCGGAACTGACGCTGCGCGGCAACTATACCTATACGCATTCCGAACAGAAGACCGGTGATTACCAAGGTTTTCCATTGGCGCGGACACCGGAGCATATGGCCAATCTGCGCGGCGACTGGGTGACACCGATCGATGGTCTTGAAGCCTGGGCCTCGCTGAATTACCACGGATCGGAAATCAATGCCGGCCCGCGCATCGGCACGAACGGCACGCCGGTGACGATCAACGGCAAGGCCGGTCGAAAATATGACGCCTACACCACGCTTGATATCGGCGCGAAATATGCGGTCGCCGAAAATGTCGATCTCAATGCCGCCGTCTACAACGTCTTCGACAAGGATGTCGGCACCGACGATTTCAACACCGTCATGGAAGGCCGTCGTTTCTGGATCAGCATGACAGCCAAGTTCTGATCCAGTCATAGTCGCGAAATTCGGAGGCGCCATCGAGCGCCTCTTTTTTTGACCGTTGTCTATTGACCTCAACTATGGTTGAGGAATTATACCGGCTGCTCTTCGTTGTGTTTCCGCGTTTCCGAGCGGAAATCGGTCCGGAAGCAGGAGCCAGAATGGAAAATACCATACTCAAACACAGCCTGACGGTGGGAGAGGTTGCCCGCCGCAGCGGCATCGCCGTCTCCACCATCCATTTTTACGAGGCGAAGGGATTGATCGAGGGCTGGCGCACCGCCGGCAATCAACGCCGTTATCATCGCGCCGTTCTGAGGCGCATCGCCATCATCCGCATTGCGCAGCGGGCGGGTATACAGCTGAGCATCATCAGGGACGCAATGGCCGACCTGCCGCAGGATCGGGTGGCGACAACAGCCGACTGGCGCAGGTTCTCCCAATCCTGGCGGGAAATGCTCCAGCTTCGCATCAACAACCTGATCATGCTGCGCGACCAGCTTACCGGCTGTATCGGTTGCGGGTGCCTTTCGCTGGATGATTGTCCGTTGCGCAATCCGAACGATGTTCTCGCCGATAACGGCGCAGGTCCGCGCCGCCTCGTTTCGGCAGAGTGAGCATAATTTTCGGACCGTTGGCCTTGTTGCTCACCCGGATTCGGCTGGCACCCAAACACTGACACTGCCGCCATTGGTGGGGAAGACGCCCTTGCCGCTCTCATCGAGGGTGATCTCCTCTTGACGGTGCCCGAGGAAGTCGCGCCAGACCGCCCTTGCATGATCCGGACCGAGATCGACATGCTTTTCCGCCGGTTCGCCATTCGACATCACCACGACACAGCCCGGCGCATCGGCGGTGCCATGGCGAATGAAGGCGATGCAGTTCGGGTCATCGAAAATGTCCGTCTGTACGCCATTGGCGAAACGGCTGCGCGCCTCTATGAGCTTCGGCAGGCATTCGATGGCCGGCATATCGATTTTGTACTCATTGCCGTCATTACCCGTGTCGGTATAGCTCGTGCCGAACAGATCGGGATAAAAAACGCAAGGCACGCCGTTTTCACGCAGCAATATGATCGCATAGGCGAGGGGCTTGAACCAGGGGTCCACCGGAGCCTCCAGCGATTGCAAGGGCTGGGTGTCGTGGTTATCGACAAGCGTGACGGCGTGATCGGGAACGACGGAAACAAGCGCACCATCGAAAATGCTGCGCATGTCAAAACCACCGCCCTGTTTCGACGCGTCGTGGAAGCTGTGGTGAAGGGCGACATCGAAAAGCATCAGCTGCTTGTCGACGAGTTCGAGATAGCTCTTCAAGGCCTCAAGATCGGGGTGCCAATATTCCGCTACGACGAAAAGATCGGGGTCAATAGTCTCGCGCATATGGCCGACCCAGTCGCGGAAGAACCATGCCGGAATATGTTTCGCGGCATCCAGACGGAAGCCGTCCACCTGGACCTGCTCGGAAAGCCAGCGGCCCCAATATTTGAGCTCTTCATAGACGGCCCGATTGCGAAACTCGACATCCGCGCCCATGAGATAGTCGAAATTGCCGTTTTCCTGATCGACTTCCTCGTTCCACTCACCGTCGCCATATTCGTTGACGAGCCGGAAAATGCCGTCTTCGGTCGGCTCTTCGATGTGATCGACGCCGCTGAAACATTTCTGGTCCCAGATGAATTTGGAATGCGCGCCGCCTCGGCCGGGAAAGGTGAAACGTGTATAAGCGAGTGCGGAAAAATCCTCGTCGTCGATATCCGTGCGATCGTCGGGATTGACGCGGCGAACCCGTACCTTTTCCTTCTCGTCGGCACCCATCTTGTGATTGAGAACGACGTCGTGAATGACACGGATGCCATTCTCTTTCAGCGTCTTGCCCGCATGCTCGAGGGCACCACGATCACCGTATTTGGTGGCGACGGTGCCCTTCTGGTCAAATTCGCCGAGGTCGAAGAGATCGTAGGTGTCATATCCAACCGAATAACCGCCGGCGGCGCCCTTGTAGGCGGGCGGCAGCCAGACGTCGGTGATGCCCATTTTGGCAAGGCTTTCGGCCTTCTCGGCCACCTCGCTCCATAATTTCCCTCCGTCCGGATAATACCAATGGAAGAATTGAAGCAAGGTGCGTCCGGCCATATGTCCCTCACGATGGTTAGCAGGTCGCGCCATAAACGGCCCGGTGACGAAAGGGTTCCGCCACCGGGGATGCGCGATCTGCGATTATGAGGTCGTTGCGGCGCTTCAATATTAGCCGGCTATTTCGAGCACCCTATCGCCGGCCTGAAGATAGTCGCCTTCCTTGCCGATCAGGCGGACCCTGCCGGCCCTGGTGGCGACAATCTGTGTCTCCATCTTCATTGCTTCCATGATTGCCAGGAGATCACCTTCCGAGACCGTGTCGCCATCTTTTACCTTGAAGGACTGCAAGGTGCCGGAAACGGGAGCGGTGATTTCACCCTCGTTCCTGTCGACCGCAGTGCCGGAAACGGACGCCTGGCCGCCGTTGACGCTGCCGAGGCTGGAAAGGAGAATGCTGGGCAGGCCGACCGAAACACGCTTTCCGTCAATCTCGAGATAGGTTCGTGTCATGGAAGGATCGTCGGCCGGTGCCGGGCGCTCCATGGCGTCGGGCACGGCCGCAAAATCGGTTTCGATCCAGCGGGTGTGAACCTTGAACCCATCCGTGCCAATGAAGTCGTCCGTCTCGATCGCGGCGCGATGGAACGGAAGAACGGTCGCGATACCCTCGATGCGGAATTCCTTCAGCGCGCGGCGGGCACGGCGCAGGACCTGATCTCGGTCGACACCTGTCACGATGAGCTTCGCCATCAGCGAGTCGAAGACACCAGGCACGACGGAGCCGCTGACGACACCGCTATCCATGCGAATGCCGGGACCGGACGGCGCGTCGAAAACCGAGATCGAGCCGGGCGTCGGCAGGAAGCCGCGGCCAGGGTCTTCGGCATTGATGCGGAACTCCATGGAGTGCCCGCGCGGTTCGGGCGTTTCGAGGACCCGCAGCTTCTGGCCTTCGGCAATACGGAACTGTTCGATGACGAGATCGATGCCGGTGGTTTCCTCGGTGACAGGATGTTCCACCTGCAGGCGCGTATTGACCTCAAGGAAAGAAATGGTGCCGTCAACGCCGAGCAGGAATTCGACGGTGCCGGCGCCGGAATAACCGGCTGCGGCGCAGATCGCCTTGGCGGCGTCATGGATTTTTTGGCGCTGCTCATCGGACAGGAAGGGGGCGGGGGCCTCTTCGATCAGTTTCTGGTTCCGGCGTTGCAGCGAGCAGTCCCGGGTGCCGAGAACAAGCACATTGCCGTGTTTATCGGCCAGAACCTGCGCTTCGATATGGCGCGGCCGGTCAAGGAAGCGCTCGAGAAAGCATTCGCCACGACCGAAGGCGGCGGTTGCTTCGCGCACGGCGGATTCGTAGAGGTCGGCGATCTCCTCCATTTTCCATGCAACCTTCAGACCTCGGCCGCCCCCGCCATGGGCGGCTTTGATGGCGACGGGCAGGCCGTGTTGTTCGGCAAAAGCGATGACTTCTGTGGCAGAAGAAACCGGACCGTCGCTGCCGGCCACCAGCGGTGCGCCGACGCCGGTGGCGATGCGCCGTGCTTCGACCTTGTCGCCCAGCGCCTCGATGACATGAGGATCCGGCCCAATCCAGATCAAGCCGGCATCGATGACGGCCTTTGCGAATTCCGCGCGTTCAGAAAGGAAGCCGTAACCCGGATGGACGGCATCTGCGCTGGCGCGTTTAGCAATCGAGATCAGCTTGTTGATATCGAGATACGTCCCGGCGGGCCGCACGCCTTCCAGCGCATAGGCTTCATCCGCCAGCCGGACGAAAAGCGCGCCCTGATCGGGATCGGCATAAACGGCGACCGATTTCAGGCCGTAATCGCGACAGGCGCGGATGATGCGCACCGCGATCTCGCCGCGATTGGCAATCAGCACTTTTTTCATCGCTTTTCTCCTCGGGATTCTATGTTCCTGGCCGCGATTTCGGCAAAGGGGCCGATCGGGCGAAATTTGATTTTGGCGTTGACGGGGATCTGCCCGGCAAGATCGAGATGATATTCCGCTACCGCGCCGATGACAGGATAACCTCCGGTCAGCGGGTGATCGGCAAGGAAAAGAACCGGCTGGCCGCTATGGGGAATTTGGATCGCGCCCGTTGCCGTGCCTTCGCTCGGAAGCTCCGCACTGTCCTTGCGTTCCACCGGCACGTCGCCTGAGAGGCGAATGCCGACCCGGTTCGATTGTGGGGTGACCTGCCAGAGCTGGCCAGTCAGCGTCTCGATACCCCTCTGCGTGAACCAGTCCGTTCGGGGCCCGAGAACGACATCCAGTGTCACGACCTCACCCGTTACCGGCGGCTCGAAAGCCGGAACCTCGTCGATCGATACGCTGGAAAGGCCGGACGTCTCACCCTTGAGCGGCAGGATGGCGCCTGCACCGACCGGCTCCGGGCCAACAACGGCAAGTGTATCCGTCGCGAAACTGCCGAGCACCGGCTCGACATCGAAGCCACCGCGCACCGCGAGATAACAACGCATACCTTTCGATGGTTGGCCGAAAGTGACAACATCACCGGCCTCAAGGGAAACCGGTGCATGCGCCTTTGCCACGAAACTGCGCTCTGCCGTCTTGATCGTGACGGGGCAGGGGGCGCCGGTTATGCCGATAACGGTACGGTTCGCGCTTTTGAAGGAAAAGCCGCCGAGCGTCAGTTCGAGACAGGGCGTGTTGACCGGATTGCCGACGATGCGGTTTGCGGCATTAAATGCGCCGCGATCCAGCGCGCCGGAGGCGGAGACACCCTGCCCGGTCTGGCCGAAACGGCCGAGGTCCTGAAAGATGGCTGGCATTGGCGCGGCAAGCACCTCGAAATGCGGGCCATCCTTTTTTGGTACTTTCCTGTCCGGTGCCGGAGCTGGGATATCTACCGTTCGACCGGTCTTGTCCATGTCGAAGAAACGCACACGGTAGCCCGGCTGAAACAGCGCGCCGGGGTCGCGGTCTATATCCCACATCTTCACCGGCGTCGTGCCGATGATCTGCCAGCCGCCAGGGCTGTTTTGCGGGTAGACGCCGCTGAAAGCACCGGCCAATGCTACGGAGCCGGCCGGAATACGGGTGCGCGGGCTTTGCCGGCGCGGGACATGCAGCGCGGGATCGCCTCCGACCAGATAACCAAAACCGGGAGCGAAGCCGCAGAAGGCAACGGTGAATTCGCTTTCGGTGTGCCGGCGGATAACCTCTTCGATGCTCAGGCCGGTTAGTTCGGCAACATCTGCAAGGTCTTCGCCATTATAACGGACGGGGATTTCGACAAGATTGTCCGACGGCGCGATCTTTGCCGAGAGATCGCGGCTCGCAAGCCGCGCAGCCAGCGCTTCGGAGCCGATCTTCTCGGGCCGGAACCGGATCATCAGCGTGCGGGCAGCCGGCACCGTCTCTTCTATGCCTTCGATGGGATCGTTCTGCAGCGAGGCGAAAAGCGCAAGCGTTTCATCGAGATCGGCGAGTTCGACAAGAATGGTGGCGAGGCTGACGGGAAGAAAACGCATCATATCCTCACGCGTGGTAGGCGGAATCGGGAATATCGGTAATGAACATGTGTCCCGGCGCATGGGTAATGGCAAAGGGAACACCGGATGCCATCACGGCGGCCTGTGGGGTGACGCCGCAGGCCCAGAAGACCGGAACCTCGCCGGGTTCAATCCGCACCGCGTCGCCGAAATCGGGCTTTGCGAGATCGGTAATGCCGATCTCCTCGGGCGCACCCACATGCACGGGCGAACCATGCACCGCTGGAAAACGTCCCGAAATGGTCGCCGCATCAGCGACGCGCGACGCCGGGATCGGCCGCATGGAAACGACCATATTGCCCTTCAGCCGACCGGCCGGACGGCAGGGGCGGTTGGTGAGATACATGGGCACATTGCTCTTGTCCGTCATATGGCGGATTTCGATACCCGCCTCCACCATCGGTGTTTCGAAGGTGAAGCTGCAGCCAATGAGGAAGGCGACGAGATCGTCGCGCTCAGCCCATGCGGCGGTGGCGTCAGCGGTTTCCTCAACAAGCTTGCCGTCACGCCAGATGCGATAAAGCGGCAGATCAGTCCTGAGATCGGCGCCAGGCGCCAGAAGAGTGGTCGGCGATCCCGGATCGGACACGTCGAGTACCGGGCAGGGCTTGGGATTGCGTTGCGCATAAAGCAGGAAATCGAAAGCCCAGTCGCGCGGCAGCACGATCATGTTCGCCTGCGTGAAGCCGGGCGCGATGCCGGAGGTAGGGGCGACAATACCGCCGCGATAGGTGGCGCGGGCCTTGCGGGCGGCGTCCGCGTCCGTGTGATTGAGATAGGATGTGGGTATCGTCATCGGCTATCCTTTCAGCGATTGGATGCAAAAGAGCGGATGTCGATGCCATCAGCCTCGAAGCGCCGGCGGATTTCCTGGGCGATGGCGACCGCACCGGGGCTGTCGCCATGTACACAGATGGATTGCGCCTCGATTTTTATAATACTGCCATCGATCGCCTCCAGCGTGCCTTCGCGGGCAAGCTGCACCATGCGGTCGGCAATTTTTGCCGCGTCATGTAATACGGCACCGGCTTCCCGGCGGGAAACGAGCTGGCCCTGAGGCGTATAGGCGCGATCGGCAAAAGCTTCGGCAACGACGGCAAGACCGGACTTGGGGGCGAGATCGAGGATGGGCGCGTTCGCAAGGCCCATCAACGCCAGTGACGAATCTATGGCCTTGATGCCGTCGATCACGGCTTGCCCCTGTTTCGCATCATTGGCGATGCGGTTGTAAAGTGCGCCATGCGGCTTCACGTAACGCACCGTGGTGCCCGCAGCGGCGGCAACACCCTTCAGCGCGCCTATCTGGTAGATGACATCGGCAATCAGTTCTTCCGAGGTGGCGTCCAGATCGCGGCGGCCGAAGCCGACGCGGTCAGGATAGGAGACATGGGCGCCAACGACCACGCCCTTTTCGGCAGCGGCCTTGACGGTGCGGTAGATGCCGGCCGGGTCGCCTGCGTGAAATCCGCAGGCGATGTTGGCGCTGGAAACGATGGCGAGCATCGCCTCGTCATCGCCCATGCGCCATGCGCCGTAACTTTCGCCAAGATCGCTGTTGAGATCGATAGCGGCCATGTTTGCCTCCCTTATTCCATCAGTAGCCGAGCAGGGCAAAGATCGCGCCCGCCGATTTATAGGCCATATACCAGGTGAGCGCGCAGGTCAGCACGCCAAGCACCAGCAGCCAGCGCGGGTAGTGGTACCCGTGCATCAGATTCGCGCGCTTCCAGGCGGCATACATGAAGATCGAAAGACCGATCGGCAGGACGAGACCGTTGAGACCGCCGACGAAGACGAGCATGGCTGCAGGCGGGGTGGTGATGATGACATAGGCAATCAGCGAAATGGCGATGAAGCCGACCGTTGCCAGATTACGCTGACGCTCCGTTATGTCAGGCTTGAAAGCTGTCAGGAATGACACGGAGGTATAGGCCGCGCCGATGATGCTGGTCATGGCCGAGGCGAGGAAGACGGCGCCGAACAGGCGGTAGCCGATATTGCCGGCGGCGGCATGGAAAGCCTGGCCGGCCGGATTCGCCGCCTTGCCGGAGAGATCGATGACCACGCCACTTGCGACAACGCCGAGGATGGCAAGGAACAGGACGTAGCGCAGGACGCCGGTGATGGCGATGCCGCTGAGCGCCGCGCGATTGACCGCGTTGATATTTTCAATGCCCACCATGCCCTTGTCCAGCAGGCGATGCGCACCGGCATAGGTGATGTAGCCGCCAACCGTGCCGCCTACGATGGTGGTGATGGTGACGAAATCGATGGTGTCTGGCAGGAAAGTCTGGCGGAAGGCTTCCGCGACCGGCGGGCCGGAAACATATGCCGCATAAACGATCAGCGCCAGCTTGACAAAGGCCGCGACGAAAACCACGCGGTCCATGGCAATGCCGGCGCGGCGGGACAGGAAGATTCCGATGGCCGCCAGTGCACCGATTGCACCGCCGATCTTCGGATCGAGATCGATCATGGCGTTGAAGCCGAGGCCCGCGCCGCCAATATTGCCGATGTTGAAGAACAGGCCGCCGATAATGACGAGAATCGCAAGCAGATAACCCGAACCCGGAATAGCGGCATTGGCAATGGCCGGTGCCCGCATGCGGGTAATGGTGACGATGCGCCAGATATTGGCCTGCACGACAAAGTCGATGAGGACGGAAATGACGATGGCGAATGCGAATGCGGCGCCCAGTTTAACCGTGAAATTTGCGGTCTGTGTGATGAAGCCCGGCCCGACGGCCGACATCGACATCAAGAACATTGCCGAAAGCAAGGCATACCGTTGATTCTTCGCCTTGCGCGCAACCTCGTTAGGGTCGGCGGGCGAGAGCTTATTCTGCTCCATGGATTTTCTCCGCTCCATTTGCAATCCGCCCCTCGCGGATGCTTTATGAGACCGAGTTTGGCCTGTTCCGCGAAATTGTCAACATTGTTCAACAATAAATAATAATCGTTCTCTTATTTTGTCTATTTGTTGGACGTTATGCGCATGAATTCAGCATGTTTTTTTCGTGCTTTGCTAATGCTTTGTGCTATGGGCAGAACATGCCGTGTCCGAACATGCCTGTCACGGAATTCCCGATGCTGCATTGCTCTTAGGAAAGGAGCGCCATGACGGAAACGATAGAGGGTCTGCCGCTTGCGGATCGATTGGCCAAGGGTATTCGTACCCTGCTGATATCAGGTGAGCTGGCGCCGGGGCAGCGCCTGTCAGAGGCAGCCTTCAGTGAACGTTTCGATGTCTCCCGCAATTCGCTGCGCGAGGCATTCCGGCTTTTGACCAAGGATGGGCTTCTGCGTCATGAGGCCAATCGCGGTGTGTTCGTCGCAGTTCCCACCATGTCCTCGGTCATCGATATCTACCGGGTGCGGCGCATGGTGGAATGCGGCGCGCTGCGGCAGGCCTGGCACAAGCACCCCGCGATCAAAACGATGCGGGCGGCGGTTGAGGATGCGAAGGTGAAGCGTGAGGCTGCTGATTGGCTGGGCGTGGGCAGCGCCAATATGAAATTTCATGCCGCTGTCGTTGATCTCCTCGACAGTGCCCGGATCAGCGATTTTTACGAGCGTATCGCCGCTGAACTTAGGCTGTGTTTCGGTCTCTTGAAAGATCCCGAACAGCTTCATTCTCCATTTGTCGACATGAACAGCAAGATTCTGTCACTGATGGAGGAAGGCAAGGCGCAGGAAGCGGGCGACGAGATGGACACCTATCTCAATCTTTCAGAGCGTACGGTCCTGAAAGCGCTCGAACGTGCCGTGGAACACGCCTCCTGACATAGCGGGCGGCGGCGGCGAAAGTCTCGTGCCGTACTGTTTCACTTTTGCCGATCAGGGCGATTGCCAAGTTTGCTGCGCTGCGTCATCAATGCTGGCATGACGCTTCGCGACCTGACAATTCTCGTTATCGACGAAAACGCGATCCGCGCTTCCATCATAGAGGAGGGCCTGCGCGAGGCGGGCTATCAGCGCGTTACCGTCATCCACGAGGTGAACGGGGTGGCGCGCACCATCGAGACGCTGCAGCCTGATGTCATTTTCATCGATCTTGAAAATCCCAATCGTGACATGATGGAGCATCTGTTTCAGCTCACCCGCACGGTTGGCCGGCCTATCGCCATGTTTGTCGATCGTTCCGACACCGCCTCCATCGAGGCAGCCGTCGAGGCCGGTGTCTCCGCCTATGTGGTGGACGGGTTGAAGAAAGAGCGTGTGAAACCGATTCTCGATATGGCGGTTAGCCGCTTCAATGCTTTCAGCCGCCTGCAGCGGGAGCTGGCCGATGCGAAATCGGCGCTTGAGGAGCGCAAGGTCATCGAACGCGCCAAAGGCATATTGATGAAGATGCGCGGCCTTTCCGAAGAAGAGGCCTTTGCACTTCTGCGGCAAACGGCAATGAACGAGAAAAAGAAGATTTCCGAGATCGCGCAAAGCGTGGTCACCGCGGCCGGTCTGTTGATGTGACGAAGACCAGCCGGACAGCGTGGAGTGAATAACATGGCGGCACCGGAACAAACGGCAGGACCAGACAGCGGAGCGACGAAAGCCCCGGGCGCACCGGCAAGGGTCGGCAGTGACCGGCAGAAAATCCTGCGTGCTGGCTTTATACCCCTTGTTGACGCATCGGTTCTTATCGCAGCGGCCGAATTCGGCTTTGCAGAACGCGAGGGCATTACGCTCGATCTCGTGAAAGACGTTTCCTGGGCAAATGTGCGTGACCGGCTGGCGTTCCGGCAATTCGACATTGCCCATATGCTATCGCCAATGCCCGTCGCCTCCATGCTCGGGCTCGGTTCCAACCCGTCGCCGACGATTACGCCTTTTTCACTCGGACGCGGCGGCAATGCAATCACGCTTTCAACCCGCCTGTTTGACCGCATGAAGGCCGTGACCGGACTTTCCGAAACGGCGGGAGCGCTCGAAAATGCTGAGTCGCTGAAGCGTGTGCTTGATGATATGCGTGCCCGCGGCGAGCCGCCACCGACGCTTGGCATGACCTACCCGTTTTCCTCGCATAATTACGAATTTCGCTACTGGCTTGCCGCTGGCGGCATTCACCCCGATAACGATGTCAAGCTTGTGGTCGTGCCGCCGCCGTTGACATCGGATGCGCTCGCTGCGGGAGCGATTGACGGTTTCTGCGTTGGAGCGCCGTGGAATATCGTCGCCGCCGAACGCGGTGTCGGCCGGATCGTTGCCGCCAAGCAGGATTTGTGGCCTTCCGCACCCGAAAAGGTCATCGGCATGCGGCCCGAATGGGCGGCAAACCAACAAGAAGCGGTCGGACGGCTGCTGACGGCGCTTGATGCGGCCGCGCGCTGGTGCGACCTTGCAGAAAATCACGATGAACTAAGCCGGGCCCTTGCCGATCCGCGTTACATTGGAGCGCCTGAGGCGATTATCCGTCGTGTGCTTGCCGGTGAATTCAGCATTGATAGCCGCGGGAATAGGCGCGTGATCAACAAATATTTCACCTTTCATGGTGGCCATGCGAATTATCCCCGGCAAAGTCAGGCTTTGTGGATTTACAGCCAGATGATCCGCTGGGGGCAGGCGGAATTTTCTCGCAAAGCCGTGGCGACCGCCTTGTCTTCCTACCGGCCGGATATTTACCGGGCGGTGCTGGGCGACGCCAATGCGCCTGATGATGCCGATATCCGTGTCGAAGGGCAGGAAGAGGGTGATCGTTTCGTAGATGGCCTCATATTCGATCCCGCCGACATAGAAGGCTATGTGAAGAAATTTTCAGTACGTACATCTACGGCTGTTTCTCACGCTTCCGGTGAGGCATAAACGGTCCCCAAGCTGGTCAAGCTGCGTAAAATTCAAGCGCGGGATTTCTCCATTTGCCCAAATGCAAGCCAAGAAAATCCCTGATTAAAATTTAGTCGTAAAGCTCATCTCCTGAAATACGCCTTTCTTTTCAGGGTTATAATCTAATTTTGATAAACTGGCACGCCTTTTGCTTCTTGTTTTTCGCACCGGTCAACGGCGATCGGAGCAAGCAGGGCGCGGCATAGGCGCTTTCAAAGACACAGACGTCGCAAGGTTTTGCAGTCCGGACTTCTCCCGTCCGCAGACGCAAACACCGAGCGGCGTTTTTTTATTTTCCGGTTTTTTCGCAAGCGAAAACGTCGCCTACGGGTGGCCCAATAAGGGGAACATGCGAATGAAAAAGATATTCTCCGGCGCTGTCAGCCGCCGCGCGATTTTGAAGACCACGGCCACCGCAGCCCTTGTCACTGCGGTACGCGGTGCGTTTCCCTCCGGGGCTTTCGCAGGCACCGCCGAGCCTGAGGTCAAAGGCGCAAAACTCGGCTTCATCGCACTGACCGACGCCGCACCGCTCGTTATCGCCGCGGAAAAGGGCCTCTTCGCCAAGCATGGCATGCCTGACGTCGAGGTTCTGAAGCAGGCGTCATGGGGCGCAACGCGCGACAATCTGGTGCTCGGCGGCGCTTCGAACGGTATTGACGGCGCGCATATTCTGACGCCGATGCCGTATCTGATGCATACGGGCAAGGTAACCCAGAACAATGTGCCGGTGCCGATGACAATCCTCGCCCGCCTGAACCTCGACAGCCAGGGCATCTCCGTCGCCAGGGAATATGCAGATACCGGCGTTCAACTCGATGCCTCCAAACTGAAGGTGGCGTTCGAGAAAAAGAAGGCGGAAGGCAAGGAAATCAAGGCCGCGATGACGTTCCCGGGCGGCACGCATGATCTCTGGATCCGCTATTGGCTTGCCGCCGGCGGTATCGATCCCGACAAGGACGTTTCCACCATCGTCGTTCCGCCGCCGCAGATGGTCGCCAACATGAAGGTTGGCAACATGGACGTCTTCTGTGTGGGCGAGCCCTGGAACGAGCAGCTGGTCAATCAGGGCATCGGCTTTACTGCCTGTACGACAGGCGAACTCTGGAAGGGCCATCCGGAAAAGGCGCTCGGCATGCGCGCCGACTGGGTGGAAAAGAACCCCAACGCCACCAAGGCGCTGCTGATGGCGGTCATGGAAGCACAGATGTGGTGTGACGAGATGGCGAACAAGGAGGAAATGTCCACCATCCTCGGCAAACGCCAGTGGTTCAACGTGCCGCCAAAGGATGTTCTTGGCCGTCTGAAGGGCAATATCAATTTCGGCAACGGCCGCGTGCTCGAAAACACCGGTCTGCAGATGAAGTTCTGGCAGGACCATGCCTCCTATCCCTTCCGCAGCCACGACAGCTGGTTCATCGCGGAAAACATCCGCTGGGGCAAATTCGCGCCCGACACCGATGTGAAGGCGCTGGTTGCGAAGGTGAACCGAGAGGATATCTGGCGCGCGGCCGCCAAGGATCTCGGCGTAACCGATCTTCCCGCCTCCACCTCGCGCGGCAAGGAAACCTTCTTCGACGGCAAGGTCTTCGACCCGGAAAACCCGTCGGCCTATCTCGAGAGCCTGTCCATCAAGGCGGCCTCCTGAGGAGGAGACCCGGGCGTCGCCCTTCATCCGCCGGCCGCGCTTCCCAACCGGTGCGGCTGAAGACCGGGTGAGGGGCGAGCCCAGACCGCAACCGACATCAAGAGGAAATGCCCATGTCCGCATTGGCCCGAAAATTCAACGAAGAGCCGCAGCAGCAGGCAGCGAAGAAGGCAAATGTCGTGGCGCTTGCGCCGAAACAGGCGCCGCGGATTGATCTGCGCAAATGGGCTGTGGTAGCGGCCCGCAACATCATCCCGCCGTTTGTCGTTCTCGCCATTCTGCTTGCTGTCTGGCAGCTGCTCTGTTCCGCCCCCGGCGCCTCCCTGCCGCCGCCGAGCCAGGTTTTCGAGGAGAGCTACGATCTCATCGTATCGCCGTTCTTCCATAACGGCTCGCAGGATATAGGTCTCGGCCTGCGCGTGCTGGTGTCGCTGGAGCGGGTGGCCTACGGTTTCGGCCTTGCCGCCATCGCCGGGATCATTCTCGGGGCTGTCATCGGCCAGTCGGTCTGGGCGATGCGCGGCCTCGATCCGATCTTTCAGGTGCTGCGCACCGTGCCGCCGCTCGCCTGGCTGCCGCTTTCACTGGCCGCCTTTCAGGACAGCAATCCGTCGGCCATTTTCGTGATCTTCATCACCTCCATCTGGCCGGTCATCATCAATACCGCAGTCGGCGTGCGCAACATTCCGCAGGACTACCGTAACGTGGCGCAGGTGCTGCGGCTGAACCAGCTCGAATTCTTTTTCAAGATCATGCTGCCATCGGCAGCACCCTACATCTTCACCGGCCTGCGCGTCGGCATCGGCCTTTCGTGGCTCGCGATTGTGGCGGCGGAAATGCTGACCGGCGGCGTCGGCATCGGCTTCTTCATCTGGGACGCTTGGAATTCCTCGCGCCTGCCCGACATCATCGTGGCACTCGCCTACATCGGCGTCGTCGGCTTCATGCTCGACAAGCTGGTGGCGGCGCTCGGCAAGGTCATCACCCGCGGCGCTGCGGCCAACTGAAAGGGCGATAACTATGAACGCATATCTCAAGCTCGATCACATCGACAAATATTTCGACAAGGGCGGCTCGCGCGCCGAGGTGCTGAAAGGCATCAACCTCACTCTCGAAAAGGGTGAATTCGTCTCGGTCATCGGCCATTCTGGTTGCGGCAAATCCACCATGCTGAACCTCATCGCCGGCTTGACGAAAGTCTCCGCCGGTGCCGTGCTCCTCGAAAACCGGGAGGTCAACGAACCCGGACCTGAACGCGCCGTCGTGTTTCAGAACCACAGCCTGCTGCCGTGGCTTTCGGTTTATGAAAACGTCAATCTCGCTGTCGAGAAGGTCTTTCGCAACACCAAGACCCGCCCCGAGCGGCATGACTGGGTCATGCGCAATCTCGATCTCGTTCAGATGGGGCACGCGAAAGACAAAAAGCCTTCGGAAATTTCCGGCGGCATGAAACAGCGTGTCGGCATTGCCCGGGCGCTCGCCATGGAGCCGAAAATCCTGCTGCTGGACGAGCCTTTCGGGGCGCTGGATGCTCTGACCCGCGCTCATCTTCAGGATGCGGTGATGGAAATCCACGCCCGGCTCGGCAACACCATGGTCATGATCACCCATGACGTGGACGAGGCGGTGCTCTTGTCCGACCGTATCGTGATGATGACCAACGGTCCCGCCGCCCATATCGGCGAAGTGCTTGAGGTGCCGCTGGCACGTCCGCGCCACCGCATCGAGCTTGCATCCGACAAGACCTACCTCAAATGCCGCGAGGCTGTGCTGAAGTTCCTTTACGAACGTCACCGCTTCGTCGAAGCCGCGGAGTAACGACCATGACGCAGAAACTCGTCATCATCGGTAATGGCATGGCGCCGGGGCGCATGCTGGAAAACCTGTTCGAAACCGCGCCCGGCCTCTACGATGTCACCATTTTCAACGCCGAGCCGCGTGTTAATTACGATCGCATCATGCTCTCGCCGGTGCTTTCAGGCGAAAAGAGCTACGAGGACATCGTCATCCACAATGACGACTGGTATGCGGCCAATAATGTGACGCTGCACAAGGGTGCGAAGGTCACCGGTATCGATCGGGACAAAAAGACCGTCACCAGCGAAAACGGTATTACGGCTTCCTATGACAAGCTGGTGATCGCCACCGGTTCTCTGCCCTTCATCATTCCCGTCCCCGGCCATCAATTGCCCGGCGTGCTCGCCTATCGCGATCTCGATGATGTGACGAAGATGCTGGAGATCGCAGAAGGAAAGGGCCGCGCCATTGTCATCGGCGCCGGGCTTCTCGGGCTGGAAGCCGCCTATGGTCTCAAGCGTCAGGGAATGGACGTCACCGTCATCCACCTGATGCCGACGATCATGGAGCGTCAGCTTGATCCGGCAGCGGCCTATCTTCTGGAGAAGGCGCTCACCGAGCGCGGCATCGACATCATCACCAAGGCCAATACCAAATGCATTCTTGGCAAGGAGAAGGTCGAGGGCATAGAGCTGGAAGACGGCAGGATCATCAAAGGCGACATGGTGGTGATGGCGGTCGGTATCCGTCCCGCTTCCGGTCTTGCCAGGGAAGCCGGTCTTGCCGTCAATCGCGGTATCGTCGTTGACGATGGCATGATGACGTCGGACGCCTCGATCTATGCGCTTGGCGAATGCGCGGAACATCGCGGCATATGCTACGGGCTGGTTGCCCCGCTTTATGAATCGGCCCGGGTGTTGGCCGACCGCCTTTGCGGCGGTTCGGCCGAATATCACGGCTCCGTCACTAACACGAAGCTCAAGGTCACCGGCATCAACTTGTTTTCCGCCGGCGATTTCGCAGAAGGCGACGACCGCGAGGAAATCGTGCTGCGAGACGCCACGGCCGGCGTCTATAAGCGCCTCATCCTGAAAGAAAACCGCATCATCGGTGCGGTGCTCTACGGCGAGACGGCGGATGGGTCGTGGTTCTTCGATCTGATGAAAAAGTCCGCCGATATTTCCGCCATGCGCGAAACCCTGATTTTCGGCCAGGCCTATCAGGGAGGGTCGCCGCTGGACCCTATGGCGGCCGTTGCAGCCTTGCCGGATGATGCGGAAATCTGCGGCTGCAACGGCGTTTGCAAGGGTAAGATCACCTCGTCCATTACCTCCAAGGGATTGACGTCTCTGGATGATGTGCGCGCCCACACCAAGGCGTCGGCCTCCTGCGGCAATTGCACCGGCCTTGTCGAACAGCTGATGACGCTGACGCTCGGCGACAGTTATAACCCCGCTGCCGTGCAGCCCATGTGCAAATGCACCGATCTCGGCCACGACGATGTACGCCGTCTCATCAAGGCCAAGGGTCTGAAGACCATTCCAGCCGTGATGCAGGAGCTGGAATGGAAAACCTCCTGTGGCTGCGCAAAATGCCGGCCGGCGCTCAATTATTACCTCGTCTGCGACTGGCCGGATGAGTATGCCGATGATTACCAGTCGCGTTACATCAATGAGCGTGTTCACGCCAATATCCAGAAGGATGGGACCTATTCCGTCGTGCCGCGCATGTGGGGCGGTGTGACATCCTCTTCCGAACTTCGGGCGATTGCCGATGTGGTCGACAAGTTCGAAATCCCAATGGTTAAGGTGACGGGCGGCCAGCGCATCGACCTTCTCGGCATCGAAAAGGAGGATTTGCCCGCGGTCTGGGCCGATCTCGGCAAGGCCGGGTTCATTTCCGGCCAGGCCTATGCCAAGGGCTTGCGCACCGTGAAGACCTGTGTCGGCCAGCAATGGTGCCGCTTCGGCACGCAGGATTCCACCGGGCTTGGCATCCGCATTGAAAAATTCATGTGGGGCTCGTGGACACCCGCCAAGCTGAAGCTTGCCGTTTCCGGCTGTCCGCGCAACTGCGCCGAGGCCACCTGCAAGGATATCGGCGTCATCTGCGTTGATTCCGGGTTCGAAATCCATTTCGCCGGTGCCGCCGGCCTCGATATCAAGGGCACTGAAGTTCTGGGTCTTGTCAGAACCGAGGATGAAGCGCTGGAGCATATCGTGGCGCTCACCCAAATGTACCGTGAGCAGGCGCGCTACCTTGAGCGCATCTACAAATGGGCCAAGCGCATCGGCTACGACGAGGTTCGTCGCCAGATCATGAATGATGCGGAGAAGCGTCGGGCCTATTTCGAACGCTTCGTCTTCAGCCAGAAATTCGCGCAGGTCGATCCCTGGTCTGAGCGTGTGTCCGGCCACGACAAGCACGAATTCAGGCCCATGGCGGCAATCGGTTTCAGCGAGGCAGCGGAGTGAGAACGATGGACGTCAACTGGATCGATATTGGTGACATCTCCGACATCCCACTACGCGGCGCACGGTGCGTAAAAACGCCGATGGGCAAGATCGCCGTGTTCCGCACGGCGGAAAATCAGGTCTTCGCCATCGAGGACCATTGCCCGCACAAGGGCGGGCCGCTGAGCCAGGGCATCGTGCATGGCGCTTCGGTGACGTGTCCCTTGCATAATTGGGTCATTTCGCTGGAAACCGGCAAGGCCTTGGGGGCAGACGAGGGCGAGGTGCGGACCATCCCGGTGCGTAATCTGGATGGAAGGCTTTCGATAGCGCTCGAAACCCTGATGATTGCGGCGGAGTGAATTGCGATGGCGGTGGCTTTACCCCCCTTTGCCCTGCCGGGCATCTCCCCCTCAAGGGGGGAGATCGACAAGCGGAGGGCTCCTCGTTCCCTCTCCACCGGCGACGACGCCAGTTGTGAATGGAAGTTTGTGCCGCGATTGATCTCCCCCCTTGAGGGGGAGATGCCCGGCAGGGCAGAGGGGGGTAAGCGCCACACGTTGAGGCGGCGTAACCGCCACACGCTGAGAGGGCAAACCCATGCCCGTTGAAACCAAAACCACCTGTCCCTATTGCGGCGTCGGCTGCGGCGTCATCGCCACCGTCAACGACGATGGCATCGTTTCCATCAGAGGCGATCAGGACCACCCCGCCAATTTCGGCCGGCTGTGCTCCAAGGGCTCGGCTCTCGCCGAAACCATCGACCTTGAAGGACGCATTTTTCACCCTGAGATCAATGGCAAACGGGCAACATGGGACGAAGCGCTTGATCTCGTCGCTTCCCGCTTCTCCGACACCATTGCCGAACATGGCCCGGATTCGGTTGCCTTTTACGTCTCCGGCCAATTGCTGACGGAGGATTATTACCTCGCCAACAAGCTGATGAAAGGTTTCATCGGTTCGGCCAATATCGATACCAACTCAAGGCTCTGCATGTCGTCCTCGGTCGCCGGCCATCGCCGCGCCTTCGGGGCCGATACGGTGCCGGGCACCTATGAGGATATGGAGCTTGCCGATCTGGTGATCCTCACCGGTTCCAATCTCGCCTGGTGCCATCCCGTCCTCTACCAGAGGCTAGCGGCGGCAAAGGCGGCACGGCCGGAAATGAAAGTCGTTGTCATCGATCCGCGTCGCACGATGAGCGCCGATATTGCCGATATGCACCTCGCCATCCGCCCGGATGGAGACGTGGCCTTGTTTACCGGCCTGCTGGCGCATCTTTCCGGTAGTTCTGCAGTCGATCACGCCTTTGTGGAAGATCACACGGTCGGTTTTGATGCTGCGATGCAGGCAGCAACCGAACATAGCCTGCCTGATATCGCTGAGGCCACCGGGCTGACGATTGCCGAACTGATCCCCTTTTACGAATTGTTCGAACGCACCGAAAAAACCGTCACCTGTTACAGCCAGGGCGTCAACCAGTCGCAAAGCGGCACCGACAAGGTCAACGCTATCATCAATTGCCACCTTGCGACCGGTCGCATCGGCAGGCCCGGCATGGGACCGTTCTCGCTGACCGGCCAGCCGAACGCCATGGGCGGGCGCGAGGTCGGCGGGCTGGCCAACATGCTGGCCGCCCATATGGCCATCGAAAGTGCCGGGGATCGTGATCGCGTGCAGCGCTTCTGGGCCTCGCCTGCCATTGCGGAAAAATCCGGCCTCAAGGCCGTTGATATGTTTCGGGCCGTGGCCGATGGCCGCATCAAGGCGCTGTGGATCATGGCAACCAATCCAGTGGTGTCCATGCCTGACGCCGGTGCTGTCGAAGCGGCCATCAAGGCCTGTCCATTCGTCGTGGTGTCCGATGTCATGGACAAGACCGATACGGCGCGCCATGCCCATGTGCTTCTGCCATCGCTTGGCTGGGGGGAAAAAGACGGCACGGTCACCAATTCCGAGCGGCGCATTTCCCGCCAGCGCGGTTTTCTCGATGCACCCGGTGAAGCGAAAGCGGACTGGTGGCAGATGGCGGAAGTGGGCCGGCGCATGGGTTTCGGCGCAGCCTTTGCCTTCCGGCACGCGTCGGAGATTTTCTCCGAACATGCGGCTCTGTCTGGCTTCGAAAATCTGGGCAGTCGCGATTTCGACATCAGTGGCGTCGACCCGAAAGTCTATGACGGGATGGCGCCCTTCCAATGGCCAAGACCGCAGGCAGGTGACGCCGGCACGGCGCGTTTCTTCGCAGATGGCCGGTTTTATCACGCCGATGGCAAGGCGCGGTTCATCGTCACAGCCTTGCCGGAGGTGGACAGAACGTCGGCGGACTATCCGCTGACGCTGAATACCGGGCGCATTCGCGACCAGTGGCATACCATGACCCGCACCGGCAAAAGCGCACGCCTTACCGCCCATATCGCCGAGCCATTCGCCGAGCTTCACCCGCGCGATGCACAGGCGCTGGGCATCGAAAGCGCCGATCTGGTAGAGCTGGAAAGTCCACATGGTAAGGTTCTGCTGCGGGCGTTGATCAGCGAAAGGCAGGCGCGCGGATCGGTCTTCGCGCCGATGCACTGGAACGACCAGTTTGCCTCGCTGGCGCGGATCGATATGTTGGTGGCCCCGGTCACGGACCCCTATTCCGGCCAGCCCGCCTCGAAAAACACGGGCGTGAGGGCAAGACGTTTCGAAGCGAAGGCTTACGGTTTCGCCATTTCCCGCACCCGGCCCGATGCGCCGGACTGCGCCTATTGGGCCATTGCAAAGGCGGATGGCAGCTATCGCATGGAGCTTGCCTTTGCGGAAGAGCCGCAGGACTGGACGCTCTGGGCACGACAGGTCTTCGGCATCGACGCCGGGATCGAGCCGCTGGGTTATAGCGACCGGCAAACTGGCGATCTGCGCCTTGCCTTTTTCGATGGCGATATACTGCTGGCGGCGCTGTTCATCGCAAGGCGGCCGGTGGCTGTTGCCCGCAACTGGGCGATTTTACAATTGACCGAGCGCCATGAGGACTTGCGAATGCGGTTTGCGCTGATCGCCGGTCGCCCCGGAGCCGGCCGTCCCGATCCGGGGGCCACGGTCTGCTCTTGCTTCAATGTCGGCGTCAACCAGATCACGGCCGCAGTCCGGGATGGCTGCCATAGCGTCGAAGCCATCGGCAAGGTGTTGAATGCCGGCACCAATTGCGGCTCGTGCCGCGCCGAAATCAAGGGGGTCATCAATGGATGCCTTAAAACCGCAGCGGAATGAACCGGCCCGTATGGAGAAACTCGCCAAGCTGCCGGTTTTCTGGGGGCTTGAGGGCAAGCGCGTAGTGCTGGCGGGCGGATCGGATGGGGCCGCCTGGAAGGCGGAGCTGTTGCTGGCCTGCGGCGCGGAATTGCATGTCTTTTGTGAGAGGGGTGACCTGTCCGAGACATTTGCAGGGCTCGTTGCCAGAAGCACTCGCCTGCATTTCCATGCCATGCGCTGGCATAGTGGCATATTCGCCAATGCGGAACTGGCGCTGGCGGATTGCGAGACGGATACGGAGGCGGCAGCCTTTCATGCCGCTGCGCGGGCGGCGGGTGTTCCCGTCAACGTCATCGACAAGCCGGAATTCTGCCAGTTCCAGTTCGGCTCCATCGTCAATCGCTCGCCAGTGGTCGTCTCGATCTCCACCGATGGCGCAGCACCTATTCTGGCTCAGGCCATCCGTCGGCGCATTGAGACATTGCTGCCGCACTCGCTCAGGGATTGGGGCGCGCTTGCCCGGACCATCCGTGAGCGGGTTAACCTGCGGCTGACGCCAGGTCCGTCCCGGCGGCTGTTCTGGGAGAAATTCGTCGATCGGGCCTTTACCGAAAGGCTGGACGAAGACAGCGAAGAACGATTGCTGATGGCTACCGGAATGCAGGCTTGCGAGGTTGGGGGGCGGGTGACGCTTGTGGGCGCCGGCCCTGGAGACGCCGAACTTCTGACGCTGAAAGCGGTGCGCGCCCTGCAGGCGGCAGATGTCATCCTGTTTGACGATCTTGTCTCAGCCGAGGTGCTGGAGCTGGCGCGGCGGGAGGCCAAGCGCATGCTGGTTGGCAAGCGCGGCGGCCGCGAAAGCTGCAGGCAGGAAGATATCAACGACATGATGATCCGGCTTGCAAAGGCGGGAAAAAGGGTGGTGCGCCTGAAATCCGGCGATCCGATGATTTTCGGGCGCGCCGGTGAGGAGATCGCCGCGCTGGCGGCTGAAAACATTCCCGTCGATGTCGTGCCCGGCATCACCGCGGCAAGCGCCATGGCCTCCCGCCTCGGCATTTCCCTGACCCATCGCGACCACGCCCAGTCGGTGCGCTTCATCACCGGCCATTCCCGTCAGGGAAAGCTGCCGGAGAATATTGACTGGACATCGCTTGCCGACCCCGCCGTAACCACGGTTTTTTACATGGGCGGGCGAACCGCGGCGGCAATCCAGTCCTCCTTGCTCGCCCACGGCATGGACGCCTCGACGCCCGTTGCCGTCGTGGTTTCCGTCACCCGGGCGAATGAGCAGCGCTGGTGCGGCCCACTCACGCAACTGTCTGCGGCAATCGAGCGGCTGGGGGTAAACGAGCCCGTTCTGATCGGCATTGGCGATGCGTTCCGCGCCGCTTCCCCGGCGCTGTCCTTGATGGACGCAAAGGAGATCCTTCCACCCGTTCTGATAGCTCGATGACGGACCACGCGCCGCCCCGGCGCAAATTTTTGACACATGACGTCGACGCGGCCACCCACGGTCGGCCTAAACCATCCCTTGACATTGGTTTTTCGTTCGCTCTTCAATAAAACGAAAAAATTGAAAGAGGAGGGAGGGCGAAATGTTGCTCACACCGCGTCAGGATGAAATCGTCGCGCTGGCGAAAGCGAACGGGCGAGTGCTGGTCGACGAGCTGGCATCTCGGTTTTCCGTCACCCCTCAGACGATCCGCAAGGACCTGAACGACCTCTGCGATACCCGTGTTCTGACCCGCATCCACGGCGGCGCGCTTTTTCCAAGCGGCAATGAAAATGTCAAATACGAGGCTCGGCGGGCGATTGCTTCCGTGGAGAAACAGGCGATCGGGGCCGCTGCCGCCGCTCTCATTCCCAACAATTCGTCGCTTTTCATCAACATCGGCACGACCACGGAGGCGGTGGGCGAAGCGCTGGCGGATCATCACGAACTGATGGTCATCACGAATAATATAAATGTTGCCAACAGGTTACGCGTTTTCCCGGGTATTGAGGTGGTGATTGCCGGTGGTGTCGTGCGCGGCTCCGATGGCGGCATTGTCGGCGAAGCGGCCGTGGATTTCATTCGCCAGTTCAAAGTGGATTTCGCCGTCATCGGCGTGTCCGCCATCGATGAGGACGGCGCCCTGCTGGATTTCGATTTCCGCGAGGTCAAGGTTGCGCAGGCAATCATCTCCAACGCGCGCCATGTGATTCTGGTATCGGATTCGCTCAAATTCGAACGGACGGCCCCTGTCCGCATCGGCCATCTTTCGCAGGTTCATACCTTCATCACCGATCATTGTCCGATTGATTCCATCCGCGGCATCTGCGCCGATCACGATGTCCGGCTGATCGAGACGGAGGCCCGCGGCACCTGATCCACCGGCTGTCGGAATTTCGTTTGACATTCGTTTTATCTTCGAATTAGATGGTCGTGCTTTCAATATATCGATGAGGAGAGCGTCGATGAAAGCGCGGGAGGGTGCATGTCTGACGAGGCAATTCACGATATTTTCGTGATCGGCGGCGGTATCAATGGCTGCGGCATTGCGCGCGACGCCGTCGGCAGGGGCTATTCCGTCGCACTTGCAGAAATGAACGATTTCGCCTCCGGTACGTCGTCTGCTGCAACCAAGCTCATTCATGGCGGCCTGCGTTATCTCGAACATTACGAGTTTCGCCTGGTGCGCGAAGCGCTGATGGAACGCGAGGTTCTGTGGGCCATGGCGCCTCATATCATCTGGCCCATGCGTTTCGTGCTGCCCTTCCAGAAGGGCGGTGTGCGTCCGGCTTGGCTCGTGCGTCTCGGGCTCTTCCTTTACGATCATCTTGGCGGCCGCAAGCTTCTGCCCGCCACCCGCTCGCTCGATCTGCGCCGTGATCCGGCCGGAAAGCCTTTGAAACCGATTTTCGCCCGGGCTTTCGAGTATTCCGACGGATGGGTCGATGACGCCCGCCTGGTCGTGCTGAACGCCCGTGATGCCGCTGACCGTGGCGCGTTGATCCTCAATCGGACGCAGGTGGTTTCCGCGCGGCGCGACGGCGCGTTCTGGCGGGTCGAGACGAGAAATGCCGCCGGAGAAACGCAGGTCCACCGGGCGCGGATGTTGGTGAATGCCGCCGGTCCATGGGTCGACAGGGTTCTGTCGGCGACCTTCGGAAAAAACAACGTTCACAATGTTCGCCTCGTCCAGGGCAGCCATATCATCGTGCGCAAGAAGTTCTCCGATCCGCGCGCTTACTTCTTTCAGAATCCGGATGGCCGCATCATTTTCGCCATCCCTTACGAACAGGATTTCACCCTGATCGGCACGACGGATCGCGACTATACCGGTGACCCCCGGGCTGTTAAGATCAGCGACGAGGAAATCAGCTATCTCTGCAGCGCGGCGAGTGAATATTTTGCCGAACCGGTGAAGCCGGCCGATATTGTCTGGACCTATTCCGGGGTGCGGCCGCTTTTTGATGACGGCGCGTCAAAAGCGCAGGAGGCGACGCGTGATTATGTCTTGAAGACCGAGGGGACCGACGGCGAGGCACCACTTCTCAATATTTTCGGCGGCAAGCTCACCACTTATCGGCGACTCGCCGAACATGCTCTTGAAAAGATCGGCGATGCGCTGGGAACAAAGGGAGCCCCATGGACAGCGGGTTCTCATCTGCCGGGCGGAAATTTCAATGTAGAAGCTTATGCTGCGGAGGTTTCTGCGCTGCTATCGCGTTATCCCTTCATGGAAAAGCGTCATGCGGAGCGGCTCGTACGCTGCTACGGCACCGATGTGGCGGCGATGATAGGCAATGCGACAGACGCGTCGGCGCTTGGGCGGCATTTCGGCGGCACGCTCTATGAAGCCGAAGTTCGCTGGCTGATGGCGCGGGAATGGGCGCTGACGGCGGAGGATATTTTGTGGCGCCGTACCAAGCAGGGGCTTTTTTTGACCCCCGACGAGGTGCGTGGGTTGGAGGACTACATCGATGACATTGCAGGTGGACGATTGAAGGCAATCTGACGATCCGGACAAAAGCGGAGGAGGCTTTGGATCACCATGCTTGAATTGCGAAATGTCTCGAAGATGGTGGGCGGTGACTATCATATTCATCCCACGGATCTGACGTTGCAGCGCGGAAGCCTGAACGTTCTGCTTGGACCGACGCTTTCGGGCAAGACGTCGCTCATGCGGCTTATGGCAGGGCTGGACAAGCCAAGCAGCGGCTCGATCCTGGTCAACGGCGAGGATGTGACCGGCTGGCCGGTCCAGAAGCGCAACGTCGCCATGGTGTACCAACAGTTCATCAACTATCCGGCGCTCAGCGTTTACGAAAACATTGCCTCGCCGATGCGGGTTGCGGGCAAGGATCAGGCAACCATCGACCGGGAAGTGAGAAAAGCCGCGGAGCTTCTGAGGCTTACACCCTATCTCGACCGTACGCCGCTCAATCTTTCCGGCGGCCAGCAGCAGCGCACGGCACTTGCCCGCGCCATCGTCAAGAACGCCACTCTGGTGCTGCTCGATGAGCCGTTGGCCAATCTCGATTACAAGCTGCGCGAAGAATTGCGCGAGGAGCTGCCGCGCATTTTCGCGGAGTCGGGCGCGATCTTCGTTTATGCCACCACAGAGCCGTCAGAGGCGCTGCTGTTGGGCGGCAATACGGCAACACTCAACGAGGGCAGGGTAACCCAGTTCAGTCGCACCATCGAGGTTTACCGGCGCCCGGTGGATATTGTGACGGCGGAAATTTTCGCCGACCCGCCGCTCAACACCATCGAGGTCATCAAGACGGGTGGAGCCTTTACCCGTGCTGATCGCGCAGTTGTCGCGGTGCCGGCGCACCTTGCCACCGTGCCGGATGGACCTTTGACCATCGCTTTCCAGCCGCATCATCTTTTCCCGCAGGCGAAGGGTGAAGCACGGCAATCCATACGGGCGCGGACGCTGATCTCGGAAATCGCCGGGTCGGAAAGCTTCGTGCATGTGGAATTTTCGGGCCGACGCTGGGTCATGCTGGCGCATGGCATCCACGACATCGAACCGGACAGGGATATCGAGCTGTTTCTCGATACAAGCCACCTGATGGCATTCGACGCAAATGGCCGCGCCATCGGCGAAGCGGCGTAAGGGGGATCGGTCATGGCACGTATCACGCTCGATCATATCCGCCACGCCTATAACGCCAAGGCGCAGGCTGCCGGCGATTATGCGCTGAAGGAGGTTCATCACGAATGGGAGGATGGCGGGGCCTATGCACTTCTCGGTCCCTCCGGTTGTGGTAAGACCACGCTGCTCAACATCATTTCTGGCCTGCTGCGCCCCTCCGAAGGCCGCATCGCGTTCGACGGAACAGACGTCACGGATTTTGCGACTGAAGATCGCAATATCGCCCAGGTGTTCCAGTTCCCGGTCGTTTACGACACGATGACAGTTTACGACAATCTTGCTTTTCCGCTGCGCAACCGGCATGTGCCGGAGGCCGAGGTCGACCGCCGCGTGCGGGAAATCCTTGAGATGACCGACCTCTCCGGTATGGCCAAACGCAGGGCCCGCGGGTTGACGGCGGACCAGAAGCAGAAGATCTCGCTGGCGCGCGGCCTCGTACGCTCCGACGTCAACGCCATTCTCTTTGATGAGCCGCTGACGGTCATCGATCCGCATATGAAATGGGTGCTGCGCTCGCAGCTGAAGCGCCTGCATCGCCAGTCCGGTTTCACCATGGTCTACGTCACCCATGACCAGACCGAAGCGCTGACCTTCGCCGACAAGGTGGTGGTGATGTATGATGGCCAGATTGTCCAGATCGGCACGCCGGCTGAGCTTTTCGAGCGGCCGGGGCATACATTTGTCGGTTATTTTATCGGCTCGCCGGGCATGAATGTTCTGCCCGCCAATATCGAGGGGACGACGGCTGTAGTCGGCGGTCTTGGTGTGCCGCTGGCAGGTGCGCCGACGATCGCATCGGGGCAGCGCATCGAAATCGGCATCCGCCCGGAATTCGTCCGGCTGGAGCGCGGCGGCATGCCCATCACTGTCGATAAGGTCGAGGACATCGGCCGGCAGAAGATCGTGCGTGCCCGGTTCGCCGGCCAGAAACTCGCGATCGTCGTTGCGGAAGACGAGGAAATCCCGGCGGAGGCCGGTGTGCGCTTCGACCCGGCCGCCATCGGTGTTTTCGCCGATTCCTGGCGTGTAAAGATGGGGGCCTGACCATGGAAAAAAGCTGGAACAACAAGGCATGGTTCATGGTGCTGCCAGTGCTGGTGCTGGTCGCCTTCTCCGCCGTCATTCCGCTGATGACCGTCGTGAATTATTCGGTGCAGGACACCTTCGGCAACAACCAGTTCTTCTGGGCGGGAACGCAATGGTTCGAGGAAATCCTGGCGTCGGACCGGTTCTGGGATGCGCTGGGGCGCAACCTGCTATTCTCCGGCATCATCCTCGCGATTGAAATTCCGCTCGGCATCTTCATCGCACTCAAAATGCCGAAATCCGGCATCGGCGTGCCGATCTGCCTCGTCACCATGGCACTGCCGCTGCTGGTGCCGTGGAATGTGGTGGGCACGATCTGGCAGGTCTTCGGGCGCAGCGATATCGGACTTCTCGGTTATTACGCCAATCAGCTCGGGCTCGACTACAACTATGTCAACGATCCCGTCGATGCCTGGATTACCGTCGTCATCATGGATGTGTGGCACTGGACGAGCCTTGTCGTGCTTCTGTGTTATGCCAGCCTGGTTTCCATTCCTGACGCCTATTATCAGGCGGCAAGGATCGATGGCGCGTCGCGTTTTGCGGTGTTCCGGTTCATCCAGCTGCCGAAGATGAAACGGGTGCTGCTGATCGCCTTCCTGCTGCGCTTCATGGACAGTTTCATGATCTATACCGAACCCTTCGTCGTCACCGGCGGCGGCCCGGGCAATTCCACAACCTTCCTGTCCATCGATCTCGTGAAGATGGCACTTGGCCAGTTCGACCTCGGCCCGGCAGCGGCCATGTCGCTGATCTACTTCCTCATCATCCTGCTGTTATCGTGGGTGTTCTATACCGTGATGACCAGCCACGACGCGGAGACCTGAGTCATGAGCGCCTCCAATGTCACGACCGGCGTGGAACGTAACGGCTTGGTCTCCGGCTCGTCGGGCGTTGACACGTCGGCAAGACCCAGCTTTGCCGCAACGGCGCGCTCACGCCGCCATCACGGGCCATCCCGGTTTTCCTGGCTGGTGCCGACCATCTACATCCTGCTTCTGCTCGTGCCGATCTACTGGCTTATCAATATGAGCTTCAAGACGAATGCGGAAATCGTCTCTTCCATGACGCTCTATCCGCATCAGCCGACGCTGCAGAACTACAGGACGATCTTCACCGATTCATCCTGGTATTCCGGCTATATCAATTCGATCATCTATGTCGTCATGAACATGGTGATCTCGGTGGCTGTCGCGCTGCCAGCGGCCTATGCCTTTTCGCGTTACCGTTTTCTCGGCGACAAGCACCTGTTCTTCTGGCTTTTGACCAACCGCATGGCGCCACCGGCGGTCTTTGCGCTGCCGTTCTTTCAGCTTTATTCCGCTTTCGGGCTGATCGACACGCATATTGCGGTGGCGCTCGCGCATTGCCTGTTCAACGTGCCGCTGGCGGTTTGGATTCTCGAAGGTTTCATGTCCGGCGTGCCGAAGGAAATCGACGAGACCGCCTATATTGACGGCTACTCCTTTCCGAAATTCTTCGTGAAGATCTTCATGCCGCTCATCGCTTCCGGCATCGGCGTCGCCTGCTTCTTCAGCTTCATGTTCTCGTGGGTCGAGCTTCTGATCGCCCGCACGCTGACCACCACGGACGCAAAACCGATCGCCGCGACGATGACGCGCACCGTTTCTGCTGCCGGCATGGACTGGGGCCTGCTTGCCGCTGCCGGCGTGTTGACGCTGATACCCGGCGCTCTGGTGATCTGGTTCGTGCGCAATTACATCGCCAAAGGCTTTGCGCTGGGAAGGGTTTGACCATGACGAAGATGCCCGATTTTACCTGGATGGCGTGGACGTGGCAGACGGCGGCCTTTTTCGGCACCATCGCGGTTTTGCTGGTCGGCATGTGGTTCTGGGAACGTCTCTCGCCTGGCGGCAATCCCCGCTTCGGCCTGTTGCGCTTCGAAACGACGCGTGGTGACAGGCTGTTCATCTCGCTGCTTGGCAGCGCCTTCATTCATCTCGCATGGCTCGGGCTGGTCGGCCCGAACCTGTGGTGGGCTCTCGCTCTATCCGTGGTCTACGCCGTTGGCGTTTTCCGTTTTGTCTAGAGCAGGAAAAGATGCGGCGGAGGAAAACCGCATCTCGCAGACTTCATGCAATCGCAACCCTTGGGAGGACTGATATGCGACGGCATCTGATGACGACGACGGCAGCCATGCTGCTGGCAATGACAGGTTCGGCTTTTGCCGGAATGGAGGAAGCAAAGCAGTTTCTGGACAAGGAAATCGGCGACATGTCGGCGCTTTCCCGTGCAGAGCAGGAAAAGGAAGTACAATGGTTCATTGATGCCGCGAAGCCTTTCGCGGGCATGGAGATCAAGGTCGTATCCGAATCCCTGACGACGCATGAATATGAATCAAAGGTTCTGGCGCCTGCATTTACCGCCATTACCGGCATCAAGGTGACGCACGACCTTATCCAGGAAGGTGACGTTGTCGAAAAGATCCAGACCCAGATGCAGACCGGCCAGAACCTTTACGATGGCTGGGTCAACGACAGCGACCTCATCGGCACCCATTGGCGTTACCAGCAGGTGCGCAACCTGACGGACTTCATGGCCAATGAGGGCAAGGATGTCACCAATCCGGGTCTCGACCTAAAGGACTTCATCGGCAGCGCGTTCACGACGGCACCGGACAAGAAGCTCTACCAGCTTCCCGACCAGCAGTTCGCAAACCTCTACTGGTTCCGTTACGACTGGTTCAACGACGACAAGAACAAAGCGGACTTCAAGGCCAAATACGGCTACGACCTCGGCGTTCCCGTCAACTGGTCGGCCTATGAGGACATCGCCGAATTCTTCACCGGCCGCGACGTCGGCGGCAAGAAGGTCTTCGGCCATATGGACTACGGCAAGAAGGACCCCTCGCTCGGCTGGCGATTCACCGATGCCTGGCTTTCCATGGCCGGCAATGGCGACAAGGGCCTGCCAAACGGCCTGCCGGTCGATGAATGGGGCATCAAGGTCAATGACAAGTCGCAGCCGGTCGGCTCCTGCGTGGCGCGCGGTGGTGATACCAATGGTCCCGCTTCGGTCTATTCCATCGAGAAATATCTCGAATGGCTGAAGAAATATGCGCCGCCGGAAGCGCAGGGCATGACCTTCTCCGAGTCAGGCCCGGTGCCGGCACAGGGCAACATCGCCCAGCAGATCTTCTGGTACACGGCCTTTACTGCCGACATGGCCAAGCCCGGCCTGCCTGTGGTGAACGAGGACGGTTCGCCGAAATGGCGCGTCGCACCCTCGCCGCACGGCGCCTACTGGAAGGACGGCATGAAGCTCGGTTATCAGGATGTGGGTTCCTGGACGTTGATGAAATCCACGCCAGACGACCGCGCCAAGGCCGCATGGCTCTATGCGCAGTTCGTGACCTCAAAGACCGTGGATGTGAAGAAGAGCCATGTCGGTCTCACCTTCATTCGTGACAGCACCATCCATCACAAGAGCTTCACGGACCGGGCCTCCAAGCTCGGTGGTCTTGTCGAGTTCTATCGCTCGCCGGCCCGCGTTCAGTGGTCGCCGACTGGCACCAACGTTCCTGATTATCCAAAGCTGGCACAGCTCTGGTGGCAGGCAATCGGCGATGCGTCGTCGGGTGCCAAGACCGCACAGGCTGCCATGGACTCGCTCTGCGCTGAACAGGAAAAGGTCATGAGCCGCTTGGAACGTGCTGGCGTGCAGGGCGATATCGGCCCGAAGCTGGCGGAAGAGCATGATATCGAATACTGGAACAAGGACGCCGTTTCGAAGGGCAATCTCGCGCCGCAGCTAAAGATCGCCAACGAAAAGGAAAAGCCGGTCACCGTCAATTACGACGAACTGGTGAAAAGCTGGCAGAAGTGATGTCTGCATAAAATCTTAAATCGGGGCGGCTCTGCCGCCCCGTCATTGCGTTTAAAAGGGAGTGACATAATGGGCGGTTATATTCTGGCGATCGATCAGGGCACGACATCGACAAGGTCGATGGTCTTTGATCGCGACATGCGGGTCATCGGTGTCGGGCAGCGAGAATTTCCGCAGCATTTTCCTGCCTCCGGCTGGGTCGAACACGATGCCGAAGACATCTGGAAAAGTGTGCTTGAAACCATCCGACTTGCACTTGCCGATGCCGGCATCGCCGCAACCGATATAGAGGCGATAGGCATCACCAATCAGCGGGAAACGACGGTGCTGTGGGACCGCAACACCGGCGAAGCGGTGCACCGCGCCGTGGTCTGGCAGGATCGCCGTGCCGCCCCGGTCTGCGAGGATTTGAAAAGAAGGGGGCTGGAACCGCTCTTCTCTAAAAAGACCGGACTGCTGCTCGATCCATATTTTTCCGGCACGAAGCTGAAATGGCTCTTGGACAGCGTCAGCGGTCTTCGCGAAAGGGCGGGCAAGGGAGAAATCTGCTTCGGTACCGTCGACAGTTTCCTGATCTACCGTCTCACCGGCGGCCGCCGGCACGTGACCGACGCCACCAACGCCTCGCGAACGCTGATCTATAATATCGAAGACAATGTCTGGGATGATGAGCTCCTGTCCATCCTCGACATCCCCCGCGCCATGCTGCCGGAGGTTCTGGATTGCGCCGCCGATTTCGGCGTAACGGACAAGTCGCTTCTGGGCGCGGAAATTCCGATCCTCGGCGTTGCGGGCGACCAGCAGGCGGCGGTGATCGGCAACGCCTGCTTCGAGCCGGGCATGATGAAATCGACCTACGGCACCGGTTGCTTCGCACTTCTCAATACGGGCACAGACCGGGTGGCCTCCACAAACCGGCTGCTGACGACGATTGCTTATCGTCTCGACGGCGTGACGACCTATGCGCTGGAAGGCTCTATCTTCATCGCCGGGGCGGCGGTGCAGTGGCTGCGTGACGAGCTTGGTTTCATCTCGGTTGCATCAGAAGTCAGCGCGCTTGCCGAAAAGGCCGATCTAAAGCAGCGCGTTTATCTCGTGCCTGCCTTTACCGGTCTTGGCGCGCCTTATTGGGATGCCGAAGCGCGGGGTGCGATCTTCGGCCTCACACGCGGGACGGGCCCGGCGGAATTTGCCCGCGCGGCGCTCGAAAGCGTTGCCTATCAGACGTTCGACCTGCTGGATGCGATGCGCAAGGACTGGGCAGGTGACAATGGCAAGACGGTGCTGAGGGTCGACGGCGGCATGGTCGCCTCCGATTGGACGATGCAGCGGCTGGCAGATATTCTCGCCGCGCCCGTCGATAGACCGGTGTTTCTCGAGACGACAATCCTTGGTGCCGCCTGGCTTGCGGCCTCACGTGCCGGCATCTGGCCGGACCGCAAGGCCTTCGCCGACCATTGGCGGCGCGACCGCCGCTTCAGCCCCGAGATGGAAGAGAGCGAGCGGAAGAACGCTATCGCAGGCTGGCGCGACAGCGTCGGCCGTTGCCTCTCGAAACGGGACAATTAAGGCCGGTTACACGAAACTGCCGGGTGCGATGCTCTTGCTGGAAACGAGATCGGAAAGGGCGCGCACCAGCTCCGCCTCCGCGCCCTTGCTCGGTTGAAGCACGAATTCCACGTCTTCCAGCAGCGGCAGCACGCCTGCGGCAATCTCCTTCAGACCAGCCGGCGCCATGCTGCGCGGCTGCACCAGAATGCCCATGCCCGCCCTTGCTGCGGCGGTTAGTCCACTGAGACTGCCGCAGGTGCAGACGATCCGCCAGGCGAGACCGGCCCGGTCCAGTGCCTCCTGCGCCGCCTTCCGGGTGATGCTCGGTGGCGGAAAGGCAATCAGCGGGAGCGCATCCGGCTGGTTCAGCATCCGCTCAGGATCGCGCGCCAGCCAGACGAGCGGTTCGCGATAAAGGAAATGACCAAGCTTGTCGCCGAGACGACGCTTGGCCAACACCACGTCAAGTTCGCCATTGTCCTGCATCTGGTAAAGCACACCGCTCAGCGAGACCGTTAGTTCAAGGTCAACCAGCGGGTAAAGCCGAATGAATTCCTCCAGAATGGTCGTAAGGCGACTGGCGACAAAATCTTCCGACACACCAAGCCGCAGCCGACCGCGCAGGCGGCTTTCGCTGAAGAGCGAAGAGACCTTGCTATCGATTTCAAGCATGTTGCGAGCGTAACCGAGTAATGCCTCACCCTCGCCGGTCAGTTTTACCTGATGGGTGTTGCGTGCGATCAATCGGCGGCCAAGGGAGGCCTCAAGCCTTTGAATATGCTGGCTGACAGTAGATTGGCCAATGCCGAGCCGTTCGGCAGCAAGGGTAAAACTACCGGTTTGCTGGAGCATGACGAAGCTGGCAAGATGTTGAAGGTTCAGCATTATCTCAAATCATGATAACTGTTAATCTTTGCATCCGAAATCATGATGAGCGATAGTGGCGCGCGTTTCAAGCAAAACCGCTGCCGGAAAGACCTCCCATGACCCGCTTCCTGCCCGACCGTTTCACCATGATGCTGGTGGCCACCGTAATTCTGGCTTCCATCCTGCCGATCAGCGGCGAGCCGGCAGAATATTTCGGGCTTGCGACAAAACTCGCGATCGCTCTGCTGTTCTTCCTGCACGGCGCGCGGCTTTCGCGGGATGTGGTGATTGCGGGCATCCTGCACTGGCGTCTGCATCTGGCGATCCTGCTCGTGACCTTCGGCCTTTTCCCGCTTCTTGGTGTGGCGATAGGCTTCATTCCCGAAAGCATCCTGCCGGCACCGCTCTATATGGGCGTGCTGTTTCTCTGTGTGCTGCCATCCACCGTGCAGTCATCCATCGCCTTCACGTCAATGGCGGGCGGAAACGTGCCGGCGGCGATTTGTTCAGCCTCGGCTTCGAATATTTTCGGCATGTTCCTGACGCCGTTGCTGGTTGGCCTGCTGTTCACGGTCGGCGGCCATGGCGGCGGATTTTCGCTGGATGCTTTCCTGCAAATCTTCCTGCAGCTGCTTCTGCCTTTCATCGTCGGTCAGGTCCTGCAGCCCTGGATTGGTGACTGGATCAGGGCGCGCAAGAAATTGCTTTCTCCGGTCGATCGCGGCTCCATTCTTATGGTCGTTTATTTCGCCTTTTCCGATGCGGTCATCGAGGGCATATGGCACACGTTTTCGCTCCGGGATATCGGTGTGGTCATCGTCATCAATATCCTGCTGCTGGCGCTTGTCCTATGTGTGACGATGTTCGGCAGCCGGCTATTGGGTTTCGACAAGGCCGATGAGATCACCATCACCTTCTGCGGCTCGAAAAAGAGCCTCGCCAGCGGCGTGCCCATGGCCGGCGCGATCTTCGCCGGCCAGAGCATCGGTGCCATCGTTTTACCGATCATGCTCTTTCATCAGATCCAGTTGATGGTCTGCGCTGTCCTTGCCCAGCGTTATGCCCGCAAGGCCCATGAAAAGGCAGCGATAGCCGAAGCGGCTGCGGCAGAAGGCGCCGCAGCCTCCGCTCGATAAAACGCGCTCCCGCCAACAAAAACGGCCCCTCAAGGGGGCCGTCTGTCTTGCATGTGGAATACTTAGTTGACCTGAGCCGGGGTAACCTGGGCTTCGATGGTCTTCGGCGCATCGGCGCTGTCGGACGAGATCGCAATGCGGCGCGGCTTCATGGCTTCCGGAATATTGCGAACGAGATCGATGTGAAGCAGGCCATTCTTCAGGGAAGCGGTCTGAACTTCTACGTGGTCGGCAAGCTGGAAGCGGCGTTCGAAGGCGCGCGTGGCGATGCCGCGATACAGAAATTCGCCTTCCGTCGTCTTCTCATCCGTGGCCTTCTCGGCTTTCACGGTCAGCGCATTGGCGCGGGATTCGATGCTGAGTTCATTTTCATCGAAACCGGCAACCGCCATGGTGATGCGATAGGTATTCTCACCGGTCCGCTCGATATTGTAGGGCGGATAGGACTGGGCCTGCTCGGGCTGGCCGAGGCCGTCAAGCATCGAAAAAAGGCGGTCGAAGCCCACGGTGGAACGATAGAGAGGGGAAAAATCAACGTGACGCATGGTGTCCTCCTTAAGAAGCGACTGTTTGCGGTTAAGTCCGCCATCCCATTCTGGCGACGGTCGGACATTTGGCGCGGCCCCGCTTTGGCGACCGCATGAAGGAGATGGGAATGGCGTCGCGCGGCGTCAAGGGGTGGATGCAACATGAACCATGTCTGAACATCCGGTTCCGGCATCGTTCAGTTTGAGAGCCATAAAACTCCCGTCATCGGAGACATTCTCCGTGGACAGAAGCAATAACGTCCCTTCTTCTTCTGTCTTACTCGCCGGAACCGCGACTGCTTTAACCGACGGTTCCGGCAATTTTTTCTTTGACCTTCCCGCGCTGCCGACCTATCCGAAAAGAGTTGAAAAGCCGGAAAAAGACCGATGATCGAAGCCACATTGCGCGCCAGTGAAGACAATCCGGTTCCCGACAGCCATGTGGTTGGATATTTTTCTGGCCATGGCGGCAAACAGCTCCGCTATGCGATCTTTCGAACCCATCGTCATGTTGCCCGCGGAACGGTGGTTCTGCTGCATGGCAGAAACGAATGTATCGAAAAATATTTTGAAACAGTGGCCGATCTGACGGCCATGGGCTTCTGGGTCGCGACGTTCGATACGCGCGGGCAGGGCGGTTCCGAACGGCTGCTGAAAAGGCCGGGTGCCGGGCACGTGCGGCGCTTTTCCGATTATCAGCACGACATCAGCCTTTTTCTGGAACAGGTGGTGCTTCCGGATACGAGGCTGCCGTTCTTCATGATTGCACATTCTACCGGCGCGCTTGCCGCGCTTGCCGCAGCGCCGGGGCTCGCGAACAGGATTGATCGGCTGGCGCTTTGTTCGCCCTTCATCGAACTCGACAGTCAGCAATCCGTCCCGTCATCCGTTATCCGGCTGGTCGCCACGGCTTTGAGCCTTGCCGGCCTGGGAAGGGTTCAGCTTGGCAGGGACCAGCGCGAACGGGATTTTGACGGCAATCCGCTAACCTCGGACGCAAAACGTTTCGCAAGGAATCTCTCGCTGCACAGGCAGTTTCCGGAACTGTTCATTGGCGCGCCAACGGCCCGCTGGGTCTATGAGGCATTGAAGACCATGGGCCGCGTGACCCGTCAGGATCATCTGACGAACATAACCATTCCTACCCTCATTCTGGCGCCCATGCTGGATACGATAACGCCCTATAAGGCGCAGGAAGAGCTGTCGCGCAATTTCCGGGCAGCGCAGCTTCTTCCCATCACCGGCGCGCGTCATGAACTGCTGCATGAGCGGGATGTTTTCCGCAAGCAGGCACTGGCCGCCATCGACGCGTTTTTCGCGCCGGAGTGATGGCCGCCTTGCAGGGCAGGTCTATAGTCTGGAGAGAATGGCAAGCGCCTGTTCGTGTACGGATCTGGAGCCGGCGGCCAGAATGCGGCCGCCATTTTCAGGACGGCCGCCATCCCATGTGGTGATGATGCCGCCGGCCTGCTCGATGACCGGAATAAGTGCGCCCACATCGTAGGGCTTCAGGCCGGATTCAATGACGAGATCGACATGACCCGCGGCCAGCAGGCAATAGGCGTAACAATCCACGCCGTAGCGGAAAAGGCGGACCTGATCCTGCACCTTTTCGTAGAAGGGCTTTTCCTCGGCGGTGAAAATATGGGGTGTTGTGGTAAAAAGTATTGCGTCCGATAGCGAAGCGCAGTCACGCGTGCGGATGGTTCGTTCGCCCTCGGGTCCGAAATACCAGGCGGAGGTGCCGTCGGCAAAGTAACGCTCCCTGGTGAAGGGCTGGTCCATCATACCCATCGTGGCGCGGCCGGCAGACTGGAAGCCGATCAGAGTTCCCCATACGGGCACGCCGGAAATGAAGGCGCGTGTGCCGTCAATGGGGTCGATGACCCAGACATGCTCGCGGTCGAGACCGACATTACCATGTTCTTCCCCAAGGATGCCGTGCTGGGGAAAACGAGCCTCGATGAGCGCACGAATGGCGCTTTCGGCCGCTTGATCGCCTTCCGTCACCGGATCATAGCCGCCATCCTGCTTGTTGGTAACGGCAACGCCCGTGCGAAAGCGGGGAAGCGTTTCGGCGCTGGCCGCATCAGCAAGTTCGAAGAAGAAATTCCGGTCGGGCAGCATGCGAAACCTCATTGCGTGAATTGATGGCCTCAATTGTGTGGCGAAATGCATAGACCGGAATCACATCCGCCGTCCACTCGTATGGTGACGAAGCCGCGGTTTCCATATTTTCGGCAAAAGCACAAAAAACATGCAAAAAATAAAATGATTGACAATTGTGCAATTACTGCGTAGCGTGATGCTACAGTCTTTGACTGTAAATACCCTCCTTGGGTGTTTCCTCCCTAGACTTGACCGCGCCAAGGCGCGGTTTTTTTTGCCCGGCGCACAGCCAGGCAAGGGGCGAACGATTTAATTGAGAAGCTTGGCTGTGCTATTCGGCGGCGAGCGAAGTTTCGATCGCATATTCCGACACGAAAGCCCCGAGCTGGCGCATGAATATTTCCAGCGAAGCCTGAATGGCGGGGAAATCGCCTTTCTTCAAAAGCGTTTTTTCATCGACATAAAGCGACCGGTTGACCTCTATCTGCAGCGCGTGAAGCGAGCGTATGGGACGGCCGTAATGTTCGGTAATGAAGCCGCCGGCATAGGGCTTGTTGCAGACGGCGACGAAGCCAAGTTCTTCGAGGAAATGCAGGGCCGCACGCGAGACTTCCTGGGAGGCGCTGGTGCCGTAGCGGTCGCCGATAATAACATCAGGTCTGAGGTTTGACCCGGTGACCCGGATGTTGCCGGGCATCGAATGGCAATCAATCAGGACCGCCATGCCAAAATGTGCGTGCGTGCGGGACAGCAGGCGGCGCAGACAGGCGTGGTAGGGTTTGTATATGGTCTCGATACGGGAGAGGGCTTCATCCACCGGCAGGCGATGGGCATAAATATCCATGTTTTCCGCAACGATACGCGGCACGGTGCCAAGGCCGCCTGCAACCCGCATGGAGCCGATATTGGCGTAGGGCGGCAAGGTGCCCTCGAACATGCGGGGATCGAGCTCGTAGGGCTCTCGATTGACGTCGAGATAGGCGCGCGGAAAATTCGCTTTCAACAGCGGCGCGCCAATCTCTGGGGCGGCGCCGAAAAGCTCGTCGACGAAGTGGTCCTCGGAACGACGGATGTCATGCGAATCGAGCCGCGCCGACTCTAGGAAGGAGATGGGATAGCAGCGGCCGCTATGGGGGGAATTATAGACGAATGGCAGGGTTTGAACGGCAGGTTCCGTTACTTCGAACAGCTCATATTCACCTGTTACCCAGTCCATTCAGGCCATTTACCATGTCGCAAACTATCAGGAGGTTCATGTTGCCAGTTACGGTGCGGCAAGTCCATACTGTCGCCCAAGTAGCGCTATACCGATTCACGTGTTCACAGGATATTTACCGTGAAAATCCTATAATCGGGCTAGGGTATTCCAAACATTGAGCAGTTACGGTCACTTAACCATGAATCAGAAAATTCTTCTCGCTGAAGACGATAACGATATGCGCCGCTTCCTCGTCAAGGCGCTGGAAAAAGCCGGTTACAAGGTTTCTTCCTTCGACAATGGCGCAAGCGCTTACGACCGGCTGCGCGAGGAGCCCTTTTCCCTTCTGCTCACCGATATCGTCATGCCCGAAATGGACGGTATCGAGCTTGCACGACGCGCGACCGAACTCGACCCGGACCTGAAAGTCATGTTCATCACCGGCTTTGCAGCGGTTGCGCTGAATGCCGATTCGAAGGCTCCGAAGGACGCCAAGGTGCTTTCCAAGCCGTTCCATCTGCGCGATCTGGTGGATGAGGTCAACAAACTCCTTGTGGCGTAAGGCCTCTCAAAAAACCTTCACAAAACCGAAAAAAAGCAGTTGACGCATGAACCGGTTTTGTGGTCTATCCGCCGCCACGGAGGGCGTGTAGCTCAGCGGGAGAGCACTACGTTGACATCGTAGGGGTCACAGGTTCAATCCCTGTCACGCCCACCATCCGAATTCATAAAGGGGTTTCTGAGCAGTCGGAAACCCTTTTTTCGTTTCTCCTTCAGCCCAGCCCTTTTTCCTCGGAAGCGATTTCTGTCGCTGCTGGCTTTCGCCTGCGCACGAGCTTCAAGTCACTGCGATGGCGGGGTATGTTTGCAATAAATTTCGCATTGAAAAATAAAATTCAGTGCCGTTGACGTCTCCAGTTTTTCCAGCTATCCCATCAGCATGCAATAAATTACAGAGACTAAAATTTATTGCGCGACAAGTCATTATCCTTGGGAGGGGAATATGTTGGCTTTTCTGAAATCGACCGTCGCTGCGGGTGTATTGGCCGTGGCGCTTGCTGCTGGCCCCGGTTCGCCGGCCGCCGCCGCAGGCAAGTTTGCCTGTGAACCCGGCGAAACCTATGTGATGAATGTCATGGTTTCCAGCCATCCCTATTGGGTGCCGGTATTTGAAGGGTTCAAGCAGGCCGCCAAGGCGCTCGGCTGCGAAGCTGTTTTCACCGGCACGCCGGAATATGACATCACAAAGCAGATCGCGTCCTTCGAGCAGGAGCTGGTGAAGAAGCCGAAAGGCGTTCTCCTGCACCCGATGCAGGCCGATCCTTTCATCGAGCCGATCAACAAGGCGATCGCCTCAGGTGTATCCGTCACCACTTTTGCCGCCGATTCTCCGAAGTCGAAGCGCACCGCCTATATTACCTCGGACAATGTCGCAGAGGCGAAGTTTGCGGCTGACGAAATCGTCAAGAAGCTCGGCGAAAAAGGCGAATATGCCGTTCTGGAAAATCCGGGCCAAAGCAACCATGATCTGCGCGTTACCGCCCTCATAGACTATATGGGGCGGACTTATCCGCAGATGAAGCTCGTTGGCCGGCAAGCGACCAACCAGGATGCAAACGTCGCTTATCAGGCAACCGCCGCACTACTGCAGGCCAATCCCAATCTCGGTGCATTGTGGATCCCTGAGGCCGGTTCGGCTGAAGGTGCGACGACCGCCGTTCTCGAGGCAAAAAAGAAGGTCCTGATCCTGCATGCGGATATCACGCCGGCAACGCTGGAACACATCAAGCAGGGTAATATCTATATGGCCATCAATCCCAATCAGGGGGTTCAGGGCTTCATGGGTTTCATGAACACGTTTCTCGGTGCTCATTCGGACCTGATCGACCCGTTCAACGACTACAAGGTCTCCGGCTTCAACCCGATGCAGGTGCCTTCGATGGACAATGGTTTTGCAGTCATCACCAAGGCCAATGCCGCCTCCTTCGATCTCAACGAATATATGAAGGGGCGCTGAGGCGTCGATCTGGACCCGGCGAGGTTTACGCCTCGCCGGCCATGTGGGAAAGCCGGTTCGGGAGGGCGTTATGGGTGAGGTCATCCTCAGCATGACGAATATTCATAAGGCATTCGGGCCCGTGAAGGCGCTGCGGAGTGCTGCACTTGACCTGCGGCGCGGCGAAATCCACGCGCTGGCCGGGGAAAACGGTGCCGGAAAGTCGACGCTGATGCATATCATTGACGGCATTCTGCAGCCCGATGGAGGGGAGATCCTGCTGGATGGCAAGCCGGTCAAGATATCCTCGCCTAATGTGGCGAACCGGCTCGGCATCGGTTTCGTGCATCAGGAGATCGCTCTTTGCCCTGATATTTCGGTTGCCGAAAACATGTTTATGTCAGAGACCGGTCGAAGCCGTTCCTGGTTCATGAATTACCGCGACCTGGAAAAGCGGGCGGCAGCGGTGCTGCGGGAGATCGGCGACATCGATCCCGCCAGCCGCGCGGGCGGCCTTTCGATTTCGCAGCAGCAGATCGTTGAGATTGCCAAGGCGTTGACGCTGGATTGCCGCATCCTGATCCTCGATGAGCCAACGGCAGCGCTGACAGAGACCGAAGCCCAGACACTTTTCCGGATCATGCACCGGCTGGCCGAGCGCGGCATTGCCATCATCTATATTTCGCATCGCATGGCAGAGATTTTCGAACATTGCGACCGCATCACCGTCATGCGCGACGGTTGCCATATCAGGACGGAGAATATTGCTGATATTTCCCCTGAGGAAGTCGTTAACAGCATGGTGGGACGGGTACTCGACAAGCTCTACCCGCCGAAGCTCTCGGATGATGAGAAATCTGACGACGTCATTCTCTCTGTTCGGGGTCTGAATGAAGGAAAGCGCGTTTTCGACGTCGGTTTCGATCTGCGTCGGGGTGAAATCCTGGGGTTGGCTGGACTGATCGGTGCGGGAAGAAGCGAGATCGCGCGGGCGGTCTGCCGGCTGGAGGGCAAGCCGACAGGCGAGGTTATGTTACGTGGCCGGCGGCTTGGCCTGAAAGACTATCGTGACAGCATCCGGGAAGGGATCGTTTATCTTTCCGAGGACCGCAAGGGGGATGGGCTGTTCCTGAACATGTCCATCGCCGCCAATGTCTCCGCGCTCGACATTGGCAGGATATCGAATGGCATGGGTTTCATCGAACGGCGCAAAGAGATGAAGCGCGCAGATGAGCTGGGGCGCCGGCTGAAACTGCGGGCGAACAGCGTCGGCGATTCCGTCTCGACCCTGAGCGGCGGCAACCAGCAGAAGGTGGCGCTGGCGAAGATGCTGTCGGTGGAACCGAAGGTCATCTTTCTGGATGAGCCGACACGGGGGGTGGATGTGGGTGCCAAGGCGGAAATCCACCGCCAGATCCGGGAACTGGCGCGTGAGGGGGTTGGCGTGGTCGTCATCTCTTCCGAACTGCCGGAACTCATCGGCGTCAGCGATCGTGTGCTTGTCGTGCGCGAGGGGCGCATCACCGGCCAGGTCGAGGGGGACGACATGACGGAGGAGAAGATCATGCAGCTCGCGTCGATCACTATTATGCAAAATGCGGCGGAAGCCTGAGGGAGCGGGAAAATGGCAACATCGGAAACACCTTCAAGCCTTGCCGGGACGGCGGTTCGCCGCACAGCGTGGTGGGAGCCGGCGCTCAAGGCGCGGGAAACCGGGCTGGTCGTAATCATTCTCGCGCTTTTTGCCGTGATGTCCTTCATCTCGCCGTACTTCCTGACCGTGGATAATCTGCGGGCCATGGCCATGGTCTTCGCCATCGAAAGCATCGTCGTGGTGGGCATGACGATCCTGCTGATCTCTGGTGGCATCGATCTTTCGGTGGGATCCGTTACGGCGCTTGCGATGGTGGCAGCCGGCTGGCTTTTCCTCAACGGCGTCGACCCCTGGGTGGCGGCGGGGTTGGCAATCTGCCTGACGACATTGGTCGGCATGGTCATGGGATTTCTGACCACGGTCATCGGTCTGCATCATTTCATCGTGTCGCTGGGCGTCATGGTCATTGCGCGCGGTGTTTGCCTGCTGGCGACCGGCGGGCGGCCGCTCGGGCTCTACTCCCTGCCGCCGGAATTCAAGTTCATCGGTCAGGGTGTGATTGGCGGCATACCGCTGGTGCTGATCATATTTATGGTGGTGGTCGTTTCTTTCGATCTGCTGCTGCGGCGCGCGACTGCTTTCCGCAAGGTTTTCTACACCGGCAGTAATCCCAAGGCCGCGGCCTATTCCGGCATCCGTGTCGGCCGCGTGGTCTTCACCACCACAACGCTTTGTTCGATGCTTTGCGGTGTTGCAGGTGTTATCTACATGGCGCGCTTCGGTTCTGCCCAGCCAAGCTTCGGCATCGGCATGGAACTCAACGTCATTGCGGCCGCGGTCATCGGCGGCGCCAGCCTTTCGGGCGGTTCGGGTACGATTCTTGGCGCGATCCTGGGAGCCATCCTTCTCTCGGTGGTTTCCAGTTCGCTTGCCTTGCTCAATGTGTCTGTCTACTGGCAGGACATCATCAGGGGCAGCATCTTGCTGGCTGCGGTACTGTTCGACCACTATCTGGTCAGGCGCCGCCGTTGAGCGCCGTTCGCTCGCCCGAAGGTAACTGGAGAAAGACGATCATGCTGGATATCAAGGACGATTTCGATCAACAGAGGCAGATGTATTCCGTCCTGGTGCTGCATTTCATCGAAGGGGTGAAACAGTCCGAAATCGCCGAGCGGCTCAACCTTTCCCACACCAAGGTGAACCGCATGATTGCGGCCGGCCGCAAGGCGGGCATGGTGAAGATCAGCATCTCCAGTCCTTATCAGCGGCTTGTGGACCTTGAAAACGAGATCACCCGCCGGTTTGGCCTTAGACAATCCGTCGTTACGCCAACGGTATCGGACAATCCGGAAACAGCCTTGCAAATGGTCGGGCGGGTGGCCGCAAACCATTTGCTGGAAACGATCCGCGACGGCGATGTGATCGCGATTACGGGCGGCAAGGCGGTGAGTGCGGTTGTCGACAATCTGCAGGCGGAGCGCCGTTTCGATGTGCGGGTAGTGCCGCTCACCGGCGGGGTGCAGGGCAAGCATTACACCGATGTCAATCATCTCGCCACGCAACTGGCGGAAAAACTTGGCGGCAGCGCCTCGCTGCTGCACGCACCGTTATTCGCCGAAGACGAGGAACAGCGCGATCTCCTCATGAATGTTGCGTCGATCCGTGAGGTTTTCGATCTTGCGCGTCAGGCGCAGGTGGCGCTGGTCGGCATTGGTTCGGTGGAGGCGCCAGGCTCTGGCTATTACGATCTTCTGCCGGATGCCGCCCGTGGCGGACAGGCGCTGGTGGATGCCGGCATTGCCGGCGAGTTTCTCGCCCACCTCACCATGGCGGACGGGCAGCTTGCCCGGATCGATCTCAACTCGCGCGTCGTGGCGCTGGACCCCGGGCAGCTTGCCCGGTGCCCAAACATCATCGGTGTCGCAGCAGGCGCCATCAAGGCCGGCCCGGTGGCGGCCACGCTTGCCGGCCACTATCTGACCTCGCTGGTCGTGGATGAAGCGATAGCCGGCTACTTATTGGATCATGAAGGAGGGGAGACCTCGTGACGGACAACGCAATATTGACCCGGACGATAGGCAAAAGCGGTATCAACGCATCTGCCGTGGGGCTTGGAACCTGGGCCATCGGTGGCTGGATGTGGGGCGGCACCGAGGAGCGGCAGTCCATAGCAGCCATCCAGGCCTCCATCGATGCGGGGATTTCCCTCATCGATACTGCGCCAGCCTATGGCATGGGGCTTGCCGAAACCATCGTTGGCAAGGCAATTGCCGGCAGACGCGACAAGGTGGTGCTGGTCAGCAAATGCGGGCTTGTGTGGCATGTGAATGAGGGCGCTTATTTCTTCCATCAGGATGGCAAGCCGGTTCACCGTTATCTCGGCGCCGTATCCATCCGGTACGAGATCGAAGAGAGCCTGAAACGGCTTGGGACAGATTATATCGACCACTACGTCACCCATTGGCAGGATGCGACGACGCCGATTGCCGAGACAGTCGGGGCTTTGGTGCGGCTGAAGGAAGAGGGGAAGATCCGTTCCATCGGGGCAAGCAACGTCTCGCAGGCCGATCTGGAAGCCTATATCGCCACCGGGGCACTGGATGCCATTCAGGAAGAATATTCCATGGTAAAGCGCGATATCGAGACGACGCTCCTGCCCGTTTGCCGGGAGAATGCCGTCTCGGTTCTCAGCTATTCGTCCCTGGCGCTCGGTCTCCTCTCGGGCAAGGTCGGGCCGGAGCGGGTTTTTGCGGAAGATGACCAGCGCCATGGCAATCCGCGCTTCAGCCAGGCCAACCGTGAAAAGATCGCGCGTTTGATCGGCGTGCTGAAACCGGTGGCGGCCGCCCATTGCGCCTCAGTGGCACAGGTGGTGATTGCCTGGACGATTGCCCAGCCGGGTATAACATTCTCGCTGTGTGGCGCACGCGATCCGGCTCAGGCGGTTGAAAACGCCGCCGCGGCGCGTCTTCGCCTCACAGAGAGTGAGTTGGCGCTCATCAGCACTGGTATCGCGGAGCATCTCGTGGGTCTCGATACCTGATTATGTAGCTGGAACGGGGTTTCAGGCGCACATCGCATAATTTCGTTCCCTTTCTCATGTCGCTTAACGGTCAACAACATTGGGACGCTGGTCATCAGCCAGCGAACGGTATTCCTATGCCCAGTTTTCGCGAGGACGCTCTCCATCGCATCCGGCAAGACGGTGATTTCGACGCTGTGGTCATCGGCGGCGGTATCAATGGCATCGCCGCCTATCGTGATCTTGCCCTGCAGGGGCTGAGAGTTCTTCTGGTCGAGCGCAGCGATTTCTCCTCGGGCTGCAGCGCTGCTCCCTCGCGGATGATCCATGGCGGCCTGCGTTATCTGGAAAACGGCGAATTCGGCCTGGTGGCGGAATCCCTGCGGGAGCGCGATGCACTTCTGAGGCTCGCACCGCATATGGTTCGGCCGCTGCCGACCACGATCCCGATTTTTTCGACTTTCAGCGGCCTGTTCAATGCGGCAGCAACCTTTGCCGGCTCCGGTGGGAAACCCGCAAGCCGGGGCGCGCTCGCCATCAAGGCGGGTCTGATGCTCTATGATTTCGTCACCCGCAAAAACCGCATGCTGCCCCGTCACGTCTTTCGCGGCGCGGCCGATACTTTGCAGCATTGGCCGGATCTGACACTGGAGATCAGATATTCCGCCACCTATTACGATGCTTGGATAAGCCAGCCCGAACGGCTTGCTCTGGAGCTTCTGATCGACAGCCAGTCGGATGCGCCGCAAAGCGTTGCACTGAACTATGCCGAACTCGTCCGTGCGGGTGATGAATATGGTCTGCGGACGGAGGAAGCGGACGAAATCCTGCCGATACGGCCCCGGATCATCATCAATGCAACTGGAGCCTGGATCGACGAGACGATCGGTGTATTGGCCGATGGCCCGGCGTCGGACAGGGCAAAACCCACCGTTTCAGGCACCAAGGGATCGCATCTGATCCTTGCCAATGAGGAACTTCTCAAGGCGCTGAACGGCCACATGATTTTCTTTGAAAACACGGACAACCGGGTCTGCATCCTCTTCCCTTATCTCGACCGGGTTCTTGCGGGATCGACCGATATCAAGGTGGATCGGCCCGAGCGGGTGCGCTGCGAGCCCGAGGAACGGGACTACATTCTGGACGCGATCCGGCAGGTCTTTCCGCAGATTGCCGTCGATCGCTCCGACATCGTCTTCAGTTTCAGCGGTATACGCCCGCTGCCGCGAAGCGATGCCGCCTTCACCGGGAAAATATCCCGCAGCCATTTCATCCACCGCGTTGCGAGTGATCCGCCGCAGCTCTGCATGATCGGCGGCAAGTGGACCACTTTCAGAGCTTTTGGCGAACAGGTGACCGACGAGGTTCTGGCCTTTCTTGGACGAAAGCGACTGACCGGCACCATGGACCGCGCAATCGGCGGCGGCAGGAATTTTCCGGCCGGTGCAGGCGGCCTGCCTGCCTTGTTGTCGGAGGAGTTTTCGATTGCCGAAGACCGGGCGGAGCATCTGGCCCTGGCTTACGGCTCCCGCGCGTTTGAGCTGATGGGTTTTTGCCGGGATCGTTCGGATGACGTGTGGCTTTCAGAAAAATCGCCGATCACGGCAGCGGAAGTGGTCTGGCTCATCCGTTGCGAACAGGTGCGGCACCTGACCGATCTCGTCCTGCGTCGCACGACGCTCGCCATCACCGGCGTCATCGATGCCGATCTGATCGACGCGATGCTCGCCGTCGCAGCGCGCGAGTTGGGTTGGCTGCCAAATCAGGCGTCAGCGGAACGTCAGCGGCTCATTCACGAGTTGGAGACCTTTTACGGGGTCACGCCGGCAATGCTTCAACACAGATGCAAGGAGAATGCATGATGATGCGGATTTCGAAGAAGGCGCGCATGAACAGGCTGTTCCGCAATGGCGGCTGTCTGGATGTGGCCATCGATCACGGGGTTTGTAACGAGCCGAGCTTCCTCGTCGGGCTGGAGGATATGTCGCAGACCGTGGAAAGGCTGGTAGAGGCTCGCCCCGACGCCATCCAGATGGCCTACGGCCAGGCAGACCTGCTGCAGCAGCGGCGGGAGCGCGACAAGCCGGCGCTTGTCATGCGCATCGACATGGGCAACCCCTATAACTCAACACGCCACAGGACCATGTGGTCGCAGCTTCAGAATTATCATGACCCGATCATCGGCGCGCTGGAAATGGATGCCGCCTGCGTCGTCGTGAACCTGTTCATGCTGCCGGACGAACCTGAGCTCTTTCGTCAATGTGTTGAAAACATCAGCCGCGTGCGTGCCGATTGCCATCGTTTCGGCATGCCGCTGATGATCGAACCTTTGGTCATGCTGCCGAATGATGTGCGCGGCGGTTATCAGGTGGATGGCGATGCCGAAAAGATCGTTACGCTGGTTCGTCTTGCCTCGGAAATGGGAGCCGATATCATCAAGGCCGATCCGACCAGTAACCCGCAGGACTTTCACAGGGTGATCGAGGCGGCGCGGTGCCCCGTGCTGGTGCGGGGCGGGGGGCGTGAGGACTTGCGCAATGTATTGGCGAAATCGGCGGCTCTGGTGGCCGAAGGTGCAAACGGCATGGTTTACGGGCGCAATATTTACCAGCACGACAATCCCAAGGCCGTTGTTGCGGCGTTGATGGCCATCATCCATCAGGGTGCGGGTGGTGAGGAAGCATGGGATATCTATAATCGTGGCTGACAAAAATCACATATTGGGTCTGGATGTCGGCAACACGGTCATCAAGGCCGTGCTGTTCGACACGGCGGGCCGACAGGTTGCGCAACACGCGATCGACGGACAGTCGACATTCCCGCAGCCCGGCTATGTCGAGCGCGATCTCGAGGAATTGTGGCGCAACGGTTGCGAGGCGATCCGGCAGCTTCTGGTAAAAGCGGCTGTCGATCCTCGCAGCATCCTCGCGGTAGGCTGCGCCGGCCATGGCAATGGTCTTTATCTTCTAGACAAGAAACAACAGCCCCTGATCGGCATCCAGTCGCTCGACAGCCGCGCCGCCGATGTGGCGGCCGAGCTTGACGGGAAAAGCGGAGCGCAATTGCAGGCCCGCTGCCTGCAGCGGCCATGGCCTGCGCAAACCCCGAGCCTTTTGGCTTGGGTGAAGCGACATGCACCCGATCTTTACGCCCGGACCGGCACGGTGTTGTTTTGCAAGGATTTCGTCAATTTTCGGCTGACGGGATGCCTTGCCAATGATATTTCCGATCTCAGCGGCGCGGGACTTTTGGCTTTGCCGGAAGCGCGGCTCGACCGCGAGCTTCTGTCTCTTTACGATATCGAGGACGCGTTCGCGTTTTTCCCCCATCGCGTGGAATCGGCCGACATCGTAGGCCGGGTGACGGGCGAGGCTGCGGCCATCGCGGGGCTGTCCGAAGGCACACCCGTGATCGGCGGTTTCTTCGATGTGGTCTCCAGCGCCATGGGGTCGGGCGTCATCAATGCCGGGGAAGCTTCGATCATCGCCGGCACCTGGAGCATCAACCAGGTTTTCGCAGACAGGCCGGTCATCAGTCCCGATGTCTTCATGGTTACGACCTTTGGCCGCAACCGCTATGTCAATATCGAATCCAGCGCCACCTCCGCCGCCAATCTCGAATGGTACGTGCATCGTGTTCGCGGTGACCACGGCGACCACGCCTTCGAGCGCTGCAACGAATTGGTCGGCTCCGTTACCCCGCGCGCCGACGATCCGTTCTTCCATCCGTTCATTTTCGGCTCGCGGCTGGGTGCGGAATTTCGCGGCGGCTTTTACGGCCTCGCGGGATGGCATGGTGAAGGCCACATGTTGCGCGCCCTGTTCGAGGGTGTGTGTTTTGAGCATCGCCGCCACATCGGCGTCTTGCGCGAAGCGGGCTTGCCGGTGGAAAGCGCCGTGATGTCCGGCGGCGGTTCCCGCAGCCAGCATTGGCCACAGATCATGGCTGATGTCCTGGAAATTCCGCTGCGTGTCGCGGAGGCCCGCGAGACAGGTGCGCTCGGTGCTGCCATTGGTGCGGCCGTGGCGATTGGACTTTATCCCGATTATGAGGAGGCGGTTTCGGCGATGACACGGGTTGCGAATGCCTACCAGCCGGACGCTGCGCAAGTCTCGCATTATGCGCGGCGTTATGGTCTTTATGCGGAGTTGACCGCGCAGTTGCGTGGCTTCTGGAGCGCCTTGCGGCTGGCGCGAACCTGAAAGTGCACCACGTGCAGACGATCAACCGGGCCGCCGCCGGACAAAGCGTTGCTCCAAGACCTCGCTTCCCCATTGGCTGCCCGGATATTCCTCGACGCATGTAAAACCATGGGTTTCGTAAAGGTGGCGTGCGGTCGAGAGACCGTTGAATGTCCAGAGATGGGTTGCGGCGAAGCCATTTTTGTCGACAAAGGCCAGTGCTGTTTCGAGCAGTCTCCGTCCGACACCGCTGCCGCGCACACCGTCGTCGACAATAAACCAGCGCAGATGCGCAATATTCGCTCCGAGATCTTCACCGTCGATCGCGACGGAGCCGATGATTTGCTGGCTGCGCATTGCAACCCAGATCGCGTTCTTCGGGCTGTCCAGCCGGTTGCAAAAAGCCGCGAGGCCCTCTGCTACAACGGATTCGAAACGCTGGCCGAAGCCGGATGTCTGGGCGTAATAAAGCGCATGCATCTGCGTGATGCGAGCGATGAGCCCTGGCCTGTAGCCTTCGATGACCTCGACGGCGGGAGCCGTGACATCGCCCCTGTCTCCCAGCGCATCGGCATAAAGGCGTAGCCCTTCCAGAACCGTGAGAGCTTGCGCCGGGCCGATCCGTGTTAAGGCGCTCGATACCTGCCGATTTGCGAAGGCGTGAATGGTTCCCACCCTCTTCTGGCCGGGTTTAGTCAGGCGGAGCCGTTTGATTCGGCTATCGTCGATATCCGTCTCCTCCAGGAGGTCTCCTGAAAGGACGAGTTTGCGAAGCATTCGGCTGACGCTCGATTTCTCCAGCCTGAGCAACTTCGCCAGATCCCGAGCTGTGATGCCGGGGCACGCCTCGATCTCGATCAGCGCGTGCACGGCGGAGGGCGGCAGATCAGTGCCGGCAAAATCTCCTCCCATAAAGCCGAGTTCGCGAACAAGCCGCCGCGAGATGGAGCGGATATCGTGTATGGGAAGGGGCTGTTCAGGCATGGTTAATCCAATATGGTTGCATAATGCAACCATATACACATGCGGAACGGTCTGCCAAGGCCATCTCGGCATAAGGACTGGCTTTCTTGGCAAATATTGGCGATCCTCCTTCCATGCACCGATAAAGCGCCTCTCTGCCGCACCAGGGAGGTCAATAATCCGGTCAGGGAGCAGATATGCCCGATACGCCCCGCTTTTTCCGTTATGCCGTTTTGGTTGCGATGTTCCCCGTCGCCGCCCTCGGGCTTGTGGGAACGCCAAATGAATATCGCGCCGTCGGTATCGAGGCTATCGATTGCGACGGCCCCCTATCGGTTCTTGTCGCTGCCGTGCCGGCGTTTTTGGCCTATGCCGTCATCGGCTGGTTGTTTTTGTCTGGCGCCAGGCGCCATCGTTCGCTGATTTCCGGTGGCATTTGCGTGCTGGTATCCCTGGCGCTCACTTGGAACATCGGTCTGGCGCTTCAGGAACATCAACGAAACGCGGCTGAAATGGTCTGCGGTGGCAGTGGCAGGCTTTGACCTGCCCTGAGATCGTGGAACGCTTCCCTAGTCCCGGAACCGGAGGTTGCGGCGGGTCAACTGCTCGACAGTTGTGCAGCCCATCAGCTTCATGCCGCGCTCGATTTCGATACGCATTGTTTCCAAGGCCCTCTCGACCCCCGCCTGGCCTGCAGCGGCAAGCGGGAAAAGATAATAGCGGCCAAGCCCCACGGCTTTTGCCCCCAGAGACAGGGCTTTTAGTACATGGGTGCCACGCTGAATGCCGCCATCCATCATCACGTCAATCCGGTCACCGACCGCATCGACGATCTCGGCCAGCTGGTCGAAAGCGCTGCGGGAACCATCAAGCTGGCGGCCACCATGATTGGAGAGCACGATGCCGCTGCAGCCGATCTCGACGGCGCGCCGGGCGTCGTCCACCGACATGATGCCTTTCAGACAAAAAGGTCCGCCCCATTCGCGCACCATCTGCTCCACGTCCTCCCAATTCATTGAAGGATCGAGCATTTCGGTGAAATAGCGGCTGATGGATAGCGCTCCACCGTCCATCTTGATGTGATCGTCGAGTTGCGGCAGGCTGAAGCGCTCATGGGTCAGATAATTGATGCCCCATGCCGGCTTCATGGCAAATTGCGCAATGCCGGAAAGATTGAGCTTGAAGGGAATGGCAAAGCCGGTGCGCTTGTCGCGCTCGCGGTTTCCGCCGGTGATGCTGTCCACCGTCAGCATCATGGTTTCCACACCGGCGCTTTTTGCGCGCGCCATCATATCGCGGTTGAGGCCACGGTCCTTGTGGAAATAAAACTGATAGACCTGCGGCCCGCCGCTGATGCGGCGCGCTTCCTCCAGACTTGTGGTGCCGAGAGAGGACACGCCGAACATCGTGCCGAATTTGCCGGCCGCCGCAGCAACCGCCCGTTCTCCCTGATGGTGAAAGAGGCGCTGAAGTGCCGTCGGGGAACAATAGACCGGCATTGACAGCTTCTGCCCCATGACGGTGACCGACATATCCACATCGGCAACGCCGCGCAGCACGTCCGGAACCAGATCGCATTTTTCGAAGGCGGCCGTGTTTCGTCGATACGTCACCTCGTCATCGGCTGCGCCGTCGATGTAGTTGAAGATCGGTCCGGGAAGACGCTGTTTGGCCATGCGGCGAAAATCGTGGAAATTATAGCAGTCTTTGAGTTGCATCTGTTGCCCGACCGGTCAGCTTTGAAAGCTCGAAAAAGATCGAGTGAACCTATACCGGGTCTCAGGGGCGGGCAATTGCGTCCGGGGCGAATTTTGCAGTTCTCAGGCGGTTAGCGATCCCGGCGACCTAGGTCCTCGAGACGGCATGCAGCGCCTTGCCGGTATCAAGAAAGCTCGCAATGTTGGCGATTGTCGTGACCGCAATGTTTGTGAGTGCTTCCTGTGTGAAGAAACCCTGATGACCGGTTACCAGAACATTGGGAAAGGTCAACAACCGCGCGAAAACGTCATCGCGCAACACGTCATTGGACAGATCCTCGAAAAAGAGATCGGCTTCCTCCTCGTAGACGTCAATGCCGAGGGAACCGATTGTGCCGTCTTTCAATCCGGCAATCGCGGCCTGCGTGTCGATGATGGCGCCGCGGCTGGTATTGATGAGCATTACGCCCTTTTTCAGCAGCGGCAGCGTTTCGCTACGAATGAGATGGCGGGTCTCCGGTGTCAGCGGGCACATCAGTGTGAGTACGTCCGACGCGCGGAACAGCTCCTCTCGCGTGACATAGGTCATGCCCAGCGCCACGCAATCCGGATTCTGGCGGATATCGTGGCCGAGCAGACGGCAGCCGAAGCCGGCCGCGATACGCGTGAAGATCGCTCCGATCTTTCCCGTCCCCACAACACCAACCGTCTTCCCGTGAAGATCGAAGCCAAGCAGCCCGTCAAGTGCGAAATTTCCCTCGCGAACGCGATTATAGGCGCGGTGAATCTTGCGGTTGAGCGACAGGATGAGCGCCATGGTGTGTTCCGCCACCGCATAAGGCGAATAGGCCGGCACCCGCGCAATGGTGAGGCCGAGCTTTTCGGCGGCCTGAAGGTCCACCTGATTGAACCCGGCGCATCGCAGGGCGACAAGTCGCACACCCATTGCCGCAAGTTTCTCGAGCACCGGTCCGGACAGGTCGTCATTGACGAAGGCACAGATCGCCATCGCTCCCTCCGCCAACGCCACCGTTTCGGCAGACAGGCGCGCTTCGCAATATTGCATCTTCATGCCAGGGTGGGCGGCAGCGTCAAGGAACTGCCGGTCGTAGGGCTTGGCGCTGTAAACCACGATCCGCATCTGCTTCTCCAGTCTCCAAAAGAAAGCTGCCGTCACGGGGCGGTGCGTTCGGCAGATGGCTCAGCTGTGAAGGCCCGGGGCTTCCTGTCCGGTGCTTTCGACATATTCGGTGTACCCGCCACCATATTGATGGATACCATCGGGCGTCAGTTCCAGAACCCGGTTCGAAAGGGCGGCCAGGAAATGACGGTCATGCGAGACGAACAGCATCGTGCCTTCATAGTCCGAGAGCGCCTTGATCAGCATTTCCTTGGTGTCGAGATCGAGATGGTTGGTCGGCTCGTCCAGCACGAGGAAATTCGGCGGATCGAACAGCATGGCAGCCATGACGAGACGGGCCTTTTCCCCGCCGGAAAGAACGCGGCAACGTTTTTCCACGTCGTCGCCGGAAAAACCGAAACAGCCTGCAAGGGCGCGCAACGGCGCCTGCCCCGCCTTTGGAAAGCGCTCTTCCAGCCATTCCAGGATGGTGCTGTCACCGTCAAGAACATCCATGGCGTGCTGGGCGAAGTAACCGAGCTTGACGCTGGCGCCGAGGGTAACCTTGCCCGAATCCGGTTCCGCCGTGCCGGTCACGAGCTTCAACAGCGTTGATTTTCCTGCACCATTGACGCCCATGATGCACCAGCGTTCCTTGCGCCGCACCATGAAGTCGAGATCGCCATAAATGGTGCGGCTGCCATAGGCCTTGTTCACCTTCTTCAGCGCCACGACATCCTCACCCGAGCGGGGCGCCGGCGCGAATTCGAAAGCAACAGTCTGGCGCCGGCGTGGCGGCTCGACGCGATCAATCTTGTCGAGTTTTTTCACGCGGCTCTGCACCTGCGCGGCATGCGAGGCGCGCGCCTTGAAACGCTCGATGAACTTGATTTCCTTGGCGAGCATGGCCTGCTGGCGTTCAAACTGTGCCTGCTGCTGCTTTTCATTCTGCGCGCGCTGCTGTTCGTAAAAGCCGTAGTCGCCGGAATAGGTGGTGAGACTGCCGCCGTCGATTTCGATGATCTTGTTGACGATGCGGTTCATGAATTCCCGGTCGTGCGAGGTCATCAGCAGCGCGCCGTCATAATTCTTCAGGAAATCCTCAAGCCAGATTAGGCTTTCAAGATCGAGATGGTTGGAGGGTTCGTCGAGCAGCATCACGTCCGGCCGCATCAAAAGGATGCGGGCAAGCGCGACGCGCATCTTCCAGCCGCCGGAAAGCTTGGAAACATCGCCGTCCATCATCTCCTGGCTGAAGCTCAACCCGTCCAGCACCTCACGCGCACGGCCTTCCAGCGCGTAACCATCAAGCTCTTCGTACCGCGCCTGCACTTCGCCGTAACGTTCGATTATGGCGTCCATCTCGTCCATCCGGTCGGGATCGGACATGGCGGCTTCCAGTTCCCGAAGCTCCGCCGCGACCTCGCTGACCGGGCCTGCACCCTCCATAACCTCGGCCACGGCAGAGCGGCCGGACATTTCACCGACATCCTGATCAAAATAGCCGACCGTCATGCCCTTCTCGACGACGACCTGACCCTCGTCCGGCTGCTCCTCGCCGGTGATCATCCGGAAAAGCGTGGTCTTGCCGGCACCGTTCGGACCGACAAGGCCGATCTTCTCACCGCGATTGAGCGCGGCGGAGGCCTCGATATAGAGAATGCGGTGACTGTTCGACTTGCTGATGTTTTCGATGCGGATCATGACAGGGCCTGTGAATGGGAGCGGCCCTCCTATGCCACGGGCCGCCGCCGCTGTCACCTGCCGCACATGTTCTGTCAGCCATGCAGCGGACAAGGCGCTCCGGCACGGCGGCGCCGGAAGCCGATCAGTTGGTGAGCGTGGCTATGCTGCCTGCAGCCTTGCGGGCGATTTCGCCAAAGGCTGTTACGATCTGCTCCATGTTTTCAGGGGCGTAATAATTGTCAGCGCTCGATGCGCAATATTGCAGCAGCGCCTTGCCCTTGTCCGGCGCCATGAAGGCGACGCTGAAAATCTTGATTCCATCTTTCTTGGCAGTCTCGCAGGTGGTGCGCACCGACTGGTCGATGCTGGAATTCCACGAGGCGCTGTTTCCCGTCATTTCGCCATCGGTCATCAGAACAATATAGCGCTCGAAGGATTCGTTCCCCTGCGTTTTATGTGCCTTCGCCTCGTCGGGATTGGCTTTCTTGAGTGCGTTATAGGCGGCGTTCAGGCTGCTGCGGGCATCCGTGCCGCCGGTGGGAAATTCCGGAATCTGTTTGTCCACATAGCTGACAACACTGCTCGTGCCCCAGCTAAGGGGCTGGACGGCATAGGTCTCGTGCGTATAGACCGAGGCACCTGTCCGCACCAGTTGCGAACTGCCGTTCGCAGTGTAAGTCGGGTCGGCCTTGTTCAATGTGGCGACGAGAAATCCGACCGCGGTTTTGAGCGACGTGGCCTTGTTGACATAGCAGGGGGATGTCTTGCCCAGATTGGGATATTTACCCCAATTATCAGCCGTGTAGTTCTGGCATGACGTTTTTTTGGTATCGATTGTATCCGTCTTGAACGACATCGAGCCGGAACGATCAAGCGCCAGATACATGGAGATCGGAGCACCCTTGTTGACGGTGCTCTTTGCGGTGCCGGTTACCGAAAGATCGAGTGTTTTTGCGCCAATGAACCCGAGCAGCGGATTGAGCTGAACCTTGTGGTTGATCGTGGTTTCGATCGTGTAGGTCTTGCCGCGGGCATTTTCCGTCGTCGTGATGCTGGTTGGAGAATTCTCCTCCAGTTTCTTCTTTTCTTCTTCGGTCAGGCTTTTTTCCATCTGCGCCGCAATGAAGCCTTTGGCGATTTCCTTGATCTGCTCATCCGTCAGATCGCCCTTTTTCAGCCGCGCCTCGGTTGCCGCCGCAAGGGCGGCTGAATCCGCAGTGTTCTGCATGTCCGCTTTCACCTGCATCACATTCGCCAACTCCATGCCGGCACCGGCAAAACCGAGCAAGACAGGCAGCAGGATTGCCGTCATGATGCCGAAATTGCCGCTCTTATCGGTCAGGAAACGGCGCTTCAATTTGTCAGGTGCGGAGGCGGTCATAGGGGGCTCACCGATTAGAATATTCGACTGAGCGCAGGAAACCCGCAAACGATGTAAAATCCGCTAAGGTGATCGGTTCAATTTTACGCAGTGGTCAAATTGACGCAGCTTTCAAAGTATTTTCAAGAATTGTCGTCGCGAAGGTCTGGAATAATACACGTTGTGTCATTGCTGGACGGGGATCACGTCGACCGCCTGTTTTATCTGCTGATTGCCGTAGCTCTTCAATACCCCGATAACGGGGGCGACATCGGAATAATCCCTGCCATAACCGACGACGATATGGTCGCTCCCCGCCACGATGTCGTTGGTGGGATCGAGCTCCAGATAACCGGCAGCCTCGCCGCACCAGATGCGCACCCAGGCGTGCATTGCGTCGGCGCCTTCAAGCCGTTCCTTGCCGGGCGGAGGAATGGTACGCAGGAAACCGCTGACATAACCGGCGGGAATGCCGAGGCTGCGCAAGGCCATGATCATGATATGCGAAAAATCCTGGCACACGCCGCGCTTTAGTTTGAAGGCTTCCGCAGGTGTCGTATCAACGGTCGTCGCCTCGCCGTCATAGGTGAAGTCCTTATGGATCCGTTTGCACAGAGAGAGCGCAATTTCGCGAATGGTCATTCCGGGCTTCAGCACTTCCCGGGCATAGGCGGATATCGCCGTGTCCATTCCGATCCTTGGACTAGCGCCGATAAAGTGGTGCGGCGACTGGAAATCGAGCGACCACACACCGGCGAGGTCCTGCGGCAGGCGGGAAAGCTCGGGCGAAAAATCCGCCGTCAATGCCGGGGCTTCCACCATCACCCGCGCCTGCATGCGAATATCGAGCTTTTCATGCGGTGCGCGCAGATGCACCGATGTTGCCGAGAGATGAAAGAAATCCTCGAAGACGGCCCGTTCTTCCGGCGTCGGCGAAACGTCGATGGAGCCGGCGACGAGCCGCTGTCGACCCGGGATGGAGAGCGGCAGGACGCGGATGATGTGGCGTGCGCCATGTGCCGGCGTGTCGTAGGTGTAACCCATATGCAGGGAAAGATCATAGAGCATAGGATTATCCGAGATAGGTCCGGGCCAGAACATCGGAAAGATGCTCCATGTCGGTTTCGAGCTGGCGGTAGATCGCGCCATTCATGTTTTCCGGCGTCATGACCGCCAACCCGGAATGCAGACGCATCGTCTCGCGGTAGAAGGGCGACATCTGGCCGTTGACGAAGGCGTTTGGAAGCTGCTCCACCTCGGTGCGGATCTCGTTCAGCTGAAACAGGATCGAGCGGGGATTGAGCGGGTCGAGTGCCAGAAGATCGGTCACGGTCAGACCTGCCGTATTGACGTTATACCGCCGGCGATGGGTCATGACGCTGTCGCCGATTTCAAGCAGCATGTCATAGGATCCATCTGGCGCGTCCGGGCCGGTCATATGGCCGAGAAGACGCGTCATATGCAGTCCACGTTCGAGATAACGGCCGATCGACAGGAAACGCCAGCCGGTAAAGCGATACATGTTTTCGTGCACCAGGCCGGCAAAGCCCGCAAGCTTGCGCAAGAGGACCGTCATGGCATGGGTCGCGTCGTCGCCGGGAGCCACTTTCGCGTGGAAACGGCGGGCTGTCTTGGCAAGATCGTTCAGCGCCAGCCATCCGTCCGGTGAAAAGCGGTCACGAATGTTGCTGGCGGAATAAAGCGCGCTGTTGATGTTGGTAAGCAGGCTTTCCGGCACGGCATCGTTCATCTCCACATCAAGCGCTTCGAGATACCGCGTGACATGCGCGAGCAGCGGCTGGCGCGGATCAGCGGATTCGGCATAACGCCCATGCCAGGCGCGAAGGATGCGCAAGGCGCCTTCAGAGCGCTCAATGTAACGACCCAGCCAGAAGAGATTGTCGGCCGCGCGGCTTGGCAGGCTGCCCGGCATGTTGCGGGTGAAGCTCTCTTCCGCCGGCAGAAGCGTGGTGCGCTCCACCGGTCTGTCGCTGACGATCCAGACATCAGCCGCGCTTCCGCCCGATTGCATGGCGATGGCGGACACGTCGTCACCGCTGCCGATCCGGGCAAAGCCACCCGGCATGATCTGCCAGCCATCCTGGGTACGGGCGGCAAATACACGAAGGCTCATCGGGCGCGGCACGAGCTTGTTGTCGATATAGGCCGGGGTGGTTGAAAGCTTCACCACTTCCTGGCCCACCAGCCTGTGGCCATCGGAGGCAAGCCAGTCGCTGATCGATTCCTTTGCAGTTTCTCTCAGGGAAGAGCCGAGCACGGACTGGCCGTTATCGTCGAAGAATGGAAGCCGGGAATAGGCCGGGCCAATGACCATGCCTTCGATATTGCCGGCGACGTGACGGCGTTCAGCCTCCTGTCCGCACCACCAGGTGGCGATGGACGGCAATTTCAGTTCTTCGCCGAGAATGTGGCGGCAGATGCGCGGCATGAAGGCAAGCAGCGCCCGCGTTTCCAGAATTCCGCTGCCGAGCGCGTTGACGATGGTGAGCGCTTCATTGCGCAATGCCTGTACCATGCCCGGCGTGCCGATATGGGATTGCTGGTTGAGCTCCAGCGGATCGGAATAGGATGCGTCGAGACGCCGCCAGAGGACGCCGATCGGCTTCAACCCGGCAACCGTTCTGACCATGACGCGGCCATTGACAACGGTCAGGTCTTCGCCCTCCAGCAGCATGAAGCCAAGATAACGGGCGATATAGGAGTGTTCGAAATAGGTCTCGTTGGCCGGGCCGGGCGTTAACACGGCGATCCGGTCGTCGGGGTGTTTTCTTTGCGCCTGCAGCGTGTCGCGGAAAGCACCAAAAAACGAGGCCAGACGGTGAACATGGGTTTCGGCATAGATGTCGGAGAGCGCACGCGTGGTCGCTACCCGGTTTTCGAGCGCGAAACCCGCACCGGAGGGCGCCTGTGTCCTGTCGGCCAGCACCCACCAGTTGCCATCTGGCCCACGCCCGATCTCGAAGGAACAGAAATGCAGGTAATGACCGCTTGCCGGCTTTACGCCGACCATGGGGCGCAGATATTCGGGATTGGAGGCAATCAGCGCTGGCGGCACATAACCTTCCTTCACCAGTCGGTTTTCGCCGTAAAAATCGGCGACCATGGCTTCCAGAAGATTGGCGCGCTGCTTCAACCCCTCGGCAAGAACCGTCCATTCCCGGTCGTCGATCAGCACCGGAATATGGGAGATCGGCCAGTTTCTTTCGCTGCTGCCCTTGCCGTAATCGCGGTAGAACACGCCGGCATCGCGCAGATAGCGGTCAGTGCGGGCAAAACGCTCATGCAGCTCCCGCTCAGACATGCGCGAGAGGGCCTCGAGCAGGGTCTTCCAGACCGGTCTCACCGTGCCGTTGTTATCGAGCATTTCGTCGGCAACGCCAGGCAAAGGGGAATATTCAAGCCCGCTTGGTCGCGCGCTCGTTTCCGTCTTGCGTTCCGTTGCCGGGGCTTTGGACAATTTATACTCCGTAAGGCCGGCGCAGATCGAGCGTCAGCGGAAATTCTGGCGACACGGTTTCCGCCCGAAGCGGATATTGCCCTGCCGTATGCCCCCATGGTTCGAAACGGGCGAGGCGGCGTGCCTCCGCCTCATTGCCGTTGACGGGAAATGTCTCGTAATTGCGCCCGCCCGGATGAGCAACATGATAGATGCATCCGCCGATCGATCGCCTCGACCATGTATCATAAATGTCAAAGGTCAAGGGTGAATTGACGGGCAGCACGGGATGCAGGCCGGAAGCGGGCTGCCATGCCTTGAAGCGGACGCCGGCAACCGCGACGCTGCGGTTTTCCGTCGGAGTCAGCGGAACGGCGCGGCCGTTGCAGGCCACCGCGTAGCGGGCGGGATTGGACGTTTCGAGCCGCACCTGCAGGCGCTCGACGGAGCTGTCGACATAACGCACGGTGCCGCCGATGGCGCCCTGTTCGCCCATCACATGCCAGGGTTCCAGCGCCTGGCGCAATTCCAGCTTTGATCCTTCATATTCCACCTCCCCGAAGAAGGGGAAACGGAATTCCTGCTGGGCGGTGAACCATTCGGGCTTCAGGTCGAAACCGTTTTCCCTGAGGTCTGCAAGCACATCCAGGAAATCCGCCCAGATATAATGTGGTAGCATGAAACGATCGGCGAGTGCCGTGCCCCAGCGCACGAATTTGCCGACGGCCGGGTTTTTCCAGAAACGCGCGATGAGAGCACGCACCAGCAACTGCTGGGCAAGCGACATGCGCGCATTTGGCGGCATTTCGAAACCGCGAAATTCCACCAGCCCGAGGCGGCCGGTCGGTCCATCAGGCGAAAACAGCTTGTCGATGCAGATTTCGGCGCGGTGGGTATTGCCCGTTACATCCGTCAGAAGATTGCGGAACAGGCGGTCAACCAGCCATGGCAAGGGCGGAACGCCTTCACCGGGCAGCGGCACCTGCGCAAGCGCGATCTCCAGTTCGTAGAGACTGTCGTGGCGGGCTTCGTCGATACGTGGCGCCTGGCTCGTCGGGCCGATGAAGAGCCCTGAGAAGAGATAGGAAAGCGAGGGGTGCCGCTGCCAGTGCAGCACAAGACTTTTCAGAAGATCGGGTCGGCGCAGGAATGGGCTGTCATTGGGATTGGCGCCGCCCACCACCACATGGTTGCCGCCGCCGGTGCCGGTATGACGGCCATCGATCATGAATTTGTCGGCACCGAGACGTGACTGGCGCGCCTCTTCGTAGACTGCGGTGGTAATGTCGACACAGTCCTTCCAGCTTGAAGCGGGGTGGATGTTGACCTCTATTACACCTGGATCGGGCGCGACGCGGATTACATTGATACGCTCATCATGCGGCGGCGCATAACCCTCTATGTGGACTGGCAATCCAAGCTCGGCGGCAGCCGCCTCCGCTGCTGCAATCAGCTCGAGATAGTCCTCGATGCGTTCCACTGGCGGCATGAAGACGCAGAGCCTGCCATCACGCGGTTCCACCGACATGGCGGTGCGCACCGCGCCGCCGATTTCGCCGATCGTCTGCTCTACGCGTTCCTGCCCCGCGGCTTCGCTGGCATGGAAAGAAGCTTCGGGCATGGCGCGGCCCGATGGCGTGAAGACGTCGGGAAGCGGACCGCGAGGGATCGAGGGGTCTGCCTCGTGAATATAGGGATAGGCGGATGGCGGCACATAGGGCAGGGTGCCCAGTGGCAGGCGGTAACCCACCGGGCTGTCGCCCGGAACGAGGAATATTTTACCGCGCCGCGTCTTCCATTTTTCGCTGATCCAGCGCTTGCCGGCGGCGCGCGCATTCCACGCCTGAACGGGAAGAATATAGCCGGTCGGTGTCGTCAGTCCCCGCTCGAAGACGCGGGCTATGCGGTTTCGCTCCTCCGGGTCCTTCAGCTTGGAATTTGACGGGTCAACATTGTCGGGAAGGCTTCCTTCCTTGATGATCCATTCCGCCGGATCCTCATAGGCCGGCAGCACCAGCTCCCGTTCGATGCCGAGATGGGAGGCGATGCCGCCCAGCAGTTTCTGCGCGTCTTCCGCCTTTGCGCCGGTATTCGCGCCCTCCTCGGCGATAAGCGCCGGGTTCTGCCAGATCGGCAGGCCATCCTTGCGCCAATAGAGCGAGAACGTCCAGCGCGGCAGGCTTTCGCCCGGATACCATTTTCCCTGGCCGTAATGCAAAAACCCACCCGGTGCGAAACGCTCGCGCAGGCGGCGGATCAGAAGGTCGGCCTTTTCGCGCTTTGTTGGCCCCACCGCACCGGTGTTCCACTCATCGGATTCGAAATCGTCGATGGAAACGAAGGTCGGTTCGCCGCCCATGGTCAACCGGACATCATGGGTATTCAGAACCTCATCGACCTCCTGGCCGAGCGCATTGAGTTCGTCCCAGCTTTCGTCCGAAAAAGGCTTGGTGATGCGCGGCGTCTCGGCAACCCGCCGGACCTGCATGTCGAAGGCGAATTCCGTGTTGGCATGGCCGTAATAGCCGCCAGAAATAGGCGCGGCGTTGCGGTAATGCGGTGTTGCCGCCAAAGGAATATGGCTCTCGCCGGTCAATAGACCGGACGTGGGGTCGAGGCCGATCCAGCCCGCACCCGGCATATAAACCTCGGCCCATGCGTGCAGATCGGTGAAGTCCACCTCGGTGCCGGATGGGCCGTCCAGCGCCTTGAGGTCCGGTGTCAACTGGATGAGATATCCCGACACGAAACGGGCAGCGAGGCCAAGATGCCTCAGGACCTGCACGAGCAGCCAGCTGGTATCGCGGCAGGACCCCTTGCCGGAAGCAAGCGTCTCCTCAGGTGTCTGGACGCCGGGTTCCATGCGGATGACGTAACCGATCTCCTGCTGCAGGCGGGCGTTGAGGCCGACGACCATGTCCACCGTCTGTTGACCTGGAGTGCGGTCGACAGTGGCCATGAAGGCGGCGAGCAGAGGACCGGTCGGTTCCGGCTTCATGTAGATGGAGAGATCGTCGCGCAGTTCCTGTGGATAGTCGAAGGGCCACTTTGTCGCCTCTTCCTCCACAAAGAAATCGAACGGATTATAAACCGTCATATCGGCGACAAGATCGACCTCGATCTTGAATTCGCTCACCGGTTCCGGAAAAACGAAGCGGGCAAGGTAATTACCGTAGGGATCCTGCTGAAGGTTCACGAAGTGATTGGAGGGTGAAACCTTGAGAGAATGGCTGATGACGCTGGTTCTGGAATGTGAGGCGGGCTTCAGTCTGATGATCTGTGGTCCAAGGCGAACCGGATTGTCGTATTTATAATGCGTCAGATGATAGATGCTCGCTTTGATCGCCATTAATCTGCCTTGCCCGGTTTTCCGGCTTATGCGGTTTGTCCGCCCCTCTGAAATTACTCGGATTTTGTGCAATGCAGGAAAAGAAAGCAAGGATCATTTCCTGGGGCAATCGCATTGTTGGTCGAAGCCGCTTCATTCGCCTGCACGAAGAATTGCGCGGGCCTTCAGGTTGTCGCCGCGGAGATTTCGCCGGCATTGTGGACATGGTCGAACGGCGTGTTATTGCTTGGCATCGAAAGGCGCAGAATCGCGACCGGCTTTCTTTGCCCACTGACGTTTCGGAATGGATGAATGGCAACATCGGTAAGCGACGATCAGCGCAAGGGCGCGGCTAACCTTTCGGGCTTCGATCTCGATTTTCCGGCTCAGCTGCGCGTGATGGGGCGCGCCTTCTGGACATCGCCGGTGCGCAACCGTCTGATCTTGCTGTCGATGGCCCTTCTCACGGTGATATTGCTGACGGCCTACGGGCAGATCAGGCTCAATGAATGGAATGCGCCGTTTTATAACGCGCTGGAACGGCGCGATCTCGACGCCTTCCTTCATCAGCTCGAGGTTTTCGCGGTCATCGCCGGGCTGTTGCTGCTCCTCAACGTCATTCAGACCTGGCTCAACCAGATGACGGCGCTTAACATGCGCGAGGGTCTTGCCAAGGATATGGTGGACCAGTGGCTGAAGCCGGGTCGAGCCGCCCGCCTCGCCAGTTTCGGTACGATAGCCATCAATCCGGACCAGCGGCTCCATGACGATGTCCGCAACCTCGCCGAAAGCAGTACGGCGCTTTCGATCGGTCTTGTGAACGCGACGATCCTGCTTGTCAGCTTCATCGGCGTCCTCTGGTCGCTCTCGGCGGGCTTTGCCATTACCATCAGCGGCGATACCTATGCTATCCCCGGCTATATGGTCTGGGCGGCAATCCTTTATGCCGGTTCCGCTTCCCTGCTCAGCAACCTCGTCGGTTATCGGCTGGTGGGGCTGAACGCGGAGCGTTATTCCAAAGAGGCTGAGCTTCGCTTTTCGTTAATGCGGGCCAGCGAAAATCTTGCCGCCATTGCCCTTGCGCGTGGCGAAAAAAATGAGAGGCGGCGGATTGGCGTCGATATCGATGCCGTCCTCGGTGTCATCCGGGGACTCGCCATGGCGCTGACACATCTGACCTGGGTCTCGGCGGGGTATGGCTGGCTGGCGGTGGTGGCCCCGATCCTGATCGCGGCTCCGGTCTATTTTTCCGGCAATCTCACTTTCGGCGGGCTGATGATGGCGGTCGGCGCCTTCAATCAGGTGAATACGGCGCTACGCTGGTATATCGACAATTTCGGGCCGATCGCAAGCTGGAAGGCGACGTTGCAGCGTGTCTCCGTGTTCCGGAACGCTTTGATCCAGATGGACAGCGTGGAACAGCACGGCCTGACGATCGATCTGCAACGCAGTGCGGAAAATGACAGAATCCGTCTTCAGTCGGTTACGATCTGCCGCGATGCGGGTGGGCAGGACATTGAACGCGGGTTCATGCTGCATGAGGCGGATGTCAAGGTCGGGCCGGGCGAACGGCTGATGATCAATGGCGAGCAGGGTGTGAACCGGCGGCTTTTGTTCGCAGCTATGGCGGGGCTGTGGCCCTGGGGCCAGGGCAGGATAGAGATGCCGGATCAAACCGACACGCTTTTCATTGCTCAGCACGGTTATCTGCCGGCAGGAACGCTGCGCGAAATCATGGCTTATCCGCGTGCACCCCAGCGCTTTGCGGATGAGGATTATGTTTCGGCGCTCGCCGCATCGGGTCTCGGCGAGATGGCCTCTCGTCTTGATGAAAACATCCGTTGGGACAAAAAACTGGATTCGGACGAACAGGCCAGCATCCGGGTTGCCAATGCGCTGTTGCTGAAACCGAAATTCATCGTCATTGACGATCTGCTGGAAGGCTTGGAAAAACAGACGCAGGACACGCTGGCCGGGGTTTTGAACGGGATCGAGGGCGCGGCGATTGTTTATATCGGCCGGTCCGAGACTTTTCTGTCGATTCTTTCTCCGGCGGTCGCCCATCTAGACCACGTCTCCCAGAAGGACGGGACGGACAGGCGCGATGGGGGCGCCGTGCAATAGCTCAATGGTCGTGCTGCCGGGTGTGCCGATCGAGGCGTATCAGAGCCGCAAATGCCATTTTTCAGAGTTGAGCCGCTGTTGTTTGGCGATACTTATGGTGTTGTTCGGCTCCACCTGTGAGCGGAAAGCCAGTGTACCTGTTGCCAGGCTGATGGCGACAACGCTAGCGACCGCCAGAACTATACGATCGTAACGCTGCTGTATCGTGTTGTTTCCACTCCAGTCATAGGCCATTTGTACGCCCCCGCGCTTTTTTGGAATCGTGCCCCATCATGGTTAACCGAAGCTTACGATGCCCCTGTGATTCCTTGCGGTTTTGGAAGGGCTGCCGCGACAAATCGGCTATTGGCGGAAGGGGTGCGGTTGTTTAAGTCCGGCAGCGGGAGGTTTGTGAAAGGAATTTGACGATGGATCAGCAGCCGCCCGCCGATATGGAACTGACGCTCAGAACGCTTGCCATGCCTGCCGATGCCAATCCGGCCGGCGATATTTTCGGCGGCTGGGTCATGTCGCAGATGGACCTTGCCGCTTTCGTCCGCGCCAATGATGTGGCCGGGGGCCGAACCGTCACCGTCGCAGTCAACGAGATCGTCTTCAAGAAGCCGGTCAAGATCGGTGATACACTGTGCGTCTATACTCGCATCGAAAAGATTGGCCGCACCTCCGTCACGCTGAAGATCGAAGCCTGGACGCGCCGGCACTATCGGGATTCGCGTGAAAAGGTGACGGAGGCCGTCTTCATCATGGTCGCCGTCGATGAGAACGGTGAGCCGCGCCCGGTTCGGAAAGACGTATGAGGCGTTGATTTTCCCTCCGGATGCTGTCTGGAACGCATCGTGGAGAGACCGGCAGCGCAAGCGCCTTGGCCTTTCCGCGACCCCCATATTTCGGAAATATCGAATTTATTTATCAATTTTTGCGATCAAGATATGGAGTAGGACGGGGATCAGGCTTTGACCATTCCAGGTGTTGTTATTGTCGGCGGCGCTCATGGCACGCTCGCCCTCGCGCGCAGCCTCGGGGCCCTGAATGTGCCTGTTTATTACCTCACCCATGACTCACCCCTGCCTAGCTGGTCGCGTTTCGTGCGGGAGACAATACGCTGGGCCGGTCCGCACGACGCAGGGGCAATGTCTTTCCTGCGGCAGATGGCCGACAGGCATCATCTCAAGGGTTGGCTGCTGGTCCCATCCGGCGATGGTGAGGTTCAGCTCGTTTCGCAGCATCACGATGAACTTTCGGCTCTCTACAAGATCGTTCTGCCGGACTGGGCGGCGCTGCAATGGCTGTGCGAAAAACCGCTGCTATACAGGCGTGCGGCGGAACTCGGCGTCAGAATTCCCAGGACCTATGCGCTCGCATCAGCCGCTGATATCGATGCGCTTGACGTGCTGTTTCCCGTCATTCTCAAGCCAAATATGGGCGGCGGCGATACTGCGATCGCCCGCGCCAAGGTCGTCCGCGCCGAAGATCGGCAGGCCCTGAAAGCCGCCTTTGCCGAGGCCAGCGAAGAGATCGGCGCCGGCAATGTGGTGGTGCAGGAACTCATTCCAGGTGGCGGACGAAACCAGTTCTCCTATGCTGCCCTGTGGCTGAACGGAGAACCAGTGGCGGAATTCACCGCCCGTCGCATCCGTCAGTATCCCGTCGATTTCGGTTACACCAGCACTCGCGTCGAGATTGTCGACAACCCGTCGGCGATCGATGCCGCCCGGACAATATTGAGGTCCGCCGGTCATAGCGGACTGGTCGAGGTGGAATTCAAGTTCGATGACCGGGACGGGACGCTGAAACTTCTCGATGTGAATCCGCGTCCTTGGTCGTGGTTCGGCCTCTGTTCTGCTGCCGGCATTGATCTTGGCGCATTGTTATGGCGTGCCGCCAACGAAGAGCCGACCGGCGAGCCGGTCAAGGCCCGCAACGGCACGTCGTGGTCCTATCTTGTCCGTGATCTTGTTGCCGCATTTACCCTGGGACGGAGAGGGGAGGTGCGGGCTGCCGACTATCTTGCGGCCCTCGCCAAGGTCCGCAGTTGGGCTGCATTTGCGCTGAATGACCCGCTGCCGGGCCTGATCGACCTGCCGCTCACAGCCTTCAGGGTGTTGAAAAAGCGGATATTACCCGGCCTGTCGTCGCGACAACCGGCGGGACTTTTTCTGCAGCCGGTAAAACGCCTTGTGAAATACACCGTCATAAGGGCCGGGCTGGAGGTGAGTTCCCTTCCGGCTGTCCGCTCGGCATTCCCTTCGCTTGCCGGGCGAGGTGTCATCTTCACGCTTCACCACGTGCGTCCGGGCGGCGCTGTTTCGGCTTTCGCGCCCAATGTACAATTGTCCGTCACGCCGGAGTTCCTCGAAGAGGCCATACAGGCGGCGCTCGAATCGGGTCTCGTTCCCGTGCACCTGCATGATCTTCCGGCACTGCTTGCCGGCAGCGGAGAAGACCGCTCGTTTTGTGCCTTCACGCTTGATGATGGCTATCGCAACAACGCAGACTACGCCGCGCCGATCTTTCGCAAATATAACGTTCCCTACACGATCTTCATCACGCCCGGTTTTGTCGAGCGTAAACGCGGCTTGTGGTGGGAGACCGCCGCCGCCTTGACGCAGAAGGCGGCGTCGTTCGATTTCGATTTCGGGGCAGGGCCGGAGCACGTGACATGCGGAACGCCCCTGCAAAAAGCGGATGCATTCGCGCGGCTGGAAAATTTTGTCCAAAGTGCCGCCGAAGATGAAGCGGTGGAGAGGATCGATCGCGCCGCTCGACAGTGTGGAATCGATCCGGTTGCCATCGTGGACGAACTCATCATGGATGCGGCAGAACTCAGGGCGCTGTCGGAGGATCCTCTGGTGCATCTCGGCGCCCATACCATGACCCATGTGAATATGCGCAAGATCGACGCTGAACGCCTGGCTTACGAGATTGCGGAATCGAAGCGCCGCGTAGAGGAATATGCGGGCCATCCACCGCGCTCCTTTTCTTATCCCTATGGTTGGACGAAGGCGGTGGGCGAGCGCGAGGCGAAGGCGGTATCGGACGCAGGGTTTTCCGCGGCAGTCACCACACAGGCGGGGGTTCTCGGCCTCGGCAGTCTCGAAAAGCCCACACTCTTGCCGCGTGTTTCACTGAACGGCCGCTTTCAGAAAAAGCGCTTCGTCAAAGCCCTTATCTCCGGTCTGCCTTTCCGTTTCGTTTAGCGACGCGGGTTTGTCATCCTTGCTGGCACCCCGCTACCGGTGGGCATGGCTGATCTTGCTTTCCATTTCTCTCCGGCGACTTGAAAGGTCCGTGCGATCAATTTTGTTATTCACATCTCTTTATCTATTGAATATAAATAAATTTATCGACGTAAAACCTTACAACTTTTTGAAGGCGATGCCGTGCTGTTGATTTTTGCCGATGATCTGACCGGCGCGCTCGACGCGGCCGCCCCCTTTGCCGGGCGCGGAATGGTGACAGAGGTGGCAACGGGGCTGGAAGGCGTGCATGCGGCGCTGGCCGCTGCCCCTGCCGTTCTCAGCGTCAATCTTGGATGCCGCGATGGGAAGGCGGACGAGGCCCGACGTCGCACACAGGAACTACTGGCACTGGTTCCAGCCGACACGATCCTGTTCAAAAAGATCGATTCCCGCCTGAAGGGACATATTGCGGCTGAAATGGATGCAATTTCTTTCCGGCGCGCTCTTGTCGTGCCGGCAATTCCGGATTTCGGACGTATCGTCAGCGGCGGCGCCGTCTCGGGCTTTGGGGTTGAAACCGCCATCGCGATTGATGAAAAACTGGGAAGACATGCCCTGCGTTGTTCAATACCCGATACGCGAACGACTGAGGATATCAGGCAGGCCCTTTCTGCCGCGCAGGCTGAAGGGGTTGATCTTTTCATTGGCGCGCGTGGTCTTGCAGAGACGCTGGCTTCGGTGATGGCGGCGCGCGTCCTGCCCGATGTTGCAACCGTTCCACCTGGCAAGGGGATCTTTGTCATCGGTTCCCGCGATCCGATTACATTGGAGCAGATTGACGTCCTCAAGAGCGCGGATCTGGTGTCGATCATTGAAGCGCCCAACGGTGCCGTTCCTCGGGACGCGGATGAAGACGTCGACCTTTCCCTCATTCAGGCAACCCAGGGGGATCAGTATCTTTCTTCGCTTGAAGTTTCAGACCGGCTGGCGGAAGGGGTCGTTCCGCACTTCACGGCCGGCGCGGGCAGGCTGCTTCTGTCGGGCGGGGCAACGGCCGAGGCGGTGCTGCGCGCGATGGGCATTTTGCGGCTGCGTCTTGCCGGCGAGTGCCTGCCGGGCCTCGGTGTCGGCTGGGCGGGAAACCAATGCATCATTGCGAAATCGGGCGGTTTTGGGCAAGCTGACACACTGAAACGTATCGCGAAAATGATGCTTGGCGCGACAGATGCTGGAGAGAGCTGACCAGATGGGGCTGATGAAAGAAACGGCGCGCAAGGCACTTCCGGACATTATTTTCGAAAGGATGCACCGGGCGATAAAATCCGGCGCCTACAAGCCGGATGAAAGATTGCCGACCGAACATGAACTCGCCATGGAATTCGAAGTGTCCCGGCCGGTCGTTCGCGAGGCACTACGGCGATTACGCGAGCAGGGTTTCATTTACTCCCGCAGGGGTTCCGGCAGCTATGTCCGGGCCTTCGGTTTGCGTGAACCGCTTGGCTTCGGACAGCTGGAAAACGTTGCGGACCTTCTGAATTGCTACGAATTCAGGCTGACGCTCGAGCCCGCGGCGGCCGCTGCCGCGGCATTACGGCATGACGCCGAAAGACTTGCGGCCATCAGGAAGGCGCTTGAGCTGATGCGGGATGCGACCAACCGCCAGTCCCACCGCGAGGATGCCGACTATCAGTTCCACCTTGCCATCGCGCGGGCGGCGCGGAACAGCTATTTCTCCACCGCGATGGAGGCTCTCAAGGATCATATCGCGGTCGGGATGAAATTCCACGGCATGTCCGTAAAGCGCGAGGCCTCAGGCCTGACCCGCGTTTTTGCCGAGCACGAGGCCATCGCAAAGGCGATCGCGGATGGAGATGCCGATTCAGCCCGCCAATTGATGCTGCAGCACCTGACAGGATCGCGCGACCGGCTTTTCGAGTCATCGCACGGAGATTAGGCGGCTCAAGTAAACGGCCCGAGAACCGATGCGCGGTCACGCGCATCGGTTCTGCTTCAGTAGGCGTGACGGTAAATTCCCAGCACGTCCTGCAGGGTCATGTCGACGGGGTTGTTATCCATCAACCTGCGGATGGCATGGGCATCCTCGGCATAGCGGGTCAGATCGGCCTCGGCTGCTCCGTGTTTGGCAAGCGACATTTCGATGCCGAGCGCCGCGCAGAAATCGGTTGCTGCCTTGCGCAGATCACCGGGCGAGAGATGGTCACGAAGCCCCAGCGCTCTGGCCACTTCCGCCGTCTTCGCGGAAACCGCAGGCTGATTGAAGGCCAGCACATGTGGAAAGACGATGGCGTTGGCCAGCCCGTGCGGCAGGCTGAGACGCGTGCCGAGCGGATAGGCGATGGCGTGGCCGGCCGCCGTGTTGACCGGCCCGAGGCAAATGCCGCCATAATAGGAGGCGAGCATCATGCCTTCCCGCGCTTCCGTATCCGATCCGTCGCGAACGGCGCGGGCGAGATATTTCCCGACCAGCGTGAAGCCCATGCGGGCAAAGCCGTCAATCATCGGATGGGCCTTGCGGTTGGTAAAGGCTTCGACGCAATGGGCCATGGCGTCGATGCCTGTTGCCGCAGTTACGGCCGATGGTACGGAGTAGGTGAGTTCCGGATCGAGAATAGCGAAATCCGCGATCAGATATGGGCTTTCGACGGCGATCTTGGTGCCCTTGAGGGGATCGGTGATCAGTGAGCGGATGCCTGCTTCCGAGCCGGTGCCGGCCGTGGTTGCTATCTGCACGAGGCGCGTATCGCGACGGGCGACCTTGTTAGGTCCGGCGACGTCCTCGAGCGTCTGATCTGAATTCCACAATGCGGCGACAAGCTTTGCCACATCCATCACCGAACCGCCGCCGAGGCCGATGATGAGATCGGGCCTGGCAGTGCGCGCCGCGTTGAGAGCGGCGTCCAGTGTCGCCGTATCCGGCTCACCCGGAATGGCGTCGAAGACGGCAAAGGGCCCTTGCAGTTGCAGACGTTCGGCGAATTTTGCCGTCAGCGGCGTTGCGATTACCAGTGTTGAGGCGGTTTTGCCGGCCCAGTCACCAACCTGCGTGACGGTGCCTGCGCCAACCGCGAGCCTGCGCGGCTGGTGGATAAGAATGGGAGCCGTAGACATGGTGCTCATCCCTTTCCACCCTTGCCTGCCACGAGCTTGCGCGCATAGGCGATGGCCGCATTCATGTTGCCGTGATTGGCGATGCCCTTGCCGGCTATGTCGAAGGCGGTGCCGTGATCGACGGAGGTACGGTCTATCGGCAGGTCGACGGAGACATTGACGGCGGTGTCAAAGGCGACGAGTTTGATGGGGATATGCCCCTGATCATGATATTGCGCGACGACGAGATCGAAAGCGCCTGAATAGGCGCGATGAAATACGGTATCGGCGGAAACAGGACCCTGTACTTCGATGCCTTCGGCGCGTGCGGCCGCAACCGCCGGCGCGATCTGATCGTCATCCTCGGTGCCGAAAAGACCGTTTTCGCCGCAATGCGGATTGATGCCCGCCACCGCGATGCGGGGTCGTTCGTAGCCGATGCGCTTCAAGTGGGCGTTGCCGGCGCGAATGGTGGCCAGCACCCGCTCCGTCGTCGCCCGGCGTATGGCCTCCTGCAGCGAAACGTGGGTCGAAACATGAATGACCTTCAGCCGCTCGGACGCGAGCAGCATATAAGCGGCCGAGGCACCTGTCAGGCTGCGCAGCATGCCGGTGTGGCCGTCATAATGATGGCCCGCAAGGTTCAACGCTTCCTTATTGATCGGCGCGGTGACGATGCAGCCGATCCGCCCTGCCTCGGCGTCCCGCACAGCCGTTTCGATGAAGCGGAATGCGGCGTCGCCGGCCACCGGTGAAAGCGTGCCCCAGGGCAAAGGCGCACCCTCAACGGGCAAGTCTGCCACGTGCGGGGCAAGATCGATATCGAGACCGAGCGCCTGCCTTGCTGCCTCCAGCGTGGCGAGGTTTCCGTAAATCCGCGTTGCGGCCTGGTCGGAAGCGGACATTTCAGCAAATGCCCGGACAGTGATCTCGGGGCCAACCCCGCAAGGATCGCCCATCGTGATGCCGATAATATTGCTCATCTTTTTCTCCCGTCCGCAGTTTCGGCCCAGCCGGGCTCCAGCCGCACATATTTGATGGCGCGACGATGATAGGTGTAGCTTGCGTGCAGCGCACCGTCAGGTGTCTCCAGAAGCCATGGATAGGACATTTCCAGGTTTCGGCCATCTGTCGAATCGTTCGACAGACACGTGCCCGGCCCGTCCTCGATCAGGATACGGGTCGGAAAGCTGCGCCCGTCGTCATCGGAAAGGCAGATTGTGACGGGTGCGCGCGGCACACCCCAGACGGGCACGCATCCGCCGCTTGGATCAGCATCCGGCCTGCCATCGTCCTCTCCGAGTTCGTCATAAAGCGAGGCGCGGCGGTCGCTCGACTGGGCGGCGTTGACGGGATTGCAAATCATTGCCAGCCGGCCGCTACCGAGCCTTGTCACGGCGATGGAAGAATTGTTGTTCGGCACATCGGTCGGATGCGGCCTTGACCATGAGCGACCGCCATCCTTGCTTTCGGTGCGGTAGACAAAATCGGCCTGGCGGCGGCGGAAAAAAGCGGAGTGTTGCCCGTCCGTTCCCGCCACCGGGCTCATATGCACGCAGCCGATCGAGTCCGGCAATTCCTGCAATGTCCATGTCTCGCCATCGTCCGTGGAAATGCCGAGCCCTGCCGTATCGTGGCTGCCGTTCCATTTCTGTCCGGGTCGCTGAACGCAACGGAAGATCGGCAACAGCCATGCTCCATCGTCGCGGATGCGCAGCGGCGCGCGGATGAAACAGCCCTTGGGAAGATCGAGAAATCGTCCATCCTCTGAAATGAGCTTCTCCGGTTCCGACCGATTACGATGGATTTTCGCCATGCGGATGCGGCACTCATCTTGATTGCCGGAGGGCTGGGCGGTGTGAAACAGCCAGAGAGCGCCATCCGGCGCGGTGAAAAGAACAGGATTCTGTTCGGAGCGGGCCGTATCATGACTGAGGCGCTGCGGCGCTCCCCAGCGTCCGGCTCCGGGCGTCAGCACGGATGCGAAGATGGAAATATCCGACTTTCCCTCGAGCGTTCCCCCGAACCATGCGCAGAGCAGCACGCCATCGTCCAGAAGATGCAGGAAGCTCGCATGGTTCTGGATCATGGGCGATGGCAGAAAGGCTTCACGCCGTTTTTCTGACGTGACGTGGATATCTCCGGTCATGGCCTGAGCGATGTCATCAGGGGTCATCTTGATCTCCTCTTGGGCAGATGAAAATGACATATTCAAAAAGTTGTCAAGTTTATTATGAAAAAAATATCGTGATATTCATTCGCAGTTTTATATCTAATATATTGATTTACAACAATAAAAATTATAAACAGAGACTGATCTGAAATCGGTAAGGAAAAATAAATTGACAAAAAATGCGATAGCGTCGATGCTTTGATGACGGGTGGAGGAGATGATCATCCGCACGCCATGCTCCCCGATGCGGGAGACGGGGCCTTCAACTGCCTCTTGCGGTCCACCGCCATGTTGCTGAATTTCTGATCTGGGAGGAGAACGGAATGAAGAAGTCATTGATTGCGGGCGCCCTTGTTTTGGGTTCCCTCAGCGCCGCCGGCTCGCCGGCGTTTGCAGCTTCGGGGCCGATCAAGATCGTGCTGGCGGAAGAAGCGGACCTGCTTGAGCCCTGCATGGCCACGCGCTCCAACATTGGCCGTATCATTATGGAAAATGTCAGTGAGACCCTGACCGAGCTTGATGTGCGCGGCAAGAACGGCGTTCAGCCGCGCCTTGCTGAAAAATGGGAGCAGAACTCGGATGGCAGCTGGCGCTTCCACCTGCGTCAGGGCGTGAAATTTTCCGACGGTACGGATTTTGACGCCAAGGATGTGAAGCACAGCTTCGAGCGCATCATGAGCGACAAGAACGCCTGCGAGTCCCGTCGCTATTTCGGCGGCATGACGGTGACGCCGACGGTTGTCGACGACCATACGATCGATTTCAAGACGGATCCGGCCCAGCCGATCCTGCCGCTGCTGATGTCGCTCGTGACCATCGTTCCCGAAGAAACCAAGATGGAATTCATCCGCGAGCCTGTCGGCACCGGGCCCTACAAGCTGACCAACTGGACTCCCGGCCAGCAGATCGTACTGACGTCGCGTGATGATTATTGGGGCAAGAAGCCGCAGGTCACGGAAGCGACCTATCTCTTTCGCGCCGATCCCTCGGTGCGGGCCGCCATGGTGCAGACTGGCGAGGCCGATCTCTCCCCCTCCATTTCACAGCTAGACGCGACAAATCCTAAGACCGATTTTTCCTATCTCGACAGTGAAACGGTCTATATGCGCCTCGATCATAATATCGCGCCGCTGAACGATGTCAGGGTGCGCCGCGCGCTCAACCTTGCCATCGACAGGCAGGCATTTCTCGGCACGCTGGTTCCCGAAGGAGCGGTCCTGGCGACGGCGCTGGTTCCGCCGACCACGCTCGGCTGGAATCCCGACGTCAAGGTCTTCCCCTATGACCCTGAGGGTGCAAAAAAGCTGCTCGAAGAGGCAAAGGCCGCCGGCGTAAAGGTGGATACACCGATCACCATCATCGCGCGCACGGCGAATTTCCCGAACGTTACCGAGATCATGGAAGCGATCCAGCAGCAATTGCAGGAAGTCGGCTTCAAGATCGACCTGAAATTCGTGGAAGTGGCCGAGCACGAAAGCTATTATTCGAAGCCATTCAAGGAAGGCCGTGGACCGCAGATCGTCGCCGCCATGCATGACAATTCCAAGGGCGACCCGTCCTTCACGATGTTCTTCAAATATGCCACCAAGGGTACCCAGTCCGGCTTTTCTGACAAGAAGGTGGATGATCTGATCGAACGCGCCTCCGCAGCCGTGGGTGACGAGCGCGCCAAGCTCTGGTCCGAACTCATCGCTTATCTGCATGATGACGTGGTAGCGGATGTGTTGCTGTTCCACATGGTCGGTTTCTCCCGTGTCTCCGAGCGGTTGGACTTCAAGCCGACCATTGCCACCAACTCGATGCTGCAGCTTTCGGAAATCGGCATCAAATAAGGTCCCGTGTCCTGTCAATGAAGAAGCGGCGGCGCGGCGGAAGCTTCGCCGCCGCATTGAAAAACCGGAGGCAACAATGCTGAGCTTCATCCGAAAACGTTCCTTTGCGAGCCTGATCTCCCTGATCGGCCTCATCGTGATGGTTTTCTTCCTGTCCCGTCTGACGGGGGACCCTGCGGCGCTGTTTCTGCCGGTGGAAGCGTCCGAGGAATTGAAGCAGCAGTTTCGCGCCTTGCACGGTTTGAACGACCCGCTGATGGTGCAGTTTCTGCGCTATGCCGGCGATGTGATGACGGGTGACCTGGGTGAATCTCTCCGAAAGGCGCGCCCGGCGCTGGATGTGGTGCTGGAGGCTTTCGTCTGGACGCTTTGGCTTGCCGTTATCACCATGTCGCTGGTCACCACGGCGGCCATCATCATCGGCTCGCTCGCGGCGTTCCGTTCCGGCGGCTTTTTTGACCGCGTCGCTTCGAGTATCTCACTCATCGGGGCATCCGTGCCGGATTTCTGGCTGGCGATCGTCGCGATCGTGGTTTTTTCCGTCAACCTGGCCTGGCTTCCCACGTCGGGCACAGGGTCCGTGCTGCACTGGATATTACCTATCGCGGTTCTGTTTGTGCGCCCCTTCGGCATTATCGTGCAGGTGGTGCGCGGCGCGATGATCGGCGCTCTGTCCTCGGCCTATGTCAAAACGGCGCGCGCCAAGGGTGTGAAATCGGGTCCGATCATCTTCATCCACGCCTTGCGCAACGCCATGTTGCCCGTGATCACCGTTATCGGCGATCAGGCGGCGAGCCTTCTCAACGGCGCCGTCGTGGTTGAAACCATCTTTGGTTTCCCTGGTGTCGGCAAGCTGATGATCGATTCCATCCTTCAGCGGGATTTCAATGTCGTTCTGGCCGCCATCCTCGTCACGGCGTTGGCCATCTTCCTGATGAACCTTCTGATCGATATCGCCTATGCGCTGCTCGATCCGCGCATCCGGCACTGAGGAGGTCGTCCAGCCATGAGCCTTATGAACGCCGATACTGAGATCATCGATGAACCGTCTTTCGCAACCCGCATGCTGCGCATGTTGTGGGCGGACAAGTTTGCGCTCTGCGCGGCCATCTTTCTCGTCATTGTCGTCATTCTCGCTTTTGTCGGCCCGGCCTGGCTCGGCGATCTCGCGACAAAACAGAACCTGCGCGGGCGCAACCTGGCACCGTTCGACTGGCAGCGCGAGTGGTATTTCTGGCTGGGGGCGGATGCACTCGGCCGCCCGCTTCTCGCGCGCATCGTCGCCGCCACACAAAACACGATGATGATCGCCGCCGGCGCGGTTTTTCTCTCCGCCGTCACCGGAACTGTACTCGGCCTCATCGCCGGTTTTTCCTCCAGCCGCACCGGCCAGATCATCATGCGGCTTGCGGATGTGATCATGTCCTTTCCATCGCTGCTGATTGCGGTCATCGTGCTTTATCTACTGGGCTCCTCCATCCTCAACCTGATGCTGGTACTCGCCATCACACGGATTCCCGTTTATATCCGCACCACCCGGGCGGAGGTGCTGGAGGTGCGCGAACGGATGTTCGTGCAGGCGGCAAGGGTCATGGGCGCTTCGGGAAAACGCATCCTCTTCCGCCACATCCTGCCCGTGGTGCTGCCGACACTGACGACCTTGGCAACGCTTGATTTCGCTTATGTCATGCTCGCGGAAAGCGCGCTGTCCTTCCTCGGCATCGGCATTCAGCCTCCGGAAATCACCTGGGGCCTGATGATTTCGCAGGGGCGGCAATATCTCACCAATGCCTGGTGGCTGTCCTTCTGGCCGGGGCTCGCCATCATTCTCACCACCCTGTCGCTCAACCTGCTGTCCAACTGGCTGCGCATCGCGCTCGACCCGGTGCAGCGTTGGCGGCTGGAAATGAAGGGCCGTAAAAATGGCTGACCATCTTCTCGAGGTGCGCAATCTTTCCGTGGAATTCCACACCGTAAGCGGTGTCGTGCATGCGGTGAAGGATGTCTCCTACCATATCGACCGAGGTGAGACGCTGGCGATCCTTGGCGAAAGCGGTTCCGGCAAGTCGGTATCCTCGTCGGCCATCATGAACCTCATCGACATGCCGCCCGGCCGAATCGGCGGTGGAGAAATATTGCTCGACGGCAAGGACCTGCTGACCATGCCGACCGAGGCGCGCCGCGAGATCAATGGCCGGCGCATCGCCATGATCTTTCAGGATCCGCTCAGCCATCTCAACCCGGTTTACACTGTTGGCTGGCAGATCCGGGAGGCAATGACCACGCATGGCATGGGCAAGGCCGCGGCAGAAGCGGAAGCGAGGCGGCTTATAGCGCGTGTGGGCATTCCCGATCCTGACAGGGCGCTGACGAAATATCCGCATGAATTTTCCGGCGGCCAGCGCCAGCGCGTGATGATCGCCATGGCGCTGGCGTTGCGCCCCGATCTTCTGATCGCCGATGAACCCACCACCGCGCTCGACGTGACGGTGCAGGCGGAAGTGCTTTCGCTGCTCAGGGAACTGCAGCGGGAAACGGGCATGGCAGTGCTCATCATTACCCATGATCTCGGCGTAGTCGCCGAAATTGCCGACCGGGTCGTGGTGATGGAGAAGGGCGTTCTGGTAGAGGCCGGCACAGTTCGCGAGGTTTACAGCAATCCGCAGCACCCCTACACCCGCAAGCTGATCAACGCCGCCCCCGGCCGGGGCGAGATGCATGAGCCGAACGCAACGGGTGAGCCATTGCTCAGCGTGCGCAATGTGCGCAAGCGTTACGGCGCCTTCGAGGCGTTGAAAGGTGTCTCTTTCGACCTGATGGCCGGAGAAACCATCGCCGTCGTCGGCGAAAGCGGTTCCGGCAAGTCGACGCTCGCCCGCATCCTGCTGCGGCTCGATGAGCCGGATGCCGGCAGCGCCGTCTGGAAGGGGCGCGACCTGTTCAGGCTGTCGCCAGCGGAGCTTTATGCGCTTCGGCGCGATCTGCAAATGGTGTTTCAGGACCCTACCCAGTCGCTCAATCCCCGCATGACGGTGTTCCAGCTGATTTCCGAAGCCTGGGTCATCCATCCGGACATAGTGCCGAGGGCGAAATGGCGCGAACGGGTTGCCGAATTGCTGCAGCAGGTGGGTCTTTCACCGGATCATATGCGCCGGTATCCGCATCAGTTTTCCGGCGGCCAGCGGCAGCGCATCGCCATTGCCCGGGCGCTGGCGCTGGAGCCGAAGCTGATCATCTGCGACGAAGCGGTTTCTGCACTCGACGTTTCGGTTCAGGCGCAGGTTATTGCGCTGCTGGACAAGCTGCGCCGCGAAATGGGCCTCTCTTTTATCTTCATCGCTCACGACCTGCCGGTGGTGCGGGATTTTGCCGATCACGTCATGGTCATGCAGCGCGGGGAGGTGGTGGAATTCGGCACCGTCCGCCAGATTTTCGAAGCGCCGGGCGAGGCTTACACGCGCGCGCTCCTTTCAGCCAGTCTCGACCCCGACCCCGATAGGGAGTCCGGACATAAGGCTGCATCGCCTGTCCAGGCCACCGGAAATTCAAGCGGAGTTCTTTCATGAGCAAACAAGCCTTCGTTGCGCTCGTCACCTGTTTTAATGAAGACGAAACCATCAATTATGAGGCGACGCGTGCGCAGGTGCGCCGCCAGGTAGCCGCCGGCAACAACATCATGTGCGCCGGTACCAACGGCGATTTTACCGCGCTGACGTATGATGAAAAGATCCGGCTGACGGAGGAGGTGGTGGATGAGGTGGCCGGCCGCGCCAGGGTCATCGTGAATGCCGGCATGCCGGCCACCTTCGAAACCCTGCAGCTCGCGAGATCCTTCGACCGTATTGGTGTCGACGGCATCGCCGTCATCACGCCCTTCTTCATCGCCTGTACGCAGGATGGCCTGATCCGCCATTTCTCGACGGTGGCCGACGCTGTCGACACGCCGGTCTATCTCTATGACATTCCCGCCCGCACCCAGAACCACATAGAACCGGAAACCGCCCGCAAACTCGCCACTCACGGCAATATCGCCGGCATCAAGGATTCCGGCGGTGCACAGCAGACGCTCGAAGCCTATCTTCGGGTGGCGAAGGATGTGCCCGGCTTCGAGGTCTATTCCGGCCCGGACCATCTCGTTCTGTGGTCGCTGCAGAACGGTGCGGCAGGCTGCATTTCCGGTCTCGGCAACGCACTTCCGGACGTCCTCGCCGGCATTCTTGATGCTTTCAACGCCGGCGACATCGCCGAAGCCGAACGCCAGCAGGCCATTTATGCGGCTTTCCGCACCGATCTTTATGCCCTCGGTTTCGCGCCGGCCATGGTAAAACGTTCGCTTTATCTCCAGGACCCTTCCGTCGGCGCCAGCCGACAGCCGGCGCTCCTGCCGGATCCTGATCAGGATGACCGGATCATTGACATCCTCCGGCGCTATCAGCGCCTGTAAACCCGATCAATCAATCACACGCGCCTGGCAAAATCCGAGGCGTGTCATCAGTAAATATCGGCAAAAACAATCAAACTCCAACCCCATTCCGTGAGCTCGTTCAAGACGAATAATTTGTGACACAAACGCGAAATTCCGCTTGTCAGCCCGGCCATTGATGTTTAAGAGGAGCGCGCAACGCAAGCGTTCGCGCATGCGGAGAGGTGGCAGAGTGGTCGAATGCACCGCACTCGAAATGCGGCATACCTGCAAGGGTATCGTGGGTTCGAATCCCACCCTCTCCGCCATTGATGCAAAAAAGCGTAATTTTATCAATGTGTTGTAATTAATTTGCGCCTTCGCCTCACAAAGTGACCCACATAATTGTTGTGTGAGGATCATCATCGTTGGCTTGGCTGTTAGATAAGTGTCGCGAACGTCGCACCGTGGGTAAAGTCTTCGTGCCTAGGCCTCGAAAAAGTTCGCTTTGCGCTCTTGGTTGACCAAAGAGTGCAGTGGCGTTTTCTTCAGCCTCGACTTATCTCATGCAAAAGTAGCTCTGCCTGTGCGAGCACCATTTGTATGGCCTCCTGCTCCAGGTCTGGCGGATATCCAAACTTCTTGAGGATGGGTTTCACTAGGATGCGCCAGTTCGTGGGCGATCACACGCAACTGTTCGCTACCCATGACCTCGACGGCCGTCTCATTGCCAGCAAGCGCGTCATAAAAGGCGATCTCCTCCGGAGAGAGACCAAGCTCATCACCACGTGCGGTCGCCGTTTGGATCTCCTTCGCCAGCGCGATCAGTTCCTGAATCATTTCGACCGTCGAAATCGCATTGGCATGATACCGGGCCACCGCCTCCGCAAGGCGTCGAGAGAAGGTCTTGGACTGAACGACGTTGGTTTTGGACTGGCTCTTGATCTCCCCGTTCAGAAGCTTCTTCAGAGCTTCCAGCGCGAGGTTCTTCTTTTCCATCTTCTGGACGTCCATCAGGAACTGGTCAGAGAGAACAGAGATGTCGGGCGACTGCCGCCCCGCAGCCTTCAGGATGTCTACGATCTCGGCGTTGGCTACGGCCTGGTTGAGAAGCTGCTCCACCGCCATTGATTTGGCCTTGTCGGACATCTTGCCGGTAGCCGTGGTTTTCACCAGAGCGGCGCGAACGGCCTGGAAGAAGCACACCTCATCACGAATTTCCGTTGCCGCATCGCTGGCGGAGGCAAGGGCATAGGCCTTGCTCAGCTCCAAAACCGCATCCTGATATCGGCGATGCGCCTGCTTCTTGACCTCTGGGCTTTCGACTTTTGCTGCTTCCGCCTGCTGCCACTTCAAGATCCAGTCGATGCCGTCTGCCAGCGCCTTCAGCCGCTCGATAGGCTTGCCCGTGACACCCAAGGCTGTAGTCATGCCCGGTGAACATGCCCCGGACGATCTCGTATTTCTCCAGGAGGACGGCGACGGCTTCCTCTTCATCAATCCCTGTCTTGTCTCGATCGGATTGGGAATACTGCGCGAGCGCCTTCTTCAGGTTGGTGGCGATGCCGATGTAATCGACCACGAGGCCGTCTGGCTTCTCCTTGAAGACACGGTTGACGCGGGCGATCGCCTGGATCAACCCATGACCGCGCATCGGCTTGTCGATATACATCGTGTGCATGCAGGGCGCATCGAAGCCCGTCAGCCACATGTCGCGCACGATGACCAATTTCAGCGGATCATCGACCTTTCGCGCCCGCTTGGCGAGATCGTCGCGGCCGGACATTGCCTTGGCGACCCTCGCCGTCCGGATGCAAATCGACTGTCATGTCTGCTAACAGGATAGATCAATCCGGTGCTTGGGTGAAGCCAGTTTATGTCAGGCAATACTTACGATCGATCATCGAGTGGGAAGACGATCGTCTTTAGTCGGTCGAGGGCGTTCAACGGCTGATGAGGGCGGAAGTTTGCATGGTCCGATTGCCGGTCTTTCCTGGCATTTCCACGTCATCGAACATTCGAAGAGCGAGCAAAAAAATGATAACCAGCGGCAGGCGGGTAATAACGGGCTCCTGTGCTCCTAAGGGATGACGCGTGGTCGTCAGCTCGCACGTCCGCAATGGCGAGGCGCCCTGAGGTTTGTGCGAAATCAGCACCCTCGATAGTGCCCGGCGTTCAATACCGGTTGCAATGACGCGCGCAACGAGCGCATCGACCTCTCAACGGTCGGCAAGGCTCTGACAAGTCGCGAGCCTCACAATTGAGCGACTAAGGAGGTGCTAACCCCGATATGTTGCACTGTGCCACCCGCGCCGGACGTCATAGCCTGATGAGCACCTGCCCAAAAGCAACTGGTTTCGCGCGGGCGGGACTACGGCGCTGCGGTCTGCGTGCGCTCCTTTTTTTATCTACGGCACGACGGCGGGCGAAAAAGCTGATTTGATAAGTGTTCTAGTGTACTCAGCCGAAGGCCGGTTGAAGATGGCGTTTGTCTCTCCCTCCTCGACAATCTTTCCGTTTCTCATGACGATGACGTAATCCGAAATGGCCTTGATGACGGACAGGTCGTGGCTGATGAAGATATAGGAAAGGCCGTGGGCCTTCTGTAGATCACGCAGGAGGTCGATAACCTGGCCCTGAACGGACCGGTCCAGCGCCGACGTGGGTTCGTCAAGAATGATGACCTCTGGTTTGAGAATAATGGCGCGGGCAATGGCGATACGTTGGCGTTGCCCCCCGGAAAATTCGTGGGGGTAGCGGTTGCGGGCGGCGGGATCGAGGCCCACTTCCTTCAGCGCCTCGATTGCGCGCCTGTCCCGTTCCGTACGGTTGAGGTTCTGGTCGTGGACGAAGAGCCCCTCGGTGATGATCTCGCCTACTGTCTGTCGCGGCGAAAGCGAACCATAGGGGTCCTGGAACACCAGTTGGAGATGCCGCCGTAGCGGCCGCATGGCCTTTCGATCAAGCCCGGTGATTTCCTGTTTTCCGAAGAAAATCCGGCCATCGGCCTGGATCAGGCGCAGCAGAGCGCGACCGAGCGTGGATTTGCCTGACCCGGATTCGCCAACAATGCCGATCGTCTGTCCCTGATGAAGATTGACGTTCACGCCATCAACGGCCCGGAACTTGCTCGATTTCGACAGGAAGCCGCCCGGAATTGTGTAATCGATCGTTACGGTCTGGCCGGAAAGCACGATCGGAGCCTCTCGGCTGACTGCAGGCTTGTTCCCTCGGGGCTCGGCATCGAGAAGCATCCGGGTATAATCCGCCTTCGGGCGCTCGAAGATATCCTCCGTTGTCCCAGCCTCCACGATTTCCCCCCGTCGCATGACCGCGACGCGATCGGCAAAGTGGCGGACGACACCGAGATCATGCGTGATCAGCACGATCGCCATCCCGAAACGCTGCTGCAGCGACTTCAAAAGATCAAGGATCTGGGCCTGGATCGTAACGTCGAGGGCGGTGGTCGGCTCATCCGCAATCAGGATGTCCGGCTCGTTCGCGAGCGCCATGGCGATCATGACGCGCTGGCGCTGACCACCGGAAAGCTCGTGAGGATAGCTGTCTATACGCCGCTCGGGCTCCGGAATTCCGACGAGCCTCAGCAGTTCGAGAACGCGTGCGCGCGCCTCCTTTTTACTGCCACCGCGGTGGTGAATGATCGGCTCGGCGATCTGCGCACCGATCCGGTAGAGAGGATCGAGCGAGGTCATCGGCTCCTGGAAGATCATGGTGACTTTCGCGCCACGGATTTTGTTCAGCTCGCCGACAGGCAGTCCAAGAAGTTCCTTTCCGCGATATTTCGCCGAGCCGCTGATGGCGCCATTGGATGCAAGCAACCCCATGATGCCCATCATTGTCTGGCTTTTGCCCGAACCGGACTCGCCGACGACTGCGAGCGTTTCGCCCTGTTTAACGTCAAGGTCGATGCCCTTGACGGCATGGACAGTGCCATCCGGCGTGGTGAAATCGACCTTGAGGTCGCGAACGGAAAGAATGGTGTCAGTTGTCGTCTTCATGTCAACGATCCTTGGGATCGAGTGCATCACGCAACCCATCGCCGACGAAATTCAGCGAAAACAGGGTCAGCACGAAAAAGATCGCCGGGAATATCAGAAGCCACGGGGCGGACTGGATATTGTTGGCACCTTCGGAAATCAGCGCTCCCCAACTTGTCAACGGCGCCTGAACGCCGAGCCCGAGGAAGGATAGGAAGCTTTCCAGAAGAATGACTTTGGGCACGACGACCGTAACGAAAACGACCACGGGTCCGATTGTATTGGGGATGATATGACGGCGGATAATCTGCCAGTCGCTTAGTCCCAGAGCCTGCGCCGCACTGACAAACTCCCGTCGTTTCAAGGCGAGTGTCTGGCCACGCACGATGCGCGCCATGTCCAGCCATTCCACTGCGCCGATGACGAGGAAGATCAGGATGAAGCTGCGGCCAAAAAAGACGACCAGAACCACAACCAGGAAGACGAACGGCAGTGAATAGAGGATTTCGACGAAGCGCATCATCACGTTGTCGACGCGCCCGCCGATATAGCCCGCTGTTGCACCGTAGACCACGCCAATTCCCAAGGAAACGAGGCTCGCCAGGACACCGACCGCAATCGAAATCTGACCGCCAAGCATGACGCGCGCAAGCATGTCGCGGCCGTTGGAATCTGTACCGAAGAAAAAGTATTCGCGGTTGACGTCGCCTTCCAGCTTCAGCGTGCGTCCGTCGTCTTCGGTCGCAGTCACCCTGGTATTTTTGAATTCATTTGCACGGTCGAAGTAGCGTGTTGCGCGCGGATCGATTGCGCTGCTGGAGGCGATGGTCGCCGTGAAAGTCTGGCCTTCAACGGCAAATTCCTTCAGCTCGACGCGGGCCCGGCTCGCAACACCCTCCATCACGTCCTGAAGGTTATTCACATCCGGGCGTGGCTCGAGACTGGGCGCCACCGAGACATAGGAGGAAAACACCTGATCATAGGTATGTGCCAGGAAATGAGGCCCGACGAACGAGAACAGAGTGATAAGGAGCAACATGACGGAACCCGCCATGGCCGCCTTGTTGCGTCTGAAACGCAGGGCTGCCAGCTGGAACAGGCTGCGGCTTTTGATTTGTTGCGAATGAGGGTTAGTGCCGGGGCTATCAGTCATGTCTGACCCTCGGATCAAGAAGGCCGTAGAGAATATCGACGACTAGATTGAACAGGATGACGAAAATGGCGACGAGAACAACGGTGCCCATCACCAGCGTATAGTCACGATTGATGGCGCCGAGAACGAAGTAGCGGCCGACACCGGGAATGGTGAAGATCGTTTCGATGACTGCCGAGCCAGTCAAAAGCGCGGCGGCGCAGGGAGCGAGATAGGAAACGACCGGCAGCATTGCCGCGCGCATGGCGTGGAAAACGACGACGCTGCGCGCGGGAAGGCCATAGGCCTTGGCCGTGCGGATGTGGTCCATTCGCAGTGCCTCGATCATGGCACCGCGCGTCAGCCGGGCAATGACCGCAAGCTGCGGCAGCGCAAGTGCGATCATCGGAAGAATGAGGTAGCGTAGCGACCCGTCACCCCAGCTGCCTGCCGGAAGAAGCCCGAGCAGCACGGCAAATACAAGCGTGAGAACAGGGGCCACGACGAAGTTCGGGACGGTGACGCCCACTGTCGAGATTGACATGATCGAGAAATCGAAAGCGCTGTTTTGCCTGAGTGCTGCGAGCGTGCCGGCGAGCACGCCGCCCACCAGAGCCAGCAACAGAGCATAACAACCCAGTTCGAGCGAATAGGGTAGGCCCTTGCCGATCAGCTGCGCGACGGTGTTGTCCTTATAGATGTAGCTTGGGCCAAAATCGCCGGTGACGGCATTGCCGAGATAGATGAGATACTGGCGCCATAGTGGCTCATCCAGATGATAGGTTCTCATCAGATTTTCCATGGTCTGCGGGGGGAGAGGACGTTCGAGATTGAACGGACCACCGGGCGCAAAACGCATCAGGAAAAACGAGATCGTGACGACGATAAACAACGTCGGCACGGCGCTCGCCAAACGGCGCAGAATAAACGAGATCATGTTTTTGGGCTCCGGCATGGCACGGTGGCGGGGCCACCGTGCCAGTGCTGCTTATTCGGAAACGCTCAGGAAGCGGCTGAGGTGTTGATTGGCAGCGTTGTCCACCCAACCCTTGACGCGGTTGGACACTAGCCAAAGATCGGCCTGCGTCAGAAGCGGCGCTACCGGCTGTTCCTTCATGAGGATTGCTTCGGCCTCGTGCAGCAGCTTGGAGCGAGCTGCCGGATCCTTTTCCTCATAGGACTTCTTCAGCAATGCATCATACTCGGCGTTGTTGAACTTCGAGTAATTGAAGGTCTTGTTGGACGAGATGGAGAGCGCAAGGAAGTTTTCCGCATCCGCATAGTCAGCGACCCAGCCAGCACGCGCCACATTGAACCTGCCGCCTTCCTGGAGGTAGCCGTAGTGCGAGGCAACGTCGAGGTTCACGAGGGAGACCTTGGCGCCGAAGGTGTTTTTCCACATGTCGGCAATGGCGGTCGCAACGCGTTCGTGGTTGGGGTTGGTATTGTACCGGATTTCGATGGATAAAGGCTTGCCGCCTTCACCGTAACCCGCCTCCTTCATGAGCTTTAGAGCTTCGTCTTCGCGATCAAGCTGCGACAGGGTTGCAAAGTCGGCCTTGGCGGGCTCACCGTAGGAATCCATGCCGGGTGGAACCATCGAATAGGCCGGAACCTGCGAGCCGCTGTAGATTTCCTTGGCGAGGAATTCGCGGTCGACAGCCATGGATAGCGCCCGGCGCACGCGGACGTCGTCATATGGCGCTTCGCGCGTATCGAAGGTGTAGTAGTAGGTCGCGAGCGTCGGTGAAACGTGCACCTGGTCGCCATAGGATTTGCGCAGACGGTCGATCTGGTCAGCTGAAAAATTGTAGGCGAGGTCCATTTCCTTCGCCTCGAAACGGCGAACGGAGGCGGCCTGGTCGTCAACCGGGTAGAAGATCACCTTGTCGATCTTGGTATTGGCAGCGTCCCAGAAATTGGTGTTCTTGACCACAGTGAGGCTGTCGTTCGGAACATGAGCTTCGAGTTTGTAGGCGCCGTTCGACACCATCACGCCCGGTTTCACGAAATCCGCGCCGTTCTTTTCGTAACTCGCCTTGGAAATGGGCAGAGCCGTTTGATGGGCGAGCAGTTCAAGGAAGAACGGCGTCGGCCGCTCGAGCGTGATCTCCAGGGTCTTGTCATCCACCGCCTTGACGCCAAGCTGGTCAACAGGCGTTTCGCCCTTGTTGATCTTTTCGGCGTTCTTGATCGGGTAGAGAATATTGGCGTATTTCGCTGCGGTCTTCGGGTCTTCGACGCGCTTATAAGAGAAGACAAAATCTTCCGCCGTCACGGGTGTACCGTCCGACCACTTCGCATCGGCGCGCAGTTTGAACGTGTAAACGGTACCATCGTCAGACAGCGTCCAGCTTTCGGCCGTGCCCGGAATGATCTTGCCGGTCGCGTCATAGATGGTCAGACCTTCATAGAGATCCTTGACGATGAAGGCCTCGATGTTGATGGAGGTCTGTGCCTGATCGAGCGTCTGTGGTTCGCCGGCATTACCGCGGTGTAACACTGTTTCTGCAAGCGCAGAGCTCGCCCCCAAGAGAAGCGCAGCCATCACCACCGCGACCCGAGACCTAGCATTTATCGACATTTTTTCTTTCCCCGTGACTATTGAGCCGACAAATATGGCCAAATCGCCAGGAAGCGCAACCGAGACGAAATCATCAGGTAAAATTGCCACTGCAGAGCCAGGGGTAGGAGAAGCGGACGCAGCGCGTGCCCGAACTTCAAATAACGAACCTCAAAATGCGCACGCCCGTGAAGCGACGGTGCTCCACCGTTTTGACCAGTCGCCCAAATTTTCTGTTATTTTGGTGCCTCATCGCGTCTGGCAACTTTGCAGTCGGGCTGAGCGCCGGCAAGCCAAGAGGTTGCCATCGTAAGCCAAGTTGGAAGCGGACCGGCACCGGGTGTTACTCCTGCGGAATGAAAATACCATCGTTACAACCATGTCGGTGGAGAGATTGCCAGGTCGCTCCGTGACAGCGCAATCCCTCTTTCGAAACCGTTTTGTGCGGCACCGTACGAAAGCGATTTCGACCGGACTTAACCATGTTGGTTCCAGCCGCTTTAAGTTTCGTTCACGTAGTCTGGACGAAACACAGGCGGATATGAAACGATGCAAACCCTTCTGCAGTCGAAATGGTTTTGGAGATTTAGCCTGCCCGTCATGGCGTCATTCGCCATCTGCGGGCTGCTTCTCTTGTCACTCTATTTTGCGGCGATCGCAAGCGACGGTATCGCAGTTGCAAGGCAGCGTGACGTGGTCGCCCTGACGGTATCGAAACTCAAGTCATCGATTGCTCATGATCAGGAAAGCGCCACTGTCTGGGATGACGCCGTCACGAACTCCCTTGCCCGTAATCCAGACTGGATGGAAACCAATCTCGGCGTATGGATGAATACCTATTTCGGACACGATGCAGCAATCGTGCTGACAGCGGACCTTGATCCGATCTATCAATTTCTTGTCGATCACAATGACGCGTCCACCGCCGATGGTTTGCGGACCGCCTATCTCCCGTTAGCGACGAAGCTGAAGGAACGCCTTATCGCAGGCGATCAGGACGGAACGAGTAGCAAGGTGCTCTCCATAGGAGAAGCCGACATCGTCTACGTTGGCTCACGTCCGGCGATCGTAAGCATAAAACCGATCGTTTCCGACACGGGTGATATCGAGCAGCAACCGGGGCGAGAAAATCTGCATGTTGCGGTCCGATTTCTGGACGGAGATCTCGCAGCAACGGTGGGGCAGGAATACCAGTTCGAAAATCTTCGATTTGCCCTTCATCAGCCAACGGACCCGCGTTTTTCTTATCTTGCGTTGCATTCAACATCCGGACAGGTCGTTGGCTACTTCGAATGGCAGCCGTTCAGGCCCGGCCAGCAAGTCCTTGAAGCTACCATTCCCGCGATCGCATTTGCTTTTTTTGCCATATTCAGTGCAGCGAGCGTCGGCGGAAACGCCCTCTGGAGACGGTCGAACCGATTGAAGGCGAACCAGGAGCAGTTGCAGTATCAGGCGGCACACGACATTCTAACCGGCCTTGCCAATCGATCGGAATTCAATGCGAGAGTTGCGACCGCCGCGCAAAATGCGAGGGAAGACGAGGCACACGCCGTGCTGTTCATCGATCTCGACAGGTTCAAGGAGGTGAACGATTCACTTGGACATCCTGCAGGCGATAGATTGATATCACTTGTCGGGGCGCGGCTCACGAGCCTTTTGCCCGACAGTCTTGTTGCGCGGATCGGTGGTGATGAATTTACCGTCCTTGTCACATCGAACGATTTGCTAAAGCCCGAGCATGTTGCAAAAGCCATTGTGGACGACCTTCGATTGCCTTTCGAGATCGAGGAGACGCAAGTCACAATTGGTGCCAGCGTCGGAGTGGCCGTAAAGAACGGCGCCTTTGATGCAAACGAGGCGATACGTCAGGCCGACATCGCACTGTATCACGCCAAAGCAGCTGGCAGGAATACTTACGCAATATTCGGCGAGCACATGGACGAGTTGCTTCGCAAGAGAAGGGCTATGGAAGCTGACCTGCGGAAGGCGGTCAACGGCCGCGCGGAGATAGAGATATTCTATCAGCCAGTCTTCTCAGCACGGGACGGGATGCTCTGTTCCCTCGAGGCGCTGGCCCGATGGAACCACCCCACACTTGGATACGTAAGCCCCGGAGAGTTTATTCCGCTGGCCGAAGAGTGCGGTTTGATCCACGAAATCGGAGCCATTGTGCTAGAAGACGCCTGTTCCATGCTGGCGCACTTTCCCGACATCGACATCGCGCTCAACGCCTCCTTGCTGGAACTGTGTTCGCCGGCCTATCCGCTGAACGTGATTGCTGCGCTCGAAAAATGGAAGGTTTCGGCTAACCGCCTGGAAATCGAAATAACGGAAAGCGCAGCTACCGGAGAGGACGGCCGATCGGAACGGACCATTGCGGCCCTGCGCGCAGCCGGAGTCAGATTTGCGATTGATGATTTCGGAACAGGATATTCGTCATTCTCGCGGGTTCAAAAGATTGAGGTGGATCGCATCAAGATTGACAGATCATTCATCGAGGAAATCCACAGAAGCGACAACAGGGCCCTCGTCACTGCCATGATCAATGTCGCGCGGGCCAAGGGGTTGAAGATTACGGCTGAGGGTGTTGAGACAACGGAGCAGCGCGATGCTCTGGAGAGCCTCGGTTGCCATCATCTGCAGGGCTTTCTACTCGCACGGCCCTTGTCGCCGAATGCTGCTCGCGCGCTGCTCTCGACCCCTGATCCCGTCTCGACGCTGCCCGGTCACGCGGGTTTCTGGCCTGACCGACAGTCGTATAACGTAAACTGCTGATCAACCGTCGCACTCCGCGGCGGGCGGAGCCAGGTAACTCTGCTCCCCCGCTTGTTCCTCGCCCTGTTATCGCAAAACACGACCTGCTTTTGGCGAAATGCTTCGTTCGTCTCAACACCAATGGGATGCAAGCCTTCCAAGCTCGTCACATTGGCTCCGTGCAGGAACGAGGTTGGTCGCGATGCCTGGCAGATCCGAATTCGCGACCTCACGCCGAAAAAACAACCCCTGATAATCGGCAGATTGCTCGCCCGCCGGCCGTTATCTAGTTTCGGTCGAGGTTGACACGACAAAACGCGCGGGTGTCCATGTCCAATGAACCAAAAAGTCGCCTGCCATCGTTGAGTGCGGTCACGGCGGGCTTCATGTTTGCCTGTATCCTCGTCGGTGCCGCGATTGTGTTCAAGGTGATTGACGATCGAATGCTCAGTTTCCAGGAGGCAAGTCTGCGTACTGCCGTGGAAACCAGGGTACGGGGCGTTCAAACAGCCTTCGCCGCTTCCCTTTATCGAGAATGGACAAACCTCGAAACGCTGGGAAGGTCGCTTGCGGTGAGCCAGCCTGAAGAGATCCAGGACGATCTTTCAACGCTCGTGGGAAGCGGACGGGTTGTGTCGTGGGCAGGTTATGCCGGAAATGACGGCAAAGTCCGTGTCGCGTCAAACGGTCTGTTGGTCGGCGCCGACGTGTCATCCCGTCCGTGGTTTCAGAGGGGACTTCAGGGCAACTTCGCCGGGGATGCGCACGAAGCGGTTCTTCTTGCGGCTAAACTTCCTGCTCCCGAAAGTGGGGAGCCGTTACGGTTCCTCGACCTGGCAGCCCCTGTAACCGGTGTTGGTCAGTCAGTAACAGGAGTTCTTGGGCTTCATCTCAATCTGGAGTGGGCAAAAGCCTACATTCGTGAGCTGAGTGATGCCCTGGACGTCGACGTCCTCATAGTCAATCCCGAGGGCAGGGCTGTTATATCGTCCACGAACGAGAGCCCTTCAAACCTGGATCTGCCAAGCTTTCGAAGAGCAAGGACAGGTGCCGCCGGCGTGAGCCTCGAGTTATGGCCTGATGGCAAGAATTACTTCGTAGCCACGCTTCCCGAGGCCAGCTACCAAAGCCTACCGAGGTTCGGTTGGTCCATTGTCGCGAGGATCGATGCGAACGCATTCAGCAATGCGGCCAGTAGCTTCTCCAGCGGTCTTTTTATTAGTTTGTCTCTTCTGACCCTGCTCCTTCTGCTCCTCATGTCATTGTTCATTGTCTCGTTTATCCGGCCGTTCCATCACCTCGCCGTCAATGCCAAAGCCGTTGCGGATGGACAGAACGTATATCCCTACGAGAGCAGGAGAACTTCCGAACTAGCGACAATCGGCTCGGCAATTTCTCGCTTGCAGGCAAGTGCAGACCGGCAGGACGGCGGTTAAGTAAGCTGGACCACTACTGGCGGGCAAAACGGGTGGTGGCATCCTTGATGATCGCCGATAGCCGTGTTGACGTGACACTTGGTACGCTCCCTCCAGCGTAAAGTCTTTTCAGCAAGAGCTGGTACTGTGTTTCATCCAACCCCAGCGCAACGACCAGGCCGTCGTCGGTCCGATTCAGCACCGTGGCGGTGAAATCTCCGATTTCTTTGAGTTTCATGATGATCTGGGTAGCTATAGGCGCGTCTACCCCTCTGAGACGGGCCGTTTCCTGCGTCAGGTCCGTCATCCAGACGCGCTTCAGCGCACCGCCGAGGGATATTACGACCCGCTCGGGACGGTCCGCATAGTGTTTCTCACGTCGTGGCAATTCGACACAGACCAGCAGCGTTACGGCAAGGATCACCAGATTGTAAACAGTCCAGAACAGGATAACGACCTTCCCGTCTCCTGCGTCATTGAACGCGAAACGGTCAGAGACCAGACCTATCAGGACCCCGGCGACGGTCAGAAACGTCAAAAGGAGGAAGGGGCGCATAAGACGCCATTGGACAACGACTTTGGTTCGGTCTCCTCCCTTTGCCGTAACACTGAAAGGATGACCTTTCGGCTTCACAAGCCCCACAATGGCGGCTCTCGATATGGGGAGCGCACCAAGCAACTGGCTGACGTCATTGACGATGGGGATCACCATTCCGGACGAGATGAAGTTCAACACGAACAGGATCCAGACCATATACGCCCCGAAATAGCTGATGACATCGGAGACAGATGCGTTGACCACCGTGATGTTGAAAAACCAGTAAAAGAGAGGAAAGGTCATGGAGGCGATGCGGAATGTGAAGGTGGTGAACCAGAAAAATACCGAGTCAACGACACTCCAGCGGTCCCGCAGCCGCAAATTGTTCCGCGAGAAGGGACCCAGCCTTCCCCGGGCAATCTGCATGAGCCCCAGGCACCATCGCGCTCGCTGAGTGACGTATTCCTTCAACCCCTCCGGAGCAAGGCCCTCGGTCAACGCTTCGTTCAGATAGACCGTCCGATAGCCGTGCTCCTGCAACTGAAGCGTCAGCATGAAATCTTCCGTGATGCTGTCTGTCGGGAACCCACCGGAGGCCTGCACTGCCCTCCATCTGATCACCGACGACGTGCCGCAGCAGAATGCGATGCCCCACCCGTCGCGGCTTGGTTGTAAATGGTCAAAGAAAAAGCGCTGCTCGTCGGGATACGATCGGCTGAGCCCGAGATTATGCTGGATAGGATCCGGATTGAAGAAGTGCTGGGGTGTTTGAACCAGTCCGACCTCCTGGTCGTGGAAAAGCGCAAGTGCGCGCGAGACAAAATCCGTGTGAGGAACGAAGTCCGCGTCCAGCACGGCTATGAAGTCTGGCGGTTGATCGTCTTGCGCAAGAACGCCCAGGGCATGATTGATGTTGCCGGCTTTCGAGCCCTTGTTATCTGGCCTGCGAAGGTATCGAACGTCGTGCTCCTCGCAGAAGTCACGCAGCCAGTCACGGCGCCCGTCATCCAGCACAAGAACCTGGACGTCCGGATGATCGCTGGCCTTTGCCCCGACGACCGTCCGTTCCAGAACGGCTTGCTCCTCGTTGTATGTGGCGATCAGAATCGCGACTTTTGGAGGCGGATCCGGTTGCCACCAGGATTTATTCTCCTCGACTTCAGGGGACCGATCGGTGGTTCTGGTCAGGATTGTAAATGCGCTCAGCGACGAGAGAACAGATAATGCTTCCAGAGCAAAGAATGACCAACTGAACAGACAGTCCAGCGTGAAGCCGGGCGGGGCCAGGGTCTGGGTTCCTCGCCACCAGATATATCGCACCGCTAAAGCCATTCCGATTGCGAAAAGGAACGTCCTGTGGGTCCAGTTACGATTGTTCAGGAGGTATGGCAGGACGAGTGCGCACCCGAAGGCCAGAGCCAGATGAGCGAAGCTCGACTGAAGTTCGCTAAGATAGAGAAAACTGTCCAAGTCCTATCTCCATAGTCCTCGCAGCCAGTCAAAAGCGCGCGTTTCGAAAAACACCCTGCCCGTGCGCCCTGCGAGGCACCGAAGGTCGGGGTCGTCCCGCAGAGCCGGCACATCAAGTGCCACGTCGTACCTTTGGAGGTGGCGCTGACTCGGTGCTATTGCCATGTTTTCATAGATCGTAGCCGCGCCGGAACCCGCAAGGCGGATTACCGATCCCTGAAGAACCTGACGGCTTCGGTTAAGGCGAAAGGTCGCGGGTGCGCCGACCCTGAGGGAATTGTAGACGCTTTCCGACACGGATAAGGTCACAATTGCGGAGTCGCAGTCGATCAGGCGCATGAGGTCCTGACCGCGCTGGACCGTTTCGCCCGAAGCGGAGAGGTACTCCCACAGCGCACCATTCACATTCGCCACCAGATCTGAGGAAGAAAGTCTGTTTACACGAAGACGCTCGTTTGCCAGCCGATCGGAAATTGCAGCCAATGCCAGTTTCTTCGCCTCAAGTTGCGCTTTTAATTCCAGACGCTGCACGTCGATCTCGGAAATCCTCTGTTCGGAGTAGGGGGCGTCGTTAAATCCGTCTCCGAGGAATACTCCCCGCTCGGCCGCCTTCTGTGCCACAACGATTTCGGCGGCCTGAGCCTTTGCATTTGCGACCTCCAGCGCGGAAACCTCGGAAAGTGACTGGGCCTGTTCAAGGGACTGTGCGGTAGAAATGCCCTGACCGCTTAGCCGTGATGATCGCTCGCGGCTGAGTTCCGCGTATTTCAGACGTGCCTCGGACGCAGCACGCGAGGCGTCGGCAGACTGAGCCTGAGCCGCGAGCTGGCGTTTTCTTTCCTCACGATAGATAGCCGCGCGGGTCTGCAACTCATCAATCGATTCATCGAAAGACGTGACGACGGTCTCGAGCCTTTTTATTTCGGTCTGAGCATCGGCCTGTTGAAGTTCGAGATCAAGGAGACGGATGCCGTCAACAAGAGGATCCTCAAGAGAGCCCAGTGGATCGCCTTGCGCAACCTGGGCGCCCAGCGGCCTGGAAATCAATTCAATTTTGCCAGCGATGGGAGCGCGTATCGTCGTCAAACGGGCATTTATGAACGCATTCGCACTCGCGCCGCTAAGCTGCTCCCCAAGCACCACATAAAGAGCACCGCAGATCAGCAACAAACCGAATCCGATCTTTATGAGCTTCATGTTTCCTCCTCCGCATCTACCTAACAAAACGTACGGCCGGGGATCGGTTCACCCTGCTTGAGAAAACCCGCTCCCAGAGTTAGCGCGCGGTTAAATGACAACCGGCGCATATAGACTTTGACCTATCAAACCACCGAGCGCTAAACGTGTCTCAGGTCAAAACTTGCCCGCGAGTTTTTGTGGAGCGCTCGCTTTGCACGATTATCGACAGGAAAGGGCGAGAACGCGCGCGACGATCACCGAGAGGAGGTGGCTCGGCGAGCGTCATGGATAGATCAAGAAGTTCGGGAGACGTGACTAGGGTCGTTCGATACGACGCGTGAATTTCGTCCAGATCGACAGCAATAAGATCGTGACACCGCCGGTCGCTATACCGATTACCGCCTGAATAAACGCGGTGGCCAGCCAATTTGTCACGGAGGGGACAATCACCAGGGTTTGTTCTATCCTTGATGCGACTGTTTCGATCAGATGTTCAGGCTGATGCCATCCGATCCCAGCGAGGCTGTGTACGATAATGCTTCCGCCTACCCAGAGCATCGCCGCCGTTCCGACGATTGCCAATGCCTTGAGAAGAAACGGTACACCTTTGACCAGGCCGGCACCGACCGTTCTTGACAAGGGTCCACCGGACTTCGTCAGGTGCAATCCGACGTCATCTGCTTTGACGATGAGCGCGACCACGCCATAAACGGCTGCGGTGAGCAGGATGCCAACCGCCGCCAGGACCCCTGCCTGGGTATAGATGCCGGAGGAGGAGACACCAGCGAGTGTCAGCGCCATGATCTCGGCCGAGAGGATAAAGTCGGTACGAATCGCGCCTGCGACCTTGCGGTTTTCCAGATCTGTTGCATCAAGCGCCGCGTTGTCGTCCGGACCGTGTTCCGGGGCATGAGCGAAAAATGCCTCATGTAGCTTCTCCGCGCCTTCGTAGCTCAAGTATATGCCACCGATCATCAGGAGCGGTGTGATGAGCCAGGGAGCGAAATATCCGAGGACGAGAGCGATGGGCAGGAGGAAGATCAGCTTGTTTTTAAGCGATCCAAGCGCAATTTTGCCAATGATCGGCAGTTCACGCGCGGGAGCCAGACCGACGACGTAGGCCGGCGTGACGGCGGTGTCGTCGATCACGACACCTGCCGCCTTCACACTGGCTTTGGCAGTCTGGGTTGCGACGTCGTCGAGGGACGCGGAGGCAGCCTTAGCTATCGCTGCCACGTCGTCAAACAATGCGATCAATCCGGTAGCCAATTTAACTCCTGAACAGGTTCAGCGTTGTCCGTGATTTGGGGCCGTTGCACAGAATGGAGAGTAAAGGTTGCTCGATATATCACAGCCATCCTGTCTTCTTGAACCGGTAATAAAGTATCGCGCAAAGGGTGATGATTACGGCGATCACGACATAATAGCCGTATTCCGATTTCAGTTCCGGCATGTGCTCGAAGTTCATTCCATAAATGCCGGCGATCGCCGTTGGAACAGCCAGGATCGCGGCCCAGGCTGCAAGCTGGCGGGTGATCATACCCTGGCGCTGCTGTTCAAGCAGGTTCGAGGCCTCGAACACGGAAGTGATAACTTCCCGCAAGCCTGACATCATGAATTCGACGCGCCGTACATGGTCAAGCACGTCCCGAAAATAGGCTTTGGCGTTCTCATCAATACAGGGCAGCTCCAGATTGGCGAGCTTGCCAGCGACCTCCTCCATCGGGCCTAGAATGCGCTGAAAGCGGATCACCTGCCGTCGCATGCGGAAAAGCCGTCTGATCTGCTCCCTTTCGAGAAATGCAATCAGCATGTGCTTTTCCATCTCAAGCACCTTGTCCTCCAGCGTCTCGACCATCGGCAGATAACCGTCGACGACGAAATCGATGATACCGTGCAGGACATAGTCCGGGCCATGTTCGAGGAGTTGCGGAGACTGTTCGAGATGCTCCCTCAATTCCTTGTGGGAGCGTGCCGAACCGTGCCGGACCGAAATCACATGGTGCCGTCCGACGAAAATACAGGTTTCGCCATAGGCAATCTTGTCGCCCTCAAGATGAGCGGTCTTGATGATGACGAAGAGCTGATTGCCGTACACCTCAACTTTCGGCACCTGCCTCCCGTTCAGTGCGTCTTCGACGGCGAGTGGATGCAGGTCAAACATCGACTTCAGGCTCGCCATTTCCTCGACGGTCGGCTCGGTAATACCGATCCAGGCAAACTCGCCGTCCCTCTCGGGGAACGGTCGGCCAGTCAAGGGGAGTTCTTCGGCACGCTGGCCAAGGCGGTAGATGTAGGAAGCTATGACTGTCATGAAAACCGCAGTGAGTTAACCGTCATGATTTGGTATTCTGATATCGTAGTGACAAGATGGAACGGGCGATATCCTATCCCTAACGAATCCGCACACCAGCGTCATTGGCAGAATCGCCGCGTCACAGCGCATCGATCGAACGTGATTTTGCAGTCCCTGGAACAGTCCGCGCTGCACACCGTTATAAACCGGCGCTGCAAAGGGTGGCGTTGGAGATGGTATGCATGAACAGTCGCATTTGCATTATTGGTTCGGGTCCGACCGGAATCTTTTCCCTTCAGCGCCTTATTCATTCTCCTTCCCCAATGAGTATTACTGTCTTTGAAGCAGAAATGCTGGCGGGGAAGGGAACGCCCTATCTTCCCGGCTCAAATGATCCTGTCATGCTTTCCAACATTCCGAGCATCGAGATACCGCCGTTGCCGCTGTCACTGGTGGAATGGCTATCTCGCCAGGAAGACGATTATCTTAACCGTTTTGCCATTGTACGCGATGCCATCAGCGAGCGTGCGTTTTACCCGAGGTTGGTTCTCGGTGATTATTTTCAAGAGCAGTTCAGTGCGCTTGTGGATTATGGAGTCGAGAAAGGTCACCAGATCGATATCCGCCCCGGGCACCGCGTCAGTGATATATCGCTCGACGTCGACCATATCCGAATTTGCGTCGAAAGCCCTGACGGAAAGTTCGACGCGATCTATGACCACGTCGTGATGGCAACGGGCCATAATTGGCCTGATAAGACCGAAGTGCAACCAGGCTACTTTGCGTCTCCGTGGCCCGCTTCCGCGCTCAAAAGTTCCTGCTATGGAAGGCTTGGGATACTTGGGACGTCGCTCAGCAGTATCGACGCGCTTTTGACCGTCGCGGTATCCTGCGGCTCGTTTGTTTATGACGACACGGGAACAATGAGGTTTCACGCATCCGCCGGGCACGAAAACTTCACAGCCGTGATGATGTCCCGCAAGGGACTGTTACCGGAGGCGGATTTCTATTGCCCGCTTCCCTACCGGACACCGAGTGTTTGCACGCAGGAAGCTGTCAATAGCGAAATCGAGATTGGCTCTGCCGGTTTGCTCGACAGGGTTTTCGAGCTCTTCAAGCGGGAAATCGCGACCGCCGATCCTGACTACGCAGCCGAAATAGGGCTAAATTGCCTGACGGCGGACACTTTTGCTGACGCATATTACTCACGCCGGTCGGGAGTGGATCCGTTTGTCTGGGCAGCAGCAAACCTAGCCGAAGTCGAACGCAACGCAGAGCAGCGATTCACTGTGCCTTGGCGCTACGCCATACTCATCACACATGAAATCATCGCCAGAGCAATCCCGCACCTGGACACGCGTGACCTAGCGCGGTTCAACCGATCGTTTAAAAGTATATTCATCGATGAATATGCGACCGTACCCCACCTTTCGATCAAGCGTTTGCTTGCGCTTCGAAACGCTGGCAGGTTGGAAATTATCGCGCTGGGAGAAGATTACGCAATAGACACGTGTGGCCTTGCGCGGGGCGCCAGAGTGACCACGGCCGGCTCGGAAGAAGTCTTCGAAAGTTTCATCGATGCGACCGGCCAAACGGCGTTATCGGCACGGGACCTCCCGTTTCCTTCGCTCGTGAAGCAGGCAGCTGTCAAACCGGCTGTCACGCGCGTGGCTTCGACTGGATTAATAGCCGATACGACAGGCCACAACTTCAAGAGGACCGGTGGTATCGAGGTCGACGAATGCTATCGTCCACGCGATACCGGCTTGTTATCCAACCGGCTTTATTGCGTGGCAATACCATTCCTGTTGCATAAGAACCCCTTTGTACAAGGTATCACCAGCGCCGCGGAGTTGGGGCAGGCGGTCGCGCAGGCTATCCTCGACGATATTCGGGCGACGACAGCCGACTTGCTGCTCACAGCCTGACGTAGCGGACAGAATAGATATGACGGTCACTTTTCGCTCAAAACACGTTATCGGGAAAGTCGCTGAGATCTGGCGTTTCCCGGTAAGCTCGCTTGGTGGAGAACGATGCAAATGCGCAGAAATAGAGCCAGCGGGCATCGTCGGCGACAGGCGTTTTGCGCTGTTCGACAATGCATCCGGCATCGCCGCAGCGCCGGAAAAAGACGTTCGATGGCGGCCGGCACTTTTCCTCCGCAGCGCCATTGATGATGGCGGTGTGCGGATCACGTTTCCAACTGGGTGTAATTTCTATATTGAAGATCCTCAATTGCGACTGGAACTTTCGAAGTATTTCGGGTTCGACGTCGGTATCGGAAGTTTCATCGATGCGGACCCGCTTGCTCCTTCTCTTCCCACTGTCGAGAACCGATATTCGAGATCGGCACTTCACTTGGTCACCACTTCGTCACTGGCTGAGCTTCAACAAATGTTATCGGATAGTACGGTTGACCGTTTGCGCTTTCGGCCAAATATTCTGCTCGAAACCAGTAATGTGACAGGTTTTGCTGAGTTTCAATGGATCGGTAAGGTCATTAGTTTCGGGCTGGCGGAGGTCGAGGTGACAGACCTCACAAAACGGTGCGGAATGATCCTTGCCGCACAGCCTGATCTGCCGGAACAGCCGGAGATTCTTAGAACGGTATTGAGAAAAGCAGGTCGCGAATTTGGGGTTTACTGCGAACCTGTCAAAATAGGAAATATCGAATCCGGCCAGCGCGCAGAGTTGATTTCCGACTAGTCATTCCAAGGGTCGATTTCCAGGGATTAAAAGCAGGCCGAAAACCCTATAAATTATGCGGTATTTTACGCCATTTCTTCTCTTCAGTGGCGCGACATTGGCTTTTGGTCATTCCGCCATCGATGGCGTCTTGAACTGGTCGCCCGGCGCAGATGGTAAGCCGAGGTTGTTCCGGAGCTTGATGACAAGACTGTCGGGGTTGAGACTTCTCCGAACGCGCGTCCTGTAGTAGAAGAAAAGGCAGCGGTCCGAGAAGGCGAAGTCTCGCAGGCGGAGCCTCCGGCAAGGCAGTTGAACCGCCTTGATGAACTGAGGCAGGAGCGCGAAGACAAGCGCGATCGAGACGACCAGGAACGGTAAGATGAACGGAAAAAGCCTGCTTCACATGTACCACGAGCAGAAATTGGCGGACGAGTTTGCGCGTGATCGCAATCCTGAGGTGCTAGCGATTTTTGTTGCGGTCGCACTGTTCGTTGTAGTGTTCGTGGTGGGTGCAGCGCTCGGCACCGCTTGGGTCTACCTACAGCAATGGTATCAGGTCGCCACCAGCTACTGGCCGTTCCGATGAGTAATGAAAGCCGGGTTAGCCCGGCTTTCTGATTTTGAACGCACGAGAGCCCTCGATTGCAGACGGACGACCCTCCTTCGTACAGCTTTACCACGCAAGTCGTGATGCCTCGCGTGGGATCCACAATGATCACAACCGCTTACGTCATCGACGCCAAAGGCCTTTTGGTGACGCAGGCAGGATCCGTCCGTCTCATCCCGTGGACCTCTATTCGGTTCATACACGTTCACGTAACGAGTGGGGTCGGCTCCACCGGTTTTCCCGTCTACAGCGCCCGTTTGCGGATGCTCTTCGCGTCGAGGGAGATATCCTCGCTGCATTGGCAGGGAGAGGCACGTACCGATCAATCAGCCGGCTACGTTCGCTTCATGGAAGAACTTATTCCATTTGCAATCGCCCGTAACCCGCGGATTCGCCTCCGACACGGTGGCGACCCTATGCTCGAGGCAGCGATCCCGACGGTGCTCTTTCTCGTCTCCATGCCATTCTTGTTGATACCGTTCTTGATCGTTAAACCGCTTGGTGCTCTTGTTTCCGGCTTCAAATTTTCCGGGTTGAACAAATTCGGAACTAGGCCCGTAGTTGCTGCGATCATCGCGGGGCTTGGTGTGGCGCTCAACATGCTTCCCTGGTCGACCGGCAAGCAGTTCAAGGTCGACGATCTGCCAACCGCAGAACTTCCGCCGAAATATCGGAAAGCTCGCGTCTCATCTCGTGTGGGATGAAAGCGCGGGTAGTTCCATAATAGAGCTTAGCCCGAGGTAGTCTGGAAACGTTCATGCTGACAGTTGCAGTCGGGAGCAATGGACGGTCGGTCGAAAACTGGTTCGCCGATTATCGGTGCTCGTCATTATGGCTTCGGCTCGATGTCACTGCTCAAGCTGTGAAACCAGCGCCTGCATGTTCACACGCAGTCCGTCAGGATCGTAATTGATCTCGACGCCCCCGTTCCCAGGAGGCCCATGCGGATCAGAACATCGGGTGAGGCAGATCTTATCCGCCACGGGCGTGGGACACCAGCAGGGGCACGACTTCGCGCTCAAGCCGCTCGACAGACCAGCTGTGCACAGGAGCGGATACGACGATGGCTCCCGCCGGACGACCCTCTGGTCCCGGTACCGCAGCAGCAACATTTACCTCGTCGCGGATCGACTGGCGATCCGTGAAAGCCACGCCTCGAACGCTTGCTTCCAGAATCTCTGTGCGGATTTCGTCCTTGTTCGTAACGGTAAAGGGAGTACCGGGCTGGACGGGGCTTTCCGAAAGAATTCTGTCAATCTCTCCAGGTGGCAGCCACGACAGGATCGCCCGACCACCGGAAGATGAAACGGCCGGAAGTCGCCTGCCCGGGTAGGCGGTTCTGAAAGCCGGTTGCGGTCGGCTTTGAACATGCAGCAGGTGGATGATTTCCGTGCCGTCCAGGATGCAGAAGGAACAACGCAGCCCGCATTCTTCCCGCAGCCTTATAAGCCGAGGCCATACCGACCGGAGCAACGCGTTTCCCATCTGGAAACGATAAAGAAGATCAAGCGCCCGCTCCGAGACATGGAAAGCGCGTTTGGGCTGATCTTTCTTCAGATAGCCCAGTCCCGCCAGCGTATCTGTAATGCGCTGGACAGTCGGCACCGGAAAGCCGGTCTGCTGTGAAAGTTGCGTCAGGGTGAGCAGCGGCGTTTGCGGGTGGAAAAACTGCAATAAATGCAGGCTTTTGGAAACTGCGGTCACCGCGAGCGGATCATTCTCGTCGTCGACCAGCGGCCACAGCGTGCGTGGATTTGGCTCGAGGTTGGCCGGGCGTACCGCCCGTGTCACCATCAACTCCCCCATGCGTGAGACGGTTTCGCAAAGTTGCCCGGTCACCGTGCCTGCTGCCTCCGTGTCTACAGGACCGGAAAGCGAAATCGCAGCAAGCGGCTGGCCGGCTGCATCGCGAAAAGCGGTCGCAATGACTTGGCGGGATCCGCCTTCGACAGTACCGTCAAAGGAAAATCCCACGCTGCGCTCAGAGGCTATCCGCTCGCGCAGCAAACCCGCGTCGCCTGTCCATGTTGCCAGAAATGTATCGAGTGTTGTCGCATCCATAAGAGACAACAGCGCCCGGCCTGGCGCGGTCTCGGCAAGTGCGACGCGGCTGCCAACCGGGGCAAGTGCCAGGGATGCGGCGGGTGACGGGACCCGGGCCAGCGTAACAGCGGTCTTGCCGTCGAGGAGCCAGAGGTCGGTGCTGAGGCCGGTGCGTGCATTCAGTTCCACGACCAACGGCATCACGAGATCGATCAACTCGTTGCTGTAAAGATAGACATGTGCGGGATAACACGCCCGGTGCCCGAGAGAAAGGACACCGCTCAGTGCGTCGCGTTCAAGCCAATGGGATTTGACAAGTGTATGAACCAGACGCTGGGCGCTGGATCTGTTCATCCCTCCTCGCCTCGCAACATCGGCAATTCTCAGTTCAGGCGTTTCTGGCCCGAACATCTCAAGCACGGCAAATGCCTTCTCCAGCGCGGCAATACGGGCCCGGTGATCGGACCCGTCTGAGGGTTTGGTAAAATTCATTTTGCGACGCAGCAAGATCGTTGACAAGGCTTTCAACGAACCTATAATCGATAGTCGAGAATAGCAATCGCATCGCGGTAAAATAATCCTAAGGGGAACGCCTTGCACTCTATGCCAATCGGAATGACATCATAGTCAGCTATGCCCACATGCTCGCCATGTGACGGTAAGCTGAACCTTGCAAGCCTGTCGCGTTGCGGTCTCACAGCCGCGGTTGCGAAAGCTATTGCAGTCGTATGTTTCGCCGCACCTTTGCGGCGGTACAAGTGCTCTTCGCTGCGCAAACTTTGAGGGATCGCAGCGACATTATCGAAAACGGTCCGGATCGGAAGGGTGCCGTGCGCTTGCGTGCGGGCCAATGCCCGCGCGTTTCGGTCGCTACCTGCCAAACAAAAAAGGGAACAGCGAAATCATGCACGCTCAGTTGACCAGAAAAGCAAGCCGGGCAAGAAGCCGGCTCGTTGCGGCGATCATCGCCCTTTCAGCCTGTGTTGCGGGCTTTGGAACGGATGCCTCGGCCACAACAATGATGGCCGTACCGCATTCTGGCCTGCGTATTCTCGATCCGATCACCACGACCGCTCATATCGTGCGCAATCACGGCTACATGATCTATGACACGCTGCTGGCGCTTGATGCCGATTTCAAACCGCAGCCCCAGATGGCTGACTACACTGTTTCGGATGACAAGCTGACCTATACATTCACGCTGCGCGACGGTCTGAAATGGCACGACGGCACACCTGTGACAGCAGAAGACTGCATTGCCTCGCTTCAGCGCTGGGGCAAGCGGGATACTTCCGGTCAGATCCTCTTCGACAAGACAGAAAGCCTGACGGCTACGGACGACAGGACCTTTGTTTTCAAGCTGAAGGAACCCTTCGGCTTCTTACCCGACGTTCTGGCCAAGCCGTCTTCGGTCGTGCCGTTCATGATGCCGAAACGTATTGCCGCAACCCCGGCCGATACCGCCATTACCGAATTTGTCGGTTCCGGCCCCTTCAGGTTCGTCACGGCCGAGTACCAGCCGGGCGTCAAGGCGGTCTATGAAAAATTTACCGATTATGTGCCGCGCAACGAGCCTGCGAGCTGGCTGGCCGGCGGAAAGGTGGTCAAGGTCGACCGTGTGGAATGGTTGAGCATGCCCGATGCCCAGACGGCAATCAACGCTATCCAGTCCGGGGAGATCGACTATATCGAAGCTCCGCCAGTTGATCTTCTGCCACTTGTCGAGAGCAATGACGAACTGACCGTCAAGACGCTAAACACGCTTGGCTCGCAGACCATGGGCCGCATGAATTTCCTCTACCCGCCATTCGATAACAAGAAGATCCGCCAGGCTGCTCTCAAAGCGATGAACCAGAAGGATGTTCTCGACGCGCTGATCGGCAATCCGGACTACTACACCATCTGCGGCTCGGTCTTCGGCTGCGGTACGCCGCTTGAAGCGCTGGCCGGTTCGGAAAGCCTGACCGGCGCGGGCGATATGGAAAGCGCAAAGGCACTCCTCAAGGAGGCCGGTTACGACGGAACTCCCGTTGTCATCCTTCAGCCAACCGACGTCGTGACCGTCAAGGCCCAGCCCGTCGTGGCGGCGGCTGCGCTGAGGAGTGCGGGCTTCAACGTAGAACTTCAGCCCATGGACTGGCAGACGCTCGTCACTCGCCGCGCCTCGCAGAAGCCGGTGGCTGAGGGTGGCTGGAACATGTTCTTCACCAACTGGATTGTGCCGGAAATCATGACGCCGCTTAACAATCCGATGTTGAACGGTCGCGGCGCCAAGGGATTTTTTGGCTGGCAGACAGACGAGAAGCTGGAAGCGTTGCGCGCCAAATACATCGCCGCGGCGACAGCTGAAGAGCAGAAGGCTGCGGCCGCCGAGCTTCAGGCCCATGCCATGGACGAGGTCAGCTACGTTCCGCTTGGCCAGTACAAGAACCCCTCCGTGTGGCGCAACCAGCTTTCCGGCTTCCTGGAATCGCCGGTTCCCGTGTTCTGGAACATCGAGAAAACAGAAGACTGAGCCTCGTGGAAGAACATGGCGGCATCCTGTGGATGCCGCTGCCCTGCCTGCCCAACCGACGTGAGGATGCTTATGCTCGCCTATACGTTCCGCCGAATTCTGGCCTCCGTTCCGGTAATGATCACGGTCGCCGTCTTCGTTTTTCTCCTGCTGCGCATAACGCCCGGCGATCCGGCCGCCATCATCGCCGGCGACATGGCCACGCCAGAGCAGCTTGAGAAAATCCGCGCTGCCCTCGGCCTCGACAAACCAATCGTCGTGCAATTCGTCTCGTGGTTCTGGCTGCTTCTCCAGGGCGACCTTGGCGTGTCGCTGATTTCCAATACGCCAGTCACTGCGATGATCGGCAAGCACATCGAACCGACCGTGAGCCTTGCGCTCGTCACGATCGTCCTGTCGGTGCTGATTGCCGTTCCACTTGGGGTCATCGCTGCGTGGCGCCACGGCACGTGGATCGACTATGCCGTCATGACGGTGTCGGTCGTCGGCTTCTCCGTGCCGGTTTTCGTGATCGGCTATATCCTCATCCAGGTCTTCGCCATCGACCTCAAATGGTTTCCGGTGCAGGGCTTCCGGAGCATCACCAAAGGCGTCGGTCCTTTCGCGGAACGCGCCATTTTGCCGGCCCTCACACTTGCTTCCATTTATATCGCGCTGATCGCCCGCATGACACGCGCCTCCGTGCTCGAAGTGCTGGGCGAGGATTATGTGCGAACCGCCCGCGCAAAAGGGCTGAAGGAAAATACCGTCCTGTTCCGCCACGCGCTGCGCAATGCCGCGGTTCCTGTGCTCACCATTATCGGCACCGGCTTTGCGCTGCTTATTTCCGGCGTCGTGGTAACGGAGAGCGTATTCAACATTCCCGGCATTGGAAGGCTCACGGTCGATGCCATTCTTGCCCGCGATTACCCTGTCATTCAGGGCATGATCCTGCTGACAAGCGGTATCTATGTGATGGTCAATCTCCTCATCGACCTCTCCTACTCCTTCTTCGATCCGAGGATACGGTACTGATGGCCAATTCCACGCTTTTTGGTGCCGCCATGCGGCTACCCGTTTTCGCCGGCAGAAAAAAACGCGGACAAGCTGTCCTCGTCCCTGCCATCGCGCTTGCAATTCTTATCCTGATCATTCTCATGGCTGTTCTCGCGCCATGGCTTGCTCCGCATGATCCCGTGGCCATGACGCCCTCTGCCCGCCTCAAGCCCGCCAGCGATATCTACCCGCTCGGTTCCGATGCCTACGGACGGGACCTGCTGTCGCGTGTGCTCTACGGGGCTCGCATCTCCCTTTTTATTGGTATCGGAGCGACTGTCATCTCGGTGGCTGTCGGACTGGGGATTGGCCTGGTCTCGGGCTTCTTTCGGTTCCTCGACGCCGTGGTCATGCGGATCATGGACGCACTGATGGCAATTCCAAGCCTGCTGCTCGCCATCGCCGTGGTTTCGCTCACCGGGGCAAATATCTGGACCGTCATGTTCGCCATTACTGTCCCGGAAATTCCTCGTGTGGTGCGTCTTGTTCGCTCGGTGGTGCTGACTGCACGCGAAGAGCCCTACGTCGAGGCCGCGATCGCTGCCGGTTCGGGCCTTCCGAAAATCCTCTGGCGGCATCTGATGCCGAATACCCTGGCGCCGCTCATCGTGCAGGCCACCTATGTCTGCGCCTCGGCGATTCTTACAGAAGCGATCCTGTCTTTCCTCGGGGCTGGTGTCTCCACGGAAATACCGACATGGGGAAATATCATGGCCGAGGGACGCGCCTATTTCCAGATCAATCCGCAACTGATCTTCTGGCCAGGTCTGGTGCTCTCGCTCTGCATTCTATCCATCAACCTTCTCGGTGATACGGCGCGCGATCTGCTCGATCCGCGCATGAAGAAAAGGGAGGCCGCGAAATGACGGCTGTTGCATTCGATCCCGCCACCGCGTCCGAAGTATTGCGCGTCGAGAACCTCGTCATCCGCCTGACCGGAGACGATGACAGCGTGCCGGTCCTCAACGGCATTTCGGTCACCATCCGAGCCGGAGAAACTGTGTGCCTTGTGGGCGAGAGCGGTTCTGGCAAATCGGTGACCTCGCTCGCTACGATGGGGCTCCTGCCGCGAAATTCTCTTGAACCTGCAGGGGGTACAATCCTGTTTGAAGGTGAAGACCTCCTCAAGGCCGACGCCGGCCGCATGCGGGCACTGCGCTCGAAAAGTATTGCCATGATTTTCCAGGAGCCGATGACAGCACTCAACCCGGTGCTGACGGTTGGCCGGCAGATTTGCGAGGTGCTTCAGGAGCACACGACGCTTTCAGCAAGAGAGCAGAAGATCGCCGTTCTTGAGATGATGCGGGAAGTGCATCTGCCCGATGTCGAGCGGATATTCGCAGCCTATCTCCATCAGCTCTCGGGTGGACAGCGCCAGCGTATCATGATTGCCATGGCCTTGATCCTCAAACCCAGACTGCTGATCGCCGACGAACCGACCACAGCCCTTGATGTGACGACCCAGAAGCAGATCCTCAAGCTCATCAATGAACTTCAGGAAAAGCAGGGTACCGCCGTTCTCTTTATAACCCACGACATGGGCGTAGTGGCCGAGATTGCAGACACCGTCTACGTCATGAACCGTGGCAATCTCGTCGAGAGTGGTCCGGTCGACACGATTTTAAGAGCGCCGGAAATGGACTATACCCGCACGCTTCTTTCTTCCGTGCCAAGCCTTCAACCGCGCGAGCCGCGCCCCGCGCTCTCGGACGAGGTCGTGCTCTCGGCCTCGGAGCTTGAGAAGGTGTATGGCAAAAAAGGCTTTTTCGGAAAAACCGCGGCCGAAACAAAAGCCGCGACGGATGTGTCCTTCACACTGAAGAAGGGTCGTACACTCGGTATCGTCGGTGAAAGCGGCTCTGGCAAGTCGACCGTCGCTCGCTGTATCATGCGGCTGATCGATCCCACCTCCGGCTCGATCCGCATTTCCGGACAGGAAATCGCCGATTTCTCCCGCCGGACCCTGCAGCCATATCGCCAGCATATCCAGATGGTGTTTCAGGATCCCTATCGCTCGCTCAACCCGCGTATCACGGTGGGGGAAAGCATCATTGAAGGGCCAGTAAATTACGGTACGCCGAGGCGGGACGCCCTGAAGCGAGCGCGCGAACTTCTCGCAATCGTCGGCCTGCCCCCGGATGCAGTGGGCCGCTATCCTCACCAGTTCTCAGGCGGCCAGCGCCAGCGCATCGCGATCGCCCGTGCCGTTGCCATGAACCCGAAGGTTCTCGTGGCCGACGAGGCAGTGTCGGCACTCGACGTATCGGTTCAGGCACAGGTACTCGACCTTCTTGCGGACTTGCAGGAAAAGCTCGGTATTTCCATCCTGTTCATCACGCATGATCTTCGCGTTGCCGCCCAGATATGTGACGACGTGATCGTTATGCAGAAAGGTCGCATTGTGGAATATGCCAGCGGCTACGAAGTGCTCACCAGTCCGGTTCATGCATACACCCGCCAGCTTATCGATGCCGCCCCGGGGCGGCATTGGGATTTCGCCAATTTCCGGCCGCTTGCCCCCGAAGCTGCATAATTTCCAGGAGAATGACCGATGACGTCCCGGCGTGTCGCCTTTGCCGGTTTCATTCATGAGACCAATACATTTGCTCCCACCAAAGCCACTTATGACGCCTTTCTGAAGGGATCGGGCCATCTGCCGCTCTGCCGTGGCGAGGAGATGATCGCTCTCGTCCGGGGCGCAAATACCGGTATCGAGGGCGCGCTCGATTACGCCCGGCAAGCAAACTGGGAAGTTGTTCCTATACTGCGGGCAAGCGCCGTTCCTTCTGCTCATGTTACCGAGGATGCTTTCGAGCGCATTGCCGGTGAGATCGTTGCCGGCATCGTGGCAGCGCTGCCCGTCGACGGAATCTACCTCGATCTTCATGGAGCCATGGTCTGTGAACATCTGGACGATGGCGAGGGCGAACTTCTCGCCCGCATCAAAAGCGCAGTCGGCCACGACATCCCCGTCGCTGTCAGTCTCGACCTGCACGGCAACATAACCAGGCGGTCGGTCGACGACGCCGATGTCATGATCGGCTACCGCACCTATCCGCATGTGGACATGGCCCTGACTGGCAAACGTGCCGCGGGTTTGCTTGACCGCCTGATGGATGGTGAGCGTTTTGCGAAGTCCTATCGTCAGATCGACTATCTGATCCCCATATCGTGGCAATGTACTGAGATGGAGCCGGCGCAATCCATCTATGCCCGCCTCGCAGGACTGGAGGAAGAGAAAACAATTGTCTCGCTCTCCTTCTTTCCCGGCTTCCCGGCTGCCGATTTCAACGATTGCGGTGCGACTGTTCTCTCCTATGGAACGACGCAGGAAGCAGCTGATCTTGCCGCCGACGAGCTGAAGGCCCTGATCGACGCCAGTGAGCCCGCCTTTGCCGGGCGCGTCTACAGCGCTGATGAGGGCGTAAAGGAGGCAATCCGTCTTTCCGCAACCGCCGCAAAGCCTGTCGTGCTTGCGGATACGCAGGACAATCCCGGGGCCGGTGGCGATTCCGATACGACCGGAATGCTGCGGGCTCTCATCGACAACGGTGCACAGAACGCGGCGCTTGGCCTGCTCTATGACCCTGAGGCTGCGCTGGCAGCACAGGCAGCAGGCGTCGGCGCAACGATCCGCATCGCGCTCGGTGGAAAATCCGGCATTCCCGGTGACGAGCCGCTTGAGGCCGAGTTCATCGTCGAAGCATTGTCCGACGGGTTGACACGCGTCACCGGTCCCTACTACGGCGACACCCTGATGCGGCTTGGACCTTCAGCGTGCCTCAGGATCGGTGGCGTTCGCGTAGCCGTAGCCTCTCACAAGGTGCAGATGGCCGACCGCGGCCTGTTCCGTTATCTCGGCATCGAGCCGGAAACGTCGAGCATTCTCGTCAACAAGAGCTCGGTGCACTTCCGCGCAGATTTCGAACCGTTTGCCGAGACAATTCTCGTTTGTGCCGCACCCGGTCCAATGGCCGTTGACCCGGCTGCCCTTCCATGGAGGAGGCTTCGCCCGGGCGTCCGCCTCTCCCCTCTCTCTGCCGCCCTCTCCTGATCCGTCACTTTTTTGAATTCAAGGATACAGCAATGCCCGTTATCGAGAAAATTGCCGCCTGGCACGATGAAATGACTGCCCTTCGCCGTGACATTCACGCTCATCCGGAGATCGGTTTTGAGGAGATACGAACTTCCGCCATCGTTGCCGATAAGCTGGCGAGCTACGGCATCGAGGTGCATCGCGGCATCGGCAAGACCGGCGTTGTCGGCGTTTTGAAGGGGGCTAAGGGAAGCGGGCGTACCATCGGCCTGCGTGCCGACATGGACGCGCTGCCGATGGAGGAGCGTACCAACCTGCCTTACTCGTCGAAAATAGCGAACCGCTTCCACGGCTGCGGCCATGACGGTCACACGACCATGTTACTTGGTGCCGCGCGATACCTCGCCGAAACCCGCAATTTTGCCGGCACGGCCGTATTCATTTTTCAGCCCGGCGAAGAAGGCTGCGGAGGGGCTCGCGCCATGCTTGCAGACGGCCTGTTTGAACGTTTCCCCTGTGACGAGCTCTACGGGTTGCACAATATGCCGAACGAGGAGCCGAACAAGATCGGCATCAAGCCGGGCACCGCAATGGCCGGCGCTGATTTCTTCGATTTTCACATCAAGGGACGCGGCAGCCACGGTGCGCGTCCCGAAGGGTCCAAGGATCCCGTCATTGTCGCAACTCACTTGGTCTCGGCCCTGCAATCGATCGTGTCGCGCAACATTTCTCCACTTCGGTCAGCCGTGGTGTCGGTCACGCAGATTCATGCCGGCTCCGCCTATAATGTCGTTCCGGAAGAGGCGACAGTCTCCGGCACCGTGCGTTATCTCGACCGCGAGGTGAATGAACAGATCCGTGAGCGTATGCGCACCATCGCAGCCGGCCTTGCCGCGTCTTTCGAAGTCGAAATTGAAACAGACATTCGCAATGTTTTCGACGTCCTCATCAATACGGAAGAACTTGTCGAGGGCTTCGCCGATGCCGCCCGCGACATCGTGGGTGCAGACCTTGTCTATGCGAAGGACGAGCCTGTCATGGGCAGCGAGGACTTTGCCGATATGCTCTACAAGGTGCCCGGCGTCTACTGCACCGTTGGCCATGCCGGATCGGTACAGCTGCACAATCCGGGCTTTGTTCTGGATGACAATATTCTGCCGGTTGGTGCGAGCCTTCTGGCGCGTGTCGTCGAAAAACGTCTGGCCGCCTGACGCCCATGCCCTGCCACAAGATCGGGATTGCTCCCTCCCTTGAGCGCGGGCGTCCCGTCACGATGAAACGAGCCCCCTATTATGGATTTCACCAAACTTCCCCTTGATATAGACGCCATGCTGAAGCGTCTCAGGCCCTGGATAGAATGCGAAAGCCCGACATTCGATGCTGCAGCCGTGGATCGCATGATGGATCTTGCTGCCACCGATTTCGCAACGATCGGTGCCACAATAGAACGAATCCCCGGCCGTATGGGACTTGGCGGCAGCCTGCGTGCGCGTTTTGGCGACACGCACGGCACGCCTGGAATTCTTGTCTCCGGTCATCTCGATACGGTTCACCCGGTTGGCACGCTGAAAGAACTCCCGTTTCGTATCGAGGATACACGTGCCTACGGCCCGGGCATACTCGACATGAAGGGTGGCAATTTTCTGGTACTGGAAGCAATGAGGCAGCTTCTGAACACGGGCATCGGCACCCGCCTTCCCGTCACCGTCTTGCTGACCCCCGACGAAGAGATCGGCACACCCTCGACGCGGGACCTGATCGAGGCTGAGGCCCGGCGCAACAAATACGTGCTGGTTCCCGAACCGGCACGGGAGGAGAACGGGGTGGTCACCGGTCGCTATGCCATCGCCCGCTACAACCTGGTGGCCCGCGGCAGACCCTCGCATGCCGGCGTTTCGCCGAAATCCGGGCGGTCTGCAATTCGCGAAATGGCCCGCAGGGTGATTGAAATAGATGCAATGAGCGACGACGACTGCACTTTTTCCGTTGGCGTCATGCATGGCGGGCAATGGGTCAATTGTGTCTCTTCGCTGTGCACGGCCGAGGCACTGTCCATGGCGAAAACCGATGACGATCTCGCGTCCGGTGTCGCCCGAATGCTCAATTTGTCAGGGGTGGAAAACGAGGTGGAGTTCTCGGTCACCTGCGGCGTCACCAGACCCGTCTGGCCACCGGACCGTCCGGAAACCATGGCGCTTTACGAAAAGGCTCGTTTGCTTGCCGACAGTCTTGGGGTTTGCCTTCCCCACGGCAGTTCAGGCGGCGGTTCCGACGGCAATTTTACGGGCGCGCTCGGCATTGCCACGCTCTGTGGCCTGGGGCTGCGTGGCGCAGGTTATCACACCCTCGAAGAGCACATCGAAATTGACAGCCTGATTGATCGCGGCAGGCTTATGGCCGGTCTTCTGGCGACGCTGGATTGAGGATAGAGTAATGACAGGCGACATCACCCGGCTCTCCGCAGCCGCGCTTTCCAGGGCAATCCACCTGCGGCAGGTTTCCTGCCTCTCCGTGATGGAAGCCTATCTCGATCGCATCGACAGTCTCAATCCGGCCGTGAATGCGATCGTCTTTCGTCGACCAAGCACACAGTTGCTGGAGGAGGCGCGCGCCTGTGACCGGGAACTTGAGGGGGGTCGCTCGCGCGGATGGATGCACGGGTTCCCCCAGGCGGTAAAAGATCTCTCCGAAGTTCAGGGCCTGCCGTGCTCCTGGGGGTCGCCGCTCTTTGACAATTTTGTTTCCACCGCCGACAGTCTCCATGTGGAACGTGTTCGCGCCGCCGGCGCGATTTTCATTGGCAAGACCAACACGCCCGAATTTGGCCTTGGGTCCCATACGACCAACCCTGTCCATGGCCCAACCCGAAACCCCTATGACAGGACCAGAAGCGCCGGCGGTTCTTCCGGTGGCGCGGCGGCGGCGCTCGCATGCCGGATGCTGCCGGTCGCAGATGGCTCTGACATGATGGGCTCGCTGCGCAATCCTGCCGCCTTCAACAACGTTGTCGGCTTCCGGCCGAGTTTTGGGAGGGTTCCAGGCACAAAAGGGAACGAGCTTTTCCTTGGCCAGCTTGCCACTTCAGGCCCCATGGGCAAGACGGTGGAGGACGCCGCTCTGCTTCTCGCAACGCAGGCAGGTTATGACCGGCGCGACCCGCTATCCCTGGCGGATGAAAGTCTCGCGATCCGAGGTCCTGCAACGACACAGGGAATGAAAGTCGCCTGGTTTGGTGATTTCGGTGGATATCTTCCCTTTGAGCCCGGGGTTCTGGATGTCGATCGCAAGGCTCTCGCCGTCCTGGCGAACATGGGCTGCGATATCGATGAACTCGTGCCGGATTTCGAACTGCCGAAACTCTGGGAAGCGTGGATGACATTGCGCAGCTTCAGCGTGACCCACGGCCTGCGCGCCTTTTATGACCAGCCGGAAACACGGTCGCTTCTCAATCGGCAACAGATGTTTGAATTCGACATCGCGCTTTCGTGCAGTGCCGCCGATATCTTTAATGCGTCCGTCGTCCGGACAGCCTGGTACCAGTATCTCTGCAGATTGTTTGAACGGTACGATTTTATTTTGATGCCGAGTGCACAGGTATTCCCTTTCGATATCGATCTCTCGTGGCCGACCGAAATCGACGGAAAAGCCATGGACACCTATCATCGCTGGATGGAGGTCGTGATCGGTCCCACGCTGGCTGGACTTCCCGTGGCGGCCGTTCCCGCGGGATTCGGGGTTAACGGGTTGCCGACTGGTATACAGCTGGTGGGACCACCACGCAGTGACCGGGCAACCCTTGAATTTGCACTGGCGTATGAGCAGTCAGCTGACATCCAGACGGGTGATGTGGTCATGTAAACCCCTTTGGCGCTCCGGGGCTTTCTTTGAAGCGCGAGCCGGTCTGAGACGGATAGCTTATGCGGCTTGTAGCAAGTAATATCGTCTCGTTGGACCGGGTCCTGCGTTCAATTGCGGAGCCATGAGTATGGTTTCTGTTGCATCCCGGGCTTCCGTCTGTTCGCAACAACACATCTCTGCCATTGCCTGTAGCGGCTGAGGCGCTATCATGGGGATGCTGTGGGGCGCTAAGCTTTGGGAGGAGCGATACGTGAGACGGATGTGGCCAGATGAATTTGCGTTTCTGCTGGACGATGCGGAAGAGGTCGACTTGCATATTCCACCAGTTGCACATGAGGATGGATCGCCGGGAAAAACCATTTCCAGGAAGGCTTTGAAAGTTCGTATCAGCCAGCAGGACTTCGAGAAAATTTGGCCGCTTGCCGAGGCTCGCTATCGGTTGAACGGCAGGTTTGCGGGCAAGGCCATTACGCTGATCGCCAATAATCCCCATTACCAGAAGTGGCATCCCTCCGATGGCGGCAGTGTCGAAACCGTGTCGGATAGCGGTCAAAAATATACCACGCCTTATGTGATCGTGCACTTTCTGCTGGATGATGTCCGCGAGCCTGTCGAGGTTTAGTTCGCAGAGCCGCCTGCCGTCAGTTAGCCCCGGCCTTTCATGGCGTCCCGATATTGGACGTTGCGGGAATAGTCTCTCGCTTCAAAGGCTCTCGCATATGATCGAACGATCGTTGAAGATTGAGGCAGCCATTGTATGAAAACGGGAGACGCGGCCGCTGGCCGCGCCCTTCGGGTTCAGAAGCCGCTTTTTGCAAGAAATGCCCTGCTGGCTGCCAGATCATCGAGAATGCTGCCAGTATTACGCGGATCGCGTTCCTGTTCGATGGTGATATAGCCGCCATAACCAAGTTCGGTCAGGAGGCTGCGGATGGCTGGATAGTCAATCGAGCCGCGGCCTATCGGACACATCACGCCCTTGGCGCAGGCCTCGAAGAAGCGGATGCGCTCCGCCATCACTTCCTGAAAGACCGCGGCGTCGATATCCTTGAAATGAATGTAGTCGACGCGATCCCAATAGCGGCGCAACGTGGCGACGGGGTCCATGCCGGAATAGGCCATATGGCCGGTATCGAGGCAGAAACCCGCAAGATCTGCGGGAATGTCCTCAACGATCTGCTGCAACTCATCGGCAAACTCGATGTAGCCGCCGGCATGGGGATGTAAGGTGGCGCGCACGCCATATTTGTCCCGGGCGAGCGTTGCGATGGCCCGGATGTTCTCCACCATGCCCCGCCAGGCGGTTTTATCGAGACGTGGCGCGCGGTCAGAATGTCCGGCGGCATAATCACGCTCGTCATGGCCCCAGTCCATCACCGTCAGATAGGGGGCGGAAAAACGTTGGCCCGCATGGGTTTCCGGCTTTGGCAGGCGCGTTATCAGCGCGCAGATCTCCTCAGTCTGGCGTAGCAGATTGTCGCGATTTCCGGGTGAGACCAGATCGTCGAAGATGGTGCCGGCGACGATCTTGAGGCCTCGTTCATCCAGCGCCTGCGAAACGCGCCTGAGGTCGAGCGGCAGATAACCGTAGGGGCCGAGTTCCAGACCGCCGAAACCGGCTGCTTTCGCTTCGTCCAGCACCCTTTCCCAATGGGGAAGATGCGGGTTCTTGACATCGTCGACGCCCCAGCAGCAGGGAGCGGTGGTGATGGTGATCGGGTTGGTCATTTGATCCTCATGGCGGCAGCGGCATCGGCCTGTTCTCTAGCCCGGTGCAACGTCTCATCGGTTGATGGCGGCTTGCAGGGCAACGATGGAGGGCCGGCTGTCCGCTTGGTGAATATGATGAAATCCTCACATGAAGGCTGACCCAGCCGGAGGAGGATTGATCCGGAATGCCCTTAAATTCATTATGCGAAATCGACCCAGGTGGCACCGGCATCGGCCGAACGAACGCAGTTTTCCAGCCAGCGGACGCCTTCTGTGCCGGCTGCGATGCCGGGATAGTGATGGGTCTTGAGAAAAGCCCTGTCACCGCGATTGGCCGCATCGATTGCCTGGGCGATCCAGAGGTAAATGTTCGACCAGCTATCACCGAGACCTTCGGTGTGCAGCGCGCCCATACGATCGACAGCAAGGCTCTCCTCTTCCAGATACGGCATGCCGTGATGCAGGATACGCTCCGGCTCGCCCTGAACCTGATAGATCAGCTGATCGGGACGCGAATCGGACCATTCAAGCGACGCCCTGGAACCGATGAAGCGGTAACGCTGCGACCCCATATTGCCGGCATTGACGGAAGAAACCCACAGACGCCCGCGTGCGCCATTATCATAATGCATGAGTACCGTCGCATGGTCCTCCAGCGGCGCCCGCGTCGGGATGAAAGCCTTCCGGTCGCAAAGCAGTCGTTCCACCTTCATGTGCGGCAGCACGATTTCCGAGAGATAATAGAGATGCGTACCGATATCGCCGAGCACGAAGGTCGGGCCAGCGGTACGGGGATTGGTGCGCCATTTGACGGCCTCGCCTGCGCCCGCATCGTCGCCGGCATTGAAGCCGTGGGTATATTGCAGATCGACGATGCGGATATCGCCCAGCATCCCCTTTTTGACCATGGCAGCCATCTGGTGCACCAGCGGATGGCCGGTATAGCCATAGGTGACGCCGACGATCAGTCCCTTCTGTTCGGCCAGCCGCGCCACCTCGTCACATTCTGCAACGGTGAAGAATAACGGTTTTTCGCAGATGACGTGCAGCCCGGCTTCAAGGCAGGCCTTGGTGATCTCGTAATGGGTAAAGTTGGGGGTGGCGATGGAGACGACGTCGATACCGTCTTTGCGCGCGGTTTCGCCAGCTATCAGTGCCCTGTAATCCGGGTAGCAGCGTTCCGCCTCCACGCCGAGATTGACGCCGAAATCGCGGCCCATTTCGGCATCCAGGTCGAAGGCGCCGGCGACGAGCTGGTAATTGCCATCGCGCAGGGCGCCGGTGCGGTGCTTGTATCCTACCTGTCCCGTGCGGCCGCCGCCCACCATGGCCCAGCGCAGCGGTCGCGAAATCAGTCTTTCTCCATTGATCATGTCGATCGTCTTTCCGTCGGATGTTTCGAATGGCGTAGCCAGAGGCAGGTTCTGCCTGGGCACCGGCACCGGTTTTTCGCGTTATTTCTTGAAATAGAGGTCGATATAGTCCTGCATCTTGGCGCGCATGAACCGGCTCGATTCATCCGCCCTGTCTTCCCAGGCGAAGACGCAGGAGGTCATGATGCCGTCGAAACCGATTTCAGCGAGCGTGCCGAAGAAGTCGTCCCATGGCACTTCGCCCTGACCGATATTCAGGTGCTGGTGCACCCTTGCCTGTGTACCGGGCGGGTTGAGAATGTAGCGGAGCCCAGAACTTGCCCTGTGGTTGAAGGTGTCGCCCACATGCACATGGGCCAGCACGTCCTTGGCTTCCCGAAGCATCGCCTTGGTATCGTCGCCGAAATAGAAGGTGTGTGGCGCGCAATAGAGGAATTTGACGTTCCTGGAGTTGACCGTGCGGATGATATCAAGCGCCGGCTGCAGCGTTTCGCACCAGTCTTCCGGATGCGGCTCGACATGCAGGCTGATGTTCTCGCGCTCGAAGATCGGTACCAACTCTTCCATCGAGCGCCACCATGCATCCTCGCAGGCCTCGATCATCGAACCCGTATGGCAGCAATAACATGAGCCCTTGTCGGGATGCGGTCCACGGCCGAACTCCGAGTTCATCGTGTCGACCTCAAGTTCGATTGCGATCTCGATAGCGCGTTTCCAGTGTTTGACCGCTGCCTGCCGCTCGGTTTCATCATTGGAGGCCCAGCGATACATTGGCAGCAGCGCGGCGATGCCGACATCGGCCTCTTTCAAAGCCTTCTTGAAGGACCTGATACGTTCGGGAAACACGCGCGGCGCCTTGAACCATTCGAGGAAATCGGCACGCGGGCTGAGTTCGATCCAGTCGTAACCGAGCTCCTTAACTTTGGCGGGCAGCTCATCGAGGCTGGTGAAACGGTGCATGTGGGGGTCGATGGCGATTTTCATCGATCTTGATCCTTCTTATGTCTCGACTGGATGGCGAGGGCGGATGGCCGCAAAGGCAATGGACGCCATCACAAGCGACGCGGTTCGTATCGCGAAAGATTTCCTGAAAAATGCCATTGCTTCCTCCCCGCCCATCCTCCCGATGGGCCTGAATGACAGGCCGATTTATATCTTTCATTTTCGCGGAAATGGAATTTATATTTCATTTGGCGTTGCATTTCGTATCATTTCATGTCATTCATCAATGATACGATTGAGGGCGCCATGAATCGACCCACCATTGCCGATCTTGCGAGAGCCGCGGGCGTCAGCATCTCCACTGTCAACCGGCTGCTGCACGGTTCGAGCGCCGTACGTCAGGATACGATCGATCAGATTCTCAAGGCGGCGCAGGAGATCGGGTTTTATGGTCTGGGCACCATCAAGGACCGAAGGCGCGAGGCCTTGCCACATTACAGGCTGGGCTTCCTGCTGCAGCAATCCCACCGGCCGCTTTACCGCCTTTGGGGAGAAGGGATCGTCGCTGCCGCACATCAGAGGCTGGAAAGCGTCATCGAGCCGGACGTGGTTTTTGAGGACGATCTTTCACCGGAGGCCGTTTCCGCCAATCTCCTGAAGATGGGGCAGTCCTGCAACGCAATTGCGGTTGTGACTGCCGATCACCCGCTGGTGAGCCAGGCCATTGATGAGTTGCGGAGCAAAGGTGTTCCCGTGGTGACCTATGTGTCCGATCTGTCAGCGGCGAGCCGGGCGGGTTTTGTCGGAACCGACAGCTGGAAACGCGGCCGGACGGCCGCTTGGTTCCTCAGTCAGACCGTGAAAGGCGAGGGAGTGGTCGTGCCCCTGATCGGCAGCAACCGTTATCAGTGCCAGGATGTTTCAGATGCTAGTTTTCGCTCCTACATGCGCGAGAACACGCCGGAACTGCAGGTAGCGGAAACACTGCTGACCCATGAAGAGCCGGAAAATGCCTATGCCGTCATTCGGGACATCATTGCTGCCGAACCAGGGCTCAGGGGGGTATATGTCAATGGCGGCGGCATATCGGGCGTCTTGCGGGCGCTCAGGGAGCTGCCTGCGGAGAAACAGCGCGGCATAAAGATCGTCTGCAACGATATCGGCCCGGAAACGCGCAAGGGCTTGAATGAGGGGCTGATTACCGCTTCGCTGCCACTGCCCCTCGACAGGATGCCGCAACAATTGATCGACGTGATGTTGCGGCGCATCGAGAACGCGGATTCGTCTTCCGTCGAACAGCGGATCGTACCCTTTGAAATCCTGACGCCGGAAAGCATCTGGACATGATCGCAGGGTGACGGGAATTCAAAATCCCCGAACCGCGTGAAATTACCGATTGGAAAAGCCACTCCACACAAAGACCGGTGGTGCGCGCGCCTGTTACGATAAGTGGTGAAGAATGGCAGCGGTTGGTGGCACGGTGCGAGAACGCGGACGCTTTTCGTAGTCGGCTTTTTATGGGCAACCATGCTTACCGCAGAACCGAAGAGAGAAACTCGCGGGTCCGCTCTTCTTTCGGCTCTCCAAAAATTTCCTCCGGCTTTCCCTGTTCGCAGATGCGCCCCTTGTCGAAGAAGCAGACCCTGTCCGATACCTCACGGGCAAAGCGCATTTCGTGGGTGACAAGCAGCATCGTCAGATCGTGCTCATGCGCGAGATCGCGGATGACGGAGAGCACTTCGCCCACCAGCTGCGGGTCCAGCGCCGAGGTCGGCTCATCGAAAAGCAATACACGCGGGCGCATGGCGAGCGAGCGGGCGATGGCGACACGCTGCTGTTGTCCGCCGGAAAGCTGAACCGGATAATGATCTTTCTTGTCCGCAAGCCCCACCATTTTCAATAGTTCGATCGCACGCGCCTCAGCCTCTCCACGGGCGATACCCAGAACACGCACCGGCGCCTCCACGATGTTGCGCAGCACGGTCATATGCGGAAAGAGATTGAAGCTCTGGAAAACCATGCCGACGTGGTTGCGGATCTGGCGCAGGTGTTTTTCCGAGGCCATGAAGGGGCCCTTGCCTCCCGGCTCATGATAGGACATGTCAGCCAGCGTCAGTTTTCCCTCCTGGAAGGGTTCGAGTGTCATGAGAATGCGCAGGACCGTCGACTTGCCGGAGCCGGAAGGGCCGATGAGGGTGACTTTTTCACCCTTCGCCACGCTGAAATTGAACTGGTCGAGCACCGTCAGAATGCCGAAGCGTTTCGTGACATCCGAAAATTCGATCAGTGGCTGATTGGTGGTGTTGGTCATCGCAAGGGTATTCCTGCTTTTGGGAGCGCCCTTTGCAGGCGGCTGAGGCCTGCCGAGCAGATTATGGTCAGAAGGAGGAAGATCAGGCCGACAAGCGTCAGCGGCACCAGATATTCAAAGGTGCGTTCGCCGATCATGTTGGCAAGCCCCATCATCTCGAGAACCGTGACGACTGATAGCACCGGCGTTTCCTTGATCATGGCAACGAGATAGTTGCCCATGGCTGGAACGATGCGCGGAATGGCCTGGGGAATGATGATATCGCGATAGGTTTGCATGCGCGTCAGGTTAAGCGCGGTCGCCGCTTCCCATTGGCCATGGTGTATCGCCTCTATGCCGCCGCGATAGACCTCGGAAGTATAGGCCGCATATTGCAGGCCGAGCGCCAGCGCGCCGGTCAGAAAAGCGGGCAAGACGATGCCGAAATCCGGAAGCACATAATAAAGAAAGAACAGCTGCACCAGAAGCGGCGTATCGCGCAGGAATTCGACCACCAGCGCGGTCGGCCAGGAAATCATCTTTACCCGGCTGCGGCGCAGCAGCGCAAAGACAAGTCCCAAAACCAGTGCGATGGCAAAACCGGCGGCGGCTGCCTTCAGCGTCACGGTCAGACCGATCAGGATGATGGGCAGGATGGAGGTCGTGTAGGTAAGCCAGGTGGTCGTGTCCCATTCGTAACCATACATCATGAGAAGATATCCTTACGAATGGCGCGTGCGCGGGAAGACATTGCCGCGCCGCACGAAGCGTTCGATCGCCCGGATGACGACCATCAGGATCAGCGACATCGCGAAGTAACAAAGCAGCGTGACCGAATAGATGCTGGCGCTGTCCAGCGTCAGGTTGCGGATCGACTGTGCCGCGAAGGTGAGATCGGCAATCGAGATCAACGAGACGAGCGAGGAAAGCTTTAGTGTCTCGATGGCCAGATTCCCGAAAGCCGGCATCATTTCGACGATCGCCTGTGGCAAGGAAATGCGAAAAAGCGTCTGCATGCGTGTGAAGTTCAGCGCGCGTGCGGCTTCCAGCTGTTGCACCGAGACGGAGGACAGCGCGCCGCGAACGATTTCCGCGCCGTAGCCGCCAGCATGGGCGGCAAGCACCAGCACCCCCGTCGTGACAGGATCGAAGCTCAACCCGACCAGCGGCAGGGCATAATAGAACCAGAATAGCTGCACCAGCAGCGAGGTGCCGCGAAACACTTCCGTATAACAGAGCGCGATTGCCGACAGGATGGGTCCGCCCTCGACGCGCAGAATGCCGAAGAAAAAAGCGAGTACGGTGCCGACGACAAGTGCTGCCACCGTAATCGTCATGGTGACGACGGCGCCTTGCCACAACATCGGCAGATAGGCAGTCATGTCCATCTGGAGTTTTCCCGAATTCCCGAGGAACGGCGCCCGGTTATGCCCGGACGCCGGCTGGCATTATTTGCCGGCGCAGAGATCGGCGACCTTCTTTTCGGCCGCTGCCGCGATACTCTGTTCGGAGAGACCGTATTTGGCGAGAATTTTCTTGTAGTCGTCGGTCTTGCGGAATTCGACCAGGGCAGCGTTGAAGGCGTCACGCAGCTCCTTGTCTTCCGGGCGGAAAGCGAAACCGCCGTAGTTGCGCACCGGCGCATCCTTCACGACCGGATCGGTGAAAGGCTTTACCTGCTCGACGTTCGCCTGACCCTTGGCGAGTTCCGAAACCGTCAGCTCCGTGGCCGCATAGGCGTCGGCGCGGCTCTGCACGGTTGGGATGGCGTCGGCATTGGCTGGGATGAAGACGATCTGTTCTTCCTTGACGCCAACGGCGCGCAGGAAGTCGACATTGTTCGCGCCCGACACGACGGCCACCTTCAATGAAGGGTCCTTTGCGATATCGGCATAGGTGGTCAGCTTTTTCGGATTACCTTTCTTCACCAGCAGGCCTTCGCCATAGGATGAGTTCGGCTCGGTGAAGGCCACCTGTTTGCAGCGCTCGGGCGAGATATTCTGTTCTGCGGCCGCAAAATCGAAGCGACGGGCCTTGAGGCCGGGGATCAGCGTGCCAAAGGGCGTCACCGTCCAGTTGACCTCTTCGATGCCCATCGATTTCAGAACCGCATTGGCCACATCCGGGCCGATGCCAGCGGAGGTGCCATCCGGCTGCATGTAGGAATAGGGCACTTCATTAGCCGTGGCGGCGCGAATGTAGCCCTGGCTTTTGACTTCTTCGACGGTGAGCGCGCTGGCTGACGTCACGCCGATGGTAAGGGCGAGGGCGGAAAGGCCGGCGAATTTGGTGATCTTCATGTTCTAACTCCTCTGGTTGGGTTGCGTGGTCCGTTTTCGGATCTCACGGTGTTCTGGTGGCTAGGTATTCTCCGTGACCGTGGCGATGACGGAAAGGCAGTCTCCAGCCTTGATGAGGCCGGGTACGTGGCGCGCGGCAAGCAGCCCTGACATGGAGGCGCGGTAATCGACCGGTGCGAGGCCGGTTTTCCCGATGGGATAAACCCGTGCGATTGTCTCACCAACCGTGACCGCGTCTCCCAGATCGCGGACAAAGGCGACGAGACCGTCGTCTTCGGCAAAGGTGAAGCAGTCGCTGGAGGGCATATCCAGCCAACGGCTTGGCGCGGCAACGGGCGAACCGGCCAATATGCCTGCATGTCGCAGCAGATTGATGGTGCCCCTGCGGGCGATATCGATCGATTTCGCGCTCGCCGTGCCGGCGCCGCCGAGTTCGGTGGTGACAAAGACCTTGCCCATTTCCTCGACGGTCGTGTCCAGCATGCCGACGGCGTCGATTTCCAGCATCTTCATCGAATAGGGGGCAGCAAAAGCGGCCACGGCATCAAAGCAACGGCTTTCCTGAGTTTTGTCGGGCAATTCGTGAGCCGCTGCATAGGGCAGGAAATCAAGCGTCCTGCCGCCGGAATGAAAATCGAGAACGATATCCGCGAGCGGTATCAGATGACGGGTGACGTAGTCGGCAATCTTCTCCGTCACGGTACCGTCAGGGCGACCGGGGAAGCTGCGGTTGAGGTTTCCCCGGTCGATGGGTGAGGTGCGTGTACCTGCGCGAAAGGCCGGGTAGTTGAGCGCTGGGACAATGATGATGCGGCCTTTCACTTCGGCCGGCTCGAGCCTCTGGGCGAGTTCGAAAAGCGCCGCCGGCCCCTCATACTCATCGCCGTGATTGGCGCCGGTCAAAAGGGCGGTCGGCCCCTCACCATTGGCGATAACGCAGATCGGGATCATCACCGAGCCCCAGGCACTGTCATCGCGGCTGTAGGGCAGCCGCAGATGACCGTGTTGCACGCCCCTGGCGTCAAAATCGACGGAGGGCGTGATCGGGGAGGGGCGAAGCGCGGTCTTCAGCATCGTCTCAGCCCTTCACGAAGAGTTGCCGCGGTACATTGGAAAGGCATTCGACACCGGTGTCGGTAATCGCGATGCTCTCGGTGATTTCGAGCCCCATGTCCTCCAGCCACAGGCCGGTCATGAAATGGAACGTCATGCCGGGTTTCAGCTCCGTGCGGTCGCCGGGGCGAAGGCTCATGGTCCGCTCGCCCCAATCAGGCGGATAAGAAAGTCCGATCGGATAGCCGGTGCGGTTGTCCTTGATGATCCCGTATTTCTTCAGCACGGCAAAAAAGGCATTGGCGATGTCTTCGCAGGTATTGCCGGGCTTGGCTGCGGAAAGACCGGCCTCCATGCCCTCGAGCGTTGCTTTCTCTGCGTCAAGGAATGCCTTTGTCGGTTTGCCGAGAAAGACCGTGCGTGACAGCGGGCAATGATAACGACGGTACGCGCCGGCGATTTCGAAGAAGGTACCTTCGCCTGAGCGCATCGGCTTGTCGTCCCAGGTCAGGTGCGGCGCGGAGGCGTCGGCACCGGAAGGAAGTAGCGGCACAATGGCGGGGTAATCGCCGCCGAATTCTGCGGTGCCACGGATGCCGGCATCGTATATCTCTGCCACGAGATCGCACTTGCGCATGCCCGGTTCAACGACGTCAACGATACGCTTATGCATCAGTTCGACGATCTTGCCGGCCTTGCGCATATAGTCGAGTTCGGTTGGGCTTTTGACAGCGCGCTGCCAGTTCACGAGGCCGGCGGCGTCCTTGAAACGTGCGTTTGGCAGATGTTTGTTCAGCGATGCGAAGGCTGCTGCCGAGAAATAATAATTGTCCATTTCGACACCGACCGTCAGGCCTGACCAGCCCCGTTCCTCGATGATCTGCGACAACAGGTCCATCGGGTGCCGTTCGGTCGATTGAACATAGTGATCGGGATAGCCGATGATATTTTCATGGGCGAGGTACGCCGTGCGCCTGGCGCCATTGGCATCCTGTTTGCGGCCATACCAGATCGGCTCGCCATCCGGCGGCACGAGCACAGATTGGTGGACGTAGAAGGACCAGCCGTCATAACCCGTCAGCCAATGCATGTTGGACGGGTCGGTGACGACAAGCAGGTCGATACCGGCACTTTCCATGGCTTTCCGGGTTTTAGCCAGGCGCGCGGCATATTCCTCGCGCGTAAAGTTCAGCGTTACACTCACGCTGCGTCTCCCATTTTTACGCTGTTTTCGATGATTTGGCCGCTGCCTGCGTCTTTGGCGCGGGCAAAGGCGAGATTGGCGATGGCTGTGTCCTGCACGCCGGTGCCGGTCAGATCGGCAAAGGTGATGTCTTCGTTCGAGAGGCGGCCCTGTGACTTGCCGGCAATCACCTCTCCAAGCTCGGCGAAGGACTGATCCCGCTCGACGTAACCCGCGGCAATCGCGTGATGCAATTCGCCGAGAATGCGTGTCTGCGTAAGCCTGTCCGCGACATAGCGCACTCTGGCGAATACGGCCGGATCGATCTCGTTCTTGTGTTCGGCATCCGATCCCATCGCGGTCAGATGCTGGCCTTGTTCCAGCCAGTCGGCGCGCAGGATTGGCTTTTCGGCCGGTGTCGTGGTGACGATGATGTCAGCGTTTCGCACCGCTGCCTGTGGATCAGCCACTGCGGAAACTTCGATGCCGTGTTCCCTGGCAAAATCGTTTGCGAGCTTCTCAGCCTTGTCATGGTTTCGTGCCCAGATCCGCGCAGCTTTAATCGACCGCACCAGCGTCAAAGCCTCGAGCTGCAGACGCGCCTGCATGCCCGCCCCGAAAATCGTTGCGACGGACGCGTCCTTTCGTGCCATGTGCCGCGCCGCAACTGCACCGGCCGCAGCGGTGCGCACATCGGTAAGATAACCGTTGTCGAGAAGCAGGGCCTCCACCAGCCCGGTCCTCGCGCTGAAGAGGATCATCAGGCCATTGAGGCTCGGTAGCCCAAGCGTCGGATTGTCGAAGAAGCCGGGGCTGACCTTGATGGCAAAGCCGTCGAAACCCGGCACATAGGCAGTCTTCACATCCACTTCGCCGCGAAACTCGGGAATATCGAGCCGGAGGATCGGCGGCATGGCGACAGCTTTGGTGGCAAGGGCGCCAAAGGCCTGCTCGACACAGTCGACCGCGGAAAGGTCGAGCTTAACGACGGCGCGCAGGTCTTTTTCGGTGAGGATGGTGATGCGGCTCATGCGGCTCCCCCGTCGATGATGGTCTTGTGGAGCGCCGGATCGATGTTTCCGCCCGATACGATGATCGCGGTCGGGCCGCTGATGTTGACCTTGCCCGACAGGACGGCAGCGAAGGCAACGGCGCCCGCGCCTTCCACCCTCAGGCCTTCCTCGTGCGCCGCATGGCGGATGCCTGCTGCGATCTCGTCTTCGGAAACCAGCACGATGTCATCAAGCAATGCCTGGCAAAGTGCAAAGGTCACACGGTTCGCCAGTCCAATCCCGCCGCCGAGCGAATCCGCCAGCGTTTCTTCCTCCTGGACCGAGACGGGGCGACCGGCTTTAACCGACGCATGCATGGCCGCACCCCGCTCCATGGAAATACCGACGACCCGCGCCCTCGGCTTCAACGCTTTCACCGCAACGGCGATACCGCCCGCGAGACCGCCGCCCGAGAGAGGAACGAGAATTGTCGCCAGTTCAGGCATGTCCTCGACAACCTCGAGACCAATCGTGCCTTGGCCCGCCACGACGTCGCTATGATCGAACGGAGGTATAGGGGTCAGGCCATGGCTTCTGGTCAGGCGCTCCACTTCCTCCTGCGCGTCATCCTGTGATCTGCCGACGATCCGGATGTCGGCGCCAAGCGCGCGGATTGCCTCCACCTTGTTTGTCGGCACTAGCGCCGACATGCAGATGGTGGCGGGAATGCCGAGTTTGGCTGCAGCGTAGGCCACGGCCCGGCCATGATTGCCTGTCGAGGCGGTGACGAGGCCACGTTTGCGCGCCTCATCGTCAAGCGAGAATATGGCATTCATCGCGCCGCGCAGTTTGAAGGCGCCGATTGGTTGACGGCTTTCAAGCTTCAGATGAACGGGATGGCCACAGCGTTCGGACAGATTGTCCGAGCGGACCAGCGGGGTTCGCTCCACCTGTCCGGCAAGCCGCGCGGCCGCCTGCTCTATCGCGGCCAGCGAGACCGGAAGCGGGCTTTTTTCGGCGGATATGGACAGGTTTTCGCTCTTCATGATTGTCATGTTGTGAGCGAAGTAAAATCATGTCAATTATTATATTGTAATGATTCAATGATTTTCGGCTGATTGCCTCAGCCGATCGAGCCGATATCATAGACCGGGGGCAGTTGCTCGAAGGTCTGCCGTACGGTGTTTAAAGCCTTGGCCAGGCTTGCATGATTGAGGCGGCCGCCGAGGCATATGCGGATGCCGCCGCCATGGCCGGGTCCGGCAATGAATGGTTCTGATGGGGTTACCGCGACATTCTGGTTTGTCAGCGCACGTACAAGGCCGTCCTCAGTCCAGCGTGGCGGAACCTTCAGCCAGGCACAAAAGGACAGGGAGTGGGTCGAGGCGATATGGTGGCTCAATATGTCCGCGGCAATTTTCTGCCGCATGCGCGCTTCAGCGCGCTGGACGTCCAGCAGCCGCCTTGCGGTGCCGTTTTCTACCCAGCGCGTGGCGATTTCTGCCGTGAGATAGGTTCCACTCCAGCTCGATACACGCAGGATGGAGGCGGCGCGGATGGAATAGGCGGGTGGTACGACGAGATAACCAACGCGCAGCCCGGTCAGCACCGTCTTGGTGAAGCTGGTGACGAAAAAGCCCAGATCGGGCAGCATTTCAGTGATGGATGGCAAATCATCCTCGATGATCGGGCGATAAACTTCGTCTTCGATGACAAAGACGCCGTAGCGTTCGGCAATTGTCGCAATCTCCCGTCTGCGCTCCGCGCCCGATACATGCCCCGTGGGATTGTTGAGGGTGGGAATAAGCACCAGCGCCCTGACGCCGCCTGATGCACACGCGGCCTCCAGCGCGTCCGGTAAAACGCCCTCTTCATCGGTCGGCAGGCCCTTGAGACTGAAACCGAGAATGTTCGACAGGCCGATAATGCCGTGGTCCGTGAGGTTCTCGCAGAGAACCACGTCGTTCGATCGAATGATGCAGCTCAGGGCAAGGAAAATGCCGTGGGCTGCGCCGTTAGTGACGAGGATACGCTCCGCACCGGCGGTCACGCCCATCATGGTGAGCCAGGTTCGGGCGGTTTCGCGATGGCTGTCGAGGCCGGCCACCGGCCGGCAGGGGCGCATGAAACCCGAATTGTCACCATCGGCCAATTCACGAAGGATGGCGCGTGAGGCGTTTTCATGCTCGTCGAGATAGACGCCGCGGATAATGGAGAGATCGAGGACCTCAGTCGGGCTGTGGTCGAGCATCATGCGGCCCGCCCGTTCCGTCACCCGTGTCTTCACGAAGGTGCCTCGGCCGATCTCGCCGCTGAGATAGCCCAGCCGCTCGGCCTCCTTGTAGGAGAGGCTGACGGTCTGGACGGAAAGGCCGAGTTCACGGGCGAGGTCGCGATGGGTCGGCATGCGGTCCATTGGCTTCAGAACGCCGGCGTCGATATCGGCGATGATGCGTTCGGTCAGTGCCGAATGTTTCGTTTCGCCCTTCTGCTTGGCGAGAACTGGCCGCCATGCCACCGGTTTCGTTGCGGGAACCGGATCGAGGCTGAGCGGATTGGCTTGACGGCGCATGAAATTGTCTCGTTTTAGACGAAGATGATTTCATGACATTATGCACGGTTCGGTGAAAAGATGAAGCCTTATGCAGCGTAGATGACAATTGCATCCAAAACAGGCGCAATCGTCATCTCCCTGCTGTCCAGACGACCAGTTCCCCGTCCGGTAAAAGCCTGGCTGGTGATCAGATTTTTTCGCCAGCCTGGACCAGATCATCCATGACGCTGCGGACGGCGGCTTCGGCGATGGCGATGATCTCGTCCACCTCCGCCTTCGTCGTCACGAGCGGCGGTGCAAAGCCCAGAATATCGCCATGCGGCATGGCCCGCGCAATAAGGCCGCCATTGCGTGCTGCCTTCGAAACGCGTGCACCAACCGCAAGACCCGGTGCAAAACGTGTCTTCTTTTCCCGGTCCGCCACGAATTCGATGGCACCCATCAGGCCCACGCCACGCACCTCGCCGACGATTGGAAGCTGTGCGAACCTTGCCTTCAACTGCTCCTGAAAATAGTTGCCGACGGCCCGTGCATTGCCCGGCAGGTCTTCCTTTTCCACGATATCAAGCACGGCGTTTGCCGCAGCCGCACCGATGGGATGTCCGGAATAGGTATAGCCGTGCGAGAAGGCGCCGACGCGATCAGCGCCGTCCTCCATCACCTTGTAGACTTTCTCTCCTACGATCGCGCCGGAGAGCGGGAAATAGGCTGATGTCAGCCCTTTGGCGACGGTGATCAGATCCGGCTCGATGCCGTAATGTTGTGAGCCGAACATGGAGCCTGTACGCCCGAAGCCGGTAATCACCTCATCGGCGATCAACAGGACATCGTATTTTCTGAGAACATCCTGTATCGCCGACCAGTAGCCTTCCGGCGGCGGCGTGATACCCCCCGTGCCAAGCACCGGTTCAGCAATAAAGGCACCGATTGTGTCGGGGCCTTCGCGCAGAATGAGCTCTTCCAGTTCGTCGGCGCGCCGTTTTGAGAATTCCAGTTCGGTTTCACCGGCTTCAGCGCCCCAATAATGGTGGGGGACGCCGGTATGCAGCACGCCAGCGCGCGGCAGGTCCATGTGGTCATGATAAAAGCTCATGCCGGTCATGGAACCGGAAACGACGCTGCAGCCGTGATATCCCCGCTCGCGGGAAATGATCTTCTTCTTCTCCGGCTTGCCGCGCAGATTGTTGTAATACCAGACGAGCTTTGCCTGGGTCTCGTTGGCGTCCGAGCCGGACATGCCGTAAAACACCTTGCTCATCTTGCCGGGCGCCATCTTCACCAGCCGGTCGGACAGGATCGCCAGTTCATCCGTCGTGTGGGCGGCGTAGGAATGATAATAGGCGAGCCGATAGGCCTGACGGGAAATGGCTTCCGCCACCTCGGTGCGACCATAACCGACATTGACGCAATAAAGACCGGCAAAGCCATCGATCAACTGCTTGCCGTGGGCGTCCTGAATGCGGATGCCCTTGCCGGTTTCAACGATGGTCGGTTCCCCGAGCTTGCCGCTGGCGAAGTCTTTCAGCTGCGTGAAGGGGTGCAGAACCGCATTTCGATCCATTTCCGCGATATTTTTGATGTCGATGGTCATAGGCGGGTTCCTTTCAGGCAGCCAGATTGCCGAAGCAGACATATTTGGGTTCAAGATATTCCATCAGGCCGTGGCGCGAGCCTTCGCGACCGAGGCCGGATTGTTTCCAGCCGCCGAAGGGAATTGGCGCACCGGTGAATTTCGGCGTATTGACGGCAACCATGCCGTATTCCAGCTGGTCGGTCAGGCGCATCGCCCGGCCCAGATCGTTGGTGTAGACATAGGCCGCAAGTCCCATCTCGGTTGCATTGGCGCGGCGGACGACCTCATTCTCGTCATCGAAGGGAAGGATGGCGGCCACAGGCCCGAAGGTTTCCTCACGTGCGATCAGCATGTCGTCAGTCACATCAGCCAGCGCGGTTGGCGTTACGAAATTGCCGCCGAGCGGACTGTCCTGCCCGCCGCAGACGAGGCGCGCGCCAGCGGAGAGCGCCTGTGCGATCTGCTGACGGCACTTTTCGGCGACCGATGGCCGTGTCATCGGCCCAATGTCGATGCCCGGTTCAAGGCCGTGGCCAACGGTCAGTCTGGAAGTTGCGTCGGCAAACCGATCGATGAAGCGGTCATACAGCGCTCGCTGAACATAGATGCGATTTGCCGCCAGGCAGTCCTGGCCAGATGTAGCGAATTTGGCGCTGATGCACCCCGCCACCGCTTGAGAAAGATCAGAATCCCCAAATACGATGAAGGGTGCATGACCACCCAGCTCCAGCGACGCTTTCTTGACGGTTGCCGCCGACTGGGTAAGGAGCAGCCGCCCGACCTCCGTCGAGCCAGTGAAGGAGAACGCCCGCACATCGGTATGCTCCAGAAGACGACGCGCCAGAGGCGCGGCTTCACCGGGCAGTACCTGCAATACGCCGGCCGGCATGCCTGCCTCCTCCGCAAGTTTTGCCAGAGCCAGCGCCGAGAGCGGAGTTTCGGGTGCCGGCTTGACGATCATGGTGCAACCGGCGGCAAGGGCCGCTCCTGCCTTGCGGGCTATCATGGCTGACGGGAAGTTCCATGGCGTGATCGCTGCCGTTACGCCGATCGGCTGCATCCGTACGGAGAGATTGCCACCTTTCAGGTGGCTCGGTATTGTCTCGCCATAGGATCGCTCGCCTTCGCTCGCGAACCAGTCGAGAAAATTGGCCGCGTAGGAAATTTCCCCCAGCGATTCTTCCAGCGGCTTGCCCTGCTCGGCGCTGATGATAGTGGCGAGATCGCGCGCATTGTCGCGCATCAGTCTGCCCCAGCTCCGCAGGATGTCGCCGCGTTCTACCGGCAGCGTCTCGCGCCAGTGAAGGAAGGCTGCGCTTGCGGCCTCTATGGCGGAATCGACATCATCGAGAGAGCAGGCGGTCACATCCACGAGATGGTCGCCGCCTGCTGGGTCGATGACGCTCAGCCTCTCGCTGCGCTCCACCCATACCCCGTCCAAAAAGGCGCGATGCTCGATCAGATCGGGCCGGCGAAGGTTCTTCAACGCGGCGCTGGCAATACCTTTCATGAATATGCTCCGTTTTCATTTGCGTGGAGCTTAGCGTCGCTGCATGATCGATCTCCGGCATTTATTTCCTGCTTGACGCAGAAATAATGCTAATTTTACCCAACTACGCAGGAATTCTGCATGACCGATATTGATCGAGCCGACAGGGCGCTGCTTGACGCCGTGCAAAAGAACAACCGTCTGACGTCGGAGGAGCTTGCGCGGATCGTCAATCTCTCGCCGACGGCCTGCCAGAGGCGGCTCAAGCGATTACGGGAGGAGGGAGTGATCGAGGCGGATGTGGCGATCATCTCGCCCAAAGCCGTGGGACGGGGCATCACCATGATCGTCCTCGTGTCGCTGGAACGGGAGCGCGCGGACATCGTCGATCGCTTCAAGTCGGCGATCCGTGCGACGCGCGAAGTCATGATCGGCTATTATGTCACCGGCGATGCCGATTTCATTCTGGTAATCACGGCAAAGGACATGGAGGACTACGAGGCCTTCACCCGCCGCTTCTTTTATGAAAACCACGACATTAAAGGGTTCAAGACAATGGTCGTCATGGACCGCGTGAAGGCCGGATTCGCCTTTCCTATCGAAGACTGACCGGCCAGAGGCCTGCCAACATGTCTGTGTCGGGACTTCCGCCTTTTGTACGGTCGTTCGAGTTCTGGACGGGCTGCAAGACCCTGCCCAAGCAGCGGGGGAAAGGAAGGAGGCCCGGATATCCGTGCGATGACAGATCCGGAGCCTCCGGGAGCTGGGAGTTCATGTAAGCCCTGCGCAGGCAGATCATGCGCTCGCAATTTGGAACATTGTCGCGCGCTATTGCGTGATTTCGGGTTCCACGAGTTTGGCAAGCTTGCGCAGTGACTCCTGCCAGCCGAGATAACATGCATCAGCCGGAATGATATCCGGCACGCCCTCCTGTTCGATATTCACTTCGGTGCCGGATGCCACTGCCTTCATGCTCACCGTGACTTTCATTTCGCCAGGCAGGTTGGGATCGTCGAAGCGGTCCGTGTAGACAAGGCGCTCTCCGGGCACGAGTTCAACATAGGTCCCGCCAAAGGAATGACTGTCGCCCGTCGTGAAATTTCGGAAAGACATCCGGTGATTGCCACCGACCTTCGCATTCAGTTCATGAACGGTACAGGTGAACCCGAATGGCGGGAGCCAGCTTGAAATCGCATCCGGTTCGATGAACGCGCGATAGAGCTTTTCGGGTTTCGTTGCGAAGACGCGATGTAGACGAATGACGCTTGGCATGGTTTCCTCCTGTTGATGCGTTGTCATTCAACGTGGTCGATCATTGTCGGGCTGAACAGCAGCCGGATATAGCGGTGAAGATGGTCGAGGCTTTCGACGGCTTGCTGCGGATTCCCGCTCGCTTTTGCCAGAATGAAGGCGCCCTGGATGACGGCTTGAATGTGCAGGGCAAGACTTTCCGCCGTAAATGTCTCTGTTATCCTGTATTGATTCAGGGCTGCTTCGATATCGCTGACAAGTGTTTCGGCGTGGCCTGAAATGCTGGTCCAGCACGCTTGCCGGATCGCCTCGCTGGTCTCGTAAACCTCCTGCGCCATGGTGCCGACAAAGCAGGTAAAATCCGGCAAGTCGCCCTGTATCAACTGCTTGCGGAAGGCGACATAGTTCAGCAGTCGCTCCAGTGGATCAGCGGCATCATGATAGGACGCGGTTTCGAACACGGCACCGGTTACCTCCGACCAGTGCTGGGCAGCCGCGACCGCCATTTCCTCCTTGCTGGAGAAATGGTGAAAGAACGCACCTTTGGACAGCTCGGCCTTGGCGCAGACATCGTCAACTGTCGTCGCGGCGTAACCTTTCGTCCGGATGACGGTAAATGCCGCCTCCAGCAGGCCCGGCCTGGTCAATGGGTTCTGTTTCCTTGCCACATCAAATCTCCCTTGCTTGATTAAATACAGACTAGTCGGTATTTAATCAAGCGGAATTTTACTGGTGTGTTGTCCGGTGACTTCCCGGTCCAATATTGTTGGGCAGGATGGCGCATAACAGAAGGCGCGCGCTCGATCACGCGAGGGAGCGCGCCGCTCCCGCGCCGTCATTAAAATGCGCAGATCCGGGCAGTTCTACTCCAGCGCCACCATGTAGGCTGGTAACTGTTCTTCGAAAAATTTCGAGAAAGTTGCGATGCGGGGCGGCAGGGCCTGATAGGGCGGATAATAGAGCGTCAGCCAGAGTTCCGGCGGCGACCAGCCGGGCAGGACATGGACGAGGCGGCCGCTGTGGATATGCTGTGCGATGTTGAAGCCCGGCAGCAAGGCGACCCCTGCGCCATCCGCAGCCATATCGGCCAGAACCTCGCCGCTATTGGCGCTGAAGGCACGACCTGCCGTTATCGTGATACTTGACCCGCCATCTGACAGAACCCAATTCTCCCGACGGCTCTCGCCGCTGTAGGCAAGGCAATCGTCAGGCGTCAGTTCAGCGGGGTGTTTCATCTGCGCGAACCGGCTGCCCGGAGCCGCCACCAATATGCGCGGTACAGCCCTGATCTTGCGCCATATGGTGAATTTGTCCGATGGGGCGGACGAGATACGGATCGCCAGATCGTAGTCATCATCCACGATATTGACCAGGCCGTCCGATAACGAAATCTCGAAGCACATTTTCGGATAGAGTTCCCGGAAGCCCGACAGGATCGGCGGCAGCACCGTTTTGCCGAGCCATGTCGGCGCGCTGATCCTCAGGCGTCCCTCGTCGGCCTTGTGGGCGTTGCGAACATCGCGCCGGGCGTTCTCCAAAGCCTCGACCGCCGGCTGAATCTGTGCGGCGAAGACGGCCCCGTCCGTCGTGAGCGATACCTGACGGGTGGTCCGGACGAATAATTGCACGCCGAGATCATCTTCAAGTGCTGCAATCGCACGGGTGACGGCCGCTGCCGTCATGCCGAGTTCACGGGCCACCTGCGCGAAGTTGCGCTTTTCGGCCGCCATCAGGAAGGTTTTGAGAGCTTTGTGATCGTTCATCTCTATTATTTCAAAAATCGCAATTCATTCGAGAAAAATATTGCAATTCCGCGATGCAATCAAGCGGGTTACATCTTTCTCCATCGAAACGGGCATACCAACAGCGAAAGGCGCCGACGATGATCAAGGATATCAAGGGCCTGCACCACGTTACCTCGATGGCGTCGGATGCGCGGCAGAACAACAGCTTCTTCACCGATACGCTCGGCCTGCGCCGGGTCAAGAAAACCGTTAACTTCGACGAGCCAAGCGTCTATCACCTTTATTACGGTGACGAAAAGGGAACCCCGGGCACCGTCATGACGTATTTTCCCTTCGCCAACATGATGGCCGGCCGTCCGGGCGTCGGCGAAGTGGGCGAGACACAGTTTTCCGTCCCCAAGGGTTCGCTCGGCTTCTGGAAAGATCGTCTCATTACGAAAGGTGCCGCCGGCCTTCAGGCCGATACGGTCTTCGGTGCACAGCGCCTGCGTTTTACCGGTCCGGATGGCGATGGACTCGCGCTGATCGAAACGGATAACGATGCTCGCGCTCCATGGCTTGCCGAGGGCATCTCCGAAGACAACGCCATACGCGGCTTCACCGGTGCGCGCTTCAATCTGAATGATACGGCCGCGACCGAGGAACTGCTTCGCTTCATGGGATATGAGCGCGCCGATGTAGAAGGCGATGTAACCCGCTTCGTCATTCCCGGCGGCAACGGCGCCGATACGATTGATCTCGCCACACTGCCAAAGACGCCCTTTGCCCGTCCGGGAGCCGGTTCGGTTCATCACATCGCTTTCGCGGTTGAAAACCGTCAAAAGCAGCTGGACGTGCGCAAGGCGCTGATGGACACCGGCTATCAGGTCACCCCTGTCATCGACCGCGATTACTTTTGGGCGATCTATTTCCGCACGCCGGGCGGCATCCTGTTCGAAATCGCCACCAACGAACCCGGTTTCGATCGCGACGAGGATACCGCGCATCTGGGCGAAGCGCTCAAGCTGCCAAGCCGTTATGAGCCTTTCCGCAATCAGATCGAGGCGAACCTCGCTCCCCTTGCGGCATAAAGCGGGTCGTTGATCCGCATCCACCGAAGAAATCATATCCACGCTTTCAAGGCGGCTGCCCCTGCCGGGCAGCTGACCGGCGAAGCCTTGTCAATTTCACCGCCGTCGATCGGCAATCACCACCTGAACGGAGAACCACCATGTCGAAGCTTGAAGTCCTTACTCCCGCCAACAGCCAGATCATCTTCATCGACCAGCAGCCGCAGATGGCTTTCGGTGTGCAGTCGATCGATCGCCAGACCCTGAAGAACAATGTCGTCGGCCTCGCCAAGGCTGCAAAGATCTTCAACATTCCGACGACAATCACCACGGTTGAAACGGAAAGCTTCTCCGGCAACACCTTCCCGGAACTGCTGGCAGTATTCCCGGAAAACGACATTCTCGAACGTACCTCGATGAATTCCTGGGATGACCAGAATGTCCGCGATGCCCTGGCGAAGAATGCTGCCAACGGTCGCAAGAAGATTGTTGTTTCCGGCCTCTGGACGGAAGTGTGCAACACCACCTTCGCTCTTTCGGCGCTGCATGATGTCGCCGATTACGAAATCTACATGGTGGCGGATGCATCTGGCGGCACCTCTGTCGATGCGCATAAATATGCCATGGACCGCATGGTGCAGGCGGGCGTCATCCCCGTCACCTGGCAGCAGGTGCTGCTGGAATGGCAGCGCGACTGGGCCCGCAAGGAAACCTATGACGCCGTCACCTCGCTGGTGAAGGAACATTCAGGCGCTTACGGCATGGGCATCGATTATGCGGTCACGCATGTTCATGGCGGTGCTGAGCGCGTCAAGCACGGCAAGCGCATCGGCCCTAACCCCGCGAAATAAGCTTTCAACCCTGACGCGCCGGCGGGATCAATATACCGGCCGGCGCGGCTTTATCCACCCAAAGGAGGTTTCCATGAAAGTCTATCTTCTGTCGCTTGGCGCCGGCCTGCTCGTCGGCATCGTTTACAGCCTGCTCAATGTGCGTTCGCCCGCGCCGCCCGTCATTGCCTTGGTCGGTCTGCTGGGCATCCTGGTCGGAGAACAGATCATCCCTTTCGCAAGAACGATCATAGACAGGGAACCGGCCGCCGTTTCGTGGTTCAACCAGATCAAGCCGCACATGTTCGGTCATATGCCCAGGGGTGGTGTCGAAACGGTAGATATTGCCAAGGGCAACGCACCCATCGAGAGGGAGAGAAGCTGATGCCGACACGACGCACTTTCCTCGGCGCGGCATCCAGTCTCGCCTTTCCGAATCTGTTTTCACCGGCTAAGGCCGCTGATCCCATCAAGAGCGGAGCTTCGTCCATGCATCCAGATACCATCCTTCACAATGGCCGCGTCACGACACTTGATCGTGCCAATCCGAATGCAACGGCAGTCGCCATCAAGGATGGTCTGTTTCTGGAGGTGGGAAGCGATACCGAGGTCATGGCCCTTGCCGGGCCGGAAACGAAGATCATCGACCTGAGGGGCAAGCGGGTTCTGCCGGGCCTGATCGACAACCACACCCACGTCGTGCGTGGGGGCCTGAACTTCAATATGGAACTGCGCTGGGACGGCGTGCGCTCGCTTGCCGATGCCATGGACATGCTGAAACGCCAGGTCGCGATAACGCCAGCCCCGCAATGGGTGCGCGTCGTCGGCGGTTTCACCGAGCACCAATTCGTCGAAAAGCGTTTGCCTACCATCGAGGAGATCAATGCGGTCGCGCCGGATACGCCGGTCTTCCTTCTGCATCTTTACGACAGGGCGCTGCTTAACGGCGCGGCGCTGCGTGCCGTCGGTTATACCAAGGACACGCCGAACCCGCCCGGTGGCGAAATCACCCGTGATGCCAACGGCAATCCCACCGGCCTGCTGCTCGCCAAGCCGAATGCCGGCATTCTCTATTCGACGCTTGCCAAGGGGCCGAAACTGCCGCTCGACTATCAGGTCAATTCCACCCGCCATTTCATGCGCGAACTGAACCGGCTGGGTGTGACCGGCGTCATCGATGCCGGCGGCGGCTTCCAGAATTATCCGGATGATTACGAGGTGATCCAGAAGCTGTCAGATGAGAACCAGATGACCGTTCGGCTGGCCTACAACCTCTTCACGCAGAAGCCGAAACAGGAAAAGGAAGACTTCCTCAACTGGACGCAATCGGTCAAATACAAGCAGGGCAACGATTATTTCCGGCACAATGGTGCGGGTGAAATGCTGGTCTTTTCCGCGGCCGATTTCGAGGATTTCCGTCAGCCGCGGCCCGATATGCCGCCGGAGATGGAAGGCGAACTTGAAGATGTTGTCCGGATTCTCGCGGAAAACCGCTGGCCCTGGCGCCTGCATGCCACCTATGACGAGACCATTTCGCGGGCGCTGGATGTCTTCGAAAAGGTCAATCGTGATATCCCGCTCGAAGGGCTTAACTGGTTCTTCGACCACGCAGAAACCATTTCTGACCGCTCCATCGACCGTATCGCCGCGCTTGGCGGTGGCATCGCCACCCAGCACCGCATGGCCTATCAGGGCGAATATTTCGTTGAACGTTATGGTCAGGGCGTGGCCGAAGCCACACCACCGATCCGGCGCATGCTCGATAAGGGTGTGAACGTTTCGGCTGGAACGGACGCAACGCGCGTCGCCTCCTACAATCCGTGGGTGTCGCTCTTCTGGATGGTGACCGGCAAGACCGTTGGCGGCATGCAGCTTTACCCGCGCGCCAATTGCCTAGACCGCGAAACGGCGCTGCGCATGTGGACGGAAAAAGTCACCTGGTTCTCGAATGAAGAAGGCAAGAAGGGCCGCATCGAGAAAGGCCAGTTCGCCGATCTCGTGGTGCCGGACAAGGACTTCTTCTCCTGTGCGGAGGATGAAATCTCCTTCCTTACCTCGGAACTGACGATGGTGGGTGGCAAGGTCGTCTATGGCGCCGGTGACTTCAAGGCACTGGACGAGAGCAATATTCCGCCGGCCATGCCAGACTGGTCGCCAGTGCGCAAGTTCGGCGGCTACGCCGCCTGGGGTGAACCGGATGGCGCCGGCGCCCGCTCGCTGCGCCGCACGGCCATCTCCACCTGCGGCTGCGCCAGCGATTGCGGTGTGCATGGTCACGACCATGCCGGTGCCTGGACATCGAAGCTGCCGATTGCCGATCTCAAAGGCTTCTTCGGTGCCCTGGGCTGCTCCTGCTGGGCGGTATAAGCTTCATCGGCAAAAGAAGCCCACTCACGGGCGGCGCATGTGCCGCCCGTGGGATACGACCAATAACCGATAAAAGAATATTACAAATTACGCAATTATATCGAAACTATTGATGCAATTGTTGGCGGTAATCCTTTGCGCCAATATCGCTCCATCAGATGAACGCCAGCGCCGCTCGAACCGAACGGCCAGTAGGAGCACATTATGACTGAGCCGTTTTCAACCCTTCGCCTTCGGGTCTTCCTTGCGGATATCGTTGCCGCACCCGCCACAAAAACCCTTGCGCTTCTGGCGCTTTGCTCGGCCTATATTCAGGGACCGCTGACGAAGATTTTCGACTTTCCCGGGGCGATTGCCGAGATGAACCATTTTGGTCTTCAGCCGGCGGCCGCATTCGCCGTCGTCGTCATCCTGTTCGAACTCACCGCCTCCGCTCTGGTCGTGTCGGGCTTCCTGCGCTGGGCCGGAGCTCTGGCACTGGCGGGCTTCACTCTTGCCGCCACCTTCATCGCTCTCCGCTTCTGGGAAATGGCGCCGGGCATGGACCGCATGATGGCCACCAATGCCTTCTTTGAACATCTAGGTCTCGCTGGCGCATTTGTCGTCGTCGCTGCAATCGATCTCACGAAAGGAACGGGCAAATGAGCGCCGCAAAATCCTCCGCAAGCAGTTTTGCTCCGCTTGCACAACCGGTCTTCGCCGTCCTCTGGGCCGCGACTGTGCTGGGCAATACCGGCAGCTTCATGCGTGATGTCGCGAGTTCATGGTTGATGACCGATCTTTCGGCCTCTCCGGCGGCTGTCGCCATGGTGCAGGCCGCTGGAACCCTGCCGATCTTTCTTCTGGCGATCCCGGCCGGCGTGCTGACCGATATTCTCGACCGCCGCAAGTTCCTGATCGCAGTTCAGCTGTTGCTGGCCTCTGTCAGCGTCACACTCATGGTTCTTGCGCACACCGGCCTTTTGTCCGTCAGCGCCCTGATCGGTCTCACCTTCCTCGGCGGTGTCGGTGCGGCGCTGATGGGCCCGACCTGGCAGGCCATCGTACCGGAACTGGTGAAGCGCGAGGATATCAAGAGCGCCGTGGCTCTGAACTCGCTCGGCATCAATATCGCCCGTTCCATCGGTCCGGCTGCTGGCGGCATCCTGCTTGCGGCCTTCGGCGCGGCCTTTACCTATGGCGCCGATGTCGCCAGTTACTTCGTCGTCATCGCCGCCCTTTTGTGGTGGCCACGGGTAAAGAACGCTGATGATGCGCTGGCCGAAGGTTTCCTCGGCGCTTTCCGGGCGGGCCTTCGTTACACCCGTGCCAGCAAACCGCTTCATGTCGTGCTGCTGCGGGCCGCGATCTTCTTCGCTTTCGCCAGCGCCGTCTGGGCGCTGCTGCCCCTGGTTGCCCGGCAATTGCTCGGCGGAGACGCCAGCTTCTACGGTATCCTGCTCGGTGCTGTCGGCGCTGGCGCCATCGGCGGCGCGCTGGTCATGCCGAAGCTGCGCGAACGTTTCGATGCAGATGCCCTGCTTCTCGGTGCTGCCGCCATTACCGCACTCGTCATGGCCGCGCTTTCACTCGCACCGCCGAAGTGGCTTGCCATCATCGTCCTGCTGTTCCTCGGCGGCGCATGGATCACCGCTCTAACGACGCTGAACGGGGCCGCCCAGGCAGTTCTGCCAAACTGGGTACGTGGCCGTGGCCTTGCTGTCTATCTCACCGTCTTCAACGGCGCGATGACAGCCGGCAGCCTTGGCTGGGGTGCTGTTGGTGAAGCCACAGGTGTGCCGGGTGCATTGCTGATCGGTGCTGCGGGACTGCTGGTTGCGGGCCTTGTCATGCACCGCCTGAAACTGCCTGCGGGTGATGCGGATATGGTGCCATCAAACCATTGGCCGGAACCGCTCGTTGCCGAGCCGGTGGCCCATGATCGCGGCCCGGTGCTGATCCTGATCGAATATAATGTCGAAAAGCATCACCGCTCCGCTTTCCTGCATGCACTCGACGAGCTTTCCCAGGAACGTCGCCGCGATGGCGCCTATGGCTGGGGTGTCACGGAAGACTCCGCCGACCCGCAGAAGATCGTCGAATGGTTCATGGTGGAATCCTGGGCGGAACATCTTCGCCAGCACAAGCGGGTCTCCAATGCCGATGCAGATTTGCAGGGCAAGGTGCTGGCTTATCATTCCGGGCTGGAAAAGCCTGTCGTGCGCCACTTCCTGACGATCAACCGTCCGGGCAAGGCATAAACAGAAGGGGCCGAAAGGCCCCTTTTTGTTCCTACCGTTGCACCGGCTGCTATCGCGCAATCCGCTCGAGCACGCGGCTCAATGCATCTTTCAAGGCCTTTGAACCGCCTTTGCCATCGAAGTCTTTGAGCACCTGTTCGTTGAGGCCGCCTTTGGTGGCGAATTCACGGCTGATATCGTTAAAATCCGCCTTGCTTCCGGCCAACACCGCCACCTCGGAGAGGCCGCCAAAGAGGGGCGCAAGATAGGCACGCGCCTTTTCTTCCGGCAGTCCGTTTTCGGCCAACCATTCCGTAGCTGTCTGCATGATGCCGAAATAAGTAGCCATCAGAGCGCTTCCGGCGGCCAGAAGGTCGTATTCGGCCTTGGTCTCGCATTCCACCGCATTGCCGAGCACGTTGAAGATTGCTGCCGTATCCCTATCGGCGGGATAAATGGCGGTGACGCCTTTGCGGCGGGCGACGAAGGGCAGCGGGATCGCCTGGGTGAGATGTACATCCGCATCGATCCAGTCGAGAAGGGTTTCCCGGCTGGTCGCAGCCACGACGCTGATGACTTTCTGTTCGTCCCTGAACCGTAGCGGCCGGATGACCTCCTCGGCGATCTGGGGACGGATTGCCAGCATGACGGTATCGCAGCCATCGACGATCGCCTGATTGTCGCTTGAGACGATCACCTGCGAAAAATCGGCAGCCAGTTCAGCCGAAACATCCGCGCTGCGCTGGGACACCATGACATGTGGTACGGCGGCGGGTCTGGCAAGCAGGCCGCGTACCATCGCGTCGGTGATGGCGCCTGTTCCGATAAAACCGATTTTTTGGGGCAGGGACATGAATACTCCACTGTGGCGGCTGGATCGAGAGATGGTCGGTCCTTCCAGTTTGGCGCGATGCTAGATTTTCCACCGGTAAATGTCGACAGGCGGTCGGGCTATCTGTGACGCCACGGCACTTAGGTCGGCCGATGCTCGCGAAAAGCGGCAGCGAGCGTTCGCAACGCCTCACGCGATCTGCTGTCCGTCAGGGTCGAGAACATGATGATTTCGGTGGAAGGCAGGGAAGGCAGCCCAAAACGCTGGCTCACCTCCACGGTGCCGGGTGGGGCAAGACGGGAGGAGAAGGCGGAAATCGCAAGTCCCGCCGAAACGGCCGCGGTTACCATGGACGATGTGCCGCCGAGGAAAACCTCCGTCCAGGCTATGCCAGCCCCGTCCAGGGCGCGGGTGGCTATATCACGCACGCCACAGGCGGGAGACAGTGCCGCAAGCCGCAACGGTTCACCCTGACGATGTTCGAATTGCGGGGTTGCATACCAGCCGAAATGCTCCGGTCCGAGAACCTCGCCATCGCGCCGGTCGTCCTCGCGTCTGATGATGGCCGCGTCGATTTCCCCACGGTCGAACGCGTCGAGCAGGGAGCGCGAATGGTCCATCCGCACTTCAATCGTCAGGCCCGGGTCATGGTCGTTGAGGCGGGCCAGAAGGGTTGGCACCTCCGGTCCTGCCACGTGGGCGGCAATGCCGAGGCCAAAACGACGGCGCGGTGAGGAAAAGCCTGCCAATGCGCGATCGTGTGCGGCGAGAAACTCGCGGGCGGGCGCCAAAAACACTGCACCCTGCGCGGATAGCCGCACCGAACGCGGTGTGCGTTCGAGCAGCCGCTGGCCCAGCCTGTCTTCCAATCGCTTGAGCTTGACGCTGATCGCGCCCTGGGTGGTGCCGAGCGCTTCGGCCGCGCGGGTGAAGCTCTGCATATCGGCGATGGTAACGAAGGCTTCGACGGCCTCCACATCCAGCGTGCTCATGTCGACTATTCCAATTTGTTGTCTCTGAAATAGTCAATCATCCAATTCAGTTATGGTCAAGCTTTGTCTAGCCTGTCGCCTCCGTAGATCGGTTTCACAGTTGCGAGCCGAGCCAAGAAAGGCTGAAGAATGACCCTTGCTATTACCGAACAAACGGGCAGCAGAAGCGCCATGGCGCTCGCTGCCGTTTGTCTCTCCGCTCTTATGTTCGGACTGGAAATCTCCAGCGTTCCGGCGATCCTGCCGACACTGGAACAGGTACTGCACGCGGATTTCCGGCAACTCCAGTGGATCATGAATGCCTATACCATCGGCGTGACCATGGTGCTGATGGCAACCGGTGCGCTGGCCGACCGCTTCGGCCGCAAACGTGTCTTTATTGCCAGTATTGCTGCCTTTGCCCTTTCTTCCCTTGCCTGCGGAATGACGCAGAATGTTCCGGTGCTGATCGGCGCGCGCTTCTTTCAGGGCTTGAGCGGTGGAGCGATGCTGGTGTGCCAGATCGCCATTCTGTCGCACCAGTTCCGTACGGCGCGGGAGCGCGGCATGGCCTTCGGCTGGTGGGGAATCATCTCGGGCGTTGGGCTCGGTTTCGGCCCGATCATCGGTGGTGCCATTGTTGCGCTGTGGAGCTGGGAATGGGTTTTCCTCGTTCACGTAGCGCTCGCCATCGTGACGTGGCTGCTTGCTTCGGGCGGTGTGAGAGAATCGCGTGACCCGGAGGCGGCACGTCTGGATATCGCCGGCATGGCCACGCTTTCGCTGTCCGTTTTTTGCCTGGCCTTTTTCATCACACAGGGACCCGAGCTTGGTTTTGCGAGCCCGGCGGCGCTTCTGATCCTTGGCGCCTCGGCTGCGAGCTTCATCGCCTTCCTGATTGCCGAAAAGCTTATCTCAAGACCGATGTTCGACTTCTCAGTGTTCCGCATCCGGCCTTTTTCCGGGGCGATCATCGGTTCGGCCGCGATGAATATCAGCTTCTGGCCGTTCATGATCTATCTGCCGATCTGGTTTCAGGCTGGCCTCGGTTATGACAGCGTCACCGCCGGGCTCGGCCTGCTTGCCTATACGCTGCCAGCCTTGGTGGTCCCGCCTCTGGCGGAACGCCTGTCGCTGCGCTACCAACCCCGCCTCGTCATTCCGGCAGGACTGTTCACTATCGGCCTCGGCTTCATGCTGATGAAGCTGGGAAGCGGTATCGAAGAGGCGAACTGGCTTACAATGCTGCCCGGCTGCATCCTCGCCGGAATGGGGCTCGGACTTACCAATACCCCCGTTACCAACACGACCACGGGCGCGGTTTCGCCCGCCCGTTCGGGCATGGCTTCGGGCATCGACATGAGCGCACGCATGATCTCGCTTGCCATCAACATTCCAATCATGGGCTTTATTCTGGTCGAGGGCGTGGGGGCGTCGCTTCGGGCGAACCTGCCGATCGGGGCGGATGTGTCTCATGTGCAGTCGCTGGCGGAAAAGATCGCCGCGGGAACTGCTGGCGCCTCGGCGCAGGGCGTTTCGGAAGAGCTTGTCCACCGGGCGCTTGCGGATGGGTTCGGCCTGGTCATGCTTTATGCCGGCATCAGTGTATGGCTACTCACCGCCATCAGCTTCATGATCTTCGGGCCGGCGCGAAAGCCTGCCCATGACTAGGGTGGAGTTCAGGATGCCTCCCGGAAAATGACGGTCACGATCGTTCCGCCCTCCGGACGCGCCTTTATTTGCAGATCGCTGTCATGCGCCTGTGCGATTGCGCGGGCAATGGACAGGCCGAGACCTGTCCCGCCGGTCTTGCGCGCGCGTGACGGTTCCATCCGCCAGAAGAGTTCGATGCCGTGCGCCTCGACGCCGGCGGGGAAGCCCGGCCCTTTATCCTCGATCGAGACGAAGGCGCGCCCGTCCTGAAGCCCGGTCGAGCAACGCATAAACCCGCCGCTCGCCGCGTAGCGGCGCACATTGTCCATCAGGATAAGCAGCAGCTGCCGAAGGCGTTGACGGTCGCCGCAAACTGATGCTGCCTCCAGCGACATCTCGAGATCAATGCCTGCTTCGTTCATGAGCGGCCGCGCCGCCTCCGCCACGGCCGCGCATTCGGCGGCAAGATCAAGTGGCTCGGTATCTTTGACGAGGCTGTTGGTTTCGGCCAGAGAAAGCGTGCGCAAATCATCCACGAGACGTGCCAGCCCCTCCACATGGACGATGAGGTGGCGAATGGCTTCCTTGTCGAGGGGAAAGAGATCATCGGCAATGCCGTGCAAACGGCCCTGCAGGATCGTGAGCGGGGTGCGCAGTTCATGGGCTACCGCCATCGTGTTGAACTTCAACCGGTGCTCCATCATCTGAAGTTCCCGGACCAAGCTCTCGAAACTGTCGACGAGAAATGCGACCTCTGCGATGTGGCTCCCCTTGATCTCTGCTCCTCCGCTGAAGTTGCCGGTCGCCATGCGCCGCGCTGCATCGGCAAGTTCGCCGAGAGGTGCCGCAATGCGCCGAGAGATGAAGTAACCAAGCAAGCTGCAGAGAAAGACACCGAGCAATCCGAAAATGAATACGGATTTGATAAGCTCGTTATCGGCCTCGTCCTCGAGGCCCGGCAAAACCCTGACAAGGGCCTCAAGCTGACGCTGGTCCGGCATCACACCCCGGTCTATATCCGAGAAGGCCTTGGAGGCATCCGGCGATAGCTGGGCGATCATGCGCTCCTGAATATTGTCCGCATACCAGGAAACGCCGAAATAGACCAACGCAACCGCAAAGATGAGCATTGTAGTGATCGTGATCGCCGTCATCGTCCGCAGGCGGAGCCGCCAAGGCTTCATGGTTTTTGCTCCCCTGCCAGCCGATAACCGATGCTGCGCACCGAGACGAGATAACCGCAGGCGCCATGGTCCGTCAGTTTTTTGCGCAGATTGGCGATGTGTGTGTCGATAGTGCGCGCCAGCGCATCGCTTTCCGGCAGGCAGGCGTCAAGAATATCGGCACGCTGAAAGGCGTGGGTGGGACGACGCGCCATATGGGCGAGGATCCTGAACTCGCTCAGCGTGAGCGGCAGAACGGCCCGCTGACCGTCGTTGCAGACGGCTGCGACATAGGCTTCGGTGTCTACCTCAATGGGCCCGAAACGTAAAACTCCGCCAGAGCCCGGTTGCCGCGTGCGTTTCAGCACGGCATTCACCCGCGCGATCAATTCATGCGGATTGAAAGGTTTGACGATGTAGTCGTCAGCGCCGAGGCGAAGGCCCGTCAGCTTGTCCATGTCCTCGGCGAGAGATGTGACCATGATGACAGGCGTCTCCCGTTCCCGCCGGATGCGGTTCAAAACCTCGATGCCGTCGAATTTCGGCAGGCGAATGTCGAGGAGAACCAGATCAGGTCTCAACATGGAGAAATGGGTCAGCGCCGTTTCTCCGTCGCTGGCTCTGACGGTTCTGTATCCTTCGCGAACGAGATAGGCGTCTAGGATCTGAATAATATCGGGGTCGTCTTCGACGATTAGAATTAGTCCTTTGTCCATACTCAATCCGCAAGTTTACTGGTGTCGGCCGTGGCAGCGCCGGGACGCTAAGCGGATGCGGAACATCGGGCAAGAGCCGCTGTGCCTGAATGGATCCCACCGGCACTCCTTTCCATACACTCTTGTGTCTTTCTCCGCAGAGCCTTGACATTTCTGCGGAAGAGAACTGGCCATGCACCAGTCTCTCACCCATAAAACCCACCCCAAAAAGCGGCGTTTGACCCAACGGTCGAAATTTCGTGTCAACTTTATTTCTGTCATTCGTCAGGCATTTGCGCGTGCCTCCTGCAGTCCCTTTGTGCTGGCTCTTCTGGTCGCCCTTGCGATGATGATTGTCTTTACGATCAGGCCGGATATCGATCTTGGAGTAAGCCGGCAATTCTGGGCGGAAGGTTTCACACTCGGCGAGGACGAGTTCCTGATTTCCGTTCGCGATCTGAACCGCAGGCTTCCCTGGGTCTTGCTGTCCGGACTTGTGTTCATGCTTGTCGTAATGCCCTTCTCGCGCGGCTTGCCACGGCTTTTTCCACCACACAGACTGCTGCTTATTATCGTCTTTTTTGCCCTAGGACCGGGCGCTGCGGTGCATGCCCTGAAAAACCTGGTCGGCAGGGCAAGGCCGCGGCATCTCGCAGAGTTCGGGGGAGAGCTGGTTTATACACCGGTTCTTTCCCTCGGTGGCAGCTGCACCCGAAACTGCTCTTTTCCTTCCGGTGAAAGCGCTTCCGCAATCGCCCTTCTGGCCTTCATCATTCTCCTGCCAGAGAAATTTCGCCTGATCGGCACCGCGATATTGACGCCGTTCATCGTGATTTTCTCCCTGAACAGGGTGGCGATGGGAGCTCATTTCCTCTCGGATGTCCTGATTGCATGGCCTTTGATGTTTGCGGTATTTCTTCTGGTCCATCGGCCGTTCATCAACAATGGGCGTGCGATCGACGCGACTTTTTCGCGCAAGAGCGATGGTGCGCGGCGCTCCGACGAAACAAGACCGTTTGCCGAACAATAACGCCCGTCGGGCATCCGACCGCTAATATCAAAAGGGCAGCGGAAACCGCTGCCCCTTCCGTTTCTTCTGCGCAGATGATGGCAGCCTTATTTCACCTTTGCGACGACAAGCTTGCCGTCGGCGCGTTCGGCGATGAACTCGATATTGGCGCCTTCCTTGAGCTTTTCGAGCATCGCATCGTCCTTGACGCGGAACACCATGGTCATGGCTGGCATGTCGAGGTTCTTCAGTTCTTCATGGATGATCGTGACCTTCTTGGCGGCAGCATCGACTTTCTTGACTGTTCCCTTGGTGAATTCCTCTGCAAATGCGCTGAATGGAGCGGTGAGTAGAAGTGCGGCTGCGACGGTGATCTTAATGACGGTCTTCATGGTGAGATTCCTTCGGTCGTGGGTTACTTGGCGGATACTTTGAGATCGCCGCGCATGCCGGCCTCGTAATGTCCGGGTTTCAGGCAGGCGAATTCGAACATGCCGTCATTGGTGAATTTCCAGATGATTTCGCCGCTTTCTCCCGGCGCGAGGGTGATAGCGTTCGGGTTGTCGTGTTCCATCTCCGGCGCCTTGGCCATTGCAGCCTTGTGCTCCAGATTGGCTTTTTGCTCGTCCATGATGAATTCATGGTCCAGCTCGCCGGCATTCTTGACAGCGAAGCGAACCGTCTTGCCCTTCTTGAATTCGAATTTGGCGGGCGTGAACAGCATCTTGCCATCGGGTGTCTCTTTCATCGTCACCTGAATGGTCTGGGTCACCTTTGCCTTGTCGCCCGGTTCGCCCACCGCCATCGCTTCATGGCCGCCGCCGTGGGTGCCGGATGCGAGCGCTGGCGTGGCAAGAGTGGTGAGAAGCAGTGCAATTTTCAGTCTGGTCATGTCATTGTTCCTTGGTTTGTAAGGGTGGGTCATATTCAGCCGTGTTTCATCGGATGCGGCGTGATCTGCGTTTTGGGGTCGGTGTTCTTTTGGCTGTCCGGCAATTCGCCGGTCCACTCCCAGGCCTGCGTGCCGGGCGGATTTTCGTACCAGCCGGGGTCTGCGTAATCGCCCGCGGAAATGCCTTCGCGAACCTTCACGACAGAGAACATTCCGCCCATTTCGATCGGGCCGTGCGGGCCCCACCCCGTCATCATCGGAACGGTATTTTCGGGGATTTCCATTTCCATCGCGCCCATGTCGGCCATGCCGGCGGTGCCCATCGGCATATATTCCGGCCGGACCTTGCGGATCTTTTCGGTGACGCTTTTTTTGTCGACGCCGATGAAGGTGGGGACGTCATGTCCCATGGCGTTCATCGTATGGTGTGACTTGTGGCAATGGATCGCCCAGTCGCCGACATATTTGGCGTCGAATTCATAAGCCCGCATGGCGCCGACGGGAATATCGATGCTGACCTCCGGCCAGCGCGCCTCCGGCCGCACCCAGCCGCCATCCGTGCAGGTCACCTCGAAATCGTAACCGTGCATGTGGATCGGATGGTTGGTCATGGTCAGGTTACCGACGCGCACGCGCACCCGGTCGTCCCTGGAAACCACCAGCGGATCGATGCCCGGAAACACCCGGCTGTTCCATGCCCAAAGATTGAAATCCGTCATCGTCATGATTTTGGGGACGGAGGTGCCGGGATTGATGTCGAAGGCGTTGAGCAGGAACACAAAATCGCGGTCCACCGGCATGAAGGTGGGGTCCTTCGGATGGACAACGAAGAAGCCCATCATGCCCATCGCCATCTGCACCATCTCGTCCGAATGCGGGTGGTACATGAAGGTGCCCGACTTCAAGAGGTCGAACTCGTAGACGAAGGTCTTGCCGACGGGGATATGCGGCTGCGACAGTCCACCCACCCCGTCCATGCCCGATGGCAGGATCATGCCGTGCCAGTGGATCGTCGTATGTTCCGGCAGCTTGTTGGTAACAAAAATGCGCACCCGGTCGCCTTCCACGGCCTCGATGGTGGGGCCCGGTGACTGGCCGTTGTAACCCCATAGACGGGCAGTCATGCCCTCGGCCATTTCGCGTTCCACCGGCTCGGCGACAAGGTGGAATTCCTTGACGCCATTGTTCATCCGGAAGGGCAGGGTCCAGCCATTCAAGGTGACGACGGGATTATAATCGGGACCGGCGGTGGGCTTTACCGGCGCCTGCGTTGCCGCCGTTTCCATCACTGCCGCTTCCGGCAGGCTGCTGTTGGAGGTTTTCGCCCAGGCCGCCGAGGAGACCATCGCGGCGCTGACGCCCAGAAGTTGTCTTCTATTGAACATGGTCTTTCCCTTTCTCAATGTCCGCCACCACCGCCGCCGGAAGCGGCGGCAACCTCGGTCTCTCCGCCAGACGCGCCTGCGCCGCCGCCATAAATGGCAGGGGCGAGGCCGGCTTCGGCGAGCCAGAAGTCGCGTTTGGCATTGATGGCCAGCAGGTTTGAATTGACCTTCTCGCGGCTGTCGGCCAGCAGCTCGAACGTGTTGGTGAGCATGCCGTTATAGGTCAGCAGCGACTCTTCCTCGATCTTGTTGCGCAGGGGCACCACGCTGTTGCGGTAATGCCGGGCGATATCGTAATTCGAGCGATAGGCCTGATAGGCCGAGCGGGCCTCCGAGCGGATATTGACCGCCTTTTCCGCCAGCAGATTGGCTGCACGCATATAAGCGAGCTCGGATTCCCGCATGCGCGCCTGGCCGGAATCGAAGATCGGAATGACGAATTCCAGTTCCGCGTTGCCGGTCGTCTGCTTGTGCTTTTCGCCGTCTTCCAACTCGCGCTCGGTCTCGAAACCGGAGCGCAACTCGAGATCGGTGACATAGCGGGTGGCTTCCGTGAGCTTGAAGGAGCGCGCGGTCGCCTCAAGATCGAGTTTTGCCATCTGCAGATCAATGCGGCGTTGCAGCGCCTCCGCCTCGATCATGTCACGCTTGGCGAGTGTTTTTGGAAGCTGCGGCAGGCGGTTGGGAATGGCGTATTCGATATCCGCTCCCCATAGACCCATCAGCCGCGTCAGTTCTTCCTTGGCGAGGCGGGCTTCAAGTCGCGCCCTGGCGATCTGGCCCGTCAACTCGGCATAAAACACCTGCTCGCGGGCCTGGCCTTCCTTATTGAGCGAACCCGCCTCGCCAAGCTTCTTGGCGAGTTCAGAGGCGGCGTCCGCCGCGGTCTGCGCCTGCGCCAGTTGGCCGACATTTTCGAGGGCGGCAACGGCGTTGATCCATGCCCGGCGCGTATCTGCCGCCAGTTGCAGCGTTTTCAGCGCGGCGGCAAGCTGCGCCTTGCGGAAGTTGGTATCGGCAATCGCCACATTCTGCTTGAGGGTGGCGAGTGCCAGGATATTGGTGACGACCACACCCTCGATTGACTTATAGGCCCTGAGGCCGGGGGTGCCGATCCCCGTCAGCCCGATGCCGACCCGCGGATTGACCAGCATGGTCGATTGCCAGGCGGTAGCGGCGGCTTCCCCCAGATCGGCATAGGCCGCCTGCAGGCCCTTGTTGTTCAGCAGCGCAACCTGTACGGCGGTTTCGGCATCTAGGACCTTGCTGGCCGCCATCAGCCTTTTGACGCGGGCCTGTGTTGCCTGCGCTTCGACCCGGTTCTGCACCCAGATGGCCTGTTTTCCGGTCGCTTCCGATGTCTTTGCCGAAACATTGATGAACCCAGCATCCGACGCCGCATATTGTGCGGCCGAGACACAGCCACTGAGAAAAAGCGGCATGGATAGAACGGCTGCCAGTTTTGCGCCGAGTTTGAATGCACGTGGTGTCATGATGCGTCTCCTTTTGGAGCCTGCGCATCGTTCTGGTCACGCCAGGGTTTGGGATCGACCGGCATGCGGGCCGTGTAAGCCGAGACCGGGCTTTGGTAGCGAAGGGGGGCGACGGCAAGCGTCGGGTTTGCCGCGTCGTCATAGGAGGCGGCGTCATTCATCATCGATGTGGCTGTGCAGCCGCCCAGAAGCAGGGGCGCCGCAACCACAATATAAATTGGGTTCATGGGTCGTTTCCGAACAGGAGATGTAACGGCGTAGCGGCGTTACAGCCGCTCACGCACGGTCATTGCCCAAAGGCGGGCTTTGCCTGTTCAGATGTTCGGGGGGCGGTGAAGAAGCGGGGTCTGCCCCAGCGCCTTGCTGTCGTCGAGGAAGGAGCGGATGCCGCTGACGACGGGCGTGCCGACTGTGCCGTGATCGATCAGAACCGCCATGCCGAGACAGAAATCGCCGCAGCATTGTGGCTTCGCGGTTTTTTTGACACCACCGTCCTCGTCGGACATTCCCTGCAGGTCCTGGACGCCGTGGCGACCATGAGTGTCGGACATCATCGCCGAGCCGCCATGATCCATCATCTTGCTGTGATCCATCGTGGCGGATTGAGCGTGCTGCGTTCCTCCGGCGTCGGGACCATGCATTGCGGCGTTCACGGTGGAAACGCTGTAGCAAGCCAGTGATAGGATCATCACCAGTCTAAACATAAGGGCCAGCAATTTCGATGCTCGCAACGTTTCACGCATGGCCTTTAGAAAAGCCGCTGTCCAGTGATTTGTCAATGGATATGGTTCATAACCATTGATGAAAACCTTGATGTGAAGCTGATCGCCCATCCGATTTCATGCGAACGACCACAGCCCGATGCGGCCCTTTCGCCGACGATGCGGGTAATATCGGCGTCGGCGATGAAGTCGGGAGGAGGTAGCCCAAAGCGGCTCCGTCGCAGAAATTGCGGGCTCGGAAATCGGCGATGGTGTGCATGGCACTATCATCCCCGCGCCGCCGGCGGTCTTTTCTTCCGTCGGGCGAAATCGAAGATGGATGAGCGGATAGGGCCGCCCCTGTCCGTCGAGATCGGAGCGTCCCGTCGGCTTGAAGCCCAGCCGGCGATAAAAGCCCAGTGCTTCGCCGTTTTGCTCGTTAACGTCGGTTGTCAGTGCCGGGTGAAGCGCAAGCGCACTTTCCACCAGGGCCTTGCCGATGCCTTTGCCGTGATGGTCCGGATCGATGAACAGCGCCTCCATATGGCCTTCATGCAAAAACATGAAACCCAGGGCGCGGTCTGTCTCGTCGACGGCAAGCGTCAACGGCGCCTGCGGCAAAAATGCCCTGACTTCCTCGCCGATCGCAACGCGATCCTGCGGAAGTAGAAAGCCGTGGGTTGCGTCAACGGCCCTGCTCCATATGTCGAGGATGCGCGCCGCGTCGCCATTGGTGGAGGTGCGAAGTGATATCATTCCCGAGCTTTAGCAATTCGGACGGTTTCGCGCCATGGGCCTGCTCGATCTTTTCGTGGGCAAATATGTGGGGAATTGCCACCCTCGAAATGCTGCCTGTTTGTCCCGATCGATCCTGTCTGCCTTTCGCGTCGAAAAAAAACTCTCAAGAAAAAAGTGCTTGCAAAACGCCATCGGAAAAAAATAGATAAAAACAAGTTCTATCTATTTATTTAAGGATTGGGAGTGACGTATGGATCAGATGGCACTGCGGACTAACGAAAAACCGGCTGCTTTGAGCGATACTGAAACGAATCCCGCCGTTGAGGAGGCAAAAATTATCTATAATTTACCCTTCAACGATCTTTTGTTTCGAGCGCAGCAGGTGCACCGGCGTCATTTTGATGCCAATGCAATCCAGATGAGCCGGCTTCTTTCGATCAAAACGGGCGGCTGCCCCGAAGATTGCAGTTACTGCAGTCAGTCCGCCCGAAATCCGACCGGTCTGAAGGCTTCCAAACTCATGGAAGTCGAGCGGGTGCTGGCGGAGGCGCGCAAGGCAAAAGAGGGTGGGGCGACGCGGTATTGCATGGGCGCGGCCTGGCGTAATCCCAAAGAGCGCGACATGGAGGCTGTGGTCGCCATGGTCGAAGGCGTGAAAGCGCTCGGCATGGAAACCTGCATGACGCTCGGCATGCTGACGCCGGAACAATCCGAGCGGCTGGCCGATGCCGGGCTGGACTATTACAATCATAACGTTGATACGTCAGAGCGGTTTTATTCCGAGATCACTACGACCCGCACCTTCGAGGACCGGCTGGCGACGCTCGCCAATGTCCGCGATGCCGGCATCAAAGTCTGTGCCGGCGGCATTCTCGGCATGGGGGAGACGGTCGAGGACCGGATTTCGATGCTGGTGACGCTCGCCAACCTTCCGGCTCCGCCGGAAAGCGTTCCGATCAACATGCTGATCCCGATCCCCGGCTCGAAACTGGCCAATGCCGATCCTGTCGATCCGATCGAATTCGTCCGCACTATCGCGCTTGCCCGCATCCTGATGCCGCGTTCGCATGTAAGGCTTTCTGCCGGGCGTACCGAGATGAGCGATGAGATGCAGGCGCTCTGTTTCCTGGCCGGCGCCAATTCCATCTTCATCGGCGAAACGCTGCTGACGGCGGATAATCCGGGGGAAGATCACGATACGGCGCTCTTCCGCCGACTCGGCCTCAAGCCAATGGAATTGCCGCCTGTGGAAGCAGGAGGCTGCCGGTGAACCTCGCGGCGCTCTCCCCCTATGAGGCGAAGCTTGCTGGCCTCAGCCGCAAATCGCGGCTTCGTGCGCTTGCACCGCGCGAGGGGGTCGATTTCACTTCGAACGATTATCTCGGCCTTGCCGAAGCGCCGCGCCTGAAGGCGGCAATCGTTGATGCCATGGCAAGAGGCGTGCCGGTGGGCGCCGGTGGCTCGCGATTGCTGCGTGGCAATCACCCCGAACACGAGGCGTTGGAAGCGGAAGCGGCGGCGTTCTTCGGGGCCGAAAAAGCGATCTATTTCAGCAGCGGTTTTGCCGCCAATGTCGCGCTTTTTTCCACCCTGCCGCTGCGGGACGATCTTGTCCTACATGATGCCCTTATCCATGCCAGCGTGCATGATGGCATTGCGGCGGGAAAGGCCAAGGCGGTGGCTGTGCCGCATAATGAGGTTGAGGCATTCGAGCGGGAAATAATCCGCTGGCGGCAGGCGGGCGGTGAGGGGCGACCATGGATCGCTGCCGAGAGCCTATATTCCATGGATGGCGATTGCGCGCCGCTCGCGGCGCTTGCCGATCTTGCCGAACGGCATGGTGGTTTTCTGGTTGTCGATGAAGCCCATGCCACCGGCGTCTTCGGCCCCGGTGGGCGTGGACTTGCTGCGGCACTGGAAGGCCGTGGCAATGTGGTGGCGCTTCACACCTGCGGCAAGGCGCTCGGGGCCTCCGGCGCGCTTTTGAACCTGCCTGCGGTTCTTGCCGATTACCTCGTCAACCGCGCCCGCGGGTTCATCTATTCCACCGCCCCTTCGCCGCTGATGGCGGCGGCGGTGCGGGAAGCCCTGCGCGTCGTCGCGGACGAGCCCTGGCGGCGGTCGCGACTGGCAGAACTGGTCAGTTTTACTGGCGAGGAGTTACAGCGCCAACTCGGCGTGACGCCAAGCGGTTCACAGATCCTTCCGGTGATGATCGGCGACAATGCACGCTCGCTGAAGATTGCCGCGCGGCTGCGGCAAGGGGGCTTCGATGTGCGGGCGATCCGCCCGCCGACGGTGCCGGAAGGCACGGCGCGGCTGCGCATCGCCATCACGCTCAATCTGGAGGAAAGCCAGATTGCCGCCATGATCGGGTTGCTTGCCCTCTCGTTGCGGGAGCATGCAGCATGAGCCCCCGTTTTGTCATCTCTGGCACCGATACCGGCATCGGCAAGACGGTTTTTGCTGCAGCGCTCACCCATGCCCTCAAGGCTCATTACTGGAAGCCCGTACAGTCAGGGCTTGAGGAAGAAACCGACAGCGAGACGGTTGCAAGGCTTGCCGGCGTCGCACCTACGCGCATCCTGCCGGAAGCCTATCGGTTGAAGACGCCTGCCTCGCCGCATCTTTCGGCTCGTCTCGACAATGTCACGATCGATCCCGCATTTTTACGGCCGCCGCGGCTGGATGGGCCGCTTGTCATCGAAGGGGCAGGCGGGCTTCTGGTGCCGCTGACGGAGAGCGTGCTCTTCGTCGATATCTTTGCCCGCTGGCAAATTCCGCTCATTCTGTGCGCCAGAACCGCGCTCGGCACCATCAACCACACGCTGCTGTCGCTCGAGGCGTTGCGGCAACGCGCCATTCCGGTGCAGGGCGTGGTTTTCATCGGTGATGAAGACAGGGAAAACCAGCGCGTTATTTCGAATATAGGCGCGGTGCGTCCGCTCGGCCGGTTGCCACGCCTGGCGGATCTGACCAGCGACGCGCTGCATCAGGCCTTCGCCCAACACTTCAATCTCGCTGATTTTCTGGAGGCACCGGAATGAGCCGTTCCCCGGTCTGGCATCCCTTCACCCAGCATGGGCTGGAACCGCCGATGAAACATGTGGTCTCGACGCAAGGGGCGTTTCTGGTGGATGAGGATGGCAATCGCCTGTTCGACGCCATTTCATCCTGGTGGGTCACCACCCACGGGCACCGGCATCCGGCGATCATGGCGGCCATCCGCGCCGCCACCGAGACATTGGACCAGGTTATTTTTGCCGAGTTTTCCCATGAACCGGCCGAGACGTTAGCCCGGGGGTTGATCGAGCTTGCACCTGCCGGACTAAGCCATGTGTTTTATTCCGACAGCGGCTCGACGGCGGTGGAGGTGGCGCTGAAAATGGCGCTCGGTTATTTCCACAATCGCGGTGAAAAGCGCGATCGTATCGTGGTGATGGAGCATGGCTATCATGGTGATACGATCGGCACCATGTCTACAGGCGAGCGCGGTGTGTTCAATGCCGCCTATGAGCCGCTGCTTTTCGGCGTCGACCGTCTGGCCTTCCCGGAGGCGGGCAGCGAGCAGCGCACATTGGATATGTTCGAGGTCTATTGCCGCTCGGGCCGCATTGCCGCCCTGCTGATCGAACCGCTGGTGCTTGGAGCCGGCGGCATGAAGATCTATGGCGCCCATGTTCTTGCCGGGCTGAAACAGATAGCCGAACGCCACGGCTGCCTCGTCATCGCCGATGAGGTGATGACCGGTTGGGGCAGGACCGGAACCCTGTTTGCCTGTGAGCAGGCGGCAATTTCGCCGGATATTCTCTGCACGTCCAAGGGGCTCACAGGCGGTTCCCTGCCGCTGGCGGCAACGCTGTGCAGCGCAAAGATTTTCGATGCGCATTTTTCGACCGACCGTCGCAAGACCTTTTTCCATTCGAGCTCCTATACGGCCAATCCGATCGCCTGCGCCGCTGCCGTCGCCAATCTTCAGGTCTGGCGGGATGAACCGGTTCTCCAGCGCATCGGGCAGGTGCAACAGGCGCTGGGCGATAATATCGGGCGATTTGCAGATGATGGCCGTTTCGCCAATATCCGGCAGGCGGGCACCATCGCCGCGCTCGATCTTGTGGTGCCGGCTGGGGGGTATCTTTCCGCAGCGGGGCCACGCATGCGCCAGTTGTTTCGCGAGCGCGGTTTCCTCATCCGCCCGCTCGGCAACGTACTTTACCTGATGCCGCCCTATTGTTCGACGCCTGACGACCTGACACGCGCCTTTGACGTCATCGGTGAGGTTGCCGGGATCGTTACTCAGGCTGCACCGGTAAATTCGCGCGCCGCCGGGAGCTAGGAATGGAGATGCCAGGACCGTTGCGAAAGTCATGATAATGCAGACACGCACTTCCCGTATGGCTGGTTTCGGCCATGCCGTTCCTGCCCGTTGCGTCGGCAATGCCGAAATAGAGGCCAACCTCGGGTTGGAGGCCGGCTGGATCGAGCGGCGCACCGGCATTCGCTCCCGTTATTGGGCAGAGAAGGACGACACGTTGAGTGGCCTTGCGGAAAAGGCGGGCCGGATGGCGCTGGCGGATGCCAAGATCGATCCCGATAACATTGCGCTTACGCTGCTTGCCACCTCCACGCCGGACCATCTTCTGCCGCCTTCCGCGCCGCTGCTGGCACACAGGCTCGGTTTGACGCGCTCCGGTGCGATCGATCTTGCTGGCGCCTGTTCCGGTTTTCTTTATGCGCTCACCCTCGCGGATGGTTTTGTCCGTACCCATGGCCGCGCCGTCCTTGTTGTCGCGGCCAATATTCTCAGCCGTCGCATCAATCCGGCGGAAAGGGCGAGCGCCGTCCTGTTTGCCGATGCCGCCGGCGCGGTGGTGCTCACCCCTAGCCCTGAGGCGAAACGCGGGCTGTTGTCGGCCGATCTGGTTGCCGATGGAAGCGGTTACGATCTCATCCAGATTGCGGTAGGCGGCAGCAGCCGGCCCTTTTGCGCTGATATGTCCGCCGAAGATGCCCTGATGACGATGCGCGATGGCCGGGAGGTTTTCTCCCGCGCCGTGGCGCTGATGAGCGAGACCTCACAGCGCGTGCTGGAAGAGGCGGAACTGACCGCAGCCGATATCGGCCGTTTCGTACCGCATCAGGCCAATGCCCGCATGTTTGATGCCGTCTGTGGCAATCTTGGTATCGAGCGGGGAAAGACGGTTCGCACCATAGAAAGCTTCGGCAATTCTTCCGCCGCCACCATCCCGCTTTCGCTGTCCATGACTAACCGCGGACGACCTTTCGCGAGCGGCGAAAACCTGCTTCTGACGGCAGCCGGCGCGGGCATGACGGGCGGAGCGGTTGTTTATCGCATCTAACCCTGCGGCGGCCTTCAGCGCCAGAACACGAGCGCCATGCCGATAACGACAAGAGCGGCTCCCACCCACGCACCAGATGCGGGCCGCTCCCCGGTTCTGAGCCAGAGCAATGGCAGGATGATGACCGGCGTGGTGGCCGAAAGTGTGGAGACAATGCCGACCTTTCCGCCAGAAAGCGCAAACAGCAGCAGCGTCATGCCGAAGCCGAGCGCGATCGTGCCGGTCAGCGCCGTCTGGAGGAAAATGCTGCCCGTCAATGGCCCCTTGGGTTTTACGGCCTTGATGGGGAGCATTGTCAACATCGTAAGGCAGATTGCGGCGACGCCCACCCGCAGCATGGACGCGGCGATGGGATCGACACCTGCTGCCATCACAGGCCTCGCGATCAGCGAGCCAACGGCTTGGCTGAGAGCTGCGAGAAGGCCGACGAGGACGCCGAGCCAGAGCGGTCCCTTCACGCTTTCCCATGCGTGCAGCTGCGACTTGCGCTTGCCGAAAAGGATGGCCAGCAGAACGCCCGCAAGGGTGAGTCCTATGCCGGCTATGGCTGTCACGGAAAGCTGTTCCCCGAGAACAGCCCAGCCAAGCACGGCGGCGATGGGAGCGTTGAGCGCAAACAGGATTCCGGAGCGGCGTGGCCCCAGCCGGTTGAGGCAGGTGAAAAGCAGCGTGTCGCCAACGAAGATGCCGATGAAGCCGGAAAGCAACAGCGCCCACAGCGCATCCGGTTGCAGGTCCCGCCAGGTTCCTGAAGCGAGGACGTAAAGACCGAGCACCGAGGCGACAAAAAGCTGCCTTGTCCTGTTGAAGGCAAGCGCACCAAGATGCCCCGCCGGGCGGGCGGCGAGCAGTCCCGTTATCGCCCAGCAGGTTGCAGCGCCCACGGCGGCCAGTTCATAGAGTACCATCTCGTTCCACTGCTCCGCGGGCTTTTCTTATTCACCCGCCCCGATCATGCGTGCTTGCGCGCCCACCGCAGGTTCTGCGTTTGCCCGCCATAACCATAGGTGTCGCCATCCACGGCGTGAACCAGCACATAGCTTGCTTCGTGCACGGGGCCAAGCAGCCTGTTCATCTCTTCATAAACACGGCGTACCCATTCGGTCGTCTCGTCCTTGATGTTTGTGTGATCGGTAATCGAAACCTCGACATAAAATGTGCCGACCTTCTGTTCGGCGACGCTCGATCCGGCGATGATCCAGTCGGCGGGATCGGCACTTTCGACGAGAACGGCGGTAACCGCCGGGTCTTTGTGCAGGATGTCCGCAGTCAACCGGGACAGGAGAGCGGCGATTTCCAGCTTCGGATCGTCAGCGTCTTGAGGTTTGGTGTAGCGGGTTTTGATCATGGGCATGGTGTTTCTCCTTGTTGCCGAAAACCACCTTGCGTAAATTTCATCATAATGAGAAGATAATGAATACTATTCTATTCATAGCGATTTTATATGATTGACCTTGAAAGCGTCCGCCTCTTCATTTTCGCCGTTGAACTGGGCAGCCTGACTAGGGCGGCCGACGCTGCGGGAACCGTGCAGCCCGTCGTCAGTCAGAAGCTGAAGATGCTGGAGCAGCGTCTCGGCAGACGGTTGATCGACCGCTCGCCACGCCACCTTCGGCTGACGGAGGATGGGCAGGTGTTTCTGCCGAAGGCCCGCGAGCTGCTGGCCAAACATGAGGATGCGCTGAACTTCAGTGACGAGCCACCGCTGCACTTTGCACTGGCGGCCAGCGATCACGCGATCGGGACCCGCCTTTCGGCGGCGATAAGAGCAATGCGCGCGTCGCTGCCGGCCAATGCTGTGATTGATGTGACCTTGGGTTTTTCCCGGCGGGTGAAGGAAAGCTTCGCTTCCGGACTGGCCGATGCCGCCATCATCCGTCGCAATGGCGGCGGGTCCGATGGCGAAGTGCTGCGCACCGACAGGCTGGGATGGCGTGTGGCCCCGGACTGGCGACCGCGCACCAATAGCGCCGTTCCGCTCGTCTCTCTTGGGGCGGGGTGTGGTGTCCGGGATATTGCGATAGCCGAGCTCGGAAAGGCTGGCGTCGCCTGGCGCGATGCGTTCACCGCTGGAAGCTGTTCTGCGCTTCTGGAAGGAGTGCTTGCCGGCGCAGGCATCGCAGCCCTCGGCGAGATCAGCGCGCGAGGCTTGCCGGATCGCGGCCCCGAGCTGGGCCTGCCACCGTTGCCAATCTCTGACATCGTGCTTCTTTCCCGCGCGCGTACACCGGCCCACGCCTCAGCCATCAGGGCGCTCGCCGTCGCGATATCGGCCGCGGGTGAGTAGCGTCGGAATGATATCCGCTACGAGACAAAAATCGAGGATGTAAAGGGAGTTAAGGTGTTGGCTGGGGAACCTGGATTCGAACCAAGATCGACGGAGTCAGAGTCCGCTGTTCTACCATTGAACTATTCCCCAAATGCCTGAAACGCGTTGTCGCGTTCGCTTTGGTGGGTCGTCATATAGATGATTTATTCCGGGGCGCAAGTCGAAAAAATCGAAAAATGCGTTTTATCCTGCTTTTGCGTTTCGTCTCTGTGTCAGAGCCTTGCGCGGGTGGAACGCGGGGTGGAGAGCAGCAGGCTGGTCTCGCTGCCGGTAATCCCGGGCACGAGGCGGATGCGGCGGAGCACGGCGTCGAAATCGCTAAGTGTCGCGGCATTCAGTTCCACGATCAGATCCCAGCGGCCGTTGGTGGTGTGGATTTCGGAGATTTCCGGAAAGCCGCCGAGTGTGCGGATGACGCGGTCCGTCACATGGCCTTCGATCTCGATCATCATGATGCCGCGGATTGCGGCTTCAACGGCGTCGGCGCGCAGGATAACGGTATAACCGATGATCGTACCGTCATTTTCCATTCTTTCGACGCGCGAGCGAACCGTCGCGCGCGAGGTTTCAGTCTCCACGGCCAGGTCGGAGATGCTGCGCCGGCCATTATGCCGCAGAAGGGTGATGAGGCGTTCGTCGAGTTTGTCCATACCTGCCATTTCGATAAAATGATTTTACCAAAACGGTAGCTTATTTCGATAATATTGCCAATCTTTGATGTTCGTTCTGCCATGTCTCCGTGGTCTAGTGAAGTTATCGGTAGGAAAAATGAGGACGGGAATGGATATCAGGCTTGTTGGTGCGCCGTTGCAGATCGGGGCCGGGCAATTGGGATGCGAAATGGGGCCGAGCGCCTATCGCGTCGCGGGGCTTGCCCATGCCCTCGAAGAACTGGGGCATCGGGTGGTGGATACGGGCAATGTGACGCCCGCGCCGCTTCGGGAATTTTGCCATCCGAATCCTGCCGTACACCATCTTTCCGAGACAGTGGCCTGGACAGAGGCGCTGACGGAAGCGGCCTATCGCGAAAGCGCGGACGCCGTGCCGATCTTCCTCGGCGGCGACCATGCGATTTCGGCGGGGACGGTTGCCGGCATGGCGCGCCGCGTGGCTGAGACGGGTCGGCCATTCTTCGTCCTCTGGCTCGATGCTCATACAGATTATCACACCCTTGAAACCACACGCAGCGGCAATCTGCATGGCACGCCGGTCGCCTATTTCAGCGGGCGTGACGGTTTTTCCGGTTATTTCCCGCCGCTTTCCCATGCTGTTCCGGAAGAGAATATCGGCATGATCGGCATCCGCAGCGTCGACCCTGCCGAGAGAGCCGCTCTGGAAAAAAGCGGCATCACCGTTCACGACATGCGTTCGATTGACGAGCATGGCGTTGCCGTGCTGCTGCGTGAATTCCTGGCGCGGGTTCAGGCGGCAAACGGGCTTTTGCATGTCAGCCTCGATGTCGATTTTCTGGAGCCGTCCATCGCGCCGGCTGTCGGCACCACGGTTCCGGGCGGCGCGACATTCCGCGAAGCCCATCTTGTCATGGAGATGCTGCATGACAGCGGGCTGGTCTGCAGCCTCGATCTCGTGGAACTCAATCCGTTTCTCGATGAGCGCGGCAGGACCGCGACGCTGATGGTGGATCTTGCCACCAGCCTGATGGGCAAGCGGGTCATGGACCGTCCGACGCGGGCCGGCTGAAAGGGGTGATGTGATGACCGTGATACCAAACCTCAATATCGTGCCTTTCGTCAGCGTCGATCACATGATGAAGCTGGTGCTCAAGGTGGGCATCGACACGTTCCTGCGTGAGCTCGCCGATGTGGTGGAGGAGGATTTCCGTCGCTGGCAAAGCTTCGACAAGACCCCGCGCATCGCCTCCCATTCGACGGAAGGTGTCATCGAGCTGATGCCGACCAGCGATGGCACGCTTTACGGCTTCAAATATGTCAACGGCCACCCGAAGAACATGAAGGAAGGCCGCCAGACCGTGACGGCCTTCGGCGTGCTTTCCGATGTCGGCAATGGTTATCCGCTGCTTCTGACCGAAATGACGATCCTGACCGCGCTGCGCACTGCCGCCACCTCCGCCGTCGCGGCGAAATATCTCGCCCGCCAAAACGCCCGTTCCATGGCCATTATCGGCAATGGCGCACAGAGCGAATTCCAGGCGCGGGCGTTCAAGGCCATTCTCGGCATCGATACGTTGCGGCTGTTTGACATCGACCGCTCCGCCAGCGAGAAATGCGCCCGCAATCTCGCCGGGCAGGGCTTTGCCATCAAGATCTGCGACAGTGCGGAAGAAGTAGTGGAAGGCGCGGATATCGTCACGACGGTCACTGCTGACAAGCAATATGCGACGATCCTGACTGACAACATGGTCGGCCCCGGCATCCACATCAACGCTGTTGGCGGGGATTGTCCCGGCAAGACGGAATTGCACCGGGATATTCTGTTGCGATCCGACATTTTTGTCGAATATCCGCCGCAGACGCGTATTGAGGGCGAAATTCAGCAATTGCCGCCGGATTACCCCGTTACCGAGCTGTGGCGGGTCATAACGGGTGAACAGCAAGGCCGGGCAAACGATAGGCAGATCACACTGTTCGACAGCGTGGGTTTCGCGACTGAGGATTTTTCGGCGCTGCGTTATGTACGCTCAAAACTGCCGTCCACCGGGCTCTATACGGAGTTGGACCTGCTGGCGGACCCGGATGAGCCGCGGGATCTTTTCGGCATGCTGCTGCGCTGCGAGGCGGCTCTCGTGTAGGCGGGCTCCGGCCGGCAAGCATATCAGCCTTGCCGGCCACCCTTCCGTGCGGTCATGTGTTCCCGCCAGATGGTGAAAAGACCGGCTGCTATGACGATGGCCGCGCCGATCACCATATTGGAAGTCACGACCTCGCCATAGATGGTGACGCCGATGATGGAGACGAGCACGAGCTGGTAATAGGAAAATGGCTGCACGGAAGCCGCATCCGCCAGTTCGAAGGCTTTAATCAGGCAGTAATGGCCGCTCATGCCGGTAATGCACAGGGCCAGCATCCATCCCCAGTCATGGGGCGCCAGACTGACCCAATAAAACGGGCCAACCAGCGTCAGGGCGACCGCGCCCGCCACGCCGGTATAAAAGAAGCTTGTCATGGCCGTATCGCTCCGGCTGCCGAGCCGCGTCAGCACACCATAAAGCGCCAGCATGAATGCGGCGACGAAGGTGATCAGCAGGCTCTTGTCGAAACCTTCGCCATCGGGTTTGAGAATAACGAGAACGCCGATGAAACCGACAAAAATAGCGCACCAGCGCCGCCAGCCCACTTTTTCTCCCAGCAGCGGCACGGAAAGCGCCGCGACGATGAGCGGGGCGGAAGCGATGATGGAATGGCTGTGGGCAAGGCCGACGATTGCGAAGGAGAAAATCGAAAAGACGATCTGTACGGCAAGGAGGACACCACGACTGATCTGCAGCCAGGGGCGATTGGCGATGGCGGCACCGCGAATGCCGCCTGAAGACTTCGCCGCCATCAGCAGAACGAAAACGGCAAAGGCCCAGTAGCGCAACATGGCGACGAAGACCGGTGGATAGGCGCTGCCCAGATGTTTCGATATGCCATCCTGCGCCGCAAAGATCGTGAAGGCGACAAGCGCATAAAGAAAACCGGTCTTAGCTGATGGCATGGAAAAACCGCTGTCCGGAGTTTGCCGGCAAAAAAGGATTCGGCGTGAATGAGATGGATATGGCCATATGTTATGGCCGCACCTTGTCAGACAACCTTATTTTCTGAATAGCAGCCATGCAAGCCCGGAAGCAGCCTGTTGTGGATTTGAGCGCCGCGGATCAATGTGGGATCTGGACGATGTGCCCGATATGCCCGCTGGCGAGGCCTTGGAAAAGGCACGGCTGTCCGCCGTCGACAATTGCGCGGCGGACAGAGGGTTCGGCAAGACGCGCGGCGCTACGGCCGCTACCTCAGGCGATCGTCACGACCGTTTTCGACGTTGCGGATTTCAGCGCCGCATCGGCGAGCTTCAGCGCGATCAAACCGTCCTTGATGGAAGGAGAGGGCGCGGTGTTATTTTCAATGCTGTCAATGAAAGCAGTGATTTCCGCAGCATAGGCTGCCGTGTAACGCGTCATGAAGAAATCATGCAGCGGTGGCCGGGTGTAACCATCCGCATTGGCGATTTCGATGGAAACCGGGCGCTGGTTTTCTGCCGCTGCCGAACCGAGCGAACCGTGTACCTCGATGCGCTGGTCGTAACCATAGGTCGCGCGGCGAGAGTTTGAAATAATCGCCTGCCTGCCGCTTTTCGTCGTCAGAATGATGCTGGCGCTGTCGAAATCACCGAGTGTGCCGATCTCCGGATTGACCAGAACGGAACCGGTGGCGAACACGCTTTCCACTTCCTCACCGAGCAGGAAACGGGCCATGTCGAAATCATGAATGGTCATGTCGCGGAAAATGCCGCCGGAAACCTTGATATATTCGGCCGGGGGCGGGCCGGGATCGCGACTGGTGATTGTCACCATTTCGACCTTGCCGATGCGGCCGTCGTCGATCGCCTTGTGAACAGCCTGAAAATGCGGGTCGAAACGCCGGTTGAAACCGAGCATGACCTTTGCACCGGTCTCTTCCACCACCTTGGCGCAGGCTTCCGCGCGGGCAACATCGAGATCAACGGGCTTTTCGCAGAAGATCGCCTTGCCGGCGCGGGCGAAACGCTCGATCAGATCCGAATGGGTGTTGGTCGGCGTGCAGATGATGACCGCGTCGATCGTTTCGTCGGCCAGAACCTCCTCGATCGTGCTGGCCTTGCAGTGGGCCTCCCGCGCGATTGCTTCCGCAGCGCCGGCCATGGCGTCCACGACAGCCACCAGCTGCGCGCGGCTGTCGGTGGTGATCGCCTTTGCATGGACCTTGCCGATCCGTCCGGCGCCAAGCAGGGCCAATTTCGTAACCATTTTTCCTCCGGTTCCTTCACACGTCCGCCCGTCACTCCCAGACAGGCAGAATATGAATGCAAACAATGTTTCGATATAGAATATATGTTCCATTTTGCTAGATCGACAGGCATGGCGTGTCAAGCGATTTGACGTCGCGCAGGGCAGCCGAAATCGGCTCCGGAGGGTGTCGGGGAGATGCCGTTCGGCTTAAAATGCGCCGTTACAAGCTGGGCAGCAGGCGCAGCCCATCAGGCGGCGACGGGCGCCGATGCGGGATTTTGCGGAAGAGCGTAAACTTCGACCGGGGTTTCGAGGCCGCGCAACAGCCAAGGGCCCAGACTTTCGAACCCGGTCCCGTTGCCAGCCATGCGCACGAATTCTTCGGAGAAGAGAACGTTTCGCCCTGTTTCCTTGGTCAGCGTCTCAAGCCGCGATGCGATGTTGACGGCGGGTCCGATAACGGTGAAATCGAGCCGGGTTTTCGAGCCGATATTGCCGTACATGACATCGCCGACATGAACGCCGATGCCATAACCCAAGGGGTCATGGCCTTTTTGCCGGTTGATCTCGTTGAGTGCGATCAGGCTCCGTTGCGCCCTGGCAATGGCCTTCAGGAGGTTTCCGCAAGCATCCGGGTTGCTGAGCGGGAAGATCGCCAGCAGCCCGTCGCCCATGAATTTCAGGATTTCCCCGCCAAATTCCTCGATCGGATCACACATGGCGTCGAAATAACCGTTCAGAAGCTCGATCACATCGTCACGCGGCCATAGATCGGAAATATGGGTGAAATTGCGCAGGTCGCAGATCAGGATTGCTGCTCCCACCGTCATGCCGCTGCCGCGTGTCGTGGCGCCGTTCAGGATCTTTTCGCCCGCATGTGGTCCCACATAGGTTTCCAGAAGCGTGCGTGTCATCCTGTTCTTCAGGCGAATCTCGCTTACCAGCGCGAGCGCGGGCAGGAGGTTTTTCAGCGCGACGATCTCTTCGTCGGAAAAGCCGCCGAGGCGATCGCTGGAAAACGATGCGACGTGGCGTTTGCCGAACGTGTGCTCAATAGGCCAGGCGCAATAATCCGTCAGCCCTTCCGACCGCAGCTCCTCATAGATCGTGTAACCTGTTTCGTCGATGGCGTCGACGTTCAGGCGATGCCGGATTTCGCTGGCGCCCTGGTGGATGTCCCTGATCGGACTGTTAAGATATTCGGGGGTGTTTTCCGAGCCGTAGCCATAAGTGACGATCTCGGCTTCGGACATGCCGTCTTTCCATAAAATCCGCGCGCCCAGCCATTGCGGATGGCGGATACGGAAAGCTAGAACGCCGCGCGCCACCGAAATTCCGCTTGCCCGCAAGCGGTTGCAAAGCTCCACGAAGATTTCGTCGATGAAGCGTTCGTCCTTGGTGCCGGTGACCAGCCAGTCGAGAGTCTCGGTTTTCTCCGCCGGCCACAATTCAGCCAATGCTGAAGAAACCCGTTCTTCGGTGTCGAGCGTAAATGTCATGGCAGGATTCCGGAGGTTGTTGCTGCTCTCGGCGGGCGGGATACATGTCGAATGTCGCTGAACGTCCCCGCTCGCGAATTGCATGTGGTGCCGGATAACGAAAATGTTAAGGGAGCGGATGCGGAAAATGTTCCGAAAGAATCGGCAGCCTCCGGGCTGCGTGCGCCGCCTCGATGTTCCCGGGAACATCTTCCCGGCGGCGCTGAGATTTTTCGTGATCGATAGGAAAGATCAGATAACGGTTTCGACCGGAATATGCAGCGCGGCGGCAACACGCCGAATGCGCAGGGGATCGCTGTCCGTGCCGTCTTCCAGGGCACGTATTTCGCTCGTTGTGAGGCCACAGGTCACGGCAAGCTGCTCGATCGTATAGCCGGCAAGATTACGCGCTGCCAGGACCTTTTTGGCGAAAGGAGCATCGGTTTCGTGATCGGAATCGGGTTGTGAAACTGAAATTGTCATTATTGCATCTCCCTGATGATGGACACTTAAATGCGGGCGGCAGAGAAAAGTTGCCGGGCCGAATGCGACCGCGTTGCCGGAGAAGAAATCGGTGTTGCAACGCAGCGAGGAACATAGCCGCTTCGTTGACCTACGCAATAGTTAAATTTTGTTAAGATTCGTGATCGCCGAATTGACGAGGCACGTTTCCATGCGAAAGCGGCTGCGAAACGGTCCTTTTACCTTCCGGATCGTCTGCAAGGGGCCGCTACAGCATGCCCCAGGCGCGGAAACGGCCGCGACCGGTAACCTCCCGCAATTCCAGCTGGTTGGCGAGGCCGATTGCGCCCTGTGGCGTAGTGCCGAGTTCCTTCACGATCATGGCTGCCGAGACCACAGGGCGGGAAACGACCAGCTCGACGAGTTCGGGCAATCGCGATGAGGAACGGCGGCCGGCCAACTTGCGCATCATCCGCTCCCGCGCGTGGCTCAGCCGGTCGTGTTCCTTCATGCTGGCCAGCGCCGCCTCATAAAAACTGTCGAGAAGTGCGAGGATGCGCTGTGTCTGGTTCCTGGCGTGCCGCCGCTCCCTCGGGATGGCACGAAGACCGGCGCTCAGGGCCGGCAGGTGATCGGGCGTGACAGCGCCGTCGCGCAGAAAAGCCGAGGCCAGAAGCCGCCCAAGCCAGGGGCTGCGCTGGAGCACCTCTATCATGTTCCAGGAATCAAGCAGGATGGCGGTGCGCAGAATTGCCGGCAGTTCCTCCGTCCGCGACTGCACGTCCCACCATTCTTTCAGCCGTTCGTCTTCGTCCCAGTCAGGCTCGTTGATGAGCGCATGGCTTTCCTCCCTGTGCATCGACGGAAGCGCGTTTCCCGTGGTGATCGCATCGAGCGTGGCTGCGCTTCGCGCCAGAAGGGCGTCGAGTTCGGAAAAAGCGCCGTCCAGCGATGTCTCAGCCTCATGTGCCTCCTCACCCGCAGGCTGATCGACGGTCTGCCGTGCGGGCAGCATCTCTTCGGCGGCGGGCGACGCCCTGCCGCGCAGCCGGGAAAGACCCGGTGCAGTGAAAGCCCAGCCGGCCGCATTGGCAAAGATCAGCCGCCGCGAGCGGAGGATTCGGTGTGCCGCCGTCATTTCATGGCTTGGCGCACGCACATCCATATGGGCGTCATGCAGCACGAGGTCTTCCATGTGCACGAGTTCGCCGTCCACCCACATGGAGGAGATGGCGTCGGTGAAATCCTGCCTTTCGATGAAGCCCTGTTTCATCGGCGATCTGCTTATCCGCTCGTCCAGCCGCGCCAGCGCTTCGCCCGCGCGGGCGGCGGCGATGAGGAGCTTTTCGAGCTGGATGTCGGATATGTCGTAAATCATTGATATATTTTAGTTTGAGCTGGCGCGGCTTACAAGGCGGTTCAAGGTCGTCCAGTTTTCCTTCGATGGTTTCTGCCCAGCAATCGTGATAAAAACGGGTGGCGAAAATGCCGGGGAGGAGGAAGTCTTTCAGACGCCACGGCTGCTTTTTCGGCAATATTGCAACGCGGTATAAACTTGCGCATCGCAACATGGCGGGTATATACCCTCGACAGGAGCGACAAATTATCACACCTTCCGTTCGCCCTTCCATCTCCAGACGAAGATGAATTGGAGTCAACCCGTGAATATTATGGCAAATGGTCCCGCCGCCGCGCCGGACCAGAAAACCCGTTTGAAATCCATTATCGGCGGATCGGCGGGTAATCTCGTCGAATGGTACGACTGGTATGTCTATTCGGCTTTCACCCTTTATTTCGCGCCGGTGTTCTTCCCCTCGGGCAATCAGACGGCCGAACTCTTGAGTGCCGCTGCCGTTTTTGCCGTCGGATTTCTGATGCGGCCCATCGGGGCCTGGTTCATGGGCACCTATGCAGACCGCAAGGGCCGCAAGGCGGGTCTGACCCTGTCCGTCACCTTGATGTGTCTCGGTTCGCTGCTGATCGCGATTACGCCCGGCCACGAAACGATTGGCATTGCCGCCCCCGCCATTCTGGTATTTGCAAGGCTGCTGCAGGGCATCAGCGTCGGCGGCGAATATGGCGCAAGCGCGACTTACCTCAGCGAAATGGCCGGCAAGAACCGCCGTGGTTTTTTCTCCAGCTTCCAGTATGTGACGCTGATTTCCGGCCAGCTTCTGGCGCTGGCGGTGCTTCTGGTGCTGCAGCGGGTCCTGACGCCGGAACAGCTCGGCTCCTGGGGCTGGCGCATTCCCTTCTTCATTGGCGGCCTTCTGGCGATTGCGGTGTTTTATATCCGCCGCGGCCTTGTCGAGACGCAGTCCTTCGAAAATGCCAAGACCGGCGCTGCCGACAAACCGAAGTCCAGCGGATGGGCGCTGTTCAAGCACTATCCAAGGGAAGCGCTGATGGTCATGGCGCTCACATCAGGCGGCACGCTCGCCTTTTACGCCTACACCACCTATCTGCAGAAGTTCCTCGTCAACACCTCGGGCTTCAGCAAGGAAAGCGCCACGGAAATTACCACGGCGGCGCTTTTTGTCTTCATGCTGTGTCAGCCGCTTGCCGGTGCGCTGTCGGACAAGATCGGCCGTAAACCGCTGATGGTGGGCTTCGGCATCCTGGGAACGCTGTTCACCTATGTCATTTTCAGCACGCTTTCGACCACAACCGATCCGATCATGGCTTTCGGCCTCGTGCTGATCGGCCTGCTGATCGTCACCGGCTATACCTCTATCAATGCGGTGGTGAAGGCGGAAATGTTCCCGGCCCATATTCGCGCGCTCGGCGTGGCGTTACCTTATGCGCTGGCAAACACCATATTCGGCGGAACGGCGGAATTCGTAGCCCTGAAGTTCAAGCAGATCGGCCACGAGAACTGGTTCTTCTGGTATGTGACGATCATGATCGCGTTGTCGCTGGTGGTTTACGTGAAGATGCGCGACACGCGCGACCACAGCCATATCCACGAAGACTGATCGGCTTACACAAAAACCAGCAAAGCCCCGCCCTTCCGGCGGGGCTTTTTCTTTTTTGCGTTCAGGCGGCTTCGCTAGGAATGATCACGCGGGCTTCAAAACCGTCCTGCTGACCTTCTGCGGGAGAGGAAAGCACCAGTTTTCCGCCGGTCTGTTCCACCAGGCTTTTGACGATGGCCAGACCGAGCCCGGTGCCGTCAGCCGTAGACTGGCCTCTGGTGAAACGTGTCGTCAGCTTGGGCAACAACACCGGATCGACGGTCGGCCCGGCATTTACGACGCGGATCGCGCCGTCTGTTTCCGCAATCACCTGCACGGGGCTTTTCGGCGGGCTGTGAATCAACGCATTTTCGAGAAGGTTGCGGATGATGATACCGAAGGCATCCGGACCGATCCTGCCGGACAGGGCGCCTTCACAGCGATTGGTGAAGCGGATGCGAGACGCCCCTATCGCCGTCCTGCTCATATCGTCGATAACGAGTTCGAGCACGGGGATGAGATCGCTTGTCTTATCCGTGAGCCCGATCCTGGCTTCAGCCCGGGACATCTGAAGCAGTTTCTCAGCGAGGTGGGCGAGGTGCTGCAGGGATTTTTCGATGTTTTCAACGCGTGGCGCAAGCTCCGGGGGGATATCGGCGTGCAGCCGCTGCGCCTGCGCCAGCGCACCGGCAATCGGGGTTCGCAATTCGTGGGCGCTATTGGCGGTGAATTCCCGCTCCGCCTCGATTGTCGAGCGCAGCCGCCCAAGCAGCAGGTTGACCGATCGCGCAATGGGGTGCAGTTCGGGCGGGAAGGGCTGAGTTGCAAGCGGCGCGAGATTGCCGCCGTCCTTCTTGCCGATTTCGTCGCGTAAGGTTTGCACCGGCTGAAGCGTTCGCCGCACGACGAGGATGACCGCAAAAATGCTGGCAGGAATGAGAATGAGCACGGGCAACACCAGCGCCGTGCCTGCCTCCACGATTGCCTCGCGGCGATTTGCGAATGCATCGGCGACCTGCAGGAAATAGTTGCCGTCGGGTGAGGCGACCGTGAAGATGCGCTGCGACGATGTTTCTGAAAAACCGGGGTCGAGAGAGACTTCGAAAGGCTCCGTCGAACTGTCATGCGAATGCAGCACGACCTGGCCTTCTCGGTCGCGAACCTGATAGGTCAGATATTCCGCTCCCTCCGCCGACTGGTTGAGCTTCTGCGCGGCCGGCGCGGTATTGTTCTCACGCAGGTCGTCGAGCAGAAGCGGCAGCAGTCTTTCCGCGGTTTCCTCGAGACCGGCATCGAAAATCTCAGCGAACTCGTCCTGCATCACCATGACGCCCAAACCGCAGGCGAGAAGCCATGATATGGCGACAACGCTGGTCAGCGCCATCACGAGTTTGCGGGTCATGCTGGTCGGTCTGGCCATCTGTATCTGCCTGGGGTTCGTCTATTTGATCGTGTAGCCAACGCCACGCACCGTCTCGACGCGGTCATGGCCGATTTTCTTGCGCAGCCGGCTGATATAGACTTCGACCGTGTTGCTCTCTATTTCCGCGCCGAATTCGTACAGGGTATCGTGCAGCTGCGCTTTCGAGACGACTGCGCCGGGATGCTCGACCAGTTTCTCCAGCACGGCCCATTCGCGGGCGCTGAGCGTCTGCGCCGTGCCATCGACCGTGATGTTGCGCGCTACCTGGTTGATCTCGATGCCGGGCAGGCGGATGACGGGGGCAGAACGCCCCTCGTAACGGCGCGAGACCGCCAGCATGCGTGCTGAAAGTTCGTTGAGATCGAAAGGCTTGACCAGATAATCGTCCGCGCCGGCATTGAGCCCGGCAATCCGGTCGGAGACCTGGTCATGCGCCGTCAGAATGATGACCGGCGTGGCGTCGTCGCGCTTGCGCAGGCTTTGCAGAAGGGTGATGCCCTCGCCGTCAGGCAGTCGCATGTCGAGCAGGATCAGGCCGTAACCCATCGTCAGCGTCGCCGCCATGGCGTCGCCCAGCGTCTTGAACCAGTCGACAGCGTGACCCGCCGCGGCCACATGGTCCCGCAGCGCCTCCCCCAGCACATGATCGTCTTCAACAAGCAGAACCCGCAAGACAGCTCCCTCTATCGCGTCGTCTTGCGTATCTTGTTCTCCGGATAAGCGTCAAGCACTGTCTGTTCAGCTCGTCCGGCGTTGGGTACAGCCGCTGAAGACATCGAGCGAGGGATCGTAGACCGAGGTGGAGACGTTCATCATTCCAAGGATGCTGTGGAAATAATTGTCGTGCGAGCGCCCGCCCTCTGCCGCGCTTTTCGCAAGGCAGGCCTTGTCCAGTCCCATGGATTTGGCAAAATCGTCATCGAACCACACGAGAAACGGCACATGGGTCTGCTGGTCGGGCGCGAGGAGATAGGGCGCGCCATGCAGGTAGACGCCGTTTTCGCCAAGCGACTCGCCGTGGTCCGAGGCGTAGATCATGCCTGTTGCCAGCTTGTCGGAACGCGCCTTCAGCTTGTCGATCACGGTCGAGAGGAAGTGGTCGGTATAAAGAAGCGTGTTGTCGTAGGAGTTGACGATTTCGGCGTCGCTGCAATTGCCAAGCTCGGCGGTGCGGCAGTCCGGCGTGAACTTGCGGAACTCGTCGGTGTAACGCAGGTAGTAGGTCGGACCATGGCTGCCCATCTGGTGCAGCACGATGACACTATCCTTCTTGACGTTATCGAGCCAGGCGTCGAGCTTGTCGAAAAAGATGTCGTCGCGGCATTCCCCGCCGGTGCAGAAGCGGCTGTCGTTGGTGGAAGGCAGGTCGAAATAGGGGATACGGTCGGCGACGTCCTTGCTGCCGGTATTATTGTCCAGCCAGGTCGCGCTGACCCCTGCATGGACGAGGACATCCATGACATTTTCATTCGCAAGCGCCTTCTTGTGGCTATATTGCGAGCGCGTGAATTGCGAGAACATGCAGGGAATGGAAATCGCCGTCGCGGTGCCACAGCTCGTTGTGCTGGGGAAATAGACCACATCGCGCTTCTTGAGCTCCGGATTGGTTTCCCGCCCGTAGCCATTAAGCGAAAAATTCGCCGCGCGGGCAGTTTCGCCCGCAACGATGACGGTAATGCGTGGCTTATGCACGTTACCCAATGCGGGCAGGACTTTGGCGTCCTTGCCGATTGGGCTGACCTGAATATCGACTTCCTTGCCGGCCTGCGTGAAATAATGCACCGTCGACATGATCGGTGACAACGGATTGACGCTCTTGACGATATCCTTGTGCTGGCGAATGGCGGTGGTGAAGGTCTTGGAGTTGGCGAAGCTGATGATGCCGGTTATGGCAAGGCAGACCAGGATGCTGATCGTGTTCCACAGAAGCTTGTCGAGGATCGGCCGGTGCCGGATGCGGACGGCGACGACGACGAGAGACGGCACCAGCCCGTAAATCGCCATATGCCAGAGAAAGCCGGGCGTGATCAGATTGCCCGCTTCCGCCTGCGTCGTCTCCATGGCGTTGCGGATCATGTCGCTGTCGATGACGATACCATAGCGATCCATGAACCAGGACGCCGCCGCCGCCGCGAAGATCAGGACGATCAGAAACGGCCTGAGGAGATATTTGGCGGAGAAAATCGTGATGAGCGCGCCGAAAAAGGCGATCATGGCAACATAGAGCGCGACGATGGCGACCGGATAGGCGGAAAGATAGGTATGAACCTTCGACCAGAATGTCCGGTTCGTGAAAAACAGAAGATAAGCCGCCGTTAGCAGGCTCAGCGCCACGCTGCCGATTTCCGGACGATAAGTTGTTGTTCCCGTCGCTTTCGCGGTAAAAAGAGCCACTGCCAGATCCACCAAATTTTCGATAGGCCGGCGGCGATGACAAGCGAGCGCAAACGCCCCTTTCCGGTTTGCCGCATGGGCCGGTCAATGGCGCATGCAGGATTTTGCTGACATCAACCTGAAAGCTTGTCATGAAAGTGTCATGTTGCATGGCATTGCCTCCATAGTGTGTGTGGCGCTGTTGCCGCGGAAAGACCATCAGTTGAGCCCGACAATGCCGGTTGCGGTGGTGCGCGTCGAAAATATCCGCGTTGCGCGGACCGGCAGCAGGCTGCCGGCGGGCAGGTTCTGGAAGGTCACGGTTGCCCCGGAAAGCACAGTCAGGCAAAGATGTCCGCCATTGCCCACATAGATCGCGCGTGTGGCGCAAGGAAGCGGCTTTGCATCGTCCGGAACGACGTCAAAAGCGTGGGAAGCCGGTGATTCGAGGCCGGCGGCGTAGTGGTCGTAAATCTCAGCCATTGCTGTCTCCCATAAATCGAAATCTGTCGCGATTATGCAGTGGGCCGGGGCGGCGGGGAGATGCGGGGAAGGAGATTTTTACCCGGTCACCGGAACGACGTCCGGCAGGCAGCCATCTGCCCGGCAATTCCGGGCATTGCGGCGCACCGTCGTCGCTCGATCAATGCCGCGCGACGGAGGGCGGCGGATTTTTCGTCCCCGGCGAACAAGGTGCGACACGGATATTTCCTTCCACGCGGCTCAATTGCGGGCGTGGAGAATGAAGGCCCTGACGGCGGGCGAGGCTTCGGTTTTCCGGTGGGCGATGGCGAGGTCCGACGTCGTGGCGCTTGCCGCAAGCGGCACATAGCGCACGCCGGGCAACCGCAGGCAATCAAGCGAGCGCGGCACCAGCGCAACGCCAAGGCCAATGGCCACCATGCTGACAATGGTCGTGTAGTCCCTGCCTTCCGGGCTGATTGCCGGCTGGAACCCGGCTTCGTTGCAGGCCTCGATGGTGTTGTAATGAAAGCCGACATCCGGCGGCTGTCGCGGCGTGATGAAGGCTTCACCGGAAAGATTTTTCAGATCGACCTGCGGGGCAAAAGCCAAAGGATGGTTTTCCGGCAGCGCTGCCATCAAGGGCTCCCGCAACACCACGTGGGTTGTCACACCTTCCGGAACAGGGGCGGGCGGGCGGATAAAGGCGAAATCCAGATTGCCGTCGGCAATCCTGGCCAGTTGCAGCCGCATTTCCATCTCGATCAATTGCAGCTCCACATCGGGATGGGAGGCGCGGAAACTGGCGATCGACTGTATCATCAACCCGGAATAGGCGGCGGAGGCGACATAACCGATGGAGATGCGCCCGGTTTCGCCGCGGCCGACACGCTTCAGCGTTGCAAGCGTCGCCTCGGCATTCGAAAGGATTTTCCGGGCATCCTCGTAAAGAAGCTGGCCTGGCATGGTGAGCTTCACCGACCGCCTTGTGCGATCAAGCAACGGCATGCCGACGATCTGTTCAAGCGCCATGATCTGCTGGCTCAAACCCGGCTGGGCAATGCCGAGGCGGGCAGCGGCGCGCTCGAAATTGCGCTCGTCCACCAGCGTGGTGAAATAGCGCAGATGCCGCAGCTCGAACGCGTCAGCCCGGTTCGCCGGTTTTCTGCCCATTGTCAGCGCCTTTTTTGGCAGGTTTTGAATAATTCCAAACTATTATGGAGAAAGATTTCATAACCAAAAATTATGAAAAAATCCAGTTTCACTTATTGGATCGAAATCCGCACCTTGCGTAATAAGATGACTTTAATTCTCCAGTAAATGACTGCCTATGGCTGGTGCGGGTGACGAGGGATTTTGGCGTGCAGGGAAAAATCAAACACATTTCCATTCTGGCTGGTGGCTGCGCCGCCATTGCTTATGTGGCGTTCCTGGCCCCGGCTTCCGCCCTTGCTCAGGACGCCGGAACCACGGTGCTGCAGACCATCACCGTTGACGGCGCGAAAAATCAGGACCCCAAGGCGCCCGTGAAGGGTTATGTGGCAACAACCAGCGCCAGCGCCACCAAGACAGGGCGATCCCTGATCGAGACGCCGCAATCGGTATCCGTCATCACCAGAGATCAGATGGATGCGCAGGATGTCCGCAATCTCGGCGAGGCGCTGAATTACGTCCCGGGGGTGGTTGCGCAGCCGTTCGGCGCCGATCCGCGTTTCGATGCGCCGCGCATTCGCGGCTTTCAGGGGAATCAGCTGCAGTTCCTCAATGGTCTGCGGTTGATGCGGCCGGCCGGTGCGCCTTCTTTTGAGGTCTACGGTCTGGAGCGCGTGGAGGTCATTCGCGGGCCCGCTTCCGTGCTCTACGGGCAGGGCAATCCCGGCGGCCTTATCAATCTCAGCAGCAAACGGCCGACCTTCGAACGGTTCGGTGAAGTCGGTGCGCAGATCGGCAGCTTCGATTATTATCAGTCGATGTTCGATATTGGCGGCCCGGTGGCGGATAGCGACAGTTTCGCCTATCGCCTGACCGGCCTTGCGCGCAACGCCCATGCCCAGACGGACAATTTGCAGAACGACCGTTATTTCATCGCGCCGGCTCTCACATGGCAGCCGGACGAGGATACGAAGCTGACTGTTCTTGCCTCCTATCAGCACGACAATCCGAGTTCGCCCTCCGGCCTGCCGCCGGCGCTGACCTATTTCAGACCCGGCAATATGCTGGACCGCAGCTTTTATGTCGGTGATCCGTCCTTCGATACATCAAACCGCAAGTTCACCAATATCGGTTATGAATTTGAACACCGCTTCGATGAGACCTTCACCTTCCGTCAGAATGCGCGTTATTCCAATTTCGACTGGTCCTACCGCGCGCTCGGCATGTCTTCGACCAGCGGCGGCATGATAGGCAATCTCATCCGTCGCAATGCGACGTTCCAGGACGAGCTGCTGAACACCTTCAACATTGACAACAGCCTCCAGGCGGATTTTTCCACGGGGCCGATCGATCATACCCTGCTTGTCGGGCTGGATTACCGCTATTTCGACAATAACGTCAAAACCGAGTTCTGGGCCGCAACGCCGCTCAATCCCGTCAATCCTGTTTATGGCGGGCCGATCAGCCTTACCTCGCGCACGCTTTATGCCGATGTGAAGACCGATATTTCCCAGATCGGCCTTTATGCGCAGGACGAGATGGCGATCGAGAACTGGCGCATCACTGCCGGCCTGCGGCAGGACTGGGCAAGCACCAGCGGCACGACCTTCAATGGCACCACCTATCGCACGCTCGACAAGGATGACCACAAGCTGACCGGTCGTGTCGGCGTCAGCTATCTGTTTGATGGCGGGATCGCGCCCTATGTCAGCTATGCAACCTCCTTCGAGCCGGTGCCGCAGCCGGCTGTCGGTGATGCGCCAAAACCGACCACCGGTGAACAATGGGAAGCGGGTGTCAAATACCAGCCGGAAGGTTTCGACGGTTTCTTTTCGGCGGCGATCTACGATCTGAAACAGAAGAACGTCACAACGACGGTTGGTGGCGTGACGCAGCAGATGGATGAGGCGCACGTGAAAGGCCTAGAGCTTGAAGGCGTTGCAAGCCTTGTCGACGGGCTCGACCTGCGCGCGGCCTATACCTACATGGACAGCGAGGTCTCCGGCCGTGTGAATAATGGGAACGAGCTTGATAGCACCCCCCGGCACGCCGCCAGCCTTTGGCTCGATTACACCTTCCCGGAAGATACCGCGCTCGAAGGTTTCGGCATCGGCGGCGGTGTTCGTTACGTTGGAAAACGTTACGGCGATGCCGCCAATACCTTTGAGATGAAGGGGCTCGCCCTGCTCGACCTCGGCGTGCATTACGAGAAGAACGGCTACCGCGCCTCGCTTATGGTGCAAAACTTGACTGATAAAGAATATATTTCTAGTTGCTCCACTTTCGGATGCTATTACGGTGACGGAAGAACGGTCATGGGCAAGCTGACCTATCGTTGGTAACGCCACATCTAAGTGAAGCAGCAGGGGCATGACGCGCAAGGATCGATGGATGTCTCCCGTTTGGGGACGGCGGGAGTTTTTGGCCCTGCTCGCTGCTGCGGCCTTTGCTGGCGCGACGCGGGCACAGTCGACCCCGCGCATTGCCGCCATTGACTGGGCGATGCTCGAAACAGCCGTGGCCCTTGGCGTCATGCCGGTAGCGGCGACCGAGCTTATCCAGTTCCGGGCGGGTGCGGTGGAGCCCGAAATCCCGGAAACCGTCGCCGATCTCGGCCTGCGCGGCGCTCCGAATTTCGAGCTCCTGCAACTGACCCGACCCGATCTCATTCTGATCTCGCCCTTCTACACCCGCTACACCGGCAGGCTTGAAGCTATCGCGCCGGTCTTCTCGTTGCCCTTTTACGTAAAGGGCGAGCCGCCTTTCGCAAAGGCGCTGGCGGCAGTCACGGCGCTTGGTGAAAAGCTCGGGCGGGCCGAAGAGGCGCGCAGGGTTCTGGGTGAAACGGAAGCGGCGCTGCACGCCATGCGGACCCGCCTCGCCGGATTTGCGGCGCGGCCGACCTATGTGATCAATATCGGCGACGCGCGGCATTTTCGCGCTTTCGGTGCGGACAGCATGTTCGGGGATGTTCTTGGCCGGCTGGGGCTCGCCAATGCCTGGGTGGATCGCTCGCAATTCACTTTCGCGGCTCCGGTCCCGATTGAAAACCTCGCGGCCTCGCCGGATGCCCGCATCGTCGTCGTCTCCGATATTCCGGTCGAGGCACGGGAAACGTTGCGCAACAGCGCAATCTGGCGGGCACTGCCTGCCGTGCGGGAAAACCGCGTTGTGACGCTTGCCAATGTCGCCCCCTATGGCGGCATCACCGCCGGCATGCGTTTTGCGCGGCTTCTGACCGAAGCGCTTTCGGTGCGGGGGGAAGCCCTGTGACGGCGCGCCCTCTCCAGATTGTCCTGGGGCTGCTGTTCGCTCTCGCCTGCGGGCTCTCCTTGCATGCAGGGCTGCTCCGGCTGCCGTTCAGCGCATGGCCCAGTCCACCGTTCGATGCTGCCAGCCTGTCGATGGATCAGGTGATTTTCGCCTTCAGCCTGATGCCCCGCGTGGCGGTTTCCGTTCTGGCGGGCGCGATGCTCGGTCTGTCCGGGGCGCTTTTCCAGCAATTGCTGCGCAATCCGATTGCCGATCCTTCGACGCTCGGCATCTCGGCCGGCGCGCAACTGGCCATCGTCATCGCCACCCTGTTTTTTCCGTCTGTTCTGGACGGCAACCGCGCCCTGGTGGCGCTTGCCGGGGCCGCTGCGGCCGCGGGTATTGTCTTCCTGCTTGGCTGGCGGCGCTCCTTCGAGCCGGTGACCATGGTGGTGTCAGGATTGCTGGTCGGCATCACCGCCGCTTCCGTTTCCGCGGCGCTGACGCTCGCGCAGGGCGAATATCTGATGTCTCTGGTGGTCTGGAACGGCGGCTCGCTCAGCCAGCAGGACTGGTCGAACGCCCTGTCTCTCACCTGCCAGCTTCTGGCAGGGCTCGTTCTGACCGGCCTGCTGATAAGGCCTTTGACGGTTCTCGGTCTCGGCGATTCCGGTGCTCGATCGCTCGGCGTATCGCTGTTTTCGATCAGGCTCGCGGTTGCGGCCGTCGCGGTCATGCTGGCCGCCTTCGTTGCTTCTGCGGTCGGTCTCGTCAGCTTTATCGGTCTTGCCGCACCGGCACTCACCCGGGCGCTGGGCGTGCGGCGCTCGTCTTCCGTTCTGTTCGTTTCGCCGCTGCTCGGCGGTCTGCTTCTATGGTTCTGCGATAGTCTGGTCCAGCTTCTGGCAAGCACGACGGCGGAAGTTTTTCCAACGGGAGCGGTGACGGCCCTGATCGGCGGTCCGCTGCTTCTGTGGCTCCTGCCGAAAATCCGGCCGACAGACGTGCAGCGCGGTGAAGGCGTCGAGCTTGCGACAAGACGCCGGCTTACGTCCCTGCTGCCTGCACTGGCCATCATGGCGGTGCTGGTGTCTGCCGCACTCGCCGTTGGCAAGGGACCGGATGGCTGGGAAATGCTGAAGGCGGACGATCTGCAAAGCCTGTTGCCGTTCCGCTGGCCCCGGCTGCTGGCCGCCATGGCCGCTGGCGGTCTTCTCGCGATGGCGGGTGCTCTTTTGCAGCGACTGACAGGCAATCCGATGGCGAGCCCGGAGGTGATCGGCGTCAGCGGCGGTGCGGGCCTCGGTTTTGCCGTCGCCATCACCATTTTTCCGGCAGCAGGCCTGCTGGAACTGTTTTGCGGCGCCGGCATCGGCTCGGCGGTCGTCATGATCCTTGTGCTCTTCTTCGCCGTGCGCAGACACCTCCCGCCGGAAAAGATACTGCTCGCGGGCATTGCCGTCAGTTCGCTCTGCTCGGCGGTGCTTTCGGCGCTGCTTGCCATTGGCGACCAGCGGGCATGGCAGATCCTCGCCTGGCTCAGCGGCTCGGGTTCGACGGCAACGCCGGCTTCGGCGATCTTTCTCGCCGTTCTTTCCATCGTGCTTCTGGCGGGAGCGTTATCGGTCACGCGCTGGCTGACGATCCTGCCGCTTGGGCGGGATGTGCCGCTCTCCCTCGGCCTGCCGCTCGGCGCTGCGCGAACCGCCGTCATCGCCGTGGCCGGCATTGCCACCGGTGCCGCCTCGCTGCTGGTTGGTCCCTTGAGTTTCGTCGGGTTGATGGCGCCCCATATTGCGCTGCGCTCCGGTTTCACAACGCCACGTGACCATCTCTTCGCCTCCTTCCTGTTCGGCGCGGTGCTGATGGCGCTTTCCGATCTTGGCGCGCGGACGGTGACCTTTCCCTATGAACTGCCGCTCGGACTTTTTGCGGCGCTTGCCGGCGCGCCCTATCTGATCTGGCTTTCAGGCAGGCGATGATGAATTTTTTGAAAGATGTATGGAGATGAGAAGCATGGGTCAGGCAGTGCCCGCGGCCGGTTACGATGATATGCCGCTTTTTTCTCTGGATGGCGTCACCATGGAAGTGCCGGGCAGGACATTGCTGCAGCCGCTGACGGCCAGTTTTGCGACCGGCAAGACCATCGGCCTGATCGGCCATAACGGTTCGGGAAAATCCACGCTGCTGAAGATTCTCGCACGGATACAGGAGCCGACGGCGGGCCGGGTGTCCTTCGAAGGGAAGGCGCTTGCCGCCTGGGGCAATCGGGAATTTGCGCGAAAGCTCGCCTATCTGCCGCAATACACGCCGGCCGCTTCCGGCATGCTGGCCAAAGAACTGGTTGCACTTGGCCGTTATCCCTGGCACGGCGCCCTGGGCCAGTTTACGAAGGCGGATCAGGAAAAAGTGGACGAGGCGATCGAGCTTACCGATACCGTTGCCTTCCGCGACCGGCTGGTGGATACGCTTTCGGGTGGCGAGCGTCAGCGCGTCTGGCTTGCCATGCTGGTGGCCCAGAATGCCGAAAGCCTGCTTCTCGATGAACCCATCTCCGCACTCGACCTGGCGCACCAGATCGAGGTGCTTTCGCTGGTGCAGAGACTGTCGCGTGAAAAAGGCCTTGGCGTCATCGTCGTGCTGCACGACGTCAACATGGCGGCACGCTTCTGCGACGAGATCGTCGCGCTGCATTCCGGCCGGTTGATTGCCCGGGGAACGCCGGAAGAGATCATGACGCCGGAGACGCTGGAGCGCATCTATGGCGTGCGAATGGACGTGATGACCCACGCCGCCACCGGCCTTCCCGTGGCCCTGCCGTTCTGATGTTGTTGCTGCAGAACCACGCCCGCCAACGCTTGCTGTTGATGGTGATTCCGCACGCATTTCCCGCCCTAACAATGTCTTAATGGCATCCTACCGCCATCAGACATTGTTAACCGTTCGGCTTTCATCGCCTCCAATTAAGTTGTTTTGGATCGATTTCAGGGAACAAACGTTAACAGTGCGGAATTCAATATCCGGAGAGGGCAAGAAGGGCTGCTGCGGGTAGGAATAAAACAGGAGATAATCAGATGAATAAGGCTGTTGCCGTAACTTTTGCCGCATTGACGATGGGCCTTGGCGGAACCGCATCCGCACTCGCTGCCGACCTTGCACGATACGAGCCGGCTCCGCAGGAGCAGGACGATCGCAACGGCGTCAAGATCGGTTACCTTACCTGCGATATCGGCGGCGGCGTCGGTTACGTTCTCGGCTCGGCCAAGGAACTGGATTGCACCTTCCAGTCCACGATCGGCGCACGTCGTACCGACCACTATAGCGGCGCTATCCGCAAGATGGGCGTTGACCTTGGTTTCACCACGCAGGGCCGTCTGGTCTGGGCCGTTTTCGCCCCGACAGCCGGTTACCACCGCGGTTCGCTTGGCGGCCTCTATCAGGGCGCAACGGCTGAAGTCACCGTCGGTCTCGGCGTTGGCACGAACGTTCTCGTCGGCGGTACTTCCGGCTCGATCCAGCTGCAGACAGTGAGCGTGACCGGCCAGGTTGGCCTCAACCTCGCCGCCACCGGCACCTCGGTGACGCTGACGGCCATGAACTGATCCGGCTGATGCCCGGAGGCTAGAGCCGGGCATTAGGTCGCATGACAAAACACGCCCTCTTCGTTGTCAGACGCAGAGGGCGTTGTATTATCAAGGGTATGATGTCCCCGATCAAAAAAGTCGCGGCCGCGGCCGCGTTCATCCTCCTCCCGGCGTCGGGCGCTTTCTCCGAAGGCGATGCTGCGCATGGCGAGAAGGTTTTCAGCCGCTGCTCCACCTGCCACAGCATCGACGCGCCGCGCACCCGCATGGGGCCGCATCTGATGGGCGTGGTCGGAAGACCCATCGCATCTATCGCTGACTACAGCCACTATTCACAGGCGCTGAAGGATGCTGGAGCGGCAGGCAGGGTTTGGTCGGAGGAGGAGTTGCAGAAATTTCTGTCCAGTCCGAAGAAGGCGCTCCCGGGAAATGCAATGCGCTTTTTCGGCCTCTGGAGCGAGAGTGATATCGCCGATCTCATCGCTTATCTGAAAACCCGTCCGCTGCGACAATAACGTCAGAGCGGTGCTTCCGATAAAATATCTTCCGCTTCTTCCGTCGTCATCGACATAACCTTCGACCCGATTTCGAAACCAAAACCATTGCGGGCAAATGCCGAAAACTCCTTTGCCTTGCGCTTCTCATCAAGCTCGACCCGACGGTAAGGGCCAAAAGCGCGTTTTCGCGCAAAATTGATGGCTGCGACCAGATCGTCGGTTTCCTGAAGGACGACGGCTGCGGTCTCCCGGTCTATCCCCTTAAGCTGAAGCTTTTGCGCCAGCCCCCGTTTCGATTTGCCGCTGCGCTGCCCGCTTCGCACGGTGATTTCCGCAAAGGCCGTATCGTCAAGCGCCTTGATCTCATAAGCGAAACGCACCGCGAAATCGCCAAGCGCCTTTATCTGCGCGGCGCCGATATCCTCGAATTTTTCCCGTGCCTTGCGCATGATGGCGTCGCGCAGCTGCTTTTCCGTCATCATGCGTTGTTCCAGCCGGTATAGAGCGGAATTGCGTGCCCAGGAGAGCATGCGGCTGGTTGGTTCAACGGCCGGCGCTTTGCCGTCGAACTCCATATCGTCAGTCAGGAAGAGGTTGGAATCGTCACTCATGGGCCAATTATAGCGCTCTGAAGCGATCTTGCCACTTCCTGCCAGACCAGCGTTTTCGGATTTCAGGGTGTCTGTGCACCGGTTGCGGCGACATAGACCGAATAAAGCGATTTTGTCGCGGTGATGAACAGGCGGTTCTTTTTCGGCCCGCCGAAGGTGAGGTTCGCCACTGTCTGCGGCACCTTGATCTTGCCGATGAGTGTGCCGTCAGGCGCAAAGCAGTGCACGCCGTCACCGGCGCTCGTCCACAGATTGCCGGCCGTGTCGAGGCGAAAGCCATCTGGCAGGCCATTGTCGATATTGCAGAATTCCCGGCCGTTGGCGAGTTTTACGCCATCCACGACGTCGAAGACGCGGATATGGCGGGGTCGGGTGACATCGTGGCTGTAGGAACTGTCGGCAATGTAGAGCTTCGTTTCGTCAGGCGAAAATGCGAGGCCGTTCGGCTGCACGAAGTCGTCGATGGCGATGTCGATCTTTCCGGTAGCGGGATCGAGCCGGTAGACATTGCGGGTCTTCTGCTCCGGCTCGGCCTTGTAGCCCTCGTAATCGGACAGAATGCCGTAGGTCGGGTCGGTGAACCAGACGCTGCCATCTGATTTCACCACCACGTCATTGGGCGAGTTCAGCCGCTTGCCGTCGTAGCTATCGGCAAGGACGGTGATCGAGCCGTCGACCTCGGTGCGGGTGACGCGGCGGCCCCCATGTTCGCAGGACACAAGACGTCCCTGCCGGTCGCGGGTGTTGCCGTTGGTGAAGTTGGAGGGCTGGCGATAAACCGAGATTCCGCCATCCGGCACCCAGCGAAGCATGCGCTCATTGGGGATATCGCTGAAAAGCAGGCAGTTCAGGTCGGCGAACCACACCGGTCCCTCTGCCCAGCGGCAGCCCGAATAAAGCTCTTCCAGTTCGGCATTGCCGACGATCAGGTGGCGGAAACGGTCGTCGTGAATTTCGTAAGGTGAAGTCTTGTCTGTGGTCATGAGCGTGGTCCGCTTTGGCTTGTCGTTCGGGGTCAGCGCGTGGCCTTCGGGCCGCTCGCCAGAAGAATGACGGAGATGATGATGAGACCGGTGAGGATGAGGCGGATGCCCGCGCCGAAACCATAGGTATTCAGCATCGAGACCACCAGGAACATGAAGAGCGATGCGCCCCATATGCCGGGCACGTTGGAATCCCCTCCCGCCACCGCTGTGCCGCCAATGACAACGACGGCGATGGACATCAGCAGATATTCCGAGCCCATGTTGAGCGCCGCACCGCCGGAGAAGCTGGCGAGCAGATAACCCGCAATTGCCGCCAGCACCGCACAGAGGACGTAGGTGACGAAGCGTGCGCCATCCACGGGAATGCCGGTCATGCGCGCAGCGAAGGTGCTCTGGCCGATGGCGGCAATCCAGCGTCCGTAGAAGGAGCGGTCCAGCAGCAGCCATGCAATGACGGAAAGCAGCAGGGCGACCAGGGCGACGTTGGGAATGCCGAGAAAACTCGATGTGGCGAATGTGGCCAATGTTTCCGGCGGCTTGATGCGCAGGCCGCGGTTCGACCAGATGGCGATGGACTGCACGATGAAGCTCATGGAGAGCGTCGCGATGATCGGCGGGATGCGCAGGAGCTTGATCAGGGCATAATTGCCGATGCCGATGGCGATACCGATGAGGATGGCGATCAGCAATCCCGGCAGAATGAGGCTGTCCGATACATCCATGAACTTCAAGGCAAGCGTCCCCGACAGCGTCATCGTCGCGGGAACGCAGAGGTCGATATTTCCGGGCCCGAGCGTGATGACGAACATCTGGCCGATGCCGACGATGACAGAAAAGGCCGCGAAGGTGAGTGCTGCGTGCGACAGGCCGAATGAGCTTGCGCCGCCAGTGAAGAGCACGGTGATGATCCAAACCGCAATGGTTGCGGCAAAGGACCAGATCCACGGTTTTCTGGTGAGGGAAGAGAGCCCGTTCATTGATTTTTCTCCCGCTTTTCGAGACGGTTGAGCAGGATGCGCAATGCCAGCACAATGATGAGGATTGCACCTTGCGCGCCAATCTGCCAGTCCGGCGAAATCCGCATGAAGGAGAGGAAGGAGCCTGCAAGCGTCAGCGTCAGCGCGCCGATGACGGCACCGATGGGCGATACTCTTCCGCCGACGAATTCGCCGCCGCCGAGGATGACGCCGGCAATCGACAGCAGCGTGTAGCGCAGCGCGATATTGGCGTCGGCCGATGTCGTCAGGCCCACGAGGGTGATACCGGAGAGCACCGCGAAGAAACCGGCCAGCGCAAAGGTAGCGGCGCGGATGCCGATGACTGACCAGCCGGAACGCTCGACAGAGCGGAAATTTCCGCCGACGCCGCGCATCAACACGCCGAACGAGGAGCGCATGACGATGTAGTGGGCGATGACCGCAATCAGGATACTGGCGACGATCGCGATCGGCACGAAAGGCGGTTTCGCCGTCATCAGCGTGCGGATGAAGGCAGGCGCCTGGCCGCCGGGCGAGGGGAGAATGAGCACGGCGAGGCCGCCCCAGACGAAACTCATGCCGAGTGTGACGACGATGGAGGGCAGGGCGCGGATATGGATGATGGCGCCGAGCAGTGCATAAACCGCGATCGCCCCGGCAAAGATCGCAATACCGAGGAATGGCGTCGTTTGCAGGAAGGTCGCGGTGACGCAGGCGCAGAAACTGACGAAGGTGCCCATCGACAGGTCGAGATCGTTGACCGACATGATGAGCATCTGCGCAATGGTGGCGAGTGCAATCGGCACTGCCAGATTGAACAGCAGGTTCAAGCCGGTGTAGCTCATGGCACGCGGCTGCATGTAGAAGACCGCGGCGAGCAGGAAGGCGAGCGAGGCGGCGGGAATGATGAGGCGGAGTGCGTTTGCCGAAAGTTTCATGCGTGGTCTTCTCCGGCAAAGGAAGCGGCCAGCACATTCTGTTCAGTGATGTCCTCGCCCACCAGTTCGGCCTGAATGGCGCCGTCGCGGAAGACATAAACCCGGTCACAGAGACGGATTTCATCCATCTCGGTCGAGTACCAGATGAAGGTGCGGCCGTGAGAGGCTTCAGTTCTCAAGATATCGTAGACCTCCTGTTTGGTGCCGATATCGACGCCGCGCATCGGATCGTCCATCAAAACGGTGCCGGCGGTGGTGGCGAGCGCACGGGCAAAAAGCACTTTCTGCTGGTTGCCGCCGGAGAGAGACAGGATCTTGTTGCCCATGTCGGGCGTGCGAATTTCGATACGCTTTTTCCACTGCGCGCCCAGTTCGCTCTCCTTGCTCCTGTCCACAATGCCCGCGGATGAAATATCCCGCAGCGACGCGATGGAGAGGTTCTTCAGGATGCTCCACAGCGGGAAGGTGCCGTTGAGGCTGCGGTCGCCCGCGACGAAAGCGATATCGGTCTTGCGCGTCGGCAGCCAGCTGCTGTTGCGGGCAAGATAGAGGTCGAGAAGCGCTTCGGTCTGGCCATGGCCGCCGAGGCCGGCAAGGCCGATGATCTCTCCGCGGAAAGCCTCGAAGGCAAGGCCTTCGCCCCGGCGCGCCGGCATGGAAAGCACCTCTTCGCCCGCCTTGCGGCTCTCACCCTTTTGCCTGTCCTGCGGCTTGACGACGCTGCCCATGGCCTCCACCAGCGTCCGCGTGGTGAATTCGGCGGCGGGCCGGTTGGCTACCACGCGGCCATCCTTCATGACAACGATGCGGGTGGCGGTTGAAAGAATTTCACCGAGAATATGCGAGATCAACAGAACGGAGCCGCCGGTGCGCACAAAACGCCGGACATAATCCATCAACTGTTCGGCAAGGCCCGCGTCGAGCGAGGATGTCGGCTCGTCGAGAATGACCAGCCTCGGGGCTTCAGGCGTGCGGCAGAAATTGATGGCGATTTCCACCATCTGCCTCTCCGCAATGGAAAGCTCGGCAATCGTCAGTTCGCAATCGATGCCGTGGCCGGGAAAAATCTCGTCGAGCGTCTGGCGGATCATGGAAAGAGCGCGACTGCGCCAGTTCCGCCCGTTCATGGCGGCATGCATGATGCGGACGTTTTCGCTGATTGTCAGGTTGGGGCAGAGCGAGAGTTCCTGAAAGACGCAGCGCACGCCGCTCGCACGCGCAGCGGCTATGCCGTGGCGGTTCTGGTCCCCACGATAGGAAATGGAGCCTTCATGCGGTGTGAGCCCGCCATTGATGACATTGACGATGGTGGATTTGCCCGCGCCGTTGTGGCCGACGAGCCCGAGGCATTCCCCGGCGCGGATGACGAGATCGGCCCCGTCCAGCGCCCTGACCGCGCCGAACACGACCTTCACGCCGCGCGCGGCGACGACTTCTTCCGCCTCGATGATGTCATTCATGAGCAATTACGCCAGTGATCTGAAATTGAATGTGGGATAACTGCGGCGCTTCCTTCGAAAGCGCCGCAGGGTCAGGTAGGAACCGCGGGTTACTTCGCCGCGGAAATCACCTTCTGGGCATCCTCAAGCGAATATTCCACATTCGCCACGCCACCCTTCTGGGTGTTCTTGAGGTTGTCCTCGAGATTGGCCTGGTCGATGCGCAGGAAGGGAACCGTCAGGTCCTTCTTCACATCCTTGCCGTCGAGAATTTGCTGCGCCACCCAGAAAGCCAGCGTCGAAACACCGGGTGCGATGGAGACGGACATGGTCTCATAGCCGCTCGCATCCTTCTGCTGTTTCCACCATTGCAGCTCGTCTTCGCGGTTGCCCATGACGATGGTCGGCGTCGGGCGCTTGGCGGCGGCAAAAGCCTGGGCCGCACCGTAACCGTCACCACCCTGCGTTACGACGGCCGCGATCTCGGGAAGGCTTGGCAAAATGCCGGCAACGGCGCGCTGGGCGACATCCTGTGCCCAGTCGCCATTGACCGAACCAACGATCTTGAATTGCGGGTTCTTGGCGACGGCGTCGACAATACCAGCATGGATTTCGTCATCCACGGAAACACCGGCTAGGCCGCGAATTTCGAGCAGGTTGCCGCCCTTCGGCATGGCCTTGGCAAGGTAGTCGATCTGGCTTGCGCCCATGGCCTTGAAGTCGACCGCAATGCGCCATGCACAAGGCTCGGTGACGATGCCGTCGAAGGATACGACGGTGATGCCCGCATCGCAGGCTTCCTTAACCGCGCCGTTGAGTGCAGTCGGCGAAGCGGCGTTGATGACGATGGCGTCGTAACCCTGCAGGATCAGGTTCTGGATCTGCGCCGCCTGTTCGGTCGCCTGGTTTTCGGCTGTCGTGAAGGCGTCAGCTGCGGCCACCTGCTTGTCGGCAACCGCCTGCTTGGTGATCTTGTCCCAGCTGGTCAGCATCGCCTGACGCCAGGAATTGCCTGCGTAATTGTTAGAAAGCGCAATCTTTTTTGCCGACGTATCGGCATGAGCGGTGATCGGCAGCGCTGCACATGCGACAGCGGCCGATGCCAGAAGCATCTTCCTGAAAGCCATTTGATTTCCTCCCTCGTGGCTTGCCCTTTTCGAGCCCGGAATTCTCGCACGCCGCAAATCTCCTCGGCGGCAGGCGGAATTCCTTTGCACTGGAGCTCCTTTCCCCAGTAGAAGCGAGAATGACCAAGAAGATTTGGCTTGTATAGGCGGATCGCGGCAATCTTCCTGCGGATTTCCGCATAAAGCTTGCGGGAACCCGCAGGACGAAAGGCCACTGCCGGGCGCAGAATGAAGAATGCGGACCCGATGGGTTAAATCTTCGCCGCAGGGATTGGAGGCAGACGCTTGGGAGGGCGTCCGCACATGCTGGATACGCCGAAAAGCGCTCTTTTTCATCACTATATGGGCATTTCGAGGCTGCTCGCCGGGCAGCTGGAGTTTAATGCCATCATTCAGGCGGTAGCAACCGAGATCAGCCATATCATCCCGCATGATCACATGGATGTCTGCATCAAGCAGCTGGATGACAAGTATCACATTGCCTATGAGAGCGGTCTGGTCAGCGCCTGGAGCCGACAGCCGCCCGCACTTCTCACCGGAAGCCCGATCCGGTCGCTGTTGTCGGGCTCGGTCGAATATCTTTTAAGCGGCGACGCCTGTTCCGATCCGCGCTTTCATTTCGAAGGGTCATTTTCCAGCCCCATCATCGAACTTGGCCTGCACAGCCGCCTGCATGTCCCCATGAAGGTGCATGGCGACATCATCGGCGCGCTCAGTTGCTCGTCGCACCAGTCGAACGCCTATACGATGGAAGATGTCACCAATGCGCGCGCCGTTGCGGATTTGCTGGCACCCTATTTCTACGCCATTCGTGCCGCTGAACAGGCCAAGCGCTCGGCCATCGAGGAGGCGCGCGCCAATGCCCGCGAAGAAGGCCTGCGCCTCGGCGCGCTGCAATTGACGGAAGCGCTGGAGGCCGAGCGGCAGCGCATCGGCATGGACCTGCATGACCAGACTCTGGCCGACCTGACGCGGCTTGCGCGGCGTATCGAGCGAATGAGCCACACTCCCGATATTTCCGGCGAGATGCTGGAGCCGGTGGTGCGCAGCCTGCAGCATTGCATGCAGGATCTACGCGAGATCATCGAGGAGGCGAAACCCTCGATCCTGCAATTGTTCGGCGTCGTTGAAGCCATCGAGACCTATGTGGACCGCTCCGTGCGCGACAGCGGATGCGCTATCGACTGGTCAGTGAAGGACGAGACGGAGGGGCTGGTTGAAAGGCTGGACAAGACGGTGGCCATATCGCTCTTCCGCATCGTGCAGGAGGCCGTGAACAATGCCATTCGCCATGCCCAGCCCGAAACGATTGCCGTGAGACTGGCCGCAATCGACGGCGGGTTGCGGGTGACCGTGAGCGATGACGGCAATGGCGGCGGTGACAGTGGTGCCCCCGGCGGTCTCGGCATGGGCAACATGAAGACGCGGGCGCGGCTGATCTCTGCCCGGTTCGACAGAGGCGGCAACCGTGATGGGGCGGGTACATGCATCACCGTCACCCTGCCTGCGGGCGCTTTCAATTTCCGGGAGGAGATGTGACATGGACGTGCTCATCGTTGAGGATGATGCCCTGCACCGGGCCTATCTAAACGAGGCGGTAAGAGCCGCCCTGCCGGAATGCGACAAGGTGCTGGAGGCGGCAAACGGCAGAACCGGCGAAAAGCTGGCGCGGGAAAATCGCGCCGCCCATATCGTCATGGACTTGCAGATGAACGAGCGCAACGGCATCGAGGCGGCCCGCACCATCTGGAAGGAAAGGCCGGATACCCGCATCCTGTTCTGGTCCAATTATTCCGACGAAGCCTATGTACGTGGCGTTTCCCGCATCGTGCCTGAGGGTGCCGCCTATGGCTATGTGCTGAAATCCGCCTCCGATGACCGACTGCGGCTGGCCCTTCGCAGCATCTTCATCGAGGCGCAATGCGTGATCGACCGGGAAGTGCGCGGCCTGCAGGAAAAGAGCCTCGGCAAGGCGCATGGCTTTACCGATTCCGAATATGAAATTCTTGTCGATGTCGCGCTTGGACTTACCGATAAGGCGATCGCGCGCCGGCGGAACCTGTCGCTGCGCAGCGTGCAGAACCGTCTGCAAAGTCTCTACGAGAAGCTGAACGTGCATCAGGCGGCCGGCGATGACGAGGCGGAAGGCCGGTATAATCTTAGAACCCGCGCCGTTACCGTCGCTTTCCTGCGCAAGCTTTTGAATTACAGCGCGCTGGAAAAGGCCGAACGCGAACTGGCGGAATGGGTGGGAGGCCGCTGACCTGTCAGGGTAAAAAGGCCAGCAGACGTCGTTCATCCGCCCTGAGGCCGGAGACGGGTTTTGCCCCGACCTTCAAGATGCGGCTGAGCTTTTTCTGGGCCTTTTCCTCCGTGGCGATATCGAGAACAGCGGGGTGCACATAGCTCTTGCGGCAGATGGCAGGCGTATTGGAAAGCTCGGTCGCCGCAGCCTGGCACATGCCTTTTATGCTCGGTTTTTCACCGGCTGCCACATGCTCCATGGCGTTGCAGAAGGCCGCGAGCGTTCCGCCCCAGGTGCGGAAGGTCTTGGCGGAAATGCCCTGGCCGCCGATGCGTGAGAGATATGCGTTGAGATCGCTGGAATCGACGGAGTGAACCCGGTTTTCACTATCCTGCCAGACGAAGAGTTCCTTGCCGGGAAGATCGGCAATCTCCTCCAGGATTTTCTGTAGCCGCGGGTGTCGCAATTGCCTTTTCACCTTCTGCCCGCCTTTGGCGGCGAAGCGCAGTTCAATGGTTTCACCGAAGGAAACGTGGCGCTTGAGCAGTGTCGTTGCGCCATAGGTGCCGTTACTCTCAAGATAGGAGCGATTTCCGACGCGCAAATAGGCGGCATCAAGCAACAGGGTGAGGGCTGCAAGCGTCATTTCCTGCCCATGGTCCTGTTTACCGACGTCGGCCATGGCGCGACGGCGGATGGCAGGGAGCGCCCTTCCGAAGCTTTTGAGCTGGAAGAACTTCGTTTCTCCCCTGAGCGTATGCCAGTCGGGATGATAGCGATATTGTTTTCGCCCGCGGGCATCAAACCCGGTGGCCTGCAGATGCCCCGACGGGTCGATGCAGATCCAGACATCCTTATACGCGGGCGGTACACCGAGCGATTTGATGCGCTTCAGCTCATCACTATCGCAGAGGAGTTCGCCGCCCGGCAGCCGGTAACAGAAACCGCGTCCGCGTTTCTCGCGGGAAATACCCGGTTCCTGATCACTGACATAGGCAAGTCCGATTTTGGCAAGAAGGCGGGTTGGCGGCTGTGGCATTGTTTTTCCCGGCAGGTTTCACGCTGCGGCAAACGAAAAACGGGCCGCCTTCGTTCCGGCGGCCTGCTGTTCCTGTCATGGCCTTCTCAGGTGGCCTTGGCGATCCGTAAAATTTGCGAGTTGCCGCCGCCGCGTTCTTCAGTCACGGCGTAGACAGCGCCATCCGGACCCACTTTCACATCACGAATGCGCGCTTCCAGCGGCAATCGGCTTTCCGTCGCAACCCTGTCGCCGTCAATGTGCAGGATGACGAGGCCCTGACTTACCAGACCGCCGACGATGAAGGCCCCCTTCCACTCGGGAATCTGGTCGCCGTCGTAAAAGGCCATGCCGGACGGGCCGATGACGGGGTCCCAATAATAAACCGGCTGTTCCATGCCTTCCTTGGCTGTTGCACCCTCGCCAACCGCCCGGCCGCTGTATTCCACCCCGTAGGTAATCACCGGCCAGCCATAGTTAAGGCCCGCTTTCGGCAGGTTCAGCTCGTCGCCGCCCTTCGGCCCATGCTCGACGGTCCAGAGCCGGCCCTGAGCATCCAGTGCCGCAGCTTGAAGATTGCGGTGGCCGTAGCTCCAGATTTCCGGAAGAGCATTCTGCTGTCCGGCGAAGGGATTTCCCTCGAAGGCCTTGCCATCGGCATCGATCCGGAAGACTTTTCCGAGACCGCTCGACAGATCCTGCGCCTGCACGCGCGGTGTGGCATCTGAACGCTCCCCGACGGTGACGTAAAGTTCGTTGTCCGGTCCGAAAACCAGCCGTGATCCGAAATGCTTGTCGCCATCATAGGTCGGCATCTGGCGGAAGATCACCGAGACGTCTTCCAGTTTCGCCGCCCCACCTTCTTCTGTCAGTTTGGCCGATGCGACGGAGGTGCCGTTACCGCCCTCACGCGGCTCGGAAAAGGAGAAGAAGATTTTCCGGGAGGTTTCGAAATCGGGCGCCAGCGCTATGTCGAGAAGCCCGCCCTGTCCATCGGAAGCCACCTCCGGCACGCCTTCTATCGCCGGCCCGGCCTTGCCGTCGGCGACGATATGCATGGCGCCCTCCTTGGCAGCGACGATCATGCGACCATCGGGCAGGAATTCCATGGACCACAGATGCGGCAGGCCATCGGCGACGACGGTTTTTTCGATGCTCGGCTGGGCAGCAGCCTGCGGCGCGCGCGTCTGGCCCTCAAAAGCCGGTTTCTGATCCGGCGCATTCGGCCGTTTCGTTTCGGCAGCCGGGGCAGTCTGTGCGTTGGCTGCGCCGGCCAAAGGAACGGCAAGCATCGAGCACAGGATCGTCGAATTCAGAAATCGGTTGTTGTGGAACATGGGTCTCCCTTCCGTCGTTTAGGTCACGCAGGAAACCATTTGGGGAGGATTTCGTTTCCTTCGACAGTTTCAAGAAAACTTGATCATTGCGTGTGCAGGCGTCACGCTCTTTTCTCATCCATGCGAATTCATAGGGAACCGCGAGCCGTGCGCTGCGTTTGGCCTCTGTTATACGGAGGGCGCCATGCAAATCATCGACAACAAGACCATAGACGCGAACAGAACCAAGCCGATCCTCAACGTGGCGGAGTTCTGCCGCCGTTATCGGCTCGACAAGGCCGAGGAAGTCAGGCTCAGAAAGCTGTTCGGTGAGTTCGCCTCGCGGCATGAGCTTCTGATGAACGCGCAGCGAAAGCCGAACTTCCGCTGATCATTCATCCTCGTCGTGGGATTTTCCGAAGATCATGAAGACATCATAGCGGGTGTTCTTACCCAGTATCTGATGTGATGGCCTGCGAACACCCGGCATCGGGTCGGCGCGGAGCGGCCACTTCAGAACCACCCGCTTCGTCGCATTCTCCAGCGCAGCCTCCATCAGCTCAACCTGGTCCGGGTCGGCGCCGACCAGTTCTCTCAGAACCCGCATCTCTTTTTTCACCAACGCCGTGTTGTGGCGCGGCGGATGCATGGGGTCGACAATCACCACCTCCGGTGACAGCTCTTTCAGCAAATGCCGGGAGTCGCCGTGGAGCAACGTCATGCGCGCTGCCGCCGCGGCATAAGCGCCGCCCGCTTCCAGTGCACGACGAATGCCGTCAGCGAGGTGGGCGTGCATTTCCGGCGAGCGCTCGATGAGGGTGACGTCAGCCCCGAGCGATGCGAGCAGGAAGGCGTCCCGCCCGAGGCCAGCCGTGGCATCGACGATTTTTGGCGTGCGGCCCTTGGTGAACCCTGCGGCCTTGGGCAGTGCCTGTCCGCGCCCTTCGCCGGAACGAAAACGGTGCCCCACCGCGCCGCCGACGAAATCCACCACGAAACTATCGTTTTGTTCCTTCATATCGACCTCAGAACGGAGAGGGCACGGTATAGATGACATCCCGGCCGTCCGGATGACGGAATGCCACTTCCTGCGCATGCAGCATCAGGCGGGGCGCGGCGGAAAGCGCCTCACCTTCGGCATAAAATTCATCGCCGAGAATGGGATGGCCAAGCGCCTTCATATGCACCCGCAATTGATGGGTGCGCCCTGTGAGGGGAGTGAGCGCCAGCCGCGTCGCTGGAAGCGGCAGTCGTTCCAGCACCTGCCACAGGCTCTGCGCGGACTTGCCATTTTCGTGGTCGACCCGGTGGCGGGGCTTGTTTTCGGGATCGATGGCGAGCGGCAGGTCCACTTCTCCGGCCTCTCCGGGAACCTCTCCCCAGACAATGGCAACATAGGATTTGCGCGTCTGACGGTTTTCAAACTGCGACGCAATTGCGGCGTGCGCCTTGCGGTTCAGCGACATCAGCACGATGCCCGAGGTGTCCTTGTCCAGCCGGTTGATCATCAGCGCTTTCGGGAACTGCTTCTGCACACGCGTCATGAGGCTGTCGGAAAGCGCCGGATCGCGCCCCGGCACCGATAACAGCCCGCTCGGCTTATCAAGCACCAGCAGATCGTCATCGCGGTGCACGATGGTGAGCCAAGGGTCGAGTGGCGGATTATAGATAGGGTTGGAAAGCTCGGATGACATGTCGCTTCCTTAGCACGAATTGCGCATTCGGACAGGCGCTAGAGCATTTCCAGGAAAGGTGGCCCCGGTTTTCCGACCGGAAATGCGCCAAAATAAAGAGTTAGAGTGTTTCCGCGATTCGAAGAAAAGCGAAAACTCTAGTCGGGAATATGGAGATTGACGCGTCCGCTGGTCAGGTCGCCGAGGAGCTGCGTTAGTCGTTCAGTTTCCTCGGCCGGAACCGAGAGCACCATATCCGCGCCGGTGCCGGTAAAGTCCTCCCTCTCAAGCCGCAGGTTCGGCGTGGCGGAAAGGCGTGATTTCACCAGTGCTAGGTCTGAGAAAGGGCAACTCAGCGTGGCGCTGACATAAGCGATGACCGGTGACGTCTCGCCGAGGCGAAGACAGGCCGCCGCCGTGCCGCCATAAGCGCGCATCAGCCCGCCGCTGCCGAGCAGAATGCCGCCAAACCAGCGGATGACGAGAACCGCGACATTGTCGAGTGCCTGACCGTCGATAGCCTGAAGGATCGGTTTACCGGCCGTTCCCGAGGGTTCGCCGTCATCGCTGAAACGATAAGTCTGACCCGCTCGCCATGCCCAGCAATTATGGTTTGCGTCGGGATCGGAATGCGCTGCAAGAAAGTTCTTCGCGTCCTCTTCACCCGTCACCGGCGCGGCAAAGGCGATGAAGCGGCTTTTTTTGATATCCTGAGAAAAGGTGACGGGGCGGTCGAGCGTGAACATGGGCGCTTCAATATCGCATATATTCGCCTGCGGAAATCGCTATAAGGCTTTCAACGGTGAAGATGGTAATGGAGAGGGTTTTGGGCGAGGCGAGGCAGGTCGCAATTATCGGCGGCGGACCGGCGGGGCTGATGGCGGCGGAGATGCTTTCCGCTACAGGCCATGCCGTGACGGTGTTCGAGGCGATGCCGACCGTGGCGCGCAAATTGCTGATGGCCGGAAAATCCGGTCTCAACATCACCCATGCCGAAGACTACGACAGTTTCCGGCACCGGTTCGGCGATGCGGAACCGAGGCTGCGCGCCGCTCTCGATGATTTCACGCCGGATATGCTGCGCGACTGGGCGCAGGGGCTGGGGCAGGAAACTTTCGTCGGCACTTCGGGCCGGGTGTTTCCCACCGTCATGAAGGCTTCGCCGTTGCTCCGGGCATGGCTCGCCCGCCTGGAGGCGCAGGGGGTGACCATCAGGACGCGGCATCGCTGGACGGGTTTTTCCGGCGAGCACCTGGTTTTCGCGACACCGGAGGGCGAGATCATCATCAAGGCCGATGCCGTTCTTCTGGCGCTCGGTGGCGCAAGCTGGCCGCGTCTCGGTTCGGACGCCGTATGGGTTCCGGCGCTGGCGGAGAGAGGCGTGGCGCTTTCCCCGTTCCGCCCCGCCAATTGCGGTTTCGACGTTGACTGGAGCGATGTCTTCCGCTCGCGTTTTGCGGGGGAAGCGGTGAAATCCACCATCACCATTTCGCCAGCCGGAGCCTTTCAGGGCGAATTCGTGATCACGAAGCACGGCATTGAGGGCAGCGTGATCTATGCCCATTCCGCCGCCCTGCGGGACCGGTTGGAAGAAGCAGGGAAAGCGTCGCTGGCGATTGATCTTGCGCCCGGACGTACGGTGGAACGACTTAGCCGTGATCTGGGCAGGCTCGTCAGGAAGGAAAGTTTCGCAAACCGCATGCGTAAGGCGGCTGGCCTGTCTGCCGTGAAGGTCGGGCTTCTGCGGGAAATCTTTCCCGACATCGCCGCCATGCCGGACGAGTTCGTCGCCGCGAGAATAAAGCATGCAGAGATTCCGCTTTTGCGGACGAGGCCGATTGCCGAGGCAATTTCGTCCGCCGGTGGTATCGCGTGGAACGGCCTTGATGAAAACTACATGCTGGAAAAGCTCCCCGGCATATTTGCTGCCGGGGAAATGCTGGATTGGGAAGCGCCCACCGGCGGTTATCTCCTGACCGCCTGTTTCGCCACCGGCAAGGCGGCCGCAAAGGGCATGGCCGCGTGGCTCGAAGGCTCAGCCTGACAAACGTTCAGCCATGCCTGCTTCCTCACCATGTGCGGTTCGGACGAGGCAGCGCATGATGGCATCGGTGGTGATTACCCCAAGCGCCTTGCCGTTTTCTCCGACGACCGTGGCGCTGCTGACATTTTCCCGGACCAGCGCGCGCAGGCCCTCTTCAACCGTCATATCCGCATCGAGCTGAAGGCGGGACTGGCCGGCAAATTCCGGCTGCACCACGGCGCCAAGGCGAATGACGCGGCCGCGATTGACCTCTTCCACGAAGGCCTCGATATAACTATCCGCCGGCGACATGACGATTTCGGCGGCCGTTCCCTGCTGGATGATTTCGCCATCGCGCAGAATGGCGATCTTGTCACCCAGCCGCAGCGCTTCGTCGAGATCGTGGGTGATGAAGACCACGGTCTTCTTCAGCTCCTTTTGAAGTTCCAGCAGCACCGTCTGCATGTCGACGCGGATGAGCGGATCGAGAGCCGAATAGGCCTCGTCCATGAGCAGGATTTCGGCATTGTTGGTGAGCGCCCGGGCGAGACCCACACGTTGCTGCATACCGCCGGAGAGCTGGTTGGGGTAATGGTTGGAGAAGCCCTCCAGGCCGACCCGCCTGATCCAGACCTCTGCCCTTTCTTCGCGCTCGCGCTTGTCGACGCCCTGCACCTCAAGGCCGTAAACGACATTTTGCAGCACGTTGCGGTGGGGCAGGAGACCGAATTTCTGGAACACCATCGCCGTCTTGTGGCGGCGGAATTCCAGAAGATCCGCTTCGTTGAGGCTGCACACGTCTGTGCCGCCATAGAGGATTTCGCCGGCGGTCGGGTCGATCAGCCGGTTGACATGGCGGATCAGCGTGGATTTGCCGGAGCCGGAAAGGCCCATGATAACGGTGATCTGCCCGCCCGGCATGGTGATGTTGATGTCACGCAGGCCGAGCACATGGCCGTGCTTGGCGTTGAGTTCCGATTTGGACATGCCGGCTTTGACTGCTTCGACATGATCCCCCGCTTTGGAGCCAAAAATCTTGTAAAGACTGCGAATTTCGATCGATTGACTAGCCATGCGCCACTTCCCGGTGTTTTTGCAGGCGAAGGCCATAGGCCTGGCTGATGCGGTCGAAAATGATGGCGATGCCGACGATGGCAAGCCCGTTGAACACGCCGAGCGTGAAATATTGGTTGGCGATGGCCTTCAGCACCGGCTGGCCGAGGCCCTGCACGCCGATCATGGAGGCGATGACGACCATGGCAAGCGCCATCATGATGGTCTGGTTGATGCCGGCCATGATGGTGGGCAGCGCGAGCGGCAGCTGAACTTTAAAAAGTTTCTGGCGTTTGGAGGAGCCGAAGGCATCGGCGGCCTCCAGGACGTCACGGTCGACCATGCGGATGCCGAGATTGGTGAGCCGGATCATCGGCGGAAGGGCGTAGATGACGACGGCGATGACACCTGGCACACGGCCGATGCCGAGCAGCATGACGACCGGAATAAGATAGACGAAGCTCGGCATCGTCTGCATCACATCGAGAACGGGGTTGATCACGTTCTGAAGGCGGTTGGAGCGCGCCATGACAATGCCGATGGGCAGGCCGACGACGATGGACAGCACGGCGCAGACGAAGATCATCGAAACCGTCTTCATCGTGTCTTCCCACATGCCGAACCAGCCGATGGCGAAGAGAATGCCGCAACAGAGCGAAACAATGGTGGCGCTGCGGCTGCCGAACCAGGCAAGAGCGCCGACAATAAGAATAACGACCGGCCAGGGCGCGCCGATCAAAAGCCTTTCCGCCCAGATGAGGAAGCTCTGGAGTGGGGTGAACATCCCCTCGATTGCGCCGCCATAGGTTCGGGTGAACGCCCTGAACCCCTCGTCGATGACTTTTTTCAGCGCGCGCAGAGCATCGTCATTCATGGTCGGAAATTTGAAAAGCCATTCCATATCCTGTTCTCCATGACGAACCGGAGGCGGGGATCGATGTCCTCCGCACTCCGGGAGTAAAATCGCCAGAGCGCCGCGCGGCCAACTGGACGCATGGGCGGAACGCTCTGTTGAACCGGCGCATCGTTATCAGCCAAGCCGGGTAGCCGATGCGGTTCGGCGTCGCCGCGGGAGACGCCGGTTGCCGGGCAGATATGTCAGGACGCGCTTTTTAAAGGGCGGCCTTGACCTTTTCCGCGACCTCGGGCGAGACCCAGCCCTTCCACAGGGCTTCGTTTTCCTTCAGGAACTGCTTGGCGCCGTCTTCGCCGGTGGCCTGATTATCCGTCATCCAGGCGATCAGCTTGTTGACGGTGGCGTTGGTCCAGGCACGCTTGTTGAGATAATCCATTGCCGGACCGGCACGATCGGCAAAGGATTTGCTGACCAGCGTCTGTACGTCATCGATCGGCCAGGCGTTCGGCTTCGGATCGGCGCAATCGGCAACGGATGTGCAGCGTTTCCATTCGGCCGCGTCGTACTCAGTGCCGAATCCAAGTTTCACCATTTCGTATTTGCCGAGCAGGGAGGTGGGCGCCCAGTAATAGCCGACCCAGGGCTGCTTGGCTTCATAGGCCTTGGCGATGGAGCCGTCGAGACCTGCGGCAGAGCCGGTGTCCACGAGGGTGAAGCCGGCCTTCTCGCCGCCAAACGCCTTGAACAGCTGCGCGGTGACGACTGTGCCGCCCCAGCCCTGCGGGCCGTTGAACACAGCACCCTTGGACTTGTCTTCAGGCGATGGGAAGAGCTCGGGATGCTTGAAAAGATCAGGAATTGTTTTGAGATCGGGGTTGGCGTCAGCGACGTATTTCGGAATCCACCAGCCCTGAACAGCGCCATCGGAAAGGATTTTTGCGGCCGCGACCACTTTGCCGCCTTCCAGACCCTGCTTGACGATTTCCGGCTGCAGGCTGACCCAGGCCTCAGGTGCGATATCCGGCTGGCCTTTCTCGGCCATGGAGGTCAGTGTCGGCACCGTATCGCCGGTAACGATTTCGGCGGAGCAGCCATAGCCTTTTTCGAGAATGAATTTGTCCAGGTTGGCGGCAACTTCAGCGGATTGCCAGTTCATGCTGGCGATTGTTACGTTTCCACAGTCGGCGGCATGGGCTGCGCTGCCTGAAAAGGCGAAGCCGGCGGAAAGAATTGTGGCACCCAAAAGTATTTTCATTGTTGTTCCCTCTGGTCGCGGTGTGGCGATGACCCGGGCGCTGACGGCACCGCGACCGCCAGCACCCTTATTGAGGCTTAATAAATCTTTTGTCGCCATCCCGTTTGCGGCAATTTCTGGCGTATTGAGGATGCCATTCGCCGGACGAAGGCGCGATCGCAGGGCCATATTAGCGAAAATTTCGGAATTAAGATATTGAAAAACATAGTTGTTTAGCGGCGCATCAATGATATTTCAAAAGCGAGGGAACTTTTTCATTTTTTTGAAAAGTCTGGGAACAATCAGGCGAAGTTTCTGTTCTCTTGGACTTTTATCCCGTTCTGTATTACGGGAGATTTCTTCTCGATTTTTGTGGTGATTTTGAATGACCAATCTTCGTGCTGCCCCGGTATGGCCCATCGGCGGCGGTGAAACGGGTGAGCTTGTGCGCCGCTTCGACTGGTCGAAGACATCGCTTGGTTCGATTTGCGACTGGCCGCAAAATCTGAGGCAAAAAGCCAATTCCGTCGTCAATTCACCTATTCCGCAGGTGCTGATGTGGGGCCGCGATCATGTGATGATCTACAATGACGGTTATGCGGAGATCGCCGGTAATTACCATCCGCAGGCGCTGGGCGGCACGGTACCCGGCATCTGGCCGGAAATCTGGGACTGGAACAGCCGCATTCTCGAAGCCGGTTTTCGCGGTGAAGTGTTGGCCTATCGCGACCAGCCAATGACGCTTATGCGACATGGCATACCGGAAGAGGTGATCTTCGACCTGTTTTACACGCCTATCTATAATGAAGGTGGCACGGTTGATGGCGTATTGTGCACCGTGCTCGAAAATACCGACAAGGTGAAAGCCGTTGAGGCTATGGAGCAGAGCCGCAAGGAATTGAGCCGACTCACCAACGCCCTGCCCATTCTGGTCGGATATGTCGATCGCGATTACATCTATAAATTTGCCAATGACGGTTATCTCGAATGGTTCGGCCGAAGTGGTGAAGACGTCATCGGCCGCAGCGTTCCCGAGATTGTCGGCGAGGCATTTTTCGATGCGCGCAAGGCCTATCTCGACCGGGCGCTTGCCGGTGAGAAGATCGTTTCGGATACCGTCATCAGCAGACCGGATGGCACCAAGCGCGCCGCTGAAATCCGGTATGTTCCGCGCTACATTGCCGACGGCTCCGTCGACGGCATCTATGTCCTGATCATCGATATCGAAGAGCGGAAGCGCTCGGAGCAGGAAATCCTCATCAGCAACAACCGTTTCCGCGCGGCGGTGGAGGCCGTGCACGGTGTGCTGTGGACCAACAGTGCCGAAGGCAGGATGCTGGGTGAGCAGCCGGCATGGGCGGCGTTGACGGGCCAGACGCCCGAAGAATATCAGGGCTTTGGCTGGGCGGACGCCGTTCATCCGGAAGACAGGCAGGGTTCAGTCGATAGCTGGAACAAGGCGGTCGCGGAAAAATCGACCTATATCTGGGAACATCGCGTGCGCAGACATGACGGTGTCTATCGTACTTTCGCGATCCGCGGCGTGCCGATTTTCGACAAGTCAGGTGCTATTGCCGAATGGGTCGGCGTTCACACCGATATCACCGAGCAGCGGTGTGCCGAAGATACCCTCAAGGAACATGCGAGCAACCTTGAGCGTGAAATTCGCCATCGCATCCGGGCGGAAGAGCAGCTCCGGCAACTGAATGAGGGGCTGGAAGCCCGGGTCGAAGCTGAAATGGCGGAGCGCCGTCAGACCGAAAAGGCCCTTCAGCAGGCGCAGAAAATGGAATCGATCGGTCAGCTGACCGGTGGTGTGGCGCATGATTTCAACAATCTACTGCAGGTGATCGCCGGCAATCTGCAATTGCTGTCGAAAGATGTGATCGGCAATGAACGTGCGGAGCGCCGGCTGGAGAATGCGCTCGCGGGCGTCCAACGTGGTGCGAAGCTCGCGAGCCAGCTTCTGGCCTTCGGCCGCCGTCAGGCGCTGGAGCCGCGGGTCATCAATATTGCCCGTTTCGTAACCGGCATGGATGACCTGCTTCGCCGCTCGCTTGGTGAGGCGATCGAGGTGGAGGTCATCACGTCAGGCGGCCTCTGGAACACCTACGCCGACCCCAACCAGGTGGAAAACGCGCTTCTCAATCTCGCGATCAACGCGCGCGATGCCATGGAAGGGCACGGAAAGCTCACCATCGAGGTAGCCAATGCTGTTCTCGACCGCGATTACGCCCGCAAACATTCCGAGGTCACGGCCGGGCAATATGTGATGCTCGCGGTCACCGATACGGGTTCGGGCATGTCGCCGGAGATACTCGAAAAGGTCTTCGAACCGTTTTTCTCGACCAAGCCCGAGGGCAAGGGCACGGGCCTTGGCCTTTCCATGGTCTATGGTTTCGCCAAACAGTCCAGCGGGCATGTGAACATCTATAGCGAGGTGGGGCAGGGCACCACGGTGAAAATGTATCTGCCGCGTTCCGCAGCCGATGAGGACAGGGAGGTCGTGGTGCATAACGGCCCTGTCGAAGGTGGTACGGAGACGATCCTCGTGGTTGAGGACGATGAAGAAGTGCGCGGTACGGTCGTCGAAACTCTGAGCGATCTCGGTTACAGGGTGCTGACCGCACGCGACGCACAGGCGGGTTTGACGGTGGTGGAAAGCGGCATTCCGATCGATGTCATCTTCACCGACGTCGTGATGCCAGGCCCCTTGAAAAGCCGGGAAATGGCGCGTCGCGCGCAGGAGCGGTTGCCCAATCTCGCCGTTCTTTTCACCTCGGGTTACACCGAAAACTCCATCGTGCATGGCGGCAAGCTGGATGCAGGTGTGGAACTGCTATCCAAACCCTATACGCGTGAAGCGCTGGCGCGGCGCATCCGCCACGTCATAGCCAACCGCAAGCAGGTTTCGCTGTCGAGGGCGCGGCCTGGTTCTTCAAAAATCCCCGAATCCGCCATGGCGGTCGACAACCGGGAGCGGTCAATCCAGGTTCTTCTGGTCGAGGATGACGAGCTGATCCGGATGAATTCCATGGAGATGCTTTCGGAGAGCGGCTTTGCCGTTGTTGAGGCTGGCAACGCGGCGCAGGCGCTGAAGGTTATCGAATCGGAGCAGATCGACGTTCTCGTTACAGATATCGGCCTGCCGGACATGAAGGGCGGTGAACTGGCGGTGGAGGCCCTGCGCCGCAGGCCGGGTCTTGCCATCGTCTTTGCGACGGGCGACAGCCATCTGCCGGAGGGGGCGCCGGAAAGCGCAGTCCTGCTCACCAAGCCCTACGATGAACAGCAGATCATTGCCGCCGTTGAAAAGGCCCATACGGCCAGGCCGGTGGCGGCCGAATAGGCCGCCTTGATGCTGGTTCAGTAACCGCGGTCCATGTCGACGGTTTCCGGCAGCTTGCCGGTTTCCCGCCATGTGCGGACGTTGCCGGCCACGATCCGCGCCGAACTCTCCCGGCTTGTCGGCGCGGAAATATGCGGCAGGACCGTAACTTTGGGATGCTGCCAAAATGGCGAAGCCGCAGGGAGTGGTTCGTGTTCGAAGACATCGAGTACGGCATGCGAGAGCTTGCCGGAATCGAGCGCCGCGATCAACGCATCGGCGACGATGACGGCGCCGCGGGCGAAATTGATGACTGCCGCGCCCTGTTTCATTGCGGCGAGACGGCGGGCATCGAGAAGACCGCGCGTCGCATCGGTAAGTGGCACAAGGCAGATGAGAATGTCGCTTTTTTCCAGCAATGCCTGCAGCCCTGCATCGCCGGTCAACGTTTCTACGCCTTCGATTGTTTTGGCCGAACGGCTCCATCCTGCGACGTTGAAGCCGGCATGGATAAGGCGCTCCGCCGCGGCCGCGCCGAGTGCTCCGAGCCCCAGGAGACCGATGGTCATCTCGCCGGGGTGGCGGTAATCCAGTTCCTGCCAGAGCGCCTTTCGCTGATTTTCGCGATAGGCGGGCATGTCACGCTGCAGATAATAGGTCCATGCCAGCACCGCTTCGGCCATGACGCGGGAAAGTTCCGGGTCCTTCAGCCGAACGATGGGGGGAGCCTTGCTGCCCAGTTCCAGCACCAGCCGCTCCACGCCCGCCCACAGGCTGTGGATCCATGAGAGGCCCGGAAGAGCGGCGATATCGGCCGGATCGGGATTGGCGACAATGGCAAATTCCACTGCCCGCCGCTGCTCATCCGTCAATTCGGAAAAGGAGAGGATCTCCTCCTCCGGCATGGCGGCGCGCAGCGCCTGTTTCCAAACGGCCTCCGTCTCTGCGTTCATCCGTGAAACAAAGGCGATTGGTGAAGACATGGCATTGGTCCTGCTTGCGATTTTTGCGTGACGCCATCAATGCGCAATTTCGGCGGGTAATGCCATGGGTGGAATGGGGGAATTTGTAATTCTTCCGCCATGCCGGATTAGATCCGGTATCCAGCCGCCGCGCGTCTGCGCGGCGCCAGGACTTCATTCAGCTCAAGGACTTGGGCTGGCTGGACTCCGGCTCGGGGGCCGGAGTGACGGAGTGTGGATGCAACCGGCCTGTTAAATCTCTGCCACTACGCATCTTCTTTCACCGGCGGCTTTGCATCGCCGTAATAGGCCGAGAACGACTCGTGGTAATGCTCCGAACCGCCAGGTCCGGCATAACGCTGCAGTTCCGTCATGTCGGTCTTGTTGAGCACGATGCCGAGCGTCTTGTTGGCGATCTGCGGTTCGTTGGCCATCAGGTTCTGCACCATCTGGATCGGTGTCTTGCCCCATTCGGTGACGAAGACGAAGCCGTCCACCTGCGGCGCAAAGGCCTTGGCGTCGATGACGGGCACAACGGGTGCAAGGTCAACGATGATGTAGTCGCAGGCCTCGCGAGCCGAGTCGATAAACTTGCGCATGCCGGAAGAGGAGAGCAATTCGCTTGAATGGGCGAACTGGTTGCTGGTCGAAACCGGCAGAATGCCCATCTTGGTGCGCGTGTCCACTTTCACCGCCTGCGTCCATGGCACCTCGTCAAGCACGACCTCCACCAGACCGGCGGATTGGCGCGTGGTCAGCATGCGGCTGAGACCCGGATTGCGGATGTCGGCATCCACCACAAGCGTGCGCTTGCCGGTGGAGGCGATCAGGCCCGCGAGGTTGAGCGCAACGACCGATTTGCCCTCATTCGGCAGGCAGGAAATGACGCCGATGACCCGGCACTGGCGCTCCTGAATAACGACATCCGCCGTCAGTTTCACGTTGCGCAGCGTTTCCGCAAAACTGGAGCGCGGACTGTCAACGGCGAGGCGCAGCATTTTCTGGAACGAAACCTGTCCGCTGTCCTCAAGCGTTGCATTCTCGCCGCCGGGGGTTGCGGCGCTGTTTCCGGTCTTGGCGTTTTCCACACCCCTTTCGCCGATGAAGGGAAGGTAGCCGAGAAAGCGCATGCGCAGGTTATCACGCACATCGTTGCCGGTGTGGAAGAAGCGGTCGCGGAATTCGAGAAGTGCCGCAATGCCCCCACCCAGCATCAGGCCCAGTACGACCGAAAGCGCCATTGTCATGGTCTTTTTCGGGCTGGAAGGCGATGTGGGAAGACCGGCCTCGGAGATGATGCGGGCTTTGGCGATCGGCAGCGACTGCTTCTGCGAAGCCTCTTCGAAGCGTCCGAGATAGGACTGGTAGAGGGTGCGCAGGGCCGTCGCCCGCTGCTCGAGCTCGCGCAGCTGCACCATGGTGATGTTGGCTTCCGAATTACGGCCAGCCACCTTGTCGATACTGTCGCGCAACGACTGTACGCGCGAATTTGCGACGTCGTATTCGTTCTTGAAGCTGCCGGTCAGCTGCTGCAGTTCCTGGAAGATCTGCTGCGCCACTTCTTTCTTCTCGGCGTCCAGCGCGGCTGCCTGCGGATGGTCTGCTCCGAACTGCTGCACAATGCCCCGCTGCCGGTCGGAAATGGTGATGTAGCGCTTGCGCAGATCCTGAATAACGGAATTGTCGGTATCACGGGCCGAGACGACGGCGTTGTCGACGGCCGTTTCCGGGCCGCGGTCGATGATGGATTTATACTGATTGTAACGGGCGGAGGCCGTCGCGGCATCCGCCTGTGCCGCAATCAGCTGGCCATTGAGATCGGCAAGCTGGCCTTCCGACATCAGTTCGCCGCGCGAGGACACGATATTGTTGTCGGACCTGAATTTCTGCACCGCAAGCTCTGCCGCCTGGGCGCGCTGGTTAAGGTCGGTCAGGCGTTCCTGCAACCAGACAGAGGCCCGCTCGCTGGCGTCGAAATTGGCGTTCAGCTGCTCGGTGAGATAGGCCTGCGCGTAGGTCTTTGCGATGTGTGCGGCCAGCTGGCGGTCAGTCGAACGTGTGGAGATTGCGATGACGGAACTGCGACCGACCCGCTCCACAGTCAGCGACTGCTGCAGCACGGAGGCGGCCTTTTCGCGGCGTCCGGCGCGGATTGCGGCTTCGGAGACCGGCGGATCGCCCGGCAGGACGAGATCGAGGATACCGCGCACGGAGGATTTGACGAGCTCGACCGGCGACATCGGCGGATTGACGATGGTGTCGTTCTCGTCAAGCTTGGCCTTGTCCACCACGGTCAGCGCCATTTCCTTGGATTTGAGGATTTCCACGGCGCTGGCAATGCGGTTGTCGACGATCTGGGCAGCGGGCACAGGCGATTCCTCTTCCGCATAACGGGAGAGGCTTTCATCGAGCAGCACCTGCGTCATCGCCGTATAAACGGGGGTCGCAAGCACCAGGTAAAGTCCGGCCAAAACTACGGCGGCAATGACGGAGGCGGCAATGACGTTGGCACGGCGCACCACGGCGGCCCACAGGCGGTCGAGGTCGATGAACGTGTCGGAATCCTTGCCGGATTCCGGAAAACCGATATTGGATTTAAAGGTCTTGTGGTGCATGGACCTACCTTGTGAATTAAAAATGGTACGCGGGAAGCCGAGCAACTCTCGCCTTCCCGCCTCCCGTTATTGGTGCGCCGGCGGCCTCCCCCCGGCGGCGCGATGAAAGTCAGGCCGCCTGCACGCGGCTTTCGTGGTTTGCCACCAGTTCCTTCACCGAAGCGAGAACCTGCGCTTCCATGTCGGCGCGCAGCAGCGAGAAGGCGACGTTGGCGGCGATGAAGCCCTGCTTGCTGCCACAGTCAAAGGTGCGGCCGCTATATTTCTGCGCATGGAAGGCCTGCTTTTCGGCGAGCCGCTTCATGCCGTCGGTCAGCTGGATTTCGTTGCCCGCGCCGCGCTCCTGCTTGGCGAGAATATCGAAGATTTCCGGCTGCAGAATATAACGGCCATTCAGGTAATAATTCGAAGGCGCCCTGGATGGTTCCGGCTTTTCGACCATTTCGGTCACGGCGAAGCCGTGATTGACCTTCTGGCCGACGCCGACGACGCCATAGGACGAAACTTCTTCCGGCAGGCATTCCTCGACACCGAGAATATTGCCGCCGACTTCATCGTAAAGCTCCATCAGTCCGGCAATGCAGCCTCGCGCGCCATAGGAGACCATGTCAGGCAGCAGCAGCGCAAAAGGCTCCTTGCCGACCAGTTCACGCGCACACCAGACGGCATGGCCGAGGCCAAGCGGCACCTGCTGGCGGGTATAGCTGACGGTGCCGGCAACCGGCAGCATCTTTTCCAGCTGCAGCACCTGCACGGTCTTGCCGGAGCGGGTCAGCGTGTTGATGAGTTCAGGCGCGCTGTCGAAATAGTCTTCGATGGCGGTCTTGTTGCGGCTCGTGACGAAAATAATGTGCTCAATGCCGGCCTGCATGGCTTCATCCACGGCATATTGAACGACCGGCCGGTCAACGATCGTCAGCATTTCCTTTGGCATCGCCTTGGTGGCGGGCAAAAACCGCGTGCCGTTGCCGGCTACCGGAATTACGGCTTTTCTGACAGTTCTCTTCAGGTCCATCGCGTTCTCCTTCATCAAGGTTTGATCTGTCCCCAGTCCCCGCGCAGACATGGTCCGCGCGCAAATTTTATGAAATCTGCCTTTTCACCCCTGTATTCGCCGCGGGCGCAAACACGGCGTCCCGCAGCCTCCTCAGCCGCACTGCAATCGGCATTCTCAGGTGCCCCAGCACGGCAGGATCTCGGATTGTGGTCTTCAAGGCGCCGAGTACCGAGCGGCGCTTGATGTTTTCCACCAATGTCAAAAAATTATGCGCCAGCCGCAGGCTGCGGGCTCTCGCCTGCTGCGCGTCCATGGCGGCCGGCAGCAAGGTGTAGTGGCTCAGAAATTCTTCGTCCGCCCGCATCATCGCTTCGACGTGATGAAGTTCGAGGACGCGGGAAATCGAACCTTCGCGGATATTGTAGATGTAACCCGGCTTCGGTTCGATGACGCAGAGGCCGCCAGCGGCAAGCGCCGAGGCGAGAAGAATATAGTCTTCGCCGATGCGGATATCCTCACGGAAGCGCAGTGCTTCGTTATTAAGGAAATCGCGCCGGAACATCGGTTTCATGTAGCCGAAGTTAAAGGTGGAGCGGAACAGGATGTTGGAGGAAATGAAGTCCTCCAGCGTGAGAACAGGCCGTTCCTCCAGAAACTCTTCGGGGAACATCGTCTCCATCGGCCGGCCATCGGTGTAAACGACATCGAGATTATCGACAGCGATGTTAGCGTTGGCGGCTTCCGCCCGGCACATCATGCAGGCGGAGCGCTCCGGGCGGATGACATCGTCGGAGTCGAGCACGGCGATCCAGCGCCCCGTCGCGGCCTCGATGCCGGCGTTGCGGGCGCCGCCCGGACCGCGGTTTTCTTCGAGCGCAAGCAGCCGCACGCGCGGATCGATTGCGGCGATCGCTTCAACGTAGGGAATGGTATCGTCGGCGGAGCGGTCGTCAACGACGATCACTTCCAGCGTCACCCCCTGCTGATCGAGCGCACTTTGGATGGCGGCCTCAATCGTATCGGCGGCATTAAAGGCGGCGATGACGAAGCTGATGTCTGGCGAAGAGGTGAGGTTTTCCATCAGGTCGCCTCCACGGCACCGTATTGGCGGATTTCGCGCACACCGAAGGCGCCGCTCATCGAACCCATATGCAGCGCGCCTCGCAACGCATAACGGTTGCGGCGTACGGCATTGAAACCGCTCAAGGCGGCAAAAAGAGCGCAATAAAGCACTTTCGAACCAGCTTTCACCACCTGGACGACTCGGCGCGCACCGGGTTTCTTTTCAGCCAGCACCCGTCCATGGGTCTGGCCGGAACGGAACCGGCGCTTGGCAAGCCATAGAAAGCTTGCCCGATTTTCCGGAACCGGCTCCGACAAGACAGCGTCTTCCGCAAAGACGATACGGCCGCCGGCGGCGTGGAGATGCGAGAAGAAATGTGTGTCTTCGCCGCCGCTCTGGCCAAGCGCCAGCGCGAAGCGCCGGCCCTTTACCGATGGCGCTTCCATCCTGAGCAGCGTGTTGCATGTATAACCGGTGATTATCTCGCCATTGACCCAGACCGGAACGGTCGAGTGGAAATCTCCGCGTTTCATCCAGCCCGGCGCGTTGTCCCGGTAAACCGCAGTGACGGGGCCGAGAACGGTTTCTGCACCGGTCTCGTCGGCCTTTTCCAGAAGCGCGGCCAGCCAGTGTGGCGGCGCCGTTTCGTCGTCATCGATAAAGGCGAGATAATCCGCCTTGCATTCCGACAGGCAGGCATTGCGGGCAATCGAAATATTAGATTTCGGGCAATGCACATAGGTGATCTCGAAGGGGGCGGTTTCGCGCAGGCGATCGACGCTTGCCTTTGCGCTGGGCTCCTCGTCATTATCGGCGACAATCAGCCTAACTTTCACGCCTTCAGGCACATCCAGCTCGAAGAGTGACAGAAGTGTGGCGACAAGCGCCGGGCGTCTGTAGGTGCAGATGCCGATATCGACGGTCTTGAGATATTGCGTGCCGGTGACGGTGTTGTCGGTCATGAGACAGCCTTTCTTCCCCGGAATTTCAGGAGTTCCAGCCAGAAGCCGGTGGACCAGGCCAGATGCATCACCATTGCCGAAAAAGCGGCGAGCGGGCCGTATGGATTTTTCTGACCTATTGCCATCCACAAGCCATAACCCACACATGCGGCAATCCAGAGGCCGAGCGGAATAAGGGCTGCCCAATGCACCAGCGACAGCAGCGCGAAGATGAAGACCGGCAGCACGGCGAGCGGAATCATCTGGCGGATTTTCGGGATCGAACGATGTTTCAACAGGTTCTTCGCCCGGCCGCGGCCATAGGCGAGATATTGCTTGAAGAGCGGCATGACGCTGGCGCGCGGATAATAGGTCATGCGGGTCTTGTCGGTCATCCAGATGCGGAACCCGGATTTGCGCAGCCGGAAATCCAGCTCCGCATCCTCATTGTGGCTGAAGCTCTCATCATAACCGCCGACCGCATCGAAAGCGGCAATCCGCATCAGCGCGTGGTGGCCGTGATCGATCCAGTGGCCTTTTGCGCCTTCGCGGTGCTTGGAACCGCCATTGCCGAGCTTGGAATTCTGGGCAATGGCAGTCGCCTTCTGGAACAGGCCGTGGCCGACCGTATCCATGGCGACGACGACGGAGTCCGCACCCGTCCGTTCGGCGTCCTCGATCAGCCGCTGGCAATAATCATCGGGATAATCGCCGTGGGCGTCGATCCGGATGAGATAATCGAAATCCTCGCCGAAGGTGGCGACGGCGAGATTGATGCCGGCGCTCTGGATGCGCTTCGGATTGGCGAGAAGCGTCACGCGGTCATCCGCCGCCGCAAAGGCGGAAACGATATCGCGGGTTCCATCCGTGCTGCCGCCATCGGCAACCACGATGCGGAACAGGCGCCCCTGCATCGCGCCGGTGAATTTGACGAGCAGCCCCTCGATCGTCTTCGCCTCATTGAGGCAGGGTATGACGATCAGCGTTCTGATGCCGGAATGACCTGGACCTTCCATGATTTGCCCCCTACGCACTACACGGGTGAAAACTGCGCTTCACGGGCGTGGCCGGAAGCGGATTTGGCGAGTGAGGACAATTGCTGCACCAGCAGACGGCAATCGTCGCGGTCGGTCAGCCATTGTTTCCTGTCTGTTGCCGACAGGGTGTCGAAGGCATCCGCATAGGTTTGCGGGGTCATCTGGTTGAAGAGGGCGGCAAGATCGGCAGCGCCCGCCTGCTGCAGGACGAAGCCGATATTGCGTTTTTCAATGAAGCGGGCCGTTTCCGTGCCAGCAAGTGCAATCGGCAGAGTGCCGTAAAGGCAGCCCTCGTAAAGCCGGTTGGGCAGCAGCCAGCTGGAATTCTGGCCTTCCTCGAAAAAGTCGATCGCCCAGGTAAATTGCACCTCGTTATAGATGGCGGCTAGGTCCTCGGGGTTTTTGTAAGGTCCGTTGAAATGCACATGTGGAGCAGCCGCCACGAAGCCATCGAAATCAGCAAACTCCGAATAGGCCGGCCGGCCACGCAGGATGATTTCGACCCTGCCTTCCATGCGGCGAGCGAACTCAGCGAGAATTTCAAGCGATTTGCGGCAGCGAAGCGCGCCGAACCAGCCGATTTTCCATGGCTCGCCGGGCGCGGGCGCCCGTGGTCTTGGCGTGGCGGCAACGGCGTCGTCGAGCGCCAGCACCTTGTTTTCCTGCAACAGGACAGGAAGGTCGAGGCCCGACACGGGCTTGAAATAATGCTCCACGAATGCCGGGGAACTTGTCACCAGAAGCTTTGCGTCGCGTGCGAAATAACGCTGCGCGGCATTCAGCATCTGTCCGGGCTTGCCTTCGTTGAGCAGCAGGCGATGAATATCGAGACATTCGTAAACCAGCGCCGGGCGGCCGGAATAGATCGACATGGCGCGCTTTGCCAGAGCCAGCATTTCGAGGTTCCTGGCGAGAACGACGTCGGGTGCCGGAATTCCGTTCAAGACTTTGCCGAGCGAAAGGCTGGCTTTCGCCACTGCCGCCATGCGCTGCAGAAATTGCCCGTCGGCGGTTTCCCCGAGCACGACGGGTACGACGCCTTCGATCTCCGCCAGCCGGTTCTGTCCGCGCCGGAAACCGGCCAGCGTGACCCGCGCCCCGCCTGCAAGCAGCGTCAGCACCCGCCGACGAATGGCGGGGTCTGACAGATCATGCGCGAGGTAGAGAATATGGATCATGCAGGGTTCCGGTCGGTTCGCGGGTCAAAGACGCCGCAGCACAGGATTTGGTTCAAAAAAATCGGTCAATTCAGAGCGCAGGCAATGCTTTCCGGGAACTGGCATTTGTCACCGAGCGCCGTGAAGGCGAAGCGGTCAACGACCATCTGCGATGGCCCGGCATAAGCAAACTTGCCCATCCAGTCCTTCAGCGTATCGGTGCCCCACAGGCTGAAGAAAATCTTCTGGGCGTTCTGCGGAATTTTCGTCGCGTCCGTCACCTCATGAACGAGCTTGCCGTTGACGTAATAACGCAGGCGCTGCGGTTCCCAGACGAAGGCATAGTCGTTGAAGCCGGCATCGGCCCCGCCTTCCACCGGCACCAGCTTCTCATTGCCGCCCTTGGCGGACACATATTGGTTGAGCTGCACCTGACCGGTATTTTTGCCAAGAACCTCAAAGTCGATTTCGTCGTGCGGTTTTTTGTCGGTCGGGCCGATATAGGTGAAGAAGGCGGAGTTCAGGCCAGGGCCGGTGGCGGCCTTCATGCGCGCTTCATAGGTGCCGTAACGATAACGGCCCTTGGTCTGGATTTCACCGCAGGCGAAGTTGCGGTCGCCCGCCTTGGCTTCCTCGAAGCCCAGCGTCAGCTGGCCGTTCTCCACCGTTGCCAGCTTCTTCGACCAGGTGCAGTTCTGGTGCGCGCCATTGTTCCAGCCGTCAGAAACGTACCAGAAGCTTCTGTCCATCTGGTCGAAATTCTCCATGAAGGACGCGCCATTGCCCTCTTGGGCGTTAACGGGGGCCGTGAATGCCGTTGCAGTGAGGGCGGCGGCAAGAAGAATGCGTGTCTGAACGCGGGTGACAAATGTTGTCATTGGTTCACCTCTGTCGTTGCGAATAAAGTGTTTCGGATGTGGGTGGGCCTATCGTGGAAGCCCGTTTGGCCGCGAATTCGGCCTTTGCCTTGCCTTTGCCGCTGCGGCTTCCGGTCAATACGGCATAGACGGCCGGCAGGTATTTGCGGGTCTGGGCATTGCTGATCACCAAAATGACGAAGGCGCAAAGCGTCGCGCTGATGTAGAAAGCGGGATAGAAATCCGGCCCGCCCTTGTTCCAGACCATCCACATGATGACCAGCAGCGGGTAATGGGCGCAGAATATCCAGAAGCTGAGACTGCCGGTCTCGGCGAGCCTCTGACCAAGCCGGCTGCGGATCAAGATCGATGAAGACACCCAGAAGCCGAGCGCGCCGAAGACCGCGAGCAGATTGCGCGACATATTCAGCCAGAATGTGAATTCAGGGCCAGTAAAATAGAGACCTGTGGCGAGAATGGCCGACGCGGCAAATGTCAACAACATGATCGGCAGGGCATAAGGATCAAGTGCCTTGACGTCGACCCGGTGCAGCGCAAGCGCGATGCCGAGCGAAAAGCTGAAGAGGATGGATTTTTTCTGGACAATGAAGATTTTCAGGTCTGGCATGGCCGTGACGATCAGCAGGATTACGAGCGTCGGCAGCGCAAAGCGGCGCATCAGAAATGCGAGCACCGGCGACAGCAGAATGCAGACAAAAAGGTCGCGCAGGAAATAAAGCGGCACATTCACCGGCAGCTCTTCCAGCGCCGTACCATGGCTGAGTATTTCGCGCGGGCTGGCGTTCCATAGGTCGGGAAAATATCCGACGCCAACCTCGAACAGCTGGATCAGCAGCACGGCGGCAAACAGTGCGCCATTCCACAAGAGGAATGGCAGCAGCACGGTTTTCGTCTTGGAGCGGATCGTCGCCGGATAATCGAAAGCGCTCATGCCGCGGCGAAACAGCAGATAACCGGAAATGGCGCTGAGACAGGGCACGCCGATGCGAAACAGCGCGTCGCCCAGGAAAACCCGCAGCCAGTCGAAAAAGCCGTAAAGGCCTAGAAAGGGGCTGGTTTCGGCATTGTGCGGCACATGCACGAACACGATTCCTGAAATCAGCAATATGCGCATCAAGTTGATACGGGAGGATAGGTTCTGATCGACAGTCACATCAGTCACCCCTATTGGGCGGCGTCTCCCCACGCCGCGTTGCAACCAGAGCGAACTTAAGCCCGCACTGGGAAGTCTGGTTTCGACTTTGGGATAAAATGTGGCGACGCGGGAAAAACACAAGATTAGATTTTGCGGGTGAATGTCTGGCGTCAGCACAGTTTCTATCACGTGGAAAAATTAAATAATTGAAATAAATGAGTTTTATATAAATTCACGCCTCATTAAAAATCTCTGAAGCGTGCGAATTTGTCATTTGCCGTGATGTTGCGCTGCAAAAAGAGCGCCGAACCCACCTTGCCACGGCGAGCGAAATCACCGTGGCAAGGCCCCTTAACGGCAGAAATGAGGCGCATTTTTCTGTGATATTTCTAACCTTGGGTTGCGGTATTCGGCATACGCCGTGATTTGACCATGCCCAGGATTTTCCCCAGCAGGGCACGTTCAGTCAGCAGAATCAATATTGCATAGATGGCGCCGCCCACGGCAGCACCGATAAGAACCTGAAGGGTGGCATTGGGAATGCGATCGGCGAGAAGGTGAAGCAGATAGCGCACCGCAACGGCCATCACGAAAGCGGCGATCATCGGCCGACTGCTGACATAAAGGCCCCGGAAGAAAGGCGTGTCGCTGGCCTTGAACACGGCCCAGGAGTAAGCGACCAGTGTGACCGCGTTGACGATGCAAAGCCAGACCATGGCGTCTATCAGCGTGCCATAAAGTGCGGCGAGCCACACTGCCACCGTGGTGACGATGGCGCGGATCGTCGCCGACCAGAACAATACGCGGCCGTAACCAGCACCCTTCAGGTACGGGATGAAGGTGCTGCACGGTGTGAGAATGGCCTTGGACAGGGCGAGCAGCCCGAGGACAGGCCAGGCATAGGCCCAGTTCTGGCCGAAGATGACAAGCATGGCCGGCTCGGCCACGGCCCAGAGACCGAACATCATGGGCGCGAGCAGTACGGTCAGCACCTGCGTGCTGAACATCAACGCATCACGACGGCGCTGCGGGTCGTCCATCATGCGGCTGAAGGCGGGAAACAGAACCCCCATGACGGCGGATAAAACCACCTGGTTGGGAATGCTGGCGAAACGGTTGGAGGCGGAATAGGCGCCGGCATCCGCCAGACCCAGGTGACGGGCAATGACCACCATCGGCGACTGGAAGGTGACAAAATTGGCGATTTCCGAGCCCATCAGCCCCGAACTGAAGCCGAGAAGCGGCACCAGCCGGCGTGGCTTCATGACAAAACGCGGGCAATAGCGGGAAACCGCATAAAGCCCGACGAGACGGATGAGAGCTGCGGCAAAAAGCTGGATGATAAGTGCCCAGACGCCGAACCCCATGAAGGCGAGCGCGACCGCGACAATCGCTGCGATGCTCTCCGAGGCCATGCTCCAGAGCGCATCCTTGCTGAAGTTCATCCGTCGCGCCAGCAGCGAATAGGCGACATCGCCTGCAAGCTGCAATGGAATGAGGAAGGCCATGATGCGCAGCAGGTATGCGCTTTCCACCGCCCCCAGCAGTCTGCCGAAAAATTCCGCCCAGATGTAGAGGACGGCTGCCATGGAGCAGGAGATCGCCAGATTAGCCCAGAAGACGGTATGGATCGTTTCCATATCCTCTTCCTTCTCAACGATGAGAGCGGAGGTGAGCCCCGCGCCAGCAATCATGGTCAGGAACTGTACAACCGTTAGTCCTACCGCTACCACCCCGAATTCCTCCGGGGAAAGCAGCCTTGCAAGAATAGGGACCGTGACAAATTTAAGCCCGAATGTCCCTGTTTTTGATAAAACGCTCCAGCCGACATTCGTGGTGATGGTCTTTACATTTGGCGCTGGGGGCATACAAGCATCCTGTTTCTGGAGGCCGGCGGGAGGAAGCCGGTTGGGAGTTGCCGATACCATCGGGGCCGCTTTTAGGATCGGGCCCGACACTTCTTGATCAACGCAAGGGGCGAAACAATGGCAAGATTTACTGTCGTCATTCCCTACTATCAAAAGCAGCACGGTGTCCTGGGACGTGCACTCGCATCGGTTTTTGCGCAGACCTACCAGGACTTCGATCTTGTCATCGTCGATGACGAATCGCCATACCCGATCGATCAGGAACTTGCGGAACTTTCGCAGGAACAGAAAGACCGGATTCTTGTCATTAAGCAGGCCAATGCCGGACCGGGCGGCGCCCGCAACACCGGTCTGGACAATGTGCCTGACGGCACCGACTACGTTGCCTTTCTTGATTCCGACGATATCTGGACGCCCGATCATCTGCGGAATGCGGCCTTTGCGCTCACGACCTATGGCGGCGAGTGCTACTGGGCGTCCATGCAGGCAAGTGACGAATTTTATTATCATTTCGCCATTTCCGAGCTGGAGAAGAATGAGGGTGCGGCACGGCTTTCGGAGAAGCCGCTGGTGATCGAACTGCCGGATCTCGCAAGCGTCATGCTGCGGAACTGGAGCTTCCTGCATCTCTCCTGCATGGTGATCGGTCGTCCTCTTTTCGAGAAGATCCGTTTCGATCCGGCGCTCAGACTGGCGGCGGAAGACGTGCTGTTTTTCTGCGATTCCATCCTTGCATCGAAGCGGACACTGCTCTGTGACGACGCCGGCGCGATGCGCGGCATGGGCGTCAATATCTTCCACAGCATCGACAATACCTCGCCGGAATTCCTGCGCCAGCAGTTCAATACCTGGGTGGCGCTCGATACGCTGGAGGGACGTTTTTCTCGCCGGCCGGCCGACGTGGCGTCCATCGCTTCCTATAAAAACACCGCGCGCAAACAGGCTCTCTGGAGCCAGGCTGGCAACCTGAAACGGCGCAAGGCTCCCGAATTCGGTTTGCTCCTAAAATGGGCAATGCGCGATCCGGCACTGCTGCGCGCCGCTTTCGAACTCGGCGCCGGAAAAATCGTCCGCTCCAGATGAGCGAATTTTCGCCCGCAACAATTTATATGTTTTTCACCCAGGAGTGACCTCATGAAACCTTACCACTGGGAATCTCATCACGGAAATTTCGGTGACGATCTCAACCTGTGGCTGTGGGACTTTCTGCTTCCGGGCCTGCGCGATGTGCATGATGATGTCATGCTCGTGGGCGTCGGAACGGTGCTCAACGACGTTCTTTTGCCCGCCAAGCAGCGCAAGCTGGTGATCGGCAGCGGCTATGGTTATGGCGCGGTGCCGGATACCAGCACCGAGTTCTGGGATATCCGCTGTGTGCGCGGCGAAAAAACTGCCGCCAAGTTGGGGCTGGCTCCCGAAAAAGGCATTGTCGATCCCGCCGTGATGGTCACCGAGATGCCTGATTTCAAAGGGCTGCCAAAGCTCCACAAGAAGACCTTCGTCCCCCATTGGGAATCGGCGGAATTCGGCATGTGGGAAACCGTCTGTGAACCGGCAGGACTCACCTATCTCGACCCGCGCGGCGAGGCAAAAGCGGTCATCCGCGCCATTGCCCAATCGGAATTCATCGTGGCTGAATCCATGCATGGTGCAATCCTTGCCGATGCCTTCCGCGTGCCGTGGGTCGCCGTCAGCACTTCACCATCGATCAACAGCTTCAAATGGAGCGATTGGGCCGGCAGCGTCGGAGTCGAATATCAGCCGCGCTATGTACCGGTTTCGACCCGCGCCGAAGCGGCGAAAAAGGGCTCACGCTTCTGGGGCATGAGCTTCCCCCCACCGCCCGCCCCCGTTGTCACCGCCGATTCCGTCTCTGCGCTTGAGGGCCGGGCGCATGAAGGCGATGTAATGGTGCGTCCGCAGGAAACGCAATCCCGCTCGTTGCGGAAGCTCGCCAAGCAGGTGCTGGCCGCACCTTCCACACTGGCGCTCTGGCAGGCAAGCCGAGCGGAACCGCGTCTTAGCCCGGATGGCAGACTGGAGGAACGCAAGGAGCGTTTCGCCGCCGTTCTGGAAACGGTGAAGCGGGATTATCTCTAGAGGTGAGGAGCGGATGTCGCAGAAAATTTTCTGCGGCTTTTGCTTGAGGACACCGTTGCCGCATCGCCATGCTTGGGTCTGTCCCGAGCATCTGCGACTGAACGCTTAGAGGATAAGCAAATCCCCGGGGACAAGCCCGGGGAAGACGGCAGAGATTTGTCGTGAGTTGTCTTTTCCCTTAGGAAACCGGCGTGCCGTCCAGCAGATAACGCACGTCCCGCACCGGCGCCGCTTTGCGGAAGCGGGCGGTCTTGTCGCTCCAGATACCGCGTGTAATGGCGGGCAGGGCGGGCAGACGCGCAAGGGCGTGGCTCAGCGCTCCGCCCACACCCTTCTGTTTTTTTGTATCGAGAAAATGGCGAAGCTCGAATTTGGCGCGGATGTGTTTCTCATGCTCGCGCAGGATCGCCGTTTCCTCTGCGGAGAGCCGGCAACCGGCGAGAATCGCCCTGTCTGCTTCGTAGAGAAGACGGAGATCTTCGGTTCGGTGGCGGCCACTCAGCGAGTTGCCGCGAACGATCGCACCGTAACCGCAATGACGGATGACCTTGTAGCGCGCGCCGGCCGCCAGCGCGCGCACGTAAAGTTCGTAATCCTCGCCAAGTCGCAGAGCCTCGTCATAACGCAGCGCATGTTTGTCGAGAAAGGCGCGGCGTATCACCGGTTTCAGGAAGCCGGTTTCCCCGCGCTCCACACCAGGCCTGGAAATATTGCCTTCCACGAATTCCGTCAGCGACAAAAACCGCGCCTGGGGCTCGAAGCGGGCCGGCTGCATGGAGGACGCGCCTGGAACGGATTGCTGGATGAAGGCGATATTATCGGCCACGAGGTCCCAGTTGTCATCGGCCAGCATGGCGGCGAAACGGCCGCGGAAGAAAAAATCGTCCGCATCGAGAATGCTGATGAGGGGAGCGGAGGAAATCGAGATGGCATGATTGCGCGCAGCCGATGGCCCGCGGTTGACGTCGAATCGCACCACCCGCAGGCGGCCCGTGCCGTCATCCGCCGCATGCGCCACGTCGGTCGTTGTATCGGTGGAACCATCGTCGATCACCACGACTTCACCGACCTCTGGCTCCGCAAGGGCGGAACGAATGGCGATATCGATGGTATCAGATGCATTCTTTGCAGCGATGATGACGCAAATGGGCTGTGAACCGCTCACCATGGGGTGTCCTTCTGCTTTGACGAACCTTCAGGATTTGGCCAGCAGAAAGTGTCAGCGATATGGATGCAAGCGATTTTTTGCGATGCAATAAAAGCGGATGCGAAAAAACTTACATATCCGTCAGCTTTGCCCCATGCGGCGGTGCGCTTTTTGCGGTGTCTGCAGCAATTGTTTCAGCGCTGAGGTCCCGGGAAAAGGTCTCCCGCATCCGGCGTTTTTCACGGGCGACCAGAACCAAAATCGCCACGAAGTAACCGACTTGCAGAATGACTGCGCAAATGAGGGTCTGAATGAACGCCGTATAGAAGGAGCCGTGGATGAAATATGTCGCAACCGCAAAAGCAAGCAAAGCACCGATCATGCTGAAAAAAACACGAGGTGCATACATGTTGCTCTCCTCCCGAGAACGATTTCTCCATTTTTGACTGCGCTGCGGCATTTTTCTTCTTTGCAGGAAATATACGATGAGACCGGTGCTGTTTCAACACACATATACTTCTTCTACCTCCCGCGGCATGAAATTTCGGTAATCTTGATTGGTAAATTCCTCAGTAACTGCCGATTCGCATCGATGACGTCGGCCAGACAACAGTGATGCCTGCTTCTGATAAGTCTAAAACCGCCTCCGGTGCAGGCCTTGCGGAGTGTCTGGCCCGCTCTGCAGACTTCGTTAACCATCTCGCCTTTAAAAAGTCGGTATTGATTCCTCGAAGAGCAGGGTGCCCGCGTGACGACGAGTTCAGAAGTAATCGCCTTTCCGGCAAAGAACCGCATTGCCGACGTAAAACGATGTGCAACCATGCTCGACCGGCTGCATGGTGTGGAGGCGAATGATTTCTGGCGCAGGGAGTGCCGTGAACTGGCCGCCCGTCTGACGGCGCTTGGCTATGAGGACGCCGCCATGCGGCGCGAGGTCATGGAATTTCAAAACGCCGTGCAGGCTGAATTGTGGGCGGTGGATGCCGCGCCCGAGGCACGCCGCGACAGCCATTGATGGTTCTTTTTCTTCATTAAAAAAGCCGGCGGGTTATAAACCAGCCGGCTTTTTTATTGGTTCCGGACGCCTTAGGAGGCGCCAGCGGCGCCGCGCGTGCGGGCAACACCATCCAGTGCGGGCTTGTATTTGGGATCGAGTCGCGCCGCATGCGCATAGGACTTGGCCGCCTTGGCCATCTCACCGCGTCGCTCATAGACCAGCGCCTGGTTGGCCCAGGATTCCGCCACATTCCCGTCAAGCGAAATGGCGTGGTTGAAATCCGCGAAGGCGTTTTCGTCGTCATTGAGCGCGACGTAGGAAAGGCCGCGACCGTTATAGGGCTCCGGTGACGTCGATGACAACGAGATTGCCTTGGAGAAGTCCTCGATGGCCTGGGCATGCTGGTTACGCAGCTGGTAGATCAGGCCGCGATTGTGCCAGGCGCGACCGTCGGTGGTTTCCAGCTCGATGGCGCGGGAGAAATCGTTGAAGGCTTCGTTGACGCGCCCGGACTGCCGGTAAAGATTGCCGCGACCGATCAGCGCCACATCGTAGCTCGGATTGATCTGCAGGGCGGCGTTGTAGTCCTGAAGGGCCTGCTGCTGCTGGCCGCTATTGCGGTAAACCAGCGCGCGGTTGGCATAGGCCTGGTAAAAGCGCGGGTTGAGCTGCAGCGCCTTGTTAAAATCTTCGATGGCACGGCGCGAATCGCCGGCGCGGCCGTAGGCCGAGCCGCGGACGTTGTAACCCTCAGGATCCTGCGGATTGGCGTTGATGACCGAGGTGAGCGAGGCGATGTTTTCCTGCGAGCCCTGTGCGCGGTCGATCCTGAACACATCTTCCGTCTGGTTGGATGTCGCGCAGCCGGAAAGACCGGCAAGCACGGCGCAGACGACCAGAGAAGCGCGGAACCCTCTGTTGTTTTTTAATGGCAACCGGCGCGTGGAGGCATCGGCGTTTTTCACAACACAGGTGTCGACAGCGATCATTCGGTGTGGGTTCCCTCGCAGGCCGGTCTCACGGTCGTTTTCAAGAGCGTTCTCCGGCCACAAACACAAAGAGCGGCGGCGAATTGATCGCCCCCGCCCAACAAGCATTCAAAAACGTCCAAAAGACGGCCTATTAACGGCCTGCGCGGGGGCCAGCAACCAGACCTTCGCGCTGTGCACGCTTGCGTGCCAGCTTGCGAACGCGGCGAACGGCTTCAGCCTTTTCGCGAGCGCGCTTCTGGGAGGGCTTTTCGTAATAATCACGCATCTTCATTTCACGGAAAATGCCTTCGCGCTGCATCTTTTTCTTCAGGGCGCGGAGCGCCTGATCAACGTTATTGTCGCGGACTAGTACCTGCACGTTAAACCCGTTCCTTTAGTTTGGTTATCTTGCTGTGTGAATAAAGGCATTCGCACGCAAACAAAAAGTGGTTCATCCGGCTGTTGAGCCGGGCGATTGGTGACGTGCAATAACAGATCATTTGCAGCAAGTCCAGCCGGTAGCGCATATTCAGCCACAAAATGCGCGCGTCGCGCAATCTTTCGGCCATGTCGAAACAAAACCATTGCCGCGTCGCAAAATGGATATTGCCTCCCATCCCGATTTGCCATGTGTATGATACGGGTCGGGGTTATGTTCCAGGCCTCTGGCCGGTTCTCGAGGAGCAGATTGCGAATGCGCAAATATTCCGTTTTTGCCGTGGCGCGTGAGGCGCTCAGGGGTCATAAGGGCTGGGATGCGCAATGGGCCTCACCCGAGCCGCGCAAGGACTATGATGTCATCATCATTGGCGGGGGCGGCCACGGTCTCGGCGCGGCATATTATCTTGCCAAGGAACATGGCATTACCAATGTCGCGGTTCTGGAAAAAGGCTGGCTCGGCGGTGGCAACACCGGCCGCAACACCACCATCATCCGCTCCAATTATCTCTATGAAGAGAGCATGGATATTTACGAGCATTCCCTGAAACTGTGGGAAGGCTTGAGCCAGGATCTCAATTATAACGTCATGTATTCTGCGCGCGGCGTGATGATGCTGTCGCACAATATCCATGACCGGCAGTCCTTCAGCCGTCATATCAATGCCAACCGTCTTTATGGCATCGACAATGAGTGGCTGACGCCGGAGCAGGCAAAGGCGTACTGTCCGCCGCTCGACATATCCGGCAATGCGCGTTACCCGATCAATGGCGCGGCCCTTCAGCGCCGCGGCGGCACGGCTCGCCATGACGCTGTCGCCTGGGGTTATGCGCGCGCGGCCTCCGACCGCGGCGTGCATATCATCCAGAACTGCGAGGTGACCGGCATTCGCCGCGGGCCTGATGGCGCGGTGACGGGTGTGGAGACAAATCGCGGCTTCATCGGCGCAAAGAAGATCGGCGTATCGGCCGCCGGTCATTCCTCCGTCATCATGAAGATGGCAGATGTGCGCGTTCCCTTGCATTCCAACCCGCTGCAGGCGCTGGTTTCGGAGCCGCTGAAGCCGATTTTCCCCTGCGTCGTCATGTCCAACACGGTGCATGCCTATATTTCGCAGTCGGACAAGGGCGAGCTGGTGATCGGAGCTGGCACCGACCAGTATAATTCCTACTCCCAGACCGGTGGTCTGCAGATCATCACTCACACGCTCGACGCCATCTGCGAGCTGTTTCCGATCTTCCGGCGGGTGAAGATGATGCGCCAGTGGGGCGGCATCACCGATAACACACCTGATCGTTCCGCCATCCAGAGCGTAACGCCGGTGCCAAACCTGTTCGTCAATTGCGGCTGGGGCACCGGCGGCTTCAAGGCGACGCCGGGCTCCGCCAATCTCTTCGCGCATCTCATCGCCCGCGGTGAACCGCATCGCCTGGCGGCTGGGCTGACGCTTGACCGGTTCCGCACCGGCCGCCTGATTGATGAGGCTGCCGCTGCCGCGGTGGCGCATTGATGCTGGCGGCGGCCATGCTCGCGATCAATATATCAGGCGCGGCCGAGGCCGTGCCCGCCGGTAGCGTCATTCCCGGGGCCGAGGATTTTCGCAGCCAGAAGATTGCGAAGATGCAGGGTGAGAAAGACTGGCCCTTCACGGCGGAAAAAGGCCTGCTTTTGTGTGCTCCCAGCCTCGCGGACAAGATGGTCTATTTTGTCGGAGAGAAGGAGGATGGCGAGCAGGATTATCCCTTCGCGATCGACACCGACATGATGGCGGTCGCCATCGTCAATATGGGCCGGGCCTCGGCGTTGCGCCCCTTCGATAATTTTGAGCAGCTTTTAAAGCGGCTTTCCCCTTTTGTAGCCATGGGGAAGCGGCTGTGTGACCAACCCGCCGGAACGATCCTTCCGGAAAATTCTCTCTAGGTGGAGCGACGATGCTTCTGATCCATTGCCCCTATTGCGGGGAAGACCGTTCCGAACTGGAATTCCGCTGGGCGGGCGAAGCCCATATCGCCCGGCCGGAAAACATCGCCGATATTTCCGACGAGGCCTTTGCGGAATATTTCTTCATCCGCGACAACGACAAGGGCCTCGTTTTCGAGCGCTGGCGTCACATTCACGGCTGCGGCCGCTTTTTCAACGCCGCCCGCGATTCGGTGAGCGACAGATTCCTGATGACCTACAAGGCGGGTGAACCGAAACCCGATATTGAAACGGTCCTTTCGGCAGAAAAGGGAGCCGGGCAATGAGCGGCGATTATCGTATCAAGGGCGCAGGCCGTCTCACGCCGGCGAGAACCGCGCGCTTTACCTTTGACGGCAAGATCTATCCGGCGCTGGAGGGCGATACGGTTGCATCAGCCCTTCTGGCCAATGGCGTGCATCTGATCGGCCGCTCGTTCAAATACCACCGTCCGCGTGGTTTCCTGTCGGCCGGGCCGGAGGAGCCGAATGCGCTGATTGACGTTTCCCGCGACAGCCTGCGCAAGCAGCCCAACGTGCGCGCCACGGTGCAGGAAGTCTTCGACGGCGCGATTATCGCCTCGCAGAACCGTTTCCCGTCACTGTCCTTCGATCTGAGCGCCATCAACGATCTTCTGTCACCGATGTTCGCGGCCGGTTTCTACTACAAGACGTTCATGTGGCCGAAGGCCGCCTGGCACAAGATTTACGAACCGCTGATCCGCCGCGCCGCCGGTCTCGGCAAGGCGCCGAGCGAGCCGGATGCGGATCATTATTCCGGCCGTTATGCCCATTGCGACGTGCTGGTGGCCGGCGCTGGTGTCGCCGGTCTTACAGCTGCGCTTTCTGCCGCGAAAACTGGCGCCAGCGTCATTCTGGTGGATGAGAATGCGGAAGTCGGCGGAGCCCTGCGTTTCGATGCCGGCGCGGTCATCGACGGTCTCGCCGGTTATGAATGGGCGCAGAAGGTTTTTGCCGAGCTGAAGTCCCTGCCCAATGTGCGGGTTCTGACGCGCACGACCGCCTTTGGTTATTACAACCACAATTTTGTCGCGCTCGCCGAACGCGTCACCGATCATCTCGCGACGCCGGCTAAACATCAGCCGCGCGAGCGCCTTTGGCAGGTCCGCGCCAAAAAGGTCGTGCTGGCGGCCGGTGCGATCGAGCGCCACATGGTCTTCGCCAACAATGACCGGCCTGGCATCATGCTGGCTTCGGCCGCCCGCACCTATCTGAACCACTACGGCGTCGCCGTGGGCCACAATGTCGGTGTCTACACCGCTCATGATTCCGCCTATGAGACTGCCTTCGATCTGAAGAAGGCCGGGGTGCAGATCGCCGCCATCGTCGATTGCCGCGAAAATCCGGACCAGCGTCTGCTGGACGAGGCCCGGGCACTCGGCATCGAGGTGCTGGCGGGTCACAGCGTTTACAATACCGCCGGCCGCCTGCGCGTATCTTCCATGACGGTCGGCCGCAATGGCGGGTCGAACAAGCGCAAGATCGCCATCGACGCGCTAGTTGTCTCCGCCGGCTGGACGCCTTCAGTGCATCTGTTCTCGCAATCGCGCGGCAAGCTCAAGTTTGACGCGGCTAACCAGCGTTTCCTGCCTGACATCCATGTGCAGAACTGCGTCTCCATCGGCGCCTGCAATGGCACGGATGATCTTTCGGCGCTGATCGCCGAGGCCGCGGCTGCGGGTGGCGGCGCGGTGGCGTTTTCCGGTGAAAACGCCCGGGCCTGGACAGGCGGCATGATTGGTGCGGCGGAGGGTGCAGGCGAGGGCACCGGCGTCAAGGCTTTCATCGATTTCCAGCACGATGTCTGCGCCAAGGATATTCGCCTTGCCGTCCGCGAGGGCATGCATTCGGTCGAACACATCAAGCGCTTCACCACCAATGGCATGGCGTCCGACCAGGGCAAGATGTCGAACATGCATGGCCTTGCCATTGCATCGGAAGCGCTCGGCCGGGATTTGCCCAAGGTCGGCCTCACCACCTTCCGCCAGCCCTATACGCCGGTTACTTTCGGCACGCTCATCAACCATTCACGCGGCGCGCTGTTCGATCCCGCGCGCAAGACGCCGATGCACGACGAAGAGCTGGCGGCTGGCGCGGTATTCGAGGATGTCGGCAACTGGAAGCGTGCCTGGTTCTTCCCGCGGGCGGGCGAGGACATGCATGAAGCGATCAACCGTGAATGCAAGACGGTTCGTGAGAGCGTTGGCGTGTTTGATGCCTCCACCCTCGGCAAAATCGAGGTGGTTGGCCCGGATGCGGCGAAGTTCCTGAACCTCATCTACACCAATGCCTGGGATACGTTGAAACCCGGCCGCTGCCGTTATGGCATCATGACCCGCGAAGACGGCTTCGTTTACGATGACGGCGTTGTTGGGCGCCTGGCCGAAGACCGTTTCCACGTGACGACGACGACGGGCGGCGCGCCGCGCGTTCTCCAGCACATGGAGGACTATCTCCAGACCGAATTCCCCGATCTCAATGTCTGGCTGACATCGGCAACCGAACAATGGGCCGTGATTGCCGTGCAGGGGCCGAAGGCGCGCGAGGTTATCGCGCCTTTCGTCGAGGGTATCGACCTTTCGCCGGAGGCCTTTCCGCATATGGCGGTGGCGGAAGGCAAGTTCTGCGGCGTGCCGACGCGGCTTTTCCGCGTCTCCTTCACCGGCGAACTCGGTTTCGAAATCAATGTGCCTGCCGATTACGGCGCGGCCGTCTGGTCTGCAATCCGGGAGAGGGCGGAAGCCGTCGGCGGCTGCCTCTATGGTACCGAGACAATGCATATCCTGCGTGCCGAAAAAGGCTATATCATCGTCGGGCAGGATACGGACGGCACCGTGACGCCCGATGATGCCGGGCTTGCCTGGGCTGTCTCCAAAAAGAAAACGGATTTCGTCGGTATTCGCGGTCTGAAACGCCCCGATCTAACGCGCTCCGGCCGCAAACAGCTTGTTGGCCTGAAGACGAAGGACCGGCTGACCGTTCCGGACGAGGGCGGTCAGATCGTTGCCGATCCGAACCAGCCAAAGCCAATGACCATGCTCGGCCACGTCACCTCCGCCTATTGGTCGGAAAATCTCGGCCATTCCATTGCTTTCGCCTTGGTGGCGGATGGCAGGGCGCGCATGGGCGAAACGCTCTATATTCCGCTTGCCGATAAAACCATTGCCGTCGAAGTGACCGACATGGTCTTCCTCGACAAGGAAGGAGCCCGTCTCAATGGCTGATATGCTGCACGCAAAACGCAAACCCGTGCTTGAGGATTTTCATGGCGGTTCCCCCTTTGTATCGCTGAAGCCTGCGGCTTCTGCCTCGCGGTTGTCGCTGCGGGCACGCGAGAGCGCCGTGCCGGCGCTGTCCGAAGCGCTCGGTCTTGCCCTGCCGACCAGCCCGAAAAGCTCGGTCACCTCTGGTCTGCGATCCGCTCTGTGGCTCGGCCCGGATGAATGGCTGGTGATCGATCAGGGCGAAAGCGATCTCATGGTGGCGCTTGCCGGCGTTTCCGGCCTGTTTTCGGCAACCGATATTTCCCACCGCAACACCGCCATCATCGTTTCCGGCGCTGGCGCGGAAGCAGCTCTCAATGCCGGCTGCCCGCAGGATCTTTCTCTTGCGAGGTTCCCGGTAGGTGGCTGCTCACGCACTATTTTCGGCAAGGCGGAAGTGGTCCTGCTGCGCACGGCGGATGACACATTCCGGGTGGAGTGCTGGCGCTCATTCGCGACCTATGTCGGTGGGCTGCTGCAGGAGGCGGCTGAGGACGTGGCGGTTTAACTCTCTGTCCAACCCCGCCATTCCACCCATCGCCCATGGAAATCGGCGCGGCCGATTTCCTGCTTTTCGCCGCCCGGCCAGATTTGAAGCGTCATTGCAGCACCGCCGGGCGTCGCATCCGCTTCCATTTGCAGCCGGGCAAGCGGGGCGTCCGGCGTGGCGCGGGTGCCGGCCTCGGCAATCACAGTCTCGCCGGCCTGTTTCAGGTCATCGGGCAGATATTGCCAGGCGACGGAATGATAGATGACATGGGCAGCGCCCGGATATTGCGTGGCAAGGCGGCGTTGCAGCCAGTCGACAGCGTCGGCCTTCTCGACATGCAGAGCGTGTTCCATCGCTATGCGCAGGGCGGCGGCCGTTCGTTCGAGCCTGTCCGTCTGGTCGGCCCAGACATAGGACATCAGCCGCAGACGATCTTCCGCGGATGACGGATCGAGTGGGTTGATATCGCAGCCGGCGCGCTCGATAACGTCGATCCGCTCATGGGCGGGGGTGTCGCCGCGCCATTCCGGTGACAGGAAAACACCGGACTGTTCACCCCAGGCGAGATCGCCGAGGCGATATCGGTAACGGTCAAATTGCAGATTGAGGCCAGCGCTGGCCCCGACTTCGGAAAGCACCAGCGGCTTGCCCGTCATTTTCGCAATCGAAAGAAAGCCAGGCAGCAGAACGGCAGAACGGCGAACCTCGTTGGTCTGCGGCGGTGATTGCAACCTTTCGAGGATGAAGGCGGAATGAAAACGCAGGGCGTTTGCACATGCCTGCCAGAGCGCTTCTTCGTTTTCCGGCGGAATATCGGCGAGCGGCGCGATCTTTTCCTCTATGGCAAGTGCATGCAGGGCGCCGGCCAGCCGTAGCGGTACGGCATCTCCGGATGGGCCGACATCGCCGGACCAGGACAAAATTCGCTCGCCGACCTCTGTCTGGCGGTCGAGCCTTGTTGCCATGGCGCGGCAAAGCCGTGCCGTGAAGGGAGAGCCGAGGCTGTCGCAGGCTCTTGCCTGAACGAGAAACGCATTCCTCACGGCTTCGTCATGCATGCGGTCTCTCCCTCGTGGGTTTCAGGCGTCCTCCGGCCTGTCCTCCGGATTGAACTGGCTGATGGTGGTCCAGCGCGCGGTTAGCGCCGGCTTTTTCTCGTTTTCGATTTCCACCGTCACATCGTAGGTGGTCATCAGCATGGAGGCTCCGCGAAAGCGCGTCTCAGCCAGGGTGAAACGGCCGCGCACGCGAGCACCGCTTTTGACCGGAGCGACGAAACGAATGGCGTCGAAGCCGTAATTGATGCCCATAGTCTGCTCGCGAATGCGCGGCAGGGCGTCGTAATTCAGGGCCGAAAGCAGAGACAGCGTCAGGAACCCATGCGCAATGGTGCCGCCAAAGGGACTTTCCGCTTTGGCGCGTTCCGGGTCTGTGTGGATGAACTGGTCATCCAGTGTTGCTTTTGCGAAGCTGTCGATCATTGTCTGGTCGACCGTGATCCAGTCGGAAACGCCCATTTCTGTGCCAACGTGGTTTTTCATCTCGGCCAGCGCAATTTCTTTTGTCATGTTACCTCGTCCGCATTGTCTCCCGCGACTTATACGGCTCGTGACGCGACGGGATCAACCGCGCAGATAAAACACCACCGAACGGGCTGGAAGGAAGGCGGGGTTACCGAAATCCGTGCCGATGGCGGACCAGCCATCGCCCGGCAGGGTGAAAGGCACGATCTCACGGCTGCGGTTTATCAGCACGGCAAGTTCAGCGTCGGCACCAGTTTCCCGGTCGAGGGTGGAAAGCACCATGGCAAAAGCCTGCGCAATTGGCCTTTCCCAGTCTGCCGTCGTCATCGGCTCGCCGGCGGGGGCGAGCCATGTCACATCGCCATGGCCTGAGAAGAAGCCTGTCCCCGAAAACACGTCGAAACGTTTGCGCAATGAAGCGAGAAAGGCCGTATGGTCGATCAATTCGCGGGAAAGCGATGACCAGTCGACCCAGCTTATCTCATTGTCCTGGCAATAGGCGTTGTTGTTGCCTTGCTGGCTGCGGCCGCCCTCGTCGCCCGCCGTGAGCATCAGGGCGCCGCGAGAGACGAAAAGCGTGGAAAGCAGCGCCTTCACATCTGCAATCCGGGCTGCTCCAATGGCGGGATCGTCTGTCTGTCCTTCAAAACCATTGTTCCAGGAATGGTTGTCATTGTGGCCGTCGCGATTGCTCTCGCCGTTTTTCTCATTGTGCTTATGTTCGTGGCTGACGAGATCGTACAGGGTGAAACCGTCATGGGCAGCGAGAAAATTGACGCTACGGGTGTTCTGGCGGCCATGGCGGGAAAAGATCGGCGAGGAACCGGAAAGCGCATCGGCCAGTGCCCCGGTCGTGCCGGTGTCCCCGCGCCAGAACCGGCGCATGTCATCGCGGGCGCGATCGTTCCATTCGAGGAAGCTTTCCGGAAAATTGCCGAGCTGGTAACCGCCGGGGCCTATATCCCACGGTTCGGCGATTAGCAGGCGGTCATAAAGCGCCGGGTCCGAACGCATGGCCGAGAGCGTTTCGCTTGCCATTTCGAAGCCATTGGCCGTTCGTCCGAGCACTGGGGCCAGATCAAAGCGGAAACCGTCCACGCCGGCACTCAGAACGAAATGCCTGAGAGAATCGATAATAAGCTGCCGGATATAGGGATGGTCGCAGGCGACCGTGTTGCCGGTGCCGGTATCGTTGACCAGAACCCCCGGTTTGCCCGGCGGGTGACGAAAGGCGGTGAGATTGTCGAGCCCGCGCAGCGATAGAACCGATCCTTCGATATCGCTTTCACCCGTGTGGTTGAAGACCAGATCGAGAATGACGCCGATGCCCTGCGCATGCAGCGCTGCAACCGTCTCGCGCAGTCCGCGCACGCCACCGGGACAGAGTCGAGGATCAAGCGCCATGAAGCCGACGGGATTATAACCCCAGGCATTGGAAAGGCCGAGAGGCGGCAGGTGACGCTCGTCGATCCACGCGGTAATCGGCATCAGCTCCACCGCGTCGACGCCGATTTTTTTCAGGTGGGCGAGGATGGCGGGATGGGCGAGCGCGGCGACGGTGCCCCGGATGTCTTCCGGCACCTCGGGATGCAGCTGCGAAAAGGACTTCACGGAAAGTTCGTAAATCAGCCCACCTTCGGTGAAAAGCGGGGGTTGGCGCTTGAACGGCTCATGGCTGGCAAGAATTGCCTTGGGCACGATGTGGCCCGTTTCCTGACCAAAGGCAAAAAGGGCTGGATCATGCCGGAAGGAACGATCTATCTCCGTGGCATAGGGGTCGAGCAGCAACTTTGCGGGATCGAACCACAGGCCATGTTCGGGCGAATAAATACCGTGAGCGCGAAAGCCGTAACGCGTACCCGGACCAGCGTCGGAGACGATCAATCCGTGAATGTCGCCTTCGCCGCGCACCATTGGCAGGCGCGCCATCTCTTTTTCCCCGGCCGTATCGAAGAGACAAAGATCGATCTGGGAGGCGTGCCGGGAATAGACCGTGAATTCCGTTCCGTTTTCCGTCTGCAGCGCGCCTTTGGGGAAAACGGAAGGTGTCTGCATTATCTGTCTCCGCTAGATAATATCTCTTCTGAAAAGTATCGGCAGAATAGGAGGGTTGGAAACCCTCCTCCGTCATCCTCGAGCAAGCCCGAGGATGACGCCGAGCAGGGCGGCGGACGTGTCACTCCAACGAGTTGCTTTGTGAACTCATCGTATTGTGCCCGGCTCTCTCAGGAGAAAGCAGCGCCGCAGCCAGCTTATGTGATAACACTCGGCGCGCTTCGTCCCGTATGGGCCTTGATGCCGGCGATCGTATCGGCAACGGCAATCAGGTCGGCGAGCGCTTCCTGGGTTTCGATGCCGTGACGCGCCGCGTCCGGCTCGTAACGCTCGACATAGAGACGAAGTGTGGCGCCCGCCGTACCGGTGCCGGAAAGGCGCAGCACGATGCGCGAACCGCCTTCGAACAGGATGCGGATACCCTGGTTCTTGCTGACGGACTGATCGACCGGATCGTGATAGGCAAAATCATCTGCCGCGGCGACCTTCAGATTGCCGTAGCTGGTGCCGGGAAGCGTCGCGAGCTTTTCGCGCAGGGTCGCCACCAGTGTGTTGGCGGCGTCCGAATCCACTTCCTCATAGTCGTGGCGGGAGTAATAATTGCGGCCATATTCGGCCCAGTGCTTGGTGACGATGTCCTTCACGCTTTCCTTGCGGGCGGCGACGATGTTCAGCCAGAAGAGCACGGCCCAGAGACCATCCTTCTCGCGTACATGATTGGAGCCTGTGCCGAAGCTTTCTTCGCCGCAGATCGTCACCCTGCCGGCATCCATGAGGTTGCCGAAGAACTTCCAGCCGGTTGGAGTCTCGTACATGCCAAGGCCGAGCTTTTCGGCGACACGGTCAGCTGCCGCACTTGTCGGCATGGAACGGGCGATGCCGGAAATGCCTGCCGCGTAACCGGGCGCCAGTCTGGCATTGGCGGCGATGATCGCCAGGCTGTCTGATGGCGTGACGAACATGCCCTTGCCGACGACCATGTTGCGGTCGCCGTCGCCATCGGAAGCAGCGCCGAAATCGGGGCCTTCCGGGCTCATGACATCGTCATAAAGCTCCTTGGCGTGGACAAGATTAGGGTCGGGGTGATGGCCGCCGAAGTCCGGCAGCGGTGTAGCATTGCGGACCGAGCCCTTCGGAGCGCCAAGCCGCTTTTCGATGATCTCAACGGCATAAGGGCCTGTGACGGCGCTCATGGAATCGACCACGACCTTGAAGCCGCCGGCGATGAGGGCACGGATGGCATCGAAATCGAACAGCTCTTCCATCAGGGCGGCATAATCGGCGACCGGATCGATCACCTCGACCGTCAGATCGTCCACCTTGAAGCTGCCCACCTTGTCGAGGTCGATATCGGCGGCGTCTGAAATTTTGTAGCTGTCGATGACCTTGGAACGGGCGTAGATCGCGTCGGTGATCTTTTCCGGGGCGGGACCGCCATTGCCGATATTGTATTTGATGCCGAAATCTTCGGTAGGGCCGCCGGGATTGTGGCTGGCGGAGAGCACGATACCGCCGAAGGCCTTGTATTTGCGGATGATGTTGGATGCGGCCGGCGTGGAGAGAATGCCGCCCTGACCGACCAGAACCTTGCCGAAGCCGGCAGCGGCGGCCATCTTGATCGCCTTCTGGATGACTTCGCGGTTGTAGTAACGGCCATCGCCGCCGATCACCAGCGTCTGGCCTTCAAAGCCCTCAAGTGCGTCGAAAATCGACTGGATGAAATTCTCGGCGTAATTTTCCTGGGCGAAGACGGGCACCTTCTTGCGCAGGCCTGAAGTGCCCGGCTTCTGGTCCTGATAGGGCTTCGTCTGAACAGTCTTGATCATTGGTTCAATGGCCTTTCGAAATAAGCTGGCTGTAAAGCGCGGCGTAAAGGCCGGCGCTCTTTTCCCAGGAAACATCGGATTTCATCCCGAGTTTCTGCATTTGTGTCCATAGTTTCGGGTCGTGATAATAACGGATGGTCCGGCGGATCGCCTGTTTGAGTCCATCAAGCGTGACGGGGGAAAATTGCACACCGGTCGCCGACTTGTTGGCGATGGCGGCATGGTTGGCGTCGATCACCGTGTCTGCAAGGCCGCCGGTGCGAGCGACGACCGGAATGCAGCCGTAACGCAACGCATAAAGCTGGGTGAGGCCGCAGGGTTCGAAGCGCGAGGGGATGATGATCGCGTCGCAGCCCGCCTGCATGAGATGTGACAGGGGTTCGTTGTAACCGATGGCAACGCCGACGCGGCCATGGTGGCGGGATGCGGCCGCCAGGAGCGCACCTTCCAGCGCCACATCGCCCGCGCCCAGCACCACCAGACGGCCGCCGAGGGAAACGATCTCGTCCACGGCTTCGGCCATGAGGTCGATGCCCTTCTGCCAGGTGAGGCGTGAGATGACGCAAAACAGCGGGCTGTCATCGTCATCGATGCGAAAATGTTCGGCGACAGACTTCTTGTTCAGGGCCCGGTTTCTGAGATTGGCGGCGGAATAATTGTCATGAATCAGATGATCCGTTGCCGGGTTCCAGACGTCCGCGTCGATGCCGTTGACGATGCCGTGCAGCACATGGGCTCGGCTGCCGATAACGCCGTGCAGGCCCATGCCGAATTGCGGGGTGAGGATTTCCTCGGCATAGGAGGGACTGACGGTGCTGAGCGCCGTCGCCGTCTGCAGTCCGCCCTTGAGGAAGCTCACATCGTTATAATATTCCACGCCCTCCATGCCGAAAGCATGGGCTGGTAGCCCAAGCTTGCTGAAGATGTTGGCGCCGAACTGCCCCTGGAAGGCAATGTTGTGAATGGTGAGCAGGCTCGGAATTTCAGGCGTTTCGGCATAACGCATGTAGACTGGCGCCATGGCAGCCTGCCAGTCATGAGCGTGCAGGAGATCCGGCCGCCAGTCGGGAAATTCGCCGGCTGCAATGCGGGCCGCCGCCAGCGAAAGCGCCGCAAAGCGCTTCCAGTTGTCGGGATAATCCTTGCCCGTCTGGTCGAGATAGGGCCCGCCGGAGCGCTCGTAATAAGCGGGCGAATCGAGGATGAGGAGATCCAGTCCCTCGTGCCGGCCTTCGAGCAGATCGGCCTTTTCGCCCAGCAGGTCGGTGAATTCGTAACATTTCACCGCGTTCGTCACGGCAGCTTTCACCGCCGGATACCCGGGTATCAGCGTGCGCGTCTTGACGCCATAGGCTTCGAGCGCGATGGGGAGCGCGCCGGCAACATCGGCGAGCCCTCCGGTCTTGATCAGGGGGTAGATTTCGGATGAAACCGAAAGGACATTCATCGGCGCTACAGGTCCAGCTTGTCGATCATCGATTGGGTGATAAGGCAGATGCCGTTTTCGGTGCGGCGGAAACGTTTGGCATCCAGTTCTGGGTCTTCTCCTACAATCAGTCCTTCCGGAATGACCACGCCATGGTCGATGACGACATTGCTGAGCTGGGCATGACGCCCGATCTTCACACTCGGCAGTACTACGGCATTCTCAAGGCGGGAGTATGAATTGGCGCGCACGCCTGTGAACAGAAGGCTGCGGTTGAGCGATGCACCCGAAATGATGCAGTCACCGGAAACGACCGAAGACACGGCCGAACCACGGCGGTTCTCGTCGTCATGGACGAATTTTGCCGGCGGGGTGATCTCCGCATAGGTCCAGATCGGCCAGGATTTGTCGTATATATCGAGGTCAGGCACCACATCCGTCAGGTCGATATTGGCCTGCCAGTAGGCGTCGATGGTGCCGACGTCCCGCCAGTAGGGGCCATGCTCGAAATCCGAACGCACGCAGGAGTCTGCGAAGCGATGGGCAACGGCTTTGCCGTGTTTCACGATATAGGGAATGATGTCCTTGCCGAAATCGCGGCTGGAAGTGGGGTCTGCGGCGTCGCGGCGCAGCGCTTCCATCAGGAATTTCGTGTGGAAGACGTAGATGCCCATGGAGGCGAGCGCAAAACCCTCATTGCCGGGAATGCCGGGCGGATCGGCGGGCTTTTCAATGAAATCGATGATCTCGTCTTTTTCATTCACATGCATGACGCCGAAGCCGGTTGCTTCCATACGCGGCACTTCAAGGCAGCCGATCGTCACATCCGCACCGGAATCGACATGCTGCTGCAGCATGTATTCGTAGTCCATTTTATAGATATGGTCGCCGGCGAGGATGACCATGTATTCCGGCCCATAGGGCTCGATAATGTCGATGTTCTGGTAAACCGCGTCTGCCGTACCTTCATACCATTGCGTTTCGGAAACGCGCTGGGAGGCGGGCAGGATGTCGAAGCTTTCGTTACGTTCGGGGCGGAAGAAGTCCCAGCCGCGCTGCAGGTGCCGAATGAGGGAGTGCGCCTTGTATTGCGTGGCGACGCCGATGCGGCGAATGCCGGAATTAAGCGCGTTGGAGAGCGCAAAATCAATGATGCGCGCCTTGCCGCCGAAATAAACGGCGGGTTTTGCCCGGCGGTCCGTGAGTTCCTTCAGGCGGCTGCCTCTGCCGCCCGCGAGGACATAGGCCATTGCATCACGCGCCAAAGGCTGAACTCTTTTTTCCGACATGGTGTCCTCCCTCTCTGTCTGTCAGTTTTCCGGCTCGAGCATAATCGTGGCGAGCGGCGGCAGGACGAGCATCGCCCCGATATCGCCGCCGGCATCGACCGCCTGAACGCGTCCGCCATTTCCCTTGCCGCTGCCGCCATAAATTTCGGCATCGGTGTTGAGAATCTCCCTCCACCGCCCCGCCTGGGGCAGCGGCACATAATAGTTTTCCCGATAGACCGGGGTGAGGTTGCAGATGACCGCGACCGGCTTTTCGCCGGGCGCCGTGCGCAGCCAGGCGAAGACGGAATTCTCGTGATCATCGACCACAAGCCAGCGGAAGCCGTCGGGTTCGCAGTCCCGGGCATGCAGGGCGGCTTTGGATCGGTAGGTGAGGTTGAGATCACGCACGAGGCGGCGCATGCCCTCATGCATCGGATATTGGCGCAGGTTCCAGTCGAGCGCGCCCTTTTCGCTCCATTCGCTCCACTGCGCAAATTCCTGACCCATGAACAGCAGCTTCTTGCCGGGATAACCCCACATGAAGCCGTAATAGGAGCGGAGATTGGCGAATTTCTGCCAGTCATCGCCGGACATTTTGGCGATCAGCGACCCCTTGCCATGCACGACCTCGTCGTGGGACAGCGGCAGCACGAAATTTTCGGTGAAGGCGTAAAGCAGGCCGAAGGTCAGTTCCTGATGATGGAACTTGCGATGCACAGGCTCCCGCGAGAAATAACTCAGCGTGTCGTGCATGAAGCCCATATTCCACTTGAAACCGAAACCGAGACCGCCCTCATGAACGGGCTGCGACACTTTCGGCCAGGAGGTGGATTCCTCGGCAATCGTCATGACGCCCGGATGGGTGCCATAAACGAGGGAATTCATCTTCTGCAGGAAGCGCACGGATTCGAGATTTTCGCGCCCGCCATATTCGTTCGGGATCCACTCACCTTCCTTGCGGGAATAATCGAGATAGAGCATCGAGGCGACTGCATCGACGCGCAGGCCGTCGAGATGGAATTTTTCAGCCCAGTAAAGCGCGTTGTTGATGAGGTAGGACATGACCTCGACGCGGCCGAAATTATAGATCGCCGTGTTCCAGTCGGGATGGAAACCCTGACGTGGATCGGCGTGCTCATAGAGTGCGGTGCCATCGAACCAGCGAAGTCCATGTTCGTCGGTCGGGAAATGTGCGGGAACCCAGTCCAGCAAAACGCCGATGCCAACTTTGTGAGCGCCATTGACGAAGCGGGCAAACCCTTCGGGATCGCCAAAACGTGCACTTGGGGCGTAGAGACCCGTCGTCTGGTAACCCCAGGAAGGGTCATAGGGATGTTCCGTAATCGGCAGGAACTCGATATGGGTGAAGCCCATATCCGTACAATAGGGAATGAGCTGGGCGGCGAGCTCGTCCCAGCTTAGGAAGGTGCCGTCCTCACGACGCTGCCAGGAGCCGGCATGTACCTCATAGATGCTGATCGGCTGGCGGCGCTGGTCCACCTGCGCCCAATGCTCCCTATGGGCCTGATCTTCCCATTTTTGCGTCAGTTCAGACGTAGTGACGGAAGCGTTCTTCGGCCGCAACTCGGCGCGGCGGGCATAGGGGTCGGCCTTCAGCGGCAGCAGCTCGCCGTTTGCACCGAGAATCTCGAATTTGTAGGCGCAGCCGGCATAGACGTCGGGCGCGAAGATTTCCCAGATGCCCGTATCCTTGCGGAAACGCATCACATGCCGGCGGCCGTCCCAATTGTTGAAATCGCCGACGACGGAAACGCGCCGTGCATTCGGCGCCCAGACGGCGAAGTGAAAACCTTCAACGCCTTCGAGCTTCAGCGGGTGTGCGCCCATCTTGTCGAACAGCCGCAGATGCGATCCTTCCCGGACGAAATAATCATCCATGGGGCCGAGAACCGGGCCGAAGCTGTAGGGGTCTGTCACAGCCCACTCGGCATCATCGCGGCAGGCGCGGTAACGCACCGGCTGGCGTTTCGAAATATCGATCGGGCCTTCAAAAAAGCCGTCCGGGTCCAGCTGCTTCAATTCGCCCACGAAATTTCCGTCCAGCGTCAGGACGGAAACCTCCTCGGCACCCGGAATGAAACAGCGGGCAGAAAACCCTTCCGGCGTTTCGTGAACGCCGAGAAGGGCAAAGGGATTGGAATGCAAACCGCTCTTGATCGCCTCGATTTCAGCCTTCGTGATGTCGCCAGTCTTTTTTTCTTCGGCCGAATTGAGCGGTTTTTTCATCAGGCTCTCCAGATCTCGGTGGCATATTGGCGGATCGTCCTGTCGGACGAGAACCAGCCCATGCGCGCCGTATTGCGCACTGTTTTGGCGTACCAGCTATCCGGATTACTCCAGATCGCATCTACTTCTCGCTGCGCACCGGCATAGGCGTCGAAATCGGCGGCAACCATGAACCAGTCGCTGTTGTAAATACCGTCGATCAGGCCGGCGAATCGTGAGCGGTCATCCGGCGAGAAGACGCCTGATGCGATGGACGAAAGGGCCTGCGACAGTTCCGACGATCCTTCGATGATCGCGCGGGGATTGTGACCCTCTGCACGGGCTCTGGCCACCTCATCGGCCGTCATGCCAAAAATGACGATGTTGTCTTCTCCGACATGATCGCGCATTTCAACGTTGGCGCCATCGAGCGTGCCGATGGTGAGTGCGCCGTTGAGGGCGAATTTCATGTTGCCGGTGCCGGAGGCTTCCATGCCGGCCGTCGAGATCTGTTCGGAGAGATCGGCGGCGGGTACCATGATTTCCGCGAGCGAGACGTTATAGTTCGGAACAAATACCACTTTCAGAAGCCCGCGCACGGCCGGATCGTTGTTGATGACCCGGGCAATATCGTTGGCAAGCTTAATGATCAGCTTCGCGTTGTGGTAACTCGGCGCCGCTTTGCCTGCAAAGAACTTAACGCGCGGAACCCAATCCAGTTCCGGGTGAGAACGAATCTGGTCATAAAGCGCGACGGTTTCCACGAGGTTCAGAAGCTGGCGCTTATATTCATGGATACGTTTGATCTGGATGTCGAACATGGCCGACGGATCGACGCGAATGCCCATGCGCTGCGCCACCGTATTGGCAAGGCGCACCTTGTTCAGACGCTTAACTTCGGCGAATTTCTCGCGGAACGCGGCATCGTCGGCGAAACGGTCGAGCGCTGTCAGCTTTTCCGCATCATCGAGGAAATCGTCGCCGATCGTTTCGCGAAGCAGGCTGGTGAGGCCGGGATTGCACTGCATCAGCCAGCGGCGCGGTGTGATGCCGTTGGTCTTGTTGTTGATACGGTCAGGATAGAGGCCGTGGAGATCGGCAAAGACCGTCTCCTTCATCAGCTCGGTATGGAGGGCGGAAACGCCGTTGATCGAATGAGAGCCGATGAAAGCGAGATTGCCCATGCGCACGCGGCGCTCGCCGCCTTCATCGATGAGCGAGATGGAGCGGATCTGCTGATCCGCCATCTTCTTTTCCTTACGGGCAAAGAGCAGCGTATTTGCGTTGATGGCGTAGACGATCTGCATGTGCCGGGGCAGAAGACGTTCGAGCAGCGGCACGGGCCAGCTTTCCAGCGCCTCCGGCAGCAGCGTGTGATTGGTGTAGGAGAAGGTACCCTGGGTGATCTTCCAGGCCTCATCAAATTCCAGCCCGTGCACATCGCATAGAAGGCGCATCATCTCCGCAATGGATATGGCCGGATGTGTATCGTTTAGCTGGATCGAGACCTTTTCCGGCAGCGAAGTAAAATCCGGATATTGCTGCAGATGGCGGCGCAGAATGTCCTGCAAGGAGGCGGAGGAGAAGAAGAATTCCTGCCGCAGGCGCAGTTCCTGACCGGCAGGTGTCGCGTCAGCAGGATAAAGAACCCGCGTCAGGCTCTCCGCCTTGTTGCTTTCACGCAGCGCGCCGATGTGGTCGCCAGCGTTGAAGGCAGCCAGCAGAATGGGATCGATCGGCTGTGCCGACCAGAGGCGGAGCGTGTTGACGCGCGTGCCGCGCCAGCCGACGACCGGCGTGTCATAGGCCATGGCGATGACGCGTTCGGCCGGTTTCCAGACGAAACGCTGCGGATCTTCATAACCGCCGATCGTCTCTACAGATCCGCCGAAGCCGATTTCGTAGGAGCTTTCGCGGCGTTCGAATTCCCAGGGGTTACCGTGGGCAAGCCATGTTTCCGGCAGTTCCACCTGCCATCCGTCAGCCATCTGCTGGCGGAAGAGGCCATGCACGTAACGGATGCCATAGCCATAGGCGGGGATATCAACCGTCGCCATGGATTCCATGAAACAGGCGGCGAGACGGCCAAGGCCGCCGTTGCCAAGGGCTGCGTCCGGCTCCAGCCCGGCGATGACGTCAAGATCGACGCCGAGGGAGGACAGCGCGTCGCGGATTTCATGCATCAGGCCGATATTGGAGATGGCGTCGCGCATCAGGCGGCCGATCAGGAATTCGAGCGACAGGTAATAAACGCGCTTGGAATTGTTGGCATAGGCCTTGCGGGTGGATTCCATCCACTTGTCGATGATGCGGTCGCGTACGACGAGAATGGTTGCGGTCAGCCAGTCATGCGGCTTGGCAACCTTGACGTCCTTGCCGATACGGTAGGTGAGGCGTTCGATGATTTCCGACGCCATGATTTCCGGGTTGGAACTGCGCGGCGCGGGACGGGGGAGATCGGCGGCGTTGAGATTATTGATCATTGGTCGGTCAGCACCTTGGTGGGAGGAGAGGGTCTGATGAGGTCGATCCGTGTTGCCTTTGCTGATGCCAGTTTATGCATCGATATGGAGGTGTGGCAACAGCAATTTTTTCGGAAAGTTGAACGGCTTAGGGTGATGAAAAATAAGACTTTTTACTCTGCGTTCCGAGGATCGCCGAAGGGATTGCCGGCCCATTATGGGTCGGTCCTGAACGGGTTTGCATGGTCTTCGCGATGGCGGGCAACGTGCAAGAAAGGGAGAGGCTGCAACACTTCTAAATGGTTCACCGGTCCTGAAATCTGTTTCGCTCTAATATTCCGTTTTGCGCGTCGAGCCGAAAATCGTGCTTATTCCGATCCGACGCCATGGACCACACACTAGCCTTCGCGGCTGCAAAAATTCAATGAAAATAAACGAGGCATCGCGGCAGCCGCACCGGTCGACGGAAGCGACGCCGCGAAACCGGGAAAATGCGGCCAGCAAAGCCGGGATTACGGAAGGAAAAAAGCCTGTGTCGTCATTTTTCCGGCGCGGATCGTCACGCTGGTATTTGGTGGAACGGCGCACCAGGGAGCACAATCGAAGGAAAAGGGTTCCGAACTCAACGCAATGCCTTCGTCCAGACCGCGCCAGTAAAGTGTCGGCGGCTTGTCATCGCTTGACCAGCGGAAGGCGTGAACGCAATCACCATCCATCAGAACGGCGCTGAATCTCAATGCGGAAGAGACACCTGCCGCCATCATCTTTTCCTGGCAAAGCCGCAGCGCGGTAGAGATGGCATTGACCGGGTCCACCTCAAGGCCATGGCCGGCGGCAATCAAGAAGATCGCTTCGCTATCGCCCGTGCCGCGTCGGGATGCATAGATGTCATCGGGGATAAGGTAATCGATATCGCGCCTGATCTGCTCATAGCCACCGATCTGGCCGTTATGCATGAAAAGGTATTTCCCATGCGCAAAGGGGTGGCAATTGGCGCGCGAGACTTCGCCCGACGTGGCGGATCGCACATGCGCCATGAACATGCCCGACCGAAGCTGGTGGCAAAGTGCCGCGAGGTTGGCGTCTGACCAGGCCGGCCGCGTGTCGCGAAAGACGCCGGGCGTTCCGCGTTCGCCATACCAGCCAAGGCCGCAACCATCACCATTGACGACGGTCTTGGCTTCCCTTGCTGCCATGGACTGGCTGACCAGCGAGGCTTCCGGCTCGATCAGCAGGCTGTCGAGCCAGACCGGTTTACCGGAATAGGCAAAGAGGCGGCACATTCATGCGGCTCTGTCGAAAGCCTTGTCTCCGAGCGCAAAGCCGACGGCGGCCTTCGCGTGAATGGCGGTCGAATCGTAACCCGGCAGCGGCAGGGCGTCGGGATCGATCAGCAGGGAAATTTCGGTGCAACCGAGAATGACGGAATCAACGCCGAGTGCGCGGGCCTTCTCGATGACCGCAAGATAGCGGTCACGCGAGCAGGACTTGATCTCGCCCTGGCACAATTCACCGAAGATGATGTCGTGGATGGCGGCCCTGTCTTCGGCATCCGGCACGACCACGTCGACGCCGTGGCGGCGCATCCGGTCCGTGTAGAAACCGTGTTCCATCGTGTAGCGGGTGGCGAGCAGCAGCGGCTTGCGGCGTCCATCCGTTTTCAGGGCGGCTGCGGTCTCGTCGATGATGTCAATCAGCGCCACGCCGGACATTTTCGCAACGGTATCGGCAACGAGATGCATGGTATTGGTGCAGATCAGTACACAATCGGCGCCGGCATTGGCAAGGCGCGCGCCTGCTGCACCCAGCAGCGCGCCGGCCTCATCCCAGCGGTCTGCCTTCTGAAGGGCGACGACCTCGGAAAAATCGAGCGAATGCATGACGATATCGGCCGAGACCAGGCCGCCGCGGCTGTCGCGAACCGCCTCGTTGATCATGCGGTAATAGGTTGCGGTGGATTCCCAGCTCATGCCGCCGATCAGGCCGATCCGTTTCATAAGAGTTCCCTTTTCAACTTTGATTGAAATAAGAATGCCATCGTCGCAACGAAAACGGCATGCGTTTTTGCGCAGTTTTCGCGGCCTGGATGCAAACTCGGCGCGCTTTCTGTCCCGGTGTCGCAAATTTCTTGCGCGCTTGCGTTAACCTGTGCATTGTTCACTGATGATTGATGACCGCGACCGCCGAATCCTTGCGATTCTCCAGGAAAATGCCGAAACCCCGCTCGCCGATATCGCAGAGGAAGTTTCCCTGTCGCTATCGGCCTGTTCGCGCCGCATCACGCGGCTACGAACGGAAGGTTACGTGACAGGCACCATGGCGCTGCTCGACCGGCGGAAGATCAATCTTCCGACCACGGTTTTCCTGCTGGTAAGAACGGGCCTTCATGCGGAGGACTGGCTGGACCGGTTCCATGCCGCGGTCAGCACCATCCCTGAAATCGTCGAGGTTCACCGGCTCACCGGCAATTTCGATTATATTCTGAAGCTCGTACTGCCGAATGTCGAATATTACGACACGGTCTACAAACAGATTCTACGCCGCGTGCAGCTTTACGACATGTCCGCCTATATCTCCATGGAGACGGTGAAACTGTCGTCTTCGCTGCCGACGACGCATATCTGAGGGCTATCGAACCGTGATCAGCGTGCTGCCTTGAAACGAACGCCAAAGCGGAAGCTTCGCGTCTCGCCCGGTCGAAGCGTGATTGCATCCGCGAGTTCCGCCTGGTTGAAGGCGTTGGTCGGCGTTTCCACGGGTTCGAGCGCGATGGAGCGCCGCCTGTCGCGTGCGAGCGTATCCCCGGTAAAGACATGCATGTGCCCACGCTCCTGCCAGACCGTCAGGCTTGAACCGTCATGCGGGTTTTCGAGCCTCGTCTCGTAACGCCCGTTTGCGGATGCAATCAGATCGGTGAAACAGGCATCGACCACATGCCCGGCCAGCGGGGTATGGAGAAAAAGGGTGTCGTTCCGTTTGACTAACCCGCCCTGTGGGTTTCGCAGGGGGATGAGATACTCGTTTGTTTCAATTGCTGTTCGCGAAGGCAGAGTGAGGAGAAGGTCGTCGATAGACGTGTTGCCGGGCAGGCGGAAATAGGGATGCCAGCCGGCCGCGAAGGGCAGGGGCCGGTCGTCGCGGTTGATGCCGCGTATGTCGATGGTAACGTCATGGCCGACGAAGCGATATTCCACTTCGATGGCGAGACGGTAAGGATAACCGCTGAAATCCGCAGGCGATATTTCGGCACGGAAGATGAGAGTATGAGCGCCGTTTTCCTCCGATGACTGGGCGAGGACGAAGGGCAGGGCTCTGGCAAATCCGTGGAAGACGAGGGCTTCATGGGCAAGCACCGGCTCAATGCGGTGCGTCTGCCCGGCAAAACTAAACCGACCATCCGGGATGCGGTTGGAGAAGGGCGCGAGAATGCCGTTCCTCACGCCATTTTGGGACTGCATTTCGGCGGGCGTCGAATATCCGTCGACAAGATTTTCGCCTCCGATGCCATCGGCAGAGACCGGCCGCCAGCTCAGAAGCGTCGCCCCTTGATAGGCGATTTCGGCAATGAAACCGGTTCCAGAAACGGTCAGACTGGCAATTCCCGTGCCTGTCGCGGAGGTGGTCATCGGGAAATTGTCCTTTGCATACATGCGTCTGCCGTCATCGGGGCCACTGCCGTGCCGATTCGCCTGATCATCTTCCCTGAAAGACAATTTCGCAATGGCTCGCAGGGACTGTATCAACAGGCTCCTGCCATCCCCTGTCTGCCGGTCAATCAGTCCGGAAAGCTTCGCTTTGCGCCGCTGAAAAACTCCATAAGCGCTGCCTGGTCCTCTCCACCGAGCCCTGCTGCCGTGAGCATCCGGTGCACCTCGGCGCAAACAGCCGTCAGCGGCATGGCCGTGTTGGTGCGTCGGGCGAGATCCTGCGCGCCGTTCAGGTCCTTCACCATATTGTCGATCCGGCCGGTGCGGCGGTAATCCCTGGCCACGTAACGCGGCATGTACTCCTGCAGGATGGCGCTGTCGGCGCGGCCACCCTTCAGTGCCTGCGGAATTTTTGCGGCATCGACGCCGGCGTCCAGCGCCAGTTGCGTCGCTTCCGCTACAGCAAGGAAGTTCAGACCGCACAGAACCTGGTTGATGAGTTTCGTGGTCTGCCCTGCGCCGCAGGGTCCCATATGAGTGTAATTGCTGGCCACATGTCGCAGCACGCGATGCGCATCGGCCACATCCTTTTCGCTGCCCCCCGCCATAAGCGTCAGTTGGCCGACAAGCGCCTTGGGCGCGCCGCCCGAAAGCGGGCTGTCCACCCAGCGCAGGCCCTTTTCGGCGGCATCGGCTGCCAGTTCCTTTGTGGCTTCCGGATCGATGGAAGACATGTCGATGATGAGCGTGCCGGGCTTGGCCCCCGCCGCGACACCATCCTTGCCGAAGACGGCAATGCGAACGATTTTCGGCGAATTGAGGCTGAGAATGACCACATCGGGAATCGACGCTGCTTCCGCCGCTGTGCTCGCGCTCTGCGCGCCGAGGCTCGTCAGTGCCGCCACCTTTTCCGCATCCAGATCGAAAACCGTCAGCTGATTGCCGGTCTCTATGAGCCGTGTCCCGATCGCCCCGCCCATGGCGCCTGCGCCGATCAGTGCAACTTTGTTCTTCTCGGTCATGGTGGTCACGGCCTCCTCCCAAAGCGTCGTGGTGTCGTCGTTCAAGCCCGGATGGCGGTGCAGCCGGCCATCCGGGCCTGGGGTGTCAAAGCGAGGCGGTAATGCCGCCGTCGACGTAGAGAATGTGGCCGTTCACGAAGGATGAGGCATCGGACGACAGGAAAATGCAGGCGCCGACGAGCTCTTCGACCTTGCCCCAGCGACCGGCCGGCGTGCGCTTTTCAAGCCATGCCGAAAAGGTCTCGTCCGCAACAAGGGCGGCGTTGAGCGGGGTGTCGAAATAACCGGGCGCAATGGCGTTACACTGCAGTCCATATTTGGCCCAGTCCGTCGCCATGCCTTTTGTCAGGTTGCCAACGGCACCCTTGGTGGCGGTGTAGGGGGCGATGCCGGGGCGGGCAAGGGCGGTCTGAACGCTGGCGATGTTGATGATCTTGCCACGGCCGCGGCCGATCATGTGGCGCGCGGCAGCCTGCCCGGCGTGAAACACCGAGGCGACGTTGGTTTGCAGCAGGCGCTCGAAGGCATCCGCCGGAAAATCCTCCAGCGGCGTTCGGTGTTGCATACCGGCATTGTTGACGAGGATATCGATGGCGCCGACCTCCGCTTCGAAACGGTCGATCGCCTCGCGCACCGCGCCGTGATCGGTAGCATCGAAGGCAAGCGTTCTGGCACCCTTGATGCTGGCTGCCGCTGCCTTCAGCTTCACCTCATCGCGCCCGTTCAGCACCACTTCCGCCCCTGCTTCCGCCAGCCCGTGCGCCAGCGCCAACCCGATGCCCTGGGACGAACCCGTGATCAGGGCGCGGCGGCCGGAAAGATCGAACAAATTAAGGCCCACTGTTTCCTCCAGTCTCTCGACATTGCATTCTTGAAAGTATATGTTACCGATAACATTCATCCCTTTGAGGGCGGATGTCAAGGCTGATGCGCCCGCTTTCGGTACGTATCGGGCGGGTGGCGAACTGACAAGGTGCATCGAGGCGCATCTTGCGGCAGCAATGGGATGAAGAATTTTATGCGCCATAATGGCGCGCGCTTGAACGGGAGTTGTCATGAAAGCGATTGTCGCCCACGGGGCAAAGGATGTGCGCATCGAAGACCGGCCGGAGGAAAAGCCGGGACCGGGTGAGGTGCGGCTCCGTCTGGCCAGGGGCGGAATCTGCGGCAGTGATCTGCACTATTACAATCATGGCGGTTTCGGCGCCGTGCGGTTGCGTGAACCGATGGTGCTGGGCCATGAGGTCTCCGCCGTCATTGAGGAACTGGGCGAAGGCGTCGATGGGCTGAAGATCGGTGGTCTGGTTGCGGTTTCGCCATCCCGCCCGTGCCGAACCTGCCGCTTCTGCCAGGAAGGCCTGCACAACCAGTGCCTGAACATGCGGTTTTATGGCAGCGCCATGCCTTTCCCGCATATTCAGGGCGCCTTCCGCGAGGTCCTGGTGGCCGATGCCCTGCAATGCGTGCCAGCCGATGGCCTGAGCGCCGGTGAGGCCGCCATGGCGGAACCGCTGGCGGTAACGCTGCACGCCACCCGCCGCGCCGGTGATATGCTGGGAAAACGTGTACTTGTCACGGGCTGCGGCCCGATCGGTATCCTCTCCATTCTGGCCGCGCGCCGCGCCGGTGCAGCTGAGATCGTCGCCACCGATCTTTCCGATTTCACGCTTGGCAAGGCGCGTGAGGCGGGTGCGGATCGCGTCATCAATAGCAAGGACGAGCCCGACGCGCTTGCCGCCTACGGTGCGAACAAGGGAACCTTCGATATTCTCTATGAATGCTCAGGCGCCGCCGTGGCGCTTGCCGGCGGTATCGCGGCGCTTCGCCCGCGCGGCATCATCGTCCAGCTTGGCCTTGGCGGCGATATGAGCTTGCCGATGATGGCGATCACCGCCAAGGAACTCGATCTGCGCGGTTCCTTCCGCTTCCATGAGGAATTCGCAACCGGCGTTGAATTGATGCAAAAGGGCCTGATCGATGTCAAACCTTTCATCACCCAGACCGTTGATCTCGCCGATGCCATCTCGGCCTTCGAATTCGCTTCCGACCGCAGCCGCGCCATGAAGGTTCAGATCGCTTTTTCGTAAGCAAGGTTTCTACGCGCGAATACGCCGACGTTTCGATTGGCGGCGGGTCATCTTGCCGCCCATTTTTTCGGCGGGTTCTTGGCCGTGGCGACTCGTAAAGATGTTATCGATATCATCGACTGCTTCGGGGACTTCGTTCCGGCCTTGAGCCGGAATCCAGCCGACACGCGTCTGCGCGACGAGAGAGGCCTTGCGGCCCGAGGACTTGGGCTGGCTGGATTCCGGCTCAAGGCCGGAATGACGGAGGGAAAGTGACGGACGCCAGCAAATGCTCCAGCCTGTCATACCCCCCAACGCGACTGCCGCATATTTTGCCCGGACTGCACCCAGGACCGTCTATACCAGCGTCGTCTCTGCCCATTTGCACATTTTGACGCAGGTCAAAAAGGTGATTTGCCGCCAGTCGTTTTTTGCGTTATCGAAATTTCAGAAATTACTGAAAATTCAGAAAGAAGAGAAATGTCTTCCAATCTCTCCCCGCTCGTTCAGTCCTTCGTGCTGCATTTCGGTGAGATGGGCAGCCGCTGGGGCATCAACCGCACTGTCGGCCAAGTCTATGCTCTGCTTTACATATCGCCACAGCCGCTCTGCGCGGACGATATTGTGGAGGCGCTCGGCATTTCGCGGTCCAACGTGTCGATGAGCCTCAAGGAACTGCAAGCCTGGAATCTGGCAATCCTCAAGCACTTCCCCGGAGACAGGCGTGATTTTTTTACGACGCCTGAGGATGTCTGGCACATCCTGCGAACGCTTGCTGAGGAGCGCAAGAAACGCGAAATCGATCCGACCCTCAGCGTGCTTCGGGAAATCCTGATGGAAACGCCGGAAAACGAAGATGAGCGTCATGCGCAGAGGCGTATCGATGAGATGAAGACGCTGATCGAGCAGCTGACGGGTTGGTATGACGATGTGAAAAGGCTGGAGACGGAACGGCTGGCTTCTCTTCTGGCGCTCGGCTCCAAAGTCACCAAGCTTCTGGAGGCCAAGGACAAGATCGTTTCCCTTGGTCGGCCCCGCGTCGCGAAAAAGGACGGCTAAGGCGATCATGACCATGTCAGCCCAGACCCCTCCCTTGGCCGTCAGCCGCGATGACGGCTGTTCCGCGCCGGTTGCACTGTCGCTCGGTGCGCGGCGGGTCTTTTCCATTCCTGGCGGCAAGCCCCTCGCCGATAAAGCGCCCACCCCGCAAAAAATGCACGCACCGGGGGCGGCAAGGTCGGCTTCCCTGCTGCATGCTCTCGTTTCGCTGTTCTGGTTGCCACAGGCGGGTCTGCTTGCCTTTTCCGTCGGAAAAATTGCTGATGGTGCGCCAATGATGGCGCTCATGCCGCCGGCTGCCGCCATTTTTCTTCTCGGTATCCTCAAGGCCCTTCTGGAAAAAACCGCAGCGCGCATGTCGTTCCGTATGGCGCGGGCGGCTCTTTCGCAGCGGCGGCTGGAAGCGCTCCACGCCTTGGCCAGGGTCTCCCCGCTCGACCTCTCGCGAACGGCTTCCGGTGAGGTGGCAGCTGTCGTCGCCGAAACGTCGGAAGCACTGGTGCCCTATCTTTCCCGTTTTCAGCCGGCAAGGATGAAGGCAACGATCGTTCCCGTGGCATATGCCCTCGTCATCCTTCCGTTCAGCTGGATCGCGGCGCTGGTGCTTTTGCTTGCCATGCCGACCATTCCGCTGTTCATGGCTTTGATTGGCTGGCAGGCCAAGGCCGCCAGTGAAAAGCAGCTTGTTGAGGCCGGCAATATGAACGCCTTCCTGCTCGACCGGCTGCGCGGGCTGGAAACGATTCGGGCGCTGGAAGCGGTCGATCTAACGGCCACACGCCTGAGCGCCGATGCGCAGAATCTCAAGAAGAGAACGATGGCGGTGCTCAGGATCGCCTTTCTCTCATCGGCAGTGCTTGAGCTTTTCGCGGCGCTCGGCGTCGCCATGACGGCCGTTTACATCGGTTTCCATCTGCTCGGCTTTCTCGATTTCGGCGCGTGGGGTCAGAAACTGACGCTTGCCGAAGGTCTTTTCATCTTGCTTCTCGCGCCGGCATTTTTCGAGCCTCTGCGGGAACTGTCCGCCGTCTGGCACGACCGGGCGGCCGGCGAGGCTGCGCTCGGCGCGCTCAACAATCTGGCGAAGGGTGGGGCGGCTATTGCAGGCACGGGCAAGGACGCGCCGGACGTGACAGTTGCGACGCCGGCAACCGTGGATATGCATGACCTGACCTTCGCCTATCCCGGTGCATCGCCCGTGCTTCGAAATTTCGATTTCAATGTCCGGGCGGGTGAAACAGTGGCACTTCTCGGACCCTCCGGTTGCGGCAAATCCACGGTGCTCTCCGTTATTGCCGGGCTCGCCAAGGCCCAGGGCGGCACGATAAAAATCGGCGGCACCGTACTCGACGATGAGACGGCGGACATACTGCGCAAATCCATCGGGTGGATTGGCCAGAAGCCGTTTTTCACAGCCGGCTCGCTGGAGGCGAACATTCGCTTCGGCCGGGCCGGCATCACGCGGAGCAGGGTTAAAATGGCGCTCGAAAGCACCGGCCTCGATCAATTGTCGTCTTCCCGCGGGCATCTGCCGGTGGGAGATGGCGGCCATGGCATTTCCGGCGGTGAAGCGGTGCGGCTCGCCATTGCCCGTGCCTTCGCCGACCCCGCCGCACGGCTCATTCTGGCCGATGAGCCGACAGCGCATCTCGACCGCGAGACGGCCGAACTCGTTACGGAAAACCTGCTGCAACTGGCAAAGGGAAGGACGTTGATCGTCGCGACCCACGATCCGGTGCTGGCCGCGCGCATGGACAGGGTCGTGGATATGGCGGCGGTGAGATCGGGAGATCCCTCATGATGTCGCGCTTCGCCATATTGAAACCCGTTATCGCCCTCTTCTGGTCGGCACGGAGCGGCATGTTGCTGGCCGGTGCGGTTCTGGCGGCGACCACAGTGCTGGCAGGCATCGGTCTGCTTGGCATATCCGGCTGGTTTATCACGGCCACCGCCATTGCCGGCCTGCTTCCGGCGACAGCTTATGCTTTCGACGTTTTTGCACCTTCAGCCGCCATTCGCCTTCTTGCGCTGGCCCGCACCGCCGCGCGGTATGGTGAGCGCATGACGACCCACGAGGCCACGCTTTCCATCCTCGCGGCACTTCGGGAAAAGCTGTTTCGCGGTTTTGCCGCGCCGCAGGCGGCGAAAAATCTCCAGGCTAGGCCGGCGCGCCTTTTGAACCGGCTGACAGCGGATATCGATGCGCTGGATTCACTCTACCTGCGTGTGCTGCTTCCCGCGGCCGTCGCGGCCCTTGCGGCGATCGCAACCGGCATCGGGCTTGCTTTCATTGATCCGCTTGCCGGTCTTCTGGCTGCATTGTTTCTTGTCGCTTCCGGCCTCGGTATTGCGGTGCGCGCAGCTGTGCGGGCGGAGAAATTCTCGCGCCGCAGGGCGGTCGGTCTGGAGGCGCTACGCGCTCGCGCGGCGGATCTTGTCGGCGGGCAGGCGGAACTGCTCGTGGCCGGCCGGCTTGCCTCACAGGTCGAGGCGGTGAAACGGGCCGATGATTATCTGCTCGATTGTGATGAAGCTTTGAACCGCATTGAGACGAATGCCGGGTTTTCCTTCGGTGTTGCAACGGCGGTACTTTTGAGCGCGACGCTTCTCGGCGTGGCCTGGCTGGCGGAGCAGGAAAAGCTCGGTGCGCCCGCCGCGGCGCTTGGCCTGCTGGTCTGTCTGGCGGCGCTGGAGCCGTTCACGGCGCTGCGCCGTGGTGCGATGGAACTGGGACGAACGCTTTTTTCCGCACGCCGGATTGCACCACGGCTCGCGCCTGCAGCTGCGTTGCACTGTCCGCCCCTGCCGGCTGGCGGCATTGCGGCCAAGCTTCAGGGCGTGCGCCTCGAACGTGAAGGCAACGTAGTGCTGACGGGTATCGAGCTTGAGATCTGCGCCGGAGAAAGGCTTGCGATCGTCGGTCCAAGCGGCGCGGGCAAGACAAGCCTCATCCAGCTGCTGGCGGGCGAATTGCAGCCGTCGGCAGGCTCGGTCAGCGCGCTGCCGTCCAGCCCTATGACACAGAGAAGCCAGCTCTTCCGCGACAGCATCGCCGACAATCTAAGGCTGGCAAATCCTGCCGCGACCGAGAGCCAGTTGTGGGATGTCCTCACGGCGGCCGGCCTTGCCGAATACGTCAAGGCCATGCCGGGACAGCTTGAGGCGAGGCTTGGCGAAGCGGGACAGGGGCTTTCCGGCGGCCAGTCGCGCCGGCTTGCGCTGGCCCGCTTCCTGCTCACCGACAAGCCCCTCTGGCTTCTCGACGAGGTGACGGAAGGGCTGGACGGCGAGACCGCCCGCGACGTGCTTGCCCGCCTGTTTGCCTCGGCGGAGGGCAGGACCGTCGTGGTCATCACCCATAATCGCCGCGAGGCGGAATTCGCAGACCGCATCGTCGTGCTGAAAGAGGGGCGTCAATTTGATGAATGTCAAAGCGGCACTCCGGAATACGGCGTAGTGCTGAACACATTGCGCCCGGACTGAGATTTTTTTGAGAGCCGGCGTCGTCTTACAAATGGAAGGCCGGCCTTCCGGAAAAGGTGGATAAGACCATGGAACTCGACATAGTGGCGCTGTCGCGCCTGCAATTTGCGGTGACGGCTCTCTATCACTTTCTGTTCGTTCCCCTGACGATCGGACTGTCGGTGGTGATCGCCATCATGGAAACGGTCTATGTCATGACCGGCCGCACAATCTGGCGGCAGATGACGAAATTCTGGGGCACCCTGTTCGGTATCAATTTCGTGCTGGGCGTCTCCACGGGCATCGTCATGGAATTCCAGTTCGGTATGAACTGGAGTTATTACAGCCATTATGTCGGCGATATCTTCGGTGCGCCGTTGGCGATCGAGGGCATGATGGCCTTCTTCCTGGAAGCCACCTTCGTCGGTCTGTTCTTTTTCGGCTGGGATAAACTGTCGAAGCTCGGCCATCTCGTCGCGACATGGTGTGTGGCGCTCGGCTCCAATTTCTCAGCGCTTTGGATATTGATCGCCAATGGCTGGATGCAGAACCCCACGGGCTCCGCCTTCAATCCCCAGACCATGCGCATGGAAGTAACTGACTTCTTTGAAGTCCTGTTCAACCCGGTGGCGCAGGCGAAGTTCGTTCACACGGTTTCCGCCGGTTATGTCACGGCATCCATCTTCGTGCTCGGCGTTTCCGCCTGGTATGTGCTGAAAGGCCGCCATGTCGATCTTGCCAAACGCTCGATGACGGTTGCTGCCTCATTCGGCCTGGCGTCCGCGCTGTCCGTCGTCGTGCTGGGTGATGAAAGTGGTTATCTTTCGACCGAACACCAGAAGATGAAGCTCGCCTCTATCGAAGCCATGTGGGAGACGGAGCCTGCGCCGGCCCCGTTCACCGCCATCGGCTTTCCGGATCAGGAATCGCGCGAGACACATTTTGCCGTGAAGATCCCGTGGGTCATGGGCCTCATCGGCACACGCTCGCTCGATACGGAAATTCCCGGTATCAACGATCTCGTGGAGCAGGCCAAAACCCGCATCCGCGACGGCATCAAGGCCTATGATGCCCTGATGCAGATTCGCGCCACCGGCAAGGGCGCCGAATTGCCGGAAGAGGTGCGCGGCACCTTCGCGGAACTCGGCCATGAGCTCGGTTACGCCCTGCTGCTGAAACGCTACGTGGACGATCCTCGTCAGGCGAGCGAAGAGCAGATCGCCAAGGCGGCGGCGGATACCATCCCGCATGTGCCGACGCTCTTCTGGTCGTTCCGCATCATGGTTGGTCTCGGCATGTTCTTCATCCTTCTGACCGCGACCTTCTTCTATCTTTCGGCCCGCCGCCGGCTGGATCATTACCCGTTGCTGCTGAAGGTGGCGGTATTCGCCATTCCGCTGCCATGGATCGCGGCGGAAATGGGCTGGGTCGTGGCCGAGTTCGGCCGCCAGCCATGGATCATCGAGGGCGTGTTGCCGACCGCAGCCGCCGTCTCCAGTCTCAGCGCGTCCACTGTCCTCATCACGCTCCTGTGCTTCATCGCCATCTACACGGTGCTGTTCATCGTCGAGATGGGCCTGATGTTGAAAGCGATCCGCAAGGGCCCCGATCCGGACCATCAGCCGGAAGCGCCGCTCGTTCCTGAAAAACTCGTCGCTGCGGAGTAAACGATCATGATATTGCACCAACTCATCGACTACGAAATCCTCCGCATCATCTGGTGGCTGCTGCTTGGCGTGGTGCTGATCGGTTTTGCCGTGACCGGCGGTTTCGATCTCGGCACCGGCGCGCTGTTGCCCTTCGTGGCGAAAACGGATGTGGAGCGGCGTGTCGTCATCAATTCCATCGGCCCGGTCTGGGAGGGTAATCAGGTCTGGCTCATCCTTGGTGGCGGAGCGATCTTCGCGGCCTGGCCGCCGCTATATGCGGTGTCATTCTCGGGGTTCTATCTGGCCATGTTCGCCACCCTGTTTGCACTGATCCTGCGGCCGGTCGGTTTCAAATATCGGTCCAAGCGCGAGAGCACCGCATGGCGCACCGGCTGGGACTGGGCGCTCTTCATCGGCGGCTTCGTTCCTTCGCTTATCTTCGGCGTGGCGATCGGCAACGTACTGCAGGGTGTTCCCTTCCACCTCAATGACGATCTCAGGATTTTCTATGACGGGACGACGCTGTTTGAACTTCTGAACCCCTACGCCATTCTCTGCGGGCTTGTATCCGTCGCCATGCTGGTCATGCATGGCGCCGCATGGCTGGTACTGAAAACGGATGGTCCGGTGGCGGCCCGCGCCCGCAGTTTCGGCTCCGTCGCCGCACTTGCCACCACCGTTCTCTTCGCGCTTGGCGGCGTTCTTCTGTGGCTTGGTATCGATGGTTATCGCTTCACCTCGGAAGTCGTGACCGATGGACCGTCCAATCCCTTGTCAAAGACGGTGGAGATTGCAACCGGGGTCTGGTTCTCCAATTATGCAGCGCATCCATGGATGATGCTGGCGCCGGCCCTCGGCCTTGTTTTTCCGCTCGTCGCATTGCTGTTGTTGACGCTGCGCCGGGAGGTGATGGCGCTGCTTGCCAGTTCGCTCGCAATCTTCGGCATCATCTCGACGGTGGGCCTCACGATGTTTCCTTTCATCCTTCCGTCTTCGGTCGATCCGAAATCGAGCCTGACGGTGTGGGACGCGTCTTCCAGCCATATGACGCTGTTCATCATGCTGGTCGTCGCCCTCATCTTCATCCCGATCATCGTCGCTTACACCTCGTGGGTCTATCGGGTGCTGTGGGGCAAGGTGGATGAAAAGGCGATCCGCGATGAGAGCGGTCATGCTTATTGATCAAGAAAGAAGGAGATCGAACATGTGGTACTTCGCCTGGCTGCTCGGCCTGCCTCTCGCCGCCATCTTCGCCGTCATGAATGCGATGTGGTATGAGTTGATGGAAGAAAACGCGAAAAAGGCCGAAGCCAAGCTGGATAGATAGCGGCTTGATGTGCGCGACACGAAAGGGGCGGCATCCAAACCGGATGACGCCCCTTTTTTAAGGCCGGTGCCTGCTAGGCGCTGCTTCAGTGGATAGCAATACCGCGCTTGTCCGCTTCTTCCTTGATAATGTCTTCGACGATGGTTCGCTTCAGACCCGGATCTCCCAAAAGGTAATCGTCGGCGATTTCGAAGATCGATTTCGGGTTCTCCGTTCCCTGCAGGGTGTCGAGATCGCGACCGATCTGCTCCCTCAAGCTGGAATAGTCGTCCATGGCGGCCTCCGTTTATCGGTTCAGTCCAGAAGTTCGGCCGGAACCTTGCCGCCGTTTTCGGAAAGTTTCTTGATGACGGCCTTGTGCAGCCAGATGTTCATGGTCGCCGAATCCGAGGTATCGCCGGTGTAACCGAGTTCGCTGGCGAGTTCCTTTCGGGCGGTCAGGCTGCTGTCGAGGTCGAGGGCCTTGAGAAGGTCGACGATGGAGTGCTTCCAGTCCAGCTTCTGGCCGTTTTTCTTGACCGCCGCATCCAGGATGGACGCTACATCGACGTTGCCGGTAGAAGCCGGTGCCGCCGTTGTCGGTGCAGGTGAAGCCGGTGCGGCAGGGGCTGCTGCAGTTGTGCTGGCAGTGCCCGTCGGCGTGCCGGCCGGAGCCGAAGTCTGTGGGGCGGCTTCCGCCTTGCCGAAAATCGCGTTCTTGATCTTGTCGAAAAAGCTCATTCTGTCCTCCCCTTAGCGGCGAAATGCACGCCCGACGGCAATAAGAATGCAGGCGCCGATGAAACCGGCAATGAGATAGCCAATCCAGCCGCCGAGCGAAACGCCCACCAGTCCCAGAAGGAAATTGGCGACGATGGCACCGACGATGCCAAGGATAATGTTCATGAAAACACCCATATTGCTTTTCATGAACTGTTCGGCGAGCCAACCAGCTACGCCGCCAATGATGATTGCTGCAATCCAGCCAACTTGTGCGTCTTCCATAACAGGCCTTTCCTTTCTAAGAGAGGTCAAAAGGCATATGGACCCGCTTTGTGCGCACGTCCCCCCGCCTTGAATCGACCCCAGGCGGAATAATAACGATGGCGCGGAAAATTTGTTCCGTGCCGCGTGCAGGCTTCAATTTTTGCTCTCGAAATCCAGTCCGATATCCAGAACCGGCGCGCTGTGGGTCAGCCAGCCGATGGAGATGAGGTCGACGCCCGTGGCGGCGATGGCCGCAGCCGTCTGTGGAGTGATGCGCCCGGACGCTTCGGTAATGGCACGACCGGCGACGATTTTCACCGCTTCGCGCAGCTGTTCAGGCGTCATATTGTCGAGAAGAACCGCATCGACACCTTCATCCATCGCCTCGCGCAACTGTGAAAGCGTGTCCACCTCGACTTCTATCTTGACGAGATGGCCGACACCCTTTTTTGCACGGCGGATCGCGTCACGCACGCTGCCCGCCACGGCGATGTGGTTGTCCTTGATGAGAACAGCGTCATAGAGTGCAAAACGGTGGTTCATGCCGCCGCCGGCGCGCACGGCGTATTTTTCCAGTGCCCGGAGGCCTGGTGTGGTCTTGCGGGTGCAGGCGACCGAAGCATTGGTCCCGGCGATGGCCGCGACGATCTTAGCCGTGACGGAGGCGATACCCGACAGGTGGCCGAGGAAATTCAAAGCCGTACGCTCTGCCGTCAAAAGCCCGCGTGAAGGCCCCCTGATCGTTGCGACGGTGTCGCCCGGTGCGACGGAAGCTCCATCCTGCACGTTCCGCTCTATCGTGATGGCCGGGTCCACGAGCTGGAAGGCCAGTTCCGCAGCATCAAGCCCGGCGACGACACCCTCTTCGCGTGCCGCCATGACGACGACCGACCGGTGATCGGCGGGAATGACGGCGGTAGAAGTGACGTCGCCAGCAAGGCCCAGGTCTTCCAGAAGGGCGTTACGGACCAGCGGTTCGATGATGAGGCGGGGCAGGGGGGCAAGGGTCATGTCAGGCGGTCCGTGCGAAGCTGGAAGAGGAGGGGCTGGTCGAGGAAAGGGCATGGGCAAGGTCAATCACCTCTGCCATGCTCAGGCGACGCCTCGTCGCCGTCGCATCCTTCCCAGGAAAATCATCGCGGAAATGCGCTCCGCGCGATTCCGTCCGCAAGGCGGCAAAAACAGCGATCGCCAGACCCACGAGGGCGGGATCGGATGCCGGGCCCTTTCCCTCCACGAGCGGCAGTAAATCCCGGATCGCCTCGGTTAGGCCCGCCGCATGTCTGACGATACCGAGATGTCGGGATATAATGGCGCGGACGGTGGCGGGATCGGCGGCAGGATGGTTCACCGTGCGGGCTGCAGAAGCGGTGGTACTCGGAGGTGCGAACGAGGGCTGGGTGGCGATATCCTGCGCCGCACGCATACCCATTGCGGCAGCTTCCAGCAGGGAATTGCTGGCCAGCCGGTTGGCGCCGTGAAGCCCCGTGCAGGCGGCCTCGCCGGCGACCCACAGGCCCGGCACCGAACTTCGGCCTCTGCCGTCCGTGGCAATGCCGCCCATATGATAGTGCACGGCAGGGCGGACGGGGACCAGTTCACGGGCCGGATCTATTCCAGCCTCCCGGCAGAGCAGGTCGATTGCAGGAAACCGGGCGGAAAAGCCGGAGCCAAGGGCCTTGCGGGCGTCAAGAAACACCCTGCCGCCGCGCAGGATTTCACGATCTATCGCGCGTGCGACGACGTCGCGGGAGGCGAGTTCCGCGCCGGGAACAGGGGCCATGAACCTTTCACCGCTTTCGTTGAGGAGAAGTGCGCCTTCGCCCCGCACCGCCTCGCTGACCAGCGCCAGCGGCCGCCGCGCTGAAGAAAGCGCCGTCGGATGGAACTGTACGAATTCCATGTCGGCAAGAATTGCGCCAGCGCGGGCGGCCAGCATGATGCCCTGTCCGAAATTGCCGGAAGGATTGGTCGTGGCCTCGTAGAGGCCGCCGAGGCCGCCGGTGGCGAGAACCACCCGCGTTGCCGGCAGAACGAAGCCGCCTTTCGGTCCGGCGCAGGCGAGGCCCGCAATCGCGCCGTCCTGTGTCAGCAGCCGGCGCACTTCTGTGCCTTCAAGAACCGTGATCGACGGTGTGCGCAGAACGGCGGCGGCGAGAGCCCTGACGATGGCCGCGCCCGAACCGTCGCCCTCGGCGTGCAGGATGCGCCTTCGGCTGTGGGCGGCCTCCAGCCCGAAGATGGGCCTGCCATCGGCATCCCGGTCGAAGCGCACCCCGGCCTGCTCCAGCGCCTCGATGACAGCAGGGGCGGCGGAAACGATATCGGCGGCCATTTCCGCATCGCAGAGACCGTCTCCTGCGGCGAGCGTATCGGCAAGATGCAGCGCGACGCTGTCATCGGGACCGAGGCTTGCGGCAATGCCGCCCTGCGCCCAGGCGCTCGACGTTTCGCCGCCAAGCGCACCACGTGTCAGAAGGAGCACGGGCTGCGGCGCAAGTGTCAGCGCCGCCATCAGGCCGGCAATGCCGCTGCCGACGATGGCCGTCCAGTCCTGCTGCGGCAAGCGCTCGCTCATACTTCCAGCATCCTTTCCACCGCGCGACGGGCGGCGGCGGCGATGGCCTGATCGACAGTCACTTCGTGGCGGTTTTCCTCAAGGGCTGTGCGGATATTTCCGAGCGTGATGCGTTTCATGTGCGGGCAGAGATTGCACGGGCGGATAAATTCGACGTCCGGGTGATGCACGGCGACATTGTCGCTCATCGAGCACTCCGTCAGAAGCACCACGCGGGCGGGGCGCTCACGACCGACATAGTCGGACATGACGGCGGTAGAGCCGGAAAAATCCGCGGCCTCGACAACCTCAGGCGGACATTCGGGATGCGCCAGTACGATCACGCCGGGATGGCTTTCCCGCAGCTCCCTGATGTCATCGGCGGTGAAAAGCTCGTGCACTTCGCAATGGCCGCGCCAGGCGATCAGTTCGACATTGGTTTCCATGGCCACGTTCTTCGCCAGATATTCATCCGGCAGCATCAAGACGCGCGGCACGCCGAGCGATTCCACCACCTGGCGGGCATTACCCGACGTGCAGCAGATATCGGACGCCGCCTTCACTTCGGCGGACGTGTTCACATAGGTCACAACAGGCACGCCGGGATAGGCCTTTCTCAGGAGGGCGATATCCTCCGGCGTGATGGAATCGGCAAGCGAACAGCCGGCAGCCATATCCGGAATGAGCACGGTCTTTCTCGGATTGAGCAGCTTCGCCGTCTCGGCCATGAAATGCACGCCGGCGAGAACGATGACATCCGCCTCCACCTCCATCGCCTTGCGGGCAAGGGCAAGGCTGTCGCCGACGATATCGGCGACACCATGGAATATTTCAGGTGTCTGGTAATTATGGGCGAGGATGACGGCATTACGCTTGCGCTTCAACTCAAGGATCGCCTCCACATCGTCCTGGAAACCCATCCATTCGGCCTTGGGGATGACGCGGGCGACGCGGTCGTAAAGGCTTGCGGCGGAAATCTGCTCGATCACGATGCTCTCCCATTTATGCTCGTTTTGAGTATATCTAGAACGAAGAGATATTCTCATTGTGAGTATATGTCAATTGCGGGAGAGCGGCAGTTTCGTTCCGGAAAGGGCGCGTTCATCGAGGACGGTCTGGCGGAAGCGGAAAAGCTTTGCCGGTCGTCCGCCGGTTTCCGTAGCCATGTCGCCGGTTTCTTCCACCAGTTGCTGCTGTTCGATCAGCCGTCGAAAATTCTGCTTGTGCAGCGTCAGCCCGGCCAACGCCTCGACGGCGCGCTGCAATTGCAGCAGCGTGAAGGTATCGGCCATCAGTTCGAATACCACCGGCCGGTATTTGATTTTGGCCCTCAACCGGGCAATTCCGGTGGCGAGGATGCGGCGGTGATCGGCGAACATCGGCCTTCCGAAATTGATCCGGGGTTCGGCCTGCGCTTCCTCAACCAGCCCCGCCTCATACAGCAGCTCATAGCGCTGAAGGGTGAGTTCCTCGTTCCAGCCGCCGCCGTCGAGGCCGAAGGTAAAATCGGCCCGCAAGTGGCGCTGGCTTTTACAGGTTGGGTCGGAATCCGCCCATGCCCGCAGCTTCTCGATGATGCTGGCGAGAACCGCGGGGTGTCCTTGGCGATGGTCTTCCCACGGGAAGTAATCGTACCACCCGTGCCAGAAAGGACGTTTGCCGTCCATCGCCTCCTGTTCGCGGACAAGTCCCAGATAGCCGATGGAGATGGTTCTGCCGCCCGGAATATCGTTGTTTCGGTCGCGATCGGCGAAGGTGTAGAGCTGCTCGAGATAACCGACGGGATGATGCGTCTGCTCGTGAATCCATTCCCGCAAGCCGCTTTGAAGCGTCCTGTGACCGAATTCGAAGGGTCCCGAAGGAAGCGCCGCCCCCGCCCGAACGGTCATCACGCGCGGTTCATCTCCGGTAATGGCGGTGACGACGGCAATGAGTTCGGCATGGGCAAGCCCGATGGTCACGGCGGCTCCTGTGATCTGTGGCGGCAAGGTCAACCTTCTTTGGCACAGGAAGATCGCTTCGCCAACATGGCTGCCGAAATGGCCTGTCGATAAGCGACCGGCCAAAAAAGATACTATATCAGACAAAAGAATGAATTCTTGTGGTTAGCCGTTTATCGTCCATTATGGTAGAGACCCGCCACAAGCATCTCAGACTGTTGAAGGCCGATGTTGAAGAACATATCTCTCGAAGAGACACTTGTGGGTTACTACACCTGGAACATTGGGCAAAATCTGGTTTATCTGGATGCCGTGGCCGCGCGCCTGCGGGAGGTTCGCCCGGAAAAGGCCGCCCGCGGTATCCCGGTAGAGGATTTCATTGCGCAAATCGAAAGCGGCTCCCGGGCGCGTGTGGCTGAAGCGGTCTATAATTCGCTGACGAACGGCGTGTTTTACGATCAGGAATATCGTATCCAGCTCACCTCTGGTGGTTTTCGCTGGCTGCGGACAACAGGACGCGTGATCCTCGACAGCGATCGGCTTCCGATCATGGCCATGGGCACGGTCAGGGATATCAGCGCAGGCAAGCTTCTATTGATGTGATGGGCGGCCGTGGCCTCTCGCAAGGGGACGTCAGGCCGATTTTATTTTGTTCATTGTTTTTGATGTTGCGGTGACATGGTCCGGCAGGTCGCAATTTTGCTGTTTCAGATCGTCCTGGTCATAGGCGTCGCCATAGCCGGCATGCGTATTGCCTCGCTCGTCAATGGCGAGACTGCCTCCGCCTCGGCAGGACTTGCGCCGAACACCGAACAGCTGTGGACCACCTCGCCCGTACGGGTTGACCCCATCCGGCAGGAATACGAGCGCGTTCCGACCCCGCCGGATCCCTTCCCGCTGAAGATGCATGCCGACCAGCGCCTTCGCGTTATCTCCAGCAGCCGCTTCACCTTCAAAAACGAGGAGTTCCGCCTCGCAGGCGTGGAGGAGGTGGAGAGAAACCGTGTCTGCACCACCCCGGACGGCCGCCGTTATGCCTGCGGCCTCAATGCCTTCAAAGCGCTGGAGAACCGTTTGCGCGGCAGATATATTGAATGTCGCGTGGTGGAGGAGAGCGGTGCGCTCCGTTCTCTGGAATGCCGTATCAACGGACAGGATGTGCGGGCGTTATTGCGATAGATGGCCGCGTGAGGTGGGACTGAAGGTCGCACGATCCAGATTTTACTGACGTGATGAATTTTATCTTGGGAAATTTGGTGGAGCTAAGCGGGATCGAACCGCTGACCTCTTGCATGCCATGCAAGCGCTCTCCCAGCTGAGCTATAGCCCCATAAGGGTTCCGGCATTTCTTCCGGTTCCGGGAACCGAAGCGGTTGTTGTTCCGTTCGGTGGCGGCTTACTACTGCGGCTTTCCGACGAGTGCAAGCATAAAAAACGGCCCGGCGTCATTTTTTTGTCGTCGGGCCGAATTGTCGAATAAAATCAAGCTTCTTCGTCGTCGCCCGATACGCCGATGATGCCGGACATGTCGTCGTCGTCATCTTCGTCGTCGGTTTCCAGGAAGGTGTCGTCGTCGTCGTCGATTTCAACGTCATCGTCGTCGCCGAGATCAGGGATATCGTCGCCGCTGTTGTCGCCGTCGGCATCTTCCAGCGACACGAGTTCGACTTCCGTGTTTTCGGTATCGACTTCCGCTACATCCTCTTCTTCAGCCTGCTCGAGCTTTGCCTGAGCTGTGCTTTCCTCGAAGAAGGAGAGCGGCCAGGACTTGCCGGTGTAAGGAGAAACGACCGGATCGCGGTTCAGATCGTAGAACTTCTTGCCGGTATCGGGGTCTGTGCGCTTGGTACCAAGTTCCGCTTTTGCCACTGTCTAAGCCTCAAATTGTCGAATGAGTTTCGGTGTGTACGCCGTAAAACCGGCATAGACGGTAAAATTTATAGCCGGTCCCCTTAATCGTTGCGCTCTTTCGTGTCAAAGACAAACTTCGGGTGCCTCCTGCCTTGGCGCAACCCCTGTGCGGGAATGCTGATATAAATCGTAAGGCGTGTCGCACTCTATTATATGAATAACAGATGCACAGGCGGAAAGCTTAATGACCTTCACGATCGCCATAGACGGGCCGGCTGCGGCGGGCAAGGGAACCCTGTCGCGAAAGATCGCGGAAGCCTACGGTTTTCATCATCTCGATACCGGGCTGACCTACAGGGCGACAGCGAAGGCGCTTCTGGACGCGGGCCTGCCGCTGGATGACGAGGCCGTGGCGGAGAAGGTCGCCCTGGAGGTCGATCTTGCGGGGCTCGACCGCTCCGTCCTGTCCCGGCACGATATTGGCGAAGCCGCGTCGAGGATTGCGGTGATGACGCCGGTGAGGCGGGCGCTCGTGATGGCGCAGCAGCGTTTTGCCTTGAGGGAGCCGGGTACGGTTCTCGATGGCCGCGATATCGGCACGGTAGTATGCCCGGATGCGCCAGTGAAGCTATATGTCACCGCCTCTGCCGACGTGCGGGCGCGCCGGCGCTACGATGAGATTCTGGCCAATGGCGGCACCGCGGATTATGATGCCATTTTCGCCGAGGTGAAAAAACGCGACGAGCGCGACATGGGCCGCGCCGACAGTCCGCTGAAGCCGGCGGAAGACGCACACTTGCTAGATACGTCGGAAATGAGTATAGAGGCGGCGTTTCAGGCCGCGCGCACGATCATCGACGCCGCTCTGAAGAGATAGGTTTTTCGCGGAACGGCTTCCTGCCGTCTGCGTTTAGTCAGGAATTGCCCGAAGACATGTCCTTGCGCCGGAAAGCCTTTTGAAAAGGCGGGCATGGGGTCGGGTATCAACAACACTAGCCCACCGGCGCTTTTGTATTCGCCATTGCGCGGATGCAATCAGGAGATTTCATGTCAGTATCTACCCCCACGCGCGAAGATTTCGCAGCGCTTCTCGAAGAATCCTTTGCCTCCAACGATCTTGCCGAAGGCTATGTTGCCAAGGGTATCGTAACGGCAATCGAGAAGGACGTTGCCATCGTCGACGTCGGCCTCAAGGTTGAAGGCCGCGTACCGTTGAAGGAATTCGGCGCGAAGTCCAAGGACGGCACGCTGAAGGTCGGCGACGAAGTCGAAGTTTACGTCGAGCGCATTGAAAACGCTCTCGGCGAAGCCGTTCTGTCGCGCGAGAAGGCTCGCCGCGAAGAAAGCTGGGTCAAGCTCGAAGCCAAGTTCGAAGCTGGTGAGCGCGTCGAAGGCGTCATCTTCAACCAGGTCAAGGGTGGTTTCACCGTCGATCTGGATGGCGCTGTTGCGTTCCTGCCGCGTTCGCAGGTCGACATTCGTCCGATCCGCGACGTTACCCCGCTGATGCACAACCCGCAGCCCTTCGAAATCCTCAAGATGGACAAGCGTCGCGGCAACATCGTTGTTTCGCGTCGTACGGTTCTCGAAGAGTCGCGTGCCGAGCAGCGTTCTGAAATCGTTCAGAACCTCGAAGAAGGCCAGGTTGTTGACGGCGTCGTCAAGAACATCACCGATTACGGTGCGTTCGTTGACCTCGGCGGCATCGACGGTCTGCTGCACGTCACCGACATGGCATGGCGCCGCGTCAACCATCCTTCGGAAATCCTCAACATTGGCCAGCAGGTCAAGGTTCAGATCATCCGCATCAACCAGGAAACCCACCGTATCTCGCTCGGCATGAAGCAGCTCGAGTCGGATCCGTGGGATGGCATCTCCGCCAAGTACCCGGTTGGCAAGAAGATCTCCGGTACGGTCACGAACATCACCGACTACGGTGCATTCGTTGAACTGGAGCCGGGCATCGAAGGCCTGATCCACATTTCCGAAATGTCCTGGACCAAGAAGAACGTACACCCCGGCAAGATCCTGTCCACGAGCCAGGAAGTTGACGTTGTCGTTCTCGAAGTCGATCCGTCCAAGCGCCGTATCTCGCTCGGTCTCAAGCAGACGCTTGAAAACCCGTGGCAGGCATTCGCTTACAGCCATCCGGCTGGCACGGAAGTCGAAGGCGAAGTCAAGAACAAGACCGAATTCGGCCTGTTCATTGGCCTCGAAGGCGATGTCGACGGCATGGTTCACCTGTCGGACCTCGACTGGAACCGTCCGGGCGAGCAGGTCATCGAAGAGTACAACAAGGGTGACGTCGTTAAGGCTGTCGTTCTCGACGTTGACGTTGAGAAGGAACGCATCTCGCTCGGCATCAAGCAGCTCGGCAAGGACGCTGTCGGCGAAGCCGCTTCTTCCGGCGACCTGCGCAAGAACGCAGTCGTTTCCGCTGAAGTCACCGCGGTCAACGATGGCGGTATCGAAGTGAAGCTCGTCAACCACGAAGACCTCACCTCGTTCATCCGTCGCGCTGATCTTTCCCGTGACCGTGACGAGCAGCGCCCTGAGCGCTTCTCCGTTGGCCAGGTTGTCGACGCCCGCGTCGTCAACTTCTCGAAGAAGGACCGCAAGGTCATGCTTTCGATCAAGGCTCTGGAAATCGCTGAAGAGAAGGAAGCCGTCGCACAGTTCGGTTCGTCCGACTCGGGCGCTTCGCTCGGCGACATCCTCGGCGCGGCTCTGAAGAACCGCGGCGAATAATCGTCTAGATCGTTGAAATGAAGAACCCGCCGGAATTTTCCGGCGGGTTTTTTCTTGGGCGATCCGCCGGCAGGCAATTTGGCGTTCAGAGAACGCCGCTCATCTTGAGGTAATAATTCTCCGCGCTGTCGTCGGAGGCCGTCGCCGTCGGACTTTCCTGCGTGTCGATCCCGTCATTGGCGGCAATGCGCTCTTCCAGGCCATCGCCATCGCCGGAATTTTCAGACTCCGCTCCGCTTTCGCTTTCCGCCTCATCGTCGGAAAAAGGCCCGCCGCCGCGGGGTGGCGTTTCTGATTCGTAATCATCATCGGCAGGGGGATAAGCGACGAGCGGCAGCGGCGTACCGTCTTTTGCCAAAGCGGCGGCGATCAGCGATTGCGAAGCGGATTGCTCCATCATCGCCATTCTCGCTTCCGGGTCCAGCGGGAGTCGCGAAGAGTAGGGAGTTTCAGGCCGGTGAGCCACTGTTTCCGCTTCTTCCCCTGTTGGGTGGGCAGCGGACGTCATCAGCCCCGACTTTTCGGTTGGCTGATCCTCCGGCGGCGGCGGCTCGATGCCCTGCGGCATGGCGGGGGGCTGCTGCGTCGTGCTTGCTCTCGCCGGCAGTTTGCCGGCCGTGGCGGCCAGCACAAGACTGGCCACGTTCTCTGCATCAGTTGCAGGCGGGCCGAAAATTGATGGTGAGGCGGTGCGGACGTCTTTCTGCTCGGTCTTCATCATCTCCCGAGGCGGAAGGGCAGGGCGTGTTTCGCCGGTTTGCGCGCGAGGCGGATTGCCTGGACGGGTCTCTGCCGGCGCTTCTTTTGTCATGCTGCCCGTCTGCGGCGGAAGCGGACGCGTTGTGTTTTCCGTCCTGCCTTCCGGTTTTGCCGGCTGGTCTGGCAGGTCAGGCGCATTTGCGGGCGCGGCGGAATGCCGGACGGCTCCTTCCGGTTGCGCGGTCAGCGCCGCGGGAGTTGCCTTCATTGCCGCACCGCTGAGGGCGAGTGGGCCGGTGAGCAGCGGCAACAGACGGCCGGTTGTCGTGGAGCCCTGCAATTGCGCTGCCGCGGGCGGATTGGAACGGAACTCCGCATTGGGGTTCGCGGCGGTCGGCTGCTGCCCGGGCTGGGCGGGCGCCGGACTGGCGGAATTATTCTGCTGATAGGAGGAGACCACCGCCCTCGCAGCCAGATCGGCCCCCCTGTAACGCGAAAGCTCGATCAGCAGCGCAAGCCGCGCCGCATCCGGTCCCGTCGGCTGTTTCAGGATTTCCGCGAGCATCGAAAGGCTGAGACCCTGCAGTGCTTTGCCAATCTGCTGTTCCAGCGCAAGACGCTGCGCGGGCGGCAGGGCGCGTAAGGCTTCCGTCAGACGCCCGACATAGGTTTCGACGGCTTCGCCGTCCCGTCGCGGCAGGTTCATCAGCTTGCCGAGTGTTTCCGCCAAGACTGCGGTGCTCCGGGCCAGCTGGAACTCGCCGGCGAGGGAGGCCACTGCAGCCCGTGAAAAAAGGCTGGCGCTCTGTTCGGGAAGGGCAGCGCTTGGTTGCGGCTGCACGACGCCTTTCGGCTGCGCGCGCTGTGCCGGCGCGAGCGAGGCTCCATAGGTGGCATCGGCTGCGGAAACTTTGGATACAGGCGGTAACATGCTGCGCTCCGTTTCAATCGGTGGCCGGCGCCGGCTGCGAAAGCGCCAATCCCCATTGGCTCTGTGATCCGCATCTGCCTCGAATGTTGAAAATCGCCACGCCGCTGGCATACAGGTGTCATCTCGCCCGCTCATGCGGGAGCGCCATGTGCACCATAGGCTCGAAGGCCCGCTCTTTTCAGCGCACACAGAATCATCAAGCCGAATCCTCGCCTGCAGATATTAAGATTTGGCTAACCAAGTGATTGCGACCGGCCGGACCGGCTCAGGGCGAAACGCCGATGAACATGCGATAAAGCCCGTTATCGTCCGAATTGACGGAGGAGATACGATCGGGTTCGCTCACCGTGACTTCCAGCGCCTCCGGCGGCATGGCATCCAGCCAGCTCGCTTTCGGAAAGCTCCGCTCCGGCTGGATTTCTGCGGGCGCGATAGTCGCTTCTTCGCCAGCCAGTGAAATGATGGCGGCATCCTCCGGCGCGAGGGGCGGAGCCGCCATGGAGAGAAGGGCCTGGGCCGCGTTCGGTTCGGCATCGTGAATGGCGCCGCCTGATACGCCTGAGATATCGACCATGTCTGAACTCACATCATGTTTCGCTCACGTGACAGTTCAAGACGGCAATCATGCCGCCTTTTTCTTCAGCAATGCATAGAGGCCGTTTTCATCGACCGAAATCGGCAAGATGTCGGTTCCGGCAGCTTCGACAGCGGCCTGTGCATCAAGCAGCTTTTCTGCCTCGTTTTCCGCATCGGCCGGCGTGGTGGCCGCATCCGCTCCCTCAGGCTCGTTATCGCCTTCAGCAGGTGGGGCCTCTTCCGCCGGCGTTGCCGCGAGCACGGAAATCAGGGCGATTTCCGATGAGATGTCGGCGGGGCCCTGGCCGGCTGCGCCATCCGTCTTCTCATCGGCGGAGGCGTCAATGTGCTCCTTCACGACGTCCTGAAGTTCCTGCACGTCCTCAAGCTTGCCCTGTGCGTCACGGGTCTGGATATCTTCTTCCCGTTCGGCTGCCACTTCCGCATCGTTGATTTCGCCAATGCGCTTTTCGCCACGTTCGGCCTGCAATTCTTCCTTGGACTTGGGATCCGCCACGTCTTCCAGACGCTGGATGACCTTCAGGGTCTCCCTTGTCATGAAGAGAGTGCCTTGCGCCTTGTCATTGAGCGCATCTTTTACCGCTCGCGCCTGATCTCCGTAAGGATTGGCGATGGCGGCGATCATCGCGCTGGCTGAGATGCCGAGCTCCTCGAGACCGGTCGATTCCTCCAGTTCACTGACGTTCCTGGGCAAGGTCGCCCGCGCGGCCATGATGGCCTCCGACATCTGCGCGCCAAAATCCTCCTCCGTTCCGGTGAGGCCGGCACGCTCGGCGATGCGGGCGGCAAGCGCCGCCATGGGATCGGTTTTGGCGTTGACGCCGTTGTTCAGCACATCGACGACCTGCAACTGCGAAACATCGAAGGAGGCGAAGGAAATTGTGGTGGCTTTTCCCCGCGCATCGGTTTTTTCGAAACCCTGGGTCAGGGTCAGCGCATCCTGAAGCCTTTGTGCGAAGGAAAAATTGGATTCATCCACGTCCTGCGTGATGCCGAGGGCGGCGGAAAAGCGGGAAACAAGCGAGGCGAAGGCATCCGGGTCCGGCTTCATGGCACCGAAGAGATAAGCGCTTATCTTCTCATTGGCGACGCGCTGGCTTTCATCCGGCTGCGGGTTCGTTCTGACCGCATTATCCTTCTTGGTGCCGTTGGCCTTTTCCTGCTCCTCGCGCTGGCGTTCCTCGATGGATTCGACCATCGAGCGCATGAGGTCGCTCACTGCAATGCCCGCCGTCTGTTGTAGCGGAGTAATCATCTGGAAAGTCCCCGGCCGCCCAAAGTTACGGCCGAGAATAGGCAAGTCTGGTAAATCAGTGTTTAAACGAAGGCGAAAACGCTCAGCTATGGGCGAAAATGTCGGTTTCGTCCCAGCCGAGCAGGTCTAGCTTCGCACGGGTCGGTAAAAACGCGAAACAGGCATCGGCATGATCAAGGCGGCCGTCGCGGATGAGACGCGCCGTCAGCTTGTCGCGCAGCGCATGCAGATAAAGAACGTCGGAAGCGGCATATTCGAGCTGCGCCGGGGAAAGCGTTTGCGCTGCCCAGTCAGAAGATTGCTGCGCCTTGGAAATATCGACCTCCAGCATTTCCTTGAGGTTGTCCTTCAGCCCGTGCCGGTCCGTATAGGTGCGGGTCAGCCGTGAAGCGATCTTGGTGCAGAAGACAGGCGTGGTCGTCACACCGAACGTATGGAAAAGCACGGCGATATCGAAACGGCCATAGTGAAAGATCTTCTGGTGGGCAGGATCGGCAAGCATGCGCACGAGGTTCGGCGCTTCTTTCTGCCCAGCGGCGATGCGGATGATGTCTGCCGTGCCGTCGCCCGGCGAAAGCTGGACGACGCAGAGGCGGTCGCGACGCGGCACCAGCCCCAGCGTTTCCGTATCGATGGCGATGGCGCCGGTATAGCGCGCGGCATCTTCGGCGGAAATATCGCCTTCGTGATAACGGATGGGTGCTGCCATGTCCTGCTCCAGAAATTCCTGTCTACTGCTCCGGCTATAACGGAAAGACTAGCGGGACGATACCGTTTTATCGGTCGGTCCGCCGCGCCACGCCGCACGCCCTTGGCACTTGCCTTTGCGAAAGTCCCCGGGTTAGGGTCGGAAATCTTTTCCTGACAAATCGCATGAATTCCCGATGACAAAGAAAATCTATCTCGCCGGACCGGAAGTGTTCCTCCCGAATGCGCGCGAAATGCTCGACCTCAAGGCAGCACTGGCGCGGGAGGCCGGCTTCATCCCGCTTTCGCCGGGCGATCTGCAGATCCCGCCGGCGGATACCAGGATCGGTCATGGCTGCAACATCAATGAAGTCGACGAACGGATGATGCTTGAAGCGGATGCCGTGATTGCCAATCTCACACCGTTTCGCGGCATCGCCGCCGACACGGGAACGAGCTACGAGCTGGGCTTCATGTGCGCGCTGGGCAAGCCGGTGTTCGCCTACACCAATGTCGCGGCCAATCACTTCAGCCGCATCAAGGCGCATTACGGCAATGTTGTCACCGTGGATGAAACGGGCCGGTATCGCGGACCGGACGGGTTGTCGATCGAGAATTTCGACATGGTCGACAATCTCATGCTGCACGGCGGGATTTTGCGGCGGGGCGGCAACGTTATTGTCGGCGACGTTTCCGATGAGGACTTGTATACGGATCTCGCGGCCTACCGGCGTTGCCTTGCAGCGGCGGCGGAAAAACTACTGACACCGATTGACCCTGAAAAAACGAATAGAGTGGAGGCATCATCATGAGCGGAACCATCCTCATCACCGGCGCGACGTCGGGCTTCGGAGAGGCTACGGCCCGACGCTTCATTAGAGAAGGCTGGAAGGTCATCGGCACGGGCCGTCGGGCGGAACGACTGGAGGCACTGGCGGCCGAACTCGGATCGGCTTTCTACGGCGCCGCCTTCGACATCACCGATGAGGACGCGGCCGAAAAAGCGCTTGCCGCCTTGCCGGAGGGCTTCCGAGACATCGATGTCCTCGTCAACAATGCCGGTCTGGCACTGGGCACGGCCCCCGCGCCGCAGGTGCCGCTAAAGGACTGGCAGACCATGGTGAACACCAACATCACGGGTCTGCTGAACATCACCCACCATCTTCTGCCGACACTGATCGACCGTAAAGGTATCGTCGTCAACCTTTCGTCTGTTGCCGCGCATTATCCCTATACGGGCGGCAATGTATACGGCGGCACCAAAGCCTTCCTGCGGCAGTTTTCGCTCGGTCTGCGCTCGGATCTGCACGGCAAGGGCGTCAGGGTAACCTCAATCGAACCGGGCATGTGCGAAACGGAATTTACGCTGGTGCGCACCGGGGGCAATCAGGAAGCTTCGGACAATCTCTACAAGGGCGTCAATCCGATCACGGCCGATGATATCGCCAACACCATCTATTGGGTCGCCTCACAGCCCAAACATATCAACATCAACAGTCTTGAGCTCATGCCAGTCAACCAGTCCTTCGCCGGTTTCCAGGTCTACCGGGAGAGCTGACCTCCCGCGGTAGGGTAGGTTGTGCCGAAAAACCGGGCAGTCATTCCGGAGCTATGCAGAAATGCAATGCTGCATTGCGAGACTTGCTCTGTTAAAAATCACAGATCCCGCTATATTCAAATCATCGAAGCGACGCACTCCTCCTCCCAGCGTCGCTCGATGTGGATCGGTGGTACTCCTCCTCCCAATCACCGATCAAGTTTGAAGCCTGCCGCACCTCCTCCCGCGGCAGGCTTTTTCCTTTTCTGGGCTCTTTTTTACGTGGTGGATTGGCGTCCGTTTCCCGGCTGCACGCGACGCGTGGATAAGGGGCCGGTTTCTCCCTTGGATTTCCGGGGGATTTTTGATTTCCGCGTCAAGGCAACGACTGCTGAAATCAGGCTCGCGTCGATCACGATTTCGTTATGTCTAGATAAATATGCACAGTTTTGTGGCGGTGCGTCCTCCCGCCCCATTGCTTAGCCTTCCCCCTGTGGTTAAGCATGGGCAAAAGAACGCTTGGGAGGTGCCGGCACGCCAGTGTCCGTGCGCCCGAAGGCGGCGGGGAGAGAATGGCAGACTTTCAAGAGGCGCTGAAGCAGTTTCAGCCGATCGCGGTTTCATCGATCGCTGAAGACGAGCTCAGGTTGCGGTTGCGTGGCCTGCAGGCGCGAATGACCCAGCAGAACATCAAGGCGGTCTGGCTCGACGCTTCGTCGTCGCTGACTTATTATACCGGTCTGTCGCTTGGCCTTTCCGAGCGTATTCACGGTGCTCTGGTGCCGGCCGAGGGCGAGCCGATCTATATAAGCCCGACCTTCGAGGAACCGAAACTCCAGACCCTGATCCGTATCCCCGGCGCAGTCGCCACCTGGGAAGAGGATGAAAGCCCGTTCGACCTGATGGCAAGGCGTATCGGTGCGCTGGCCTGTGCAGGTCACTTCGTCGCCATCGATCCGGCTACGCCCTTTGTTTTTGCATCCGCGCTCATGCAGCGTCTGGAAGGCCGCATCATTTCCGCTCAGCCCTTGATCGTCGCCCAGCGGCAGGTCAAGTCTGCAGCGGAGATCGCACTCATTCAGACCGCGATGGATGCGAGCTATAATGTGCAGAAGGCCGTGTTCGAAGGCCTGCGTCCCGGCATCTCCACCACGGAAGTCGCGGATTTCGTCAATGCCGCCCATATTGCCCTTGGCATGAAGCCGCTTTTTGTGGCGGTGCAGTTCGGCGAGGCGACGGCCTATCCGCATGGCGTGCCCCATGCGCAGACGCTGAACCAGGGCGACATGGTGCTGGTCGACCTCGGTGGTATTCTTCATGGCTATCGTTCCGATATCACCCGTACCTATGTCTTTGGCAAGCCAACGGAACGGCAGCGTTTTCTCTGGAATGCCGAACGTGACGCACAGGCCGCGGCCTTCGCTGCCGCCCGCGTTGGCGCCGCCTGTTTCGAGGTGGACAAGGCCGCCCGGGACAGTCTGAAGGCGGCCGGATTTGGCCCGGATTATCAGCTTCCCGGTCTGCCGCACCGCACGGGTCACGGGCTTGGGCTGGATATTCACGAAGAACCCTATATCGTTGCAGGAAATGCCACGGCGCTTGAGCCCGGCATGTGTTTTTCCATCGAGCCGATGCTGTGCGTTTATGGGGAATGCGGCGTTCGTCTCGAAGATATCGCTTACATGACGGAGGCAGGGCCGCGCTGGTTCTGCCCACCGGAAACGAACCTCGACCGGTTGTTTCAGCCGGTCGCCGGGTAATTGGTCGGGAGGCAAAGACCGAACGGCGAGACGGGCATCCCCGTGCCGCCGCTGACCAGAAGAAGGTAGGCCCCTGGAGGGGGCCGCAGGAACTCAGAAAAAGAGGGAAAGGACCATCAGATGAAAATGCTGACCCGCAGTTTGCTTATCGCTTCTGCACTTGCGATGACTTCCGCCATGCCAGCCATGGCGAAGACCTTCGTTTACTGCTCCGAGGCATCGCCGGAAGGCTTTGATCCGTCGCCTTACACCGCAGGCGGCACCTTCGACGCTTCCGCGCATCCGGTCTACAACCGTCTGACGGAGTTCAAGAAGGGCACGACAGAAGTAGAGCCGGGCCTTGCGGAAAAGTGGGACGTTTCCAAGGATGGTCTCGAGTACACTTTCCACCTGCGCAAGGGCGTCAAGTGGCACTCCAACGACAAGTTCACGCCGAGCCGCGAATTCAACGCTGACGACGTGATCTTCAGCTACAACCGCCAGGGCGACGCGAAGAACCCGTGGAACCAGTATATCGCAGGCATCACCTACGAATATTACAACTCCATGGAAATGCCGTCCCTGATCAAGGAAATCGTCAAGGTCGACGATTACACGGTCAAGTTCGTGCTGACCCGCCCGGAAGCGCCGTTCCTCGCCAACATCGCCATGCCTTTCGCATCCATCGTGTCGAAGGAATATGCCGATACGCTTGAGAAGGCCGGCACCAAGGAAGACTTCAACAACCTGCCGATCGGCACCGGTCCGTTCAAGTTCGTCGCCTATCAGAAGGACGCGGTCATCCGCTTCCAGAAGAACGCCGACTACTGGGGTGACGCCCCGAAGATCGACGACCTGATCTTCGCGATCACGCCTGACGCCGCCGTTCGCCTGCAGAAGCTGAAGGCTGGCGAATGCCACCTGATGCCATACCCTGCTCCGGCTGATCTCGCGACCATCCGCGCCGACAAGAACCTCAAGCTCGATGAACAGCCGGGCCTGAACGTCGCTTACTTCGCCTACAACACGACCGTTGCACCTTTCGACAAGCCGGAAGTCCGCAAGGCGCTGAACATGGCGATGAACAAGCAGGCGATCATCGACGCCGTGTTCCAGGGTGCAGGCCAGGTTGCCAAGAACCCGATCCCGCCGACAATGTGGTCCTACAACGACAGCATCAAGGACGATGCTTACGATCCGGAAGCTGCCAAGAAGGCTCTCGAAGCCGCTGGCGTCAAGGATCTGTCGATGAAGATCTGGGCGATGCCTGTGCAGCGTCCTTACATGCCGAACGCCCGTCGTACCGCCGAGCTGATCCAGTCGGATTTTGCGAAGGTCGGCGTCAAGGCCGAGATCGTCTCCTTCGAGTGGGGTGAATATCTCAAGAAGTCCACCGAAACGAAGCGCGACGGCGCCGTCATCCTCGGCTGGACCGGCGACAACGGCGACCCGGACAACTTCCTTAGCGTTCTCCTGTCCTGCGCCGCAACCGGTGAAGGCGGTGCGAACCGTGCACAGTGGTGCAACAAGGAGTTCTCGGACCTCTTGGCCAAGGCAAAGCAGACCACCGACGTTGCCGAGCGCACCAAGCTTTATGAGCAGGCACAGGTGATCTTCAAGGAACAGGCTCCGTGGGCGACGCTTGCGCACTCCACGCAGTTCGTTCCCATGTCCGCCAAGGTTTCCGGCTTCACCATGAGCCCGCTTGGCGACTTCACCTTCGAAAACGTCGACATCGCGGAGTAATCCCCGAACAACCGGACGCGCGGAAGAACCCTGTTCTTCCGCGCGTCTTTTCAGGAAAAAGCCATGATCCGGTTCATTCTCGGCAAACTTCTCTATCTCGTTCCGACCTTCCTCGGGATCACCATCGTTGCCTTCGCCTTCGTGCGCGTCCTGCCGGGCGATCCCGTGCTGCTGATGGCGGGCGAGCGTGGCATTTCGCCCGAACGGCATGCGCAGCTTGCCGAACAGCTCGGCTTTGCCCAGCCCGTGTGGCAGCAATATCTTCATTTCCTGGGACGGCTGCTTCAGGGCGATCTCGGTAATTCGCTGGTCACCAAGAAGCCGGTTCTCACCGAGTTCCTGTCGCTCTTTCCCGCGACGGTCGAGCTTGGTCTCGTCGCCATCATCATCGCAACGCTCATCGGCGTGCCGGTCGGTGTCATCGCCGCCATCAGACGTGGTTCCTGGTTCGACCAGATTTCCATGACGACGGCTCTGGTCGGTTTTTCCATGCCGATCTTCTGGTGGGGGCTGCTGCTCATCATCATGTTCTCCGGTATCCTGCAATGGACGCCGGTTTCCGGCCGCATCTCGCTGATGTATTTCTTCCCCTCCGTCACCGGTTTCATGCTGATCGACAGCCTGATTTCGGGACAGAAGGGCGCCTTCGCCTCGGCCTTTTCGCATCTCATCCTGCCCTCGGTGGTGCTTGCCACCATTCCGCTTGCCGTCATTGCGCGCCAGACGCGCTCGGCCATGCTGGAGGTTCTGGGCGAGGATTATGTGCGCACGGCCCGCGCCAAGGGCATGTCGCCTTCCCGTGTCGTCGGCATTCATGCGCTGCGCAACGCCATGATCCCCGTCATCACCACCATCGGTCTGCAGATCGGCGTGCTGATGGCTGGCGCCATCCTGACCGAAACCATCTTTTCCTGGCCGGGTATCGGCAAGTGGATGATTGATTCCATCTCGCGCCGCGACTATCCGGTCGTGCAGAGCGGCCTGCTGTTGATTGCGGGTCTGGTGATGATCGTCAACCTGCTCGTCGACCTCACCTACGGCCTCATCAATCCAAGGATCCGTCACAAATGAGCGATGTGACCACAGCTCCGGTCGTCAGGCTTTCTGACGCCGCCATCCGCCGCCGGATGATCGCCGATTTCTGGTTCTATTTCCGTCAGAACCGTGGTGCCGTCATCGGCCTTGCCGTGTTTATTCTCCTCGTGCTGGTCGCGGTTTTTGCGCCGCTCATCGCACCGCATGATCCAACCCAGCAATATCGCGATGCGCTACTGGTGCCGCCGGTCTGGCAGGAAGGCGGCCGTGCCGGATTCTTCTTCGGCACCGACGCCGTCGGGCGTGACATGTTGTCCCGTCTGATATACGGCGCGCAATATTCGCTGTTCATCGGCATCGTTGTCGTTTCCATCGCGCTCATTGGCGGCATTGTCATCGGTCTCATCGCAGGCTTCTTCGGCGGCTGGGTCGATACCGTCATCATGCGTGTGATGGACGTCATCCTGGCGTTTCCATCGCTGCTTCTGGCGCTGGTGCTTGTCGCGATCCTTGGGCCGGGGCTCACCAACGCGATGATCGCCATTGCCATCGTCTATCAGCCGCATTTTGCGCGTCTGACGCGTGCGGCGGTGATGAGCGAGCTTCGGCGTGAATATGTCACGGCCGCGCGCGTGGCCGGTGCCGGCAATCTCCGGCTGATGTTCAAGACCATCCTGCCGAACTGCCTTGCACCACTGATCGTACAGGCAACGCTTTCGTTCTCGTCCGCGGTTCTCGATGCGGCCGCACTCGGCTTCCTAGGCATGGGCGCTCAGCCGCCTGCCTCCGAATGGGGCACGATGCTGGCGGAAGCGCGTGAGTTCATTCTGCGCGCCTGGTGGGTTGTTACCCTTCCCGGCCTGACGATCCTGATCTCGGTGCTTGCCATCAACCTGATGGGTGACGGGCTGCGTGATGCGCTCGATCCCAAACTGAAGCGGAGCTGAGATATGAGCCTGCTGAAAATCAAGAACCTGACGGTGAAATTCGCCACCGCCACCGGTGCCTTCACCGCCGTCGACGGCATTGATGTGTCCGTGGACAAACACGAAGTGCTGGCCATCGTCGGTGAATCCGGTTCGGGCAAATCGGTATCGATGCTCGCCGTCATGGGCCTGCTGCCGGATACGGCGACGATTACCGCCGATGAGATGGTCTTTGACGGCATCAATCTGCTGGCCATGTCGCCGCAGGAGCGCCGCAAGCTGATCGGCCGTGAGATCACCATGATCTTCCAGGAGCCGGTCGCCTCGCTTAATCCGTCCTTCACGGTCGGCTTCCAGATCGAGGAAGTGCTTCGCCTCAATCTCGGCATGAGCGGCGCTGCCGCCCGCGCCCGCGCGCTGGAGCTATTCCGTGCTGTCGGTATTCCCGATCCGGAATCCAAGCTCAAAGCCTATCCGCACCAGATGTCGGGCGGGCAGTGCCAGCGCGTGATGATCGCCATTGCGATCGCCTCCAAGCCGCGTCTCCTGATCGCCGACGAGCCGACGACCGCGCTCGACGTGACCATTCAGAAGCAGATCCTCGACCTACTGATGAAGCTGCAGGAAGAATATGGCATGGCGCTGATCCTCATCACCCACGATATGGGCGTGGTTGCCGAGACCGCCGATCGTGTCGTCGTGCAATATAAGGGCCGCAAGATGGAGGAGGCGGATGTGCTGAGCCTCTTCGAAGCCCCGCAGCATCCCTACACCAAGGCATTGCTTTCGGCCCTGCCGGAAAATGCCACCGGCGACCGTCTGCCCACCGTCTCCGATTTCTTCGGCAAGGAGGGCTTTCGATGAGTATCGTGGTTGAAGGCAAGGGCATTACCCGCGACTATCACGTTCCCGGCGGCCTGTTCGGCGGTGCGAGGATGGTGCAGGCCCTGAAGGGCATCGATTTCGCCGTCGAGCGCGGCAAGACGCTCGCCATTGTCGGTGAATCCGGCTCGGGCAAGTCGACGCTGGCTCGCATCATTGCCCTCATCGATCCGGCTTCCGGCGGTGAATTGAAGATCGATGGCCAGCCGGTCGATATCGCCAGGCGCCGTCCCGGCACGGAAATGCGCTCCAAGGTGCAGATGGTGTTCCAGAACCCCTATGGCAGCCTCAATCCGCGCCAGAAGGTGGGTGACGTGCTGATGGAACCACTCATCATCAACACGAAGATTCCTGCTTCCGAGCGCCGCGAGCGGGCTGAAGCCATGCTCGTCAAGGTCGGCCTTGGTCCTGAGCATTTCAACCGTTATCCGCACATGTTCTCCGGCGGCCAGCGCCAGCGCATCGCCATTGCGCGTGCACTGATGCTGAACCCGGCGCTGCTGGTGCTGGACGAGCCGGTCTCGGCACTCGATCTTTCGGTGCAGGCACAGGTCTTGAACCTGCTGCGCGATCTGCAGGAGGAATTCGAACTGACCTACGTCTTCGTCAGCCACGATCTTTCCGTGGTGCGTTACATTGCTGATGACGTGATGGTCATCTCCAAGGGCGAGGCGGTGGAGCAGGGCACGCGCGAGGAACTTTTCGCCGATCCGAAGCACCCCTATACCCGTCAGCTCTTCGCCGCGACCCCGATCACTGACGTCGATGCCATTCGCGCCCGCGTGGAGCGCCGCAAGGCGGCGAGACAGGCGGCGACAGCCTGACGGTTGACGAAAGGTTGGGAGCAGGCCGGATTTCCGGCCTGTTCTTTTTTCAGGACTTCAGGAATCGCCCAATTGCCGCCAGCGCGCCCTGCTCGCGAATGTTGCGATAGGCGGCTTTCAGGGCTAGGACAAAGGTTTCGTTGGCGGGCAGGTCGCTGCCAAAGGTGCGTTCGAAAGCGAGGAAGCGGTCGACCACCGCATCCGGAGCCATCGCCAGTTGATCCGGCGCATCCCACTCTCTGAAGGCGGGGTCGAGAATGGTGATCGGCTGCCCCTTTTCATCCTCCTCTGCGCAGGACCTGATCCACAGCGCGACGGCAAAAATGACCGCTCCGCACTCAGCCTTTTTCGCCAGCAATTCTCGTAGTGGTGAAAGTATCCGCAGCGGCACTTTCTGCGACGCATCGGAGGCGATCTGCATGGTCTTGTGCTGCAATGAGGGATTGGCGAAACGCTGCCGCAGGCCGGCTGCGAATTCAGAACCATCGACGGCAGGGTCCAGCGTCCGTCCGACCTCACGCCAATAGACGTCGATGAAGTCGCGCACGGTCTTTTCAGCCCAGGCATCTGCCACCGTCGCAAGGCCGGCAATCTGGCCGATGGCGGCGATGGCGCTGTGGGAGCCGTTCAGCATCCTCAGCTTCATATGCTCGTAAGGTTCGACATCATCGACGAATTCCACGCCTGATTTCTCAAGCGCCGGCCTGCCATGGGGAAAACGGTCTTCGATGACGAAACGGAAATAAGGTTCCGCGACGACCGGCCATGCATCGCTGAGGCCGAGTGCGGCCGAAATCGCATCCCGGTCCGCATCCGTGGTGGCGGGAACGATACGGTCCACCATCGAGCAGGGGCAGGCAATATTGGCTTCGATGAAGGAGGCCAGTTCCTGATCCGCAAGGCTCGCGAATTCCAGCAGCAGCTTTCGCAGCATGTGGCCGTTGGCGGGCAGGTTGTCGCAGGACAGCAGCGTCAGCGGCAGGGAGCCTTCGGCACGTCTGCGCCGGGTCGCTGCAAGGATGAAGCCGAAGATCGAGCGCGGCCGCTCCGGGTTTTCGAGATCGTGGACGATATCGGGATGGTCGCGCAGCAGGCTGCGGGAGGCGAGATTGGTCAGGTAACCCTTTTCCGTCACGGTCAGGGTCACGATGAGAACGCGCGGGTCGGCCATCCGCTCCACCAGTCGTTCCGGGTTTTCCGGGGCGACGACGGTTTCAAGAATCGAGCCGACGATGCGCAGGCGCTCGCTTTGGCCATCGCGAAGGCAGAAGGTGTAGAGATTATCCTGCGGTTCGATGGCGTCGCGGGTGTCCGGGCTGCGCAGCGATGCGGCGACGATGCCCCATCCTGTTTCGCCGCGATTGAGGCAATCGTCGATGAAAACCGCCTGATGCGCCCGGTGAAAGGCGCCGACGCCGAGATGCACGATGCCGGGCGTGATTTTCACGCGCTCATAGGCAGGGGTCGTGACCGTGTGCGGCAGGCGGGGCAGGGTTCTAGCGGAAAGCCGGTCCATCATCAGCACAAAATCCCCCTGTGGAATGAGATGGTCTCGGCTCGCGCTGATGGAATCGCGACCCCGTGGTTTTCGTGCATGCAGTCCTCCACTTGTCTTTTAAATGATCAGGCGCCGGCCTCTTTGAGCAATCGGACCTGACGCAGCGTGTTCTGGCGGCTGCGCTCCAGGTGCCGCCACAGCGCATCGATGATCTGGGCCTTGCTGCCGGCGGCAATGGCATCGGCAATATTCTGGTGCTCCTCGACCGAACGGGCGTAATCACCGAGGATCGAGACGAAGACCGTGTGGGTCTGGTCTAGAATGCGCTCATGCGAACCGGAAATGACCGGAATGCGCGCCGCTGCGACCAGGGTCGCGTGGAAACTGCGGTCGTAGAAAAGCGCTTTCGACAATTCATCCAGCGTCGAGCCTTTGGCGAAGGCGCGATGTTTGTCGAGGCTTTCCAGCAGTGCCACGTGCAGCGTTCCGTCCAGCTGCCCGGCATCGAAGGCCACTTCCACCGCACCTTTTTCAAGCAGCATCCTGGCCGCGTATAGTTCCTCCACATCCTCGACCGTGAAGTCGCGCACCACCATCCCGCGCCGGGACGAATTGACCACCAGCCCATCCGCCTCGAGTTTCAGGCAGGCTTCCTTGACCGGCGTCGGGCTGATGCCGAGATCGGCGGCAAGTTCATTTGGCAGCAGACGTTCGCCGCCGCGCAATTTGCCGCTGACGATGCGTGCGCGCAGTTCCCGGTGCGCCTGTTCGGCGAGCGTGACTTTGACGAGTGTGTTCATGCCCACATCATCGCCCAGCTTTGCGAAGCAGGCAATGATCGAATATTAAAAATAAAAAATTTTTTATTTTACAAAATCCGTTTTTCCGTTAGCTCTATCTGCCATCGGAAGCCGGCTGCCGGAGGAGGGCGGTCCGGCAATCCCCTGACGGTTTGACTCGTTCAACCATTGGACGCGGGAGATGACGCGATTTCACCCGCCCAGTCGGCAAAGCGTGTCTCAGAAAGGGACTTCCGCCTTTCCTCCCCAGAAGCGTTCAAGCATCGAGGAATGACCGATCATGAAAATTACCGCCGTCGAACCCTTCATCCTGCACCTGCCGCTGACATCGGACTCCATTTCCGATTCCACCCACAGCATCACCCATTGGGGTGTTGTCGGCGCAAAGATCACCACCTGTGACGGCCTCGAGGGCTATGGTTTCACCGGCACCCATGCGCATCTGGCGTCGGACAGGCTGATCACATCCTGCATCAGCGATTGTTACGCGCCCTTGCTCGTCGGCGAGGATGCGTCGGAGCATTCACGGCTTTGGATGAAGCTCGCTCGTTATCCCTCACTCCAATGGGTCGGCAGGGCTGGCATCACCCATCTGGCGTTAGCTGCGATCGATGTGGCTCTCTGGGACCTGAAAGCGAAAAAGGCAGGCGTGCCGCTGTGGCACTATCTCGGCGGCGCACGCACGGCGGCAGTGGAAGCTTATAATACCGATATCGGCTGGCTTTCCTTCTCGTTGGACGATTTGCTTGCAGGCAGCTCAAGGGCGGTGGAGGAAGACGGTTTCACCCGGCTGAAAATCAAGGTCGGGCATGACGACCCGAATATCGATATCGCCCGGCTTGCTGCCGTCCGCAAACGCGTCGGCTCATCCATCCGCATCGCCATCGATGGCAACGGCAAATGGGATTTGCCCATATGCCAGCGCTTCTGTGCGGCAGCGAGGGATCTGGACATCTACTGGTTCGAGGAGCCGCTTTGGTATGACGATGTGACAAGCCATGCCCGACTGGCGCGCAATACCACTATCCCGATTGCGCTCGGCGAGCAGCTTTATACGGTGGATGCGTTCCGTTCCTTCATCGATGCCGGCGCCGTCGCTTATGTCCAGCCGGATGTAACACGGCTTGGCGGCGTCACCGAATATATCCAGGTTGCCGATCTGGCACTCGCCCATCGCCTGCCTGTCGTGCCGCATGCCGGCGAGATGAGCCAGGTGCATGTGCATCTGAGCTACTGGCATCCGGCGTCGACCATTCTCGAATATATTCCGTGGATCAAGGATCATTTCGAAGAACCGATCCAGGTGCGGGATGGTGTCTACAAACGGCCTGAGCAGCCGGGTGCGAGCACGACACCACTGGCGGAAAGCTTCGTGCGTTACGGCAAGGCGCTGAACTAGAGCAGCGGTATACCGCCCGGATTTTAACGGAGGGAAAGCACGTCCTCCGTCATGCCGGACTAGATCCGGCATACAGCCACGGCGCGTCTGCGCCGTAAAAAGACTCTTTTGCGATCAAAGACTTGATCGCGCTGGACCCCGGATCAAGTCCGGGGTGACGGCGTGTGGATGATACGATTTTTCCAGATTTAGCGCCAGCCAAGTGCCGGCGCTACCTGCTTCAGGATGGTCTCGATCACATGGGCGTTATAATCGACGCCCAACTGGTTCGGCACGGTCAGCAGCAGCGTGTCAGCTTCGGCGATGGCTTCGTCGGCCTTCAGCTGTTCGATCAGCTTTTCCGGTTCGGCGGCATAGCTGCGTCCGAAGATCGCACGCGTCTTGTCGTCGATATAGCCGATCTTGTCGTCGCCTTCGTTACCGTAACCGAAATAGGCGCGGTCGCGATCATTCACGAGGGCGAAGATGCTGCGGCTGACGGAGACGCGTGGCTCACGCGCATGCCCGGCCTCCTTCCAGGCTTCCCGGAACGTGCGGATCTGCTGGGCCTGCTGGACGTGGAAAGGCTCACCGGTTTCGTCCGTCTTCAGCGTGGAGCTTTGCAGGTTCATGCCAAGCTTTGCCGCCCACACTGCCGTTGCATTGGAGCTCGAGCCCCACCAGATGCGCTCGCGCAAGCCTTCGGAATGCGGCTCCAGCCGCAGAAGACCCGGCGGGTTGGGGAACATCGGCCGCGGGTTCGGCTCGGCAAAGCCTTCGCCCTTCAAAAGCTCGAGGAAGACCTCGGTGTGCTGACGCGCCATATCTTCTTCGCTCTGGCCCTCGGCCGGGCGATAACCGAAATAACGCCAGCCATCGATGACCTGCTCCGGCGAGCCGCGGCTGATGCCGAGCTGCAGGCGTCCACCGGCGATGAGGTCGGCCGAACCGGCGTCCTCCACCATGTAGAACGGGTTTTCGTAACGCATATCGATGACGCCGGTGCCGATCTCGATCTTTTTCGTGCGGGCGCCGACGGCGGCCAGAAGCGGGAAGGGCGAGGCCAGCTGACGGGCGAAATGGTGCACACGGAAATAGGCGCCGTCAGCCCCCAGTTCTTCTGCGGCCACGGCGAGGTCTATCGACTGCAGCAGCGTATCGGCCGCCGAGCGGGTCTGCGACTGGGGGGAGGGCGTCCAGTGGCCGAAGGATAGGAATCCGATCTTTTTCATAATGACCTTCCAGATTTGGAGGATGTCCGCTAGTGCAGCGACATCGTTGTTATCCCTCATATAAGCAACGGCGCAGATCCTCCAACCTGCGAGACGAAGACAGGGTGTCGCCGAAATGTGAACGATCGCGACTTCAGACCATGATGCCGCGCTTGAGAATAAAGAGCCTTTCGTGGGCGCGCGCGGTGGTGAGGATGAAATCCATCAAGGAGCGCACCCGTGGCACATTGGCAAAGTCCTGATGGCTGGTGAGCCAGTAACCTCGCCGCAGCTCGACCTCACCCGGAAGCACCATCTGCAAATCCGGGAAGCGCGCGGCGATGAAATTCGGCAGGATGCAAAGCCCTCGGCCACCAAGCGTGGCGGTCAGTTGCGCAAAAATGCTCGAAGACTGGAAATTTGGCCGCAGGCCCGGAAGCACATCGCGCATGTAGTCGAGGCCGGGTGAAAAGATCAGATCCTGCACGTAGCCGATGAAGAAGTGGTCGAGCAGGTCTTCCCGCTTCGTGATTTTCGGCTGTCCGGCGAGATAGGACCGTGAGGCGTAAATATGCAGAGTGTAATCGATGATCTGTTCATTGATATAGGGACCGGCCTTCGGCGGATCGAGCGTGACAGCCACATCCGCCTCCTTTCGGGAAAGCGCCATGATCTGCTGGATCGTCACCATTTCCACCATGATGTGGGGATGGGTGGCGGCGAAGTCCTTCAGCCTCTCGACGAAGAAAAAATTGGAAAAACCTTCGGGAGCGCTCAGGCGCACAACGCCGCGCAGCAGGCTGCCGCTTTCGGAAATATCCGATTGCAGCCGTTCAGCCTCTGCCTCTATGCGCTCGACGGTATCGACCAGTCGCCGCCCCACCGTCGTCAGCTCATAACCGCGCGGGTTCCGCTCGAAGAGCTTGGTTTTAAGCGAAAATTCCAGCCGGTCGATGTGGCGGGAGACGGTGGCGTGGCTGGTGCGCAGGCTTCTGGCGGCGGATGAGAGCTGCCCGGTGCGGGCCACGGCCAGGAAATATTGCAGGTCGTCCCAGGTGAAAGGGGTCGCCATAATTGTCTCCCATCAAGAGTTCTGTTCAAAAATGAACAGTCCCTGTTCGCAATTTGATGATGACACGCTCTTGTGTCAACGGCCGAATTCGAGAAGTCTACGCTCAGGATGCGCCGCTTTGAGGAGGGCGGTGCGGCCATTCATGTGCAGGGTTTCGGTTCACTGCTGCACAGACAATCTGAGGCTCGCAATCATCTCTGGGAGGAGAAGTCATGCGCAAGAGTATCGTTTTATCCACGGCCATGGCACTGGCCGCCGGCACCGCCGCTTATGCCGCCGAGATTTCGGACGGCAAGGTCAAGATCGGTATCCTGAACGACCAGTCCGGCGTTTACGCCAATTTCGGCGGCAAATACTCCTATGAAGCCGCGAAGATGGCGGTCGAGGATTTTGGCGGCAAGGTGCTCGGTGCGCCGGTGGAAGTGGTGACCGCCGACCACCAAAACAAGGCTGACGTTGCCTCCAATATTGCCCGACAGTGGTACGACACCGAACAGGTCGACTCCATCATGGAACTGACCTCGTCATCGGTGGGCCTTGCCGTGCAGGCACTTTCGAAGGACAAGAAGAAGATCACCGTCAACACGGGTGCTGCCACCACAGAGCTGACCGGCAAGCAGTGCAGCCCCTATGGTTTTCATTGGGCCTATGACACCTATTCGCTGGCTGTCGGCACCGGTGGCGCACTCGTCAAACAGGGCGGCGACAGCTGGTTCTTCCTGACAGCCGACTATGCCTTCGGTTATTCGCTGGAAGAAAATACGTCCAATTTCGTCAAGGCCAATGGCGGCAAGGTGCTGGGCTCCGTGCGCCATCCGCTCGCAACCACCGACTATTCGTCCTTCCTGCTGCAGGCGCAGTCTTCGGGCGCGAAGGTTATCGGTCTTGCCAATGCCGGTCTCGACACCTCCAACGCCATCAAACAGGCTGCGGAATTCGGTATCGTTGCAGGTGGCCAGCGCCTTGCAGCGCTTCTCTTCACGCTAGCCGAAGTCCATGGTCTCGGCCTTGAGGCAGCTCAAGGGTTGACACTGACGGAAGGTTTTTATTGGGACCGCGACGATGAATCGCGCAAGTTTGGCGAGCGCTTCAAGGAACGCACCGGGGCCATGCCGAACATGGTTCACACCGGCACCTATTCCGCTGTCTTGCATTATCTGAAGGCGATCGAGAAGGCCGGCACCGACGATGCAGACGCCGTCGCCAAGGCCATGAAGGAAATGCCTGTCAACGACGTCTTCGCCAAGGATGGCCATGTGGCCGCCAATGGTCGGATGATCCACGACATGTACCTCATGGAAGTGAAGAAGCCTGACGAAAGCAAGCAGCCCTGGGATTATTACAAGGTTCTCGCCACCATCCCCGGCAAGGAAGCCTTCATGGACCCCGCAAAGAGCGGTTGCCCGCTGGTGACGCAATAAAAGACTGACGCAATAAAGGGGAAAGTTTCATGACGATCGCTCCCGCCCCCGCCGGGCAGGCAGAACCTCGCGTCGTTCTTTCGGCGCGTGGTCTCACCAAGACCTTCGGCGCATTCGCAGCCGTGAAAAACGTCGATCTCGACGTGCATCACGCCCGCGTCCATGCGCTGATCGGCCCCAACGGCGCCGGCAAGACAACGGTTTTCAACCTGTTGACCAAGTTTCTCCAGCCGACAGGCGGGGCGATCACCTTCATGGGAACGGATATAACAAAAACGCCACCGGACAAGGTGGCGCGTCTCGGCCTCGTCAGGTCTTTCCAGATATCGGCGGTGTTTCCGCATCTGACGGTTCTGGAAAACGTGCGGGTGGCGTTGCAGCGGCCCAACAGCCTTGCAACGCAGTTCTGGCTGCCGCTCTCTTCGCTGGACAGGCTGAATGCCCGCGCCGAGGAGCTGATCTCCATGGTGGGCCTCACGCGGGAAAAACACGCGCTTGCGGCCGATCTGTCTTACGGCCGCAAGCGGGTTCTCGAAATCGCGACTACGCTGGCGCTTGATCCCAAAGTTCTGCTGCTGGACGAGCCGATGGCGGGCATGGGTGGAGAAGATGTCTCGCATGTGGCCGAGCTTATTCGTGAGGTGGCAAAGACCCGCGCGGTGCTGATGGTCGAACATAATCTGAAGGTCGTGGCCGATATCTGCCATCACGTTACTGTTCTGCAGCGTGGAGAAATTCTGGCTGAGGGCGATTATGCCACGGTTTCTGCCGATCCGCGCGTGCGCACGGCCTATATGGGCACGGAGGAGGCTTGATATGGCGGCAATGCTCGAAGTCTCCAACCTGAAATCCTGGTATGGCGAAAGCCAGGCGCTGCACGGCGTCGATCTGACGGTCGGCGAGGGCGAAACCATCACCATTCTCGGCCGCAATGGCGTGGGCAAGACCACGACGTTGCGAACCATCATGGGCATCATCCGCAACCGCAAGGGCGTCATCAAGCTCGGCGGCAAGGATCTAATGCCGGTGCCGCTGCATCGCACCGCAAAATGCGGCCTCGGTTTCGTGCCGGAGGAGCGCGGCATCTTCGCGACATTGAGTGTCGAGGAGAATCTGATGCTGCCGCCCGTCGTCGCCGCCGGCGGCATGACGCTCGATGAAATCTACGAGCTGTTTCCCAATCTTTACGAACGCCGCACCAGCCCCGGCACGAAGCTCTCCGGTGGCGAGCAGCAGATGCTGGCCATGGCGCGCATCCTGCGCACCGGCGTCAAGGTGCTGCTGCTGGATGAGCCGACCGAAGGGCTTGCCCCCGTCATCGTACAGCGCATTGGAGAGGTTTTGCAGAAGCTGAAGAGCCGCGGCATGACCGTGGTTCTGGTGGAGCAGAATTTCCGGTTTGCGAGCCGTATCGCCGATCGCTTCTACCTCATGGACCACGGCCAGATGGTCGGCGATTTTCCGGTGGGGGAGCTTTCCGCCCGCATGGGCGAGCTTAACAAGGTGCTGGGGGTTTAACCATGACGATGATCTTCGGCGTTCCAATTCAGGCGCTCCTCGGGCAATTGCTGGTCGGCCTTATCAACGGCTCATTCTATGCGCTGCTGTCACTTGGGCTTGCTGTCATCTTCGGGCTGCTGCGCGTCATCAATTTTGCCCATGGCGCGCAATATATGCTCGGCGCTTTCGTCGCCTTTCTCGGCCTGCAATATTTCGGCATCAATTTCTGGGTGGCGCTCATCGTCACGCCGCTCGTCGTCGCGCTGTTTGGGGCGATCATCGAACGTTTCCTTCTGTCGCGGCTTTATGATCTCGATCCACTCTATGGTCTGCTCTTCACCTTCGGCCTGGCGCTGGTGGTGGAAGGCACGTTCCGGTGGCTTTACGGCGCGGCGGGCCAACCCTATTCGGTGCCGCGCGAACTCGCAGGCGGCACCAATCTCGGCTTCATGTTCCTGCCGAACTACCGCGCCTTCGTCGTCGTGATCTCGCTGATCGTGTGCATCGCCACCTGGGCCTTGATCGAAAAGACGCGTCTCGGCTCCTATCTGCGCGCCGCGACGGAAAACCCGACCCTTGTGCAGGCTTTCGGCATCAATGTGCCTGTTCTGTTGACGCTCACCTACGCGCTCGGCGCCGGCCTTGCGGGTTTCACCGGCGTTCTCGCCGCCCCCATCTATCAGGTCTCGCCGCTGATGGGCACAAACCTCATCATCGTCGTCTTTGCGGTGGTGGTCGTTGGCGGCATGGGCTCGATCATGGGCGCCATCGTCACCGGCTACATGCTCGGTATCGCCGAGGGCCTCACCAAGGTGTTCTACCCTGAGGCCTCCAATATCGTCATCTTCGTCATCATGGCCTTTGTGCTGCTCATCCGCCCCGCCGGACTTTTCGGAAAGGACGCCTGATATGTCCAAAGCCACCCATAGCCCAACAGCCGGCGCAATGCCGCGGACGGAAGTATCGACGACGGCAGCAACCATCAAGACGGTGCTCATTCTGGCCGGGCTTGCCATTCTCATCGCCGCGCCGATGTTCGTTTATCCGATCTTCCTGATGAAGCTTCTCTGCTTTGCGCTCTTTGCCTGCGCCTTCAATCTGCTGATCGGTTATACCGGGCTGCTTTCCTTCGGCCATGCGGCATTCTTTGGCGGCGCTGCCTATTTCACCGCCTATTCGGTGAAGGAATGGGGTGTCACACCGGAAATCGGCCTTGTCATCGGCATGGCGGGGGCCGCTCTCCTCGGCCTTGTCATCGGCTTTTTCGCCATTCGCCGACAGGGCATCTATTTCGCCATGATCACACTCGCCTTGTCGCAGATGTTCTATTTCTTCTGCCTCCAAGCACCGTTCACTCATGGAGAGGACGGCCTGCAGGGCGTGCCACGCGGCCATCTCTTCGGTATTCTCGATCTCAATGGTCCGCTCAATATCTATTACACGGTGCTTGCCGCCTTCGTGTTGGCACTGCTGGTCATCTGGCGTTTCGTCAATTCGCCGTTCGGCATGATCCTGAAGTCGATCCGTGAAAATGAGCAACGCGCCATTTCACTCGGCTATAGCGTGCAGCGCTACAAGCTCGGCGCCTTCGTCATGTCGGCGGCGCTCGCCGGGCTTGCTGGCGGGCTGAAGGCGCTGGTGTTCCAGTTCGCGACGCTGACAGACGTGACATGGCAGATGTCCGGTGAAGTGATCCTGATGACGCTGCTCGGCGGCATCGGCACCATGATCGGCCCGATTTTCGGCGCAGGCCTTGTCGTGACCCTGCAGAACTATCTCGCGACCTCGGACTTCCCGGTCACCATCATCACCGGCCTCGTCTTCATGGCCTGCGTTCTGGTGTTCCGTCGCGGTCTGATCGGTGAATTTTATGCTTCCCGGCTGGGGCGGAAACTCGGCTTTCAGCACCGCAGCTAGCCAATTTTGAAAACACCTGGAAAGCCTCCCCGCGTTCGGGACGACGCGGCAAGGATGGCGTGTGGAGAAGAGAATGGGCGAATATGACTATATCGTCATCGGAGCGGGGAGCGCCGGATGCGTTCTCGCCAACCGCCTTTCGAAAGACCCGAACAACCGCGTGCTGCTTCTGGAAGCGGGCGGCAACGATAACTACCACTGGATTCATATTCCGGTCGGTTATCTCTATTGCATCAACAATCCACGCACGGACTGGTGTTTCAAGACGGCGGAAGAGCCTGGCCTGAATGGACGCGCGCTGATCTATCCGCGCGGCAAGGTGCTGGGCGGCTGCTCCTCCATCAACGGCATGATCTACATGCGCGGGCAGGCGCGGGACTATGACGTCTGGCGGCAGCTTGGCTGCGAAGGCTGGGGCTGGAACGACATCCTGCCCTATTTCCTGAAGTCTGAAGATTTTTATCGCGGCAAGAGTGACCTGCATTCCAGCGGGGGCGAGTGGCGTGTGGAAAAGGCCCGCGTGCGCTGGGATGTGCTTGATGCCTTCCAGAAGGCGGCAGGAGAAGCGGGTATTCCCGCGACTGACGATTTCAACCGCGGAGACAATGAAGGGGCCGGTTATTTCGATGTCAACCAGCGGGCGGGCTGGCGCTGGAACACGGCGAAAGCATTCCTGAAACCGGTGCTTGGCCGCAAGAACCTCACCGTTTTGACCAAGGCCCATGTCAAAAGGCTCATCATCGAAGAAGACCGGGTGACGGGTGTCGAATTCCATCATGACGGCGTCCTGAAAAAAATGCGGGCGCGGCGCGAAACCGTGCTGTCCGCCGGCGCAATCGGCTCGCCGCATGTTCTGGAGCTTTCCGGGGTCGGCCGTGGGGATGTGTTGCAGGCTGCGGGTATCGATACGGTGGCGGAGGTTCAGGGTGTGGGCGAGAACCTGCAGGACCATCTGCAACTGCGCATGGTCTACAAGGTCGCCGGTGTTCTGACGCTCAATGAGCGGGCCTCGACGCTCTTCGGCAAGGCGCGGATCGGCCTGGAATATGCGCTGACGCGCTCCGGGCCGATGTCGATGGCGCCGAGCCAGCTCGGTGTCTTCACCCGCTCTTCGCCGGAAAAGGAAACCGCTGATCTGGAATATCATGTGCAGCCGGTTTCGCTCGACAAGTTCGGGGATCCGGTTCACACTTTTCCCGCCATAACGGCAAGCGTCTGCAATCTGCGGCCGGAAAGCCGTGGCTCAGTGCATGTGAAAGGACCGGATTTCGCCATGCAACCGGAAATCCGCCCGAACTACCTTTCCACTGAAGGCGACCGGAAGGTGGCCATAGATGCCATGCGGCTGACGCGCCGCATCGTCGCCCAGCCGGCCTTTTCCCGCTTCAGGCCGGAGGAATACCGGCCCGGCCCCTCCTTCGAAAACGACAATGATCTTGCCAAGGCGGCAGGTGATATCGGCACCACCATCTTCCACCCTGTCGGCACGCTGCGCATGGGGTCGGATATGGAAAGTGTCGTTGATGCGCGCCTGAAGTTCCGCCGGCTCGCCGGGCTGCGCGTCGCCGATGCCTCGGTGATGCCGCGCATTACATCCGGAAATACCAATTCGCCGACGATCATGATTGCCGAAAAGGCCGCCGACATGATCCTTGCGGATAATCGCTGAAAGGAACCTACCGATGAAGACCATCGCTTTTCTGGGGCTGGGACATATGGGCCTGCCGATGGCCGCCAATCTCGTCAAGGCGGGATATGCCGTCAGGGGATACGATCTTGCCGAAGCCTGCCGTGCAGCGGCAAAGGAGGCGGGCATTCCGGTTGCCGCGAATTCTGCCGAAGCAGTCAACGCGGCTGATGTGGTCATCACCATGCTGCCCAAGGGCGAACATGTCGTTTCGGTCTATGACGATCTGACTAGTAAAATCTCTGCCGGAACGCTCCTTATCGACTGCTCGACCGTGGATATGGCAAGCGCATTGAAGGCGCATGAACTGGCCGCTTCCGCCGGTTGCCCTTCGGTCGACGCCCCCGTTTCCGGCGGCACGGGCGGTGCGGCCGCCGGCACCCTGACCTTCATGTGCGGTGGTGAGGCGGAGGCTTTTTCGGCGGCGAAGCCGCTGCTGGAAGCCATGGGCAAAAAGATTGTGCATTGCGGCAAGGGCGGCAACGGGCAGGCGGCCAAGATCTGCAACAACATGATCCTCGGCATTTCCATGATCGCGGTTTCCGAGGCTTTTGTGCTCGGCGAAAAACTCGGGCTTTCGCACCAGGCGCTGTTCGATGTCGCCTCCACCTCTTCCGGGCAATGCTGGTCGCTCACCACCTATTGCCCGGTGCCGGGTCCGGTGCCGACATCACCCGCCAACAAGGATTACCAGCCCGGATTCGCCGCAGCCTTGATGCTCAAGGACCTGAAGCTTTCGCAGGAGGCGGCCAATGGTGCTGACGCCTCCACGCCGCTGGGTGCTGCGGCGGCGGCGCTTTATGAGAGCTTCGTCGACGACGGGCAGGGCGGGCGTGATTTTTCCGCCATCGTTGAAATGCTGCGCGGGAGCAGAGCATGACAGCCGCCGCGCCATCTGACATTCTGTGGGTGCCGCCGGAAGAGAGGGTGAAGCGCTCGGCGCTTTTCGCCTTCGCGACAAGAACCGCAAAGATACACGGGCAGGCCGCCGATGATTATGCCGGCCTGCTGCGCTGGTCCATCGACGCGCCGGAAGAGTTTTACGATGCGCTGTGGGACGAGCTCGGCATTATCGGCACGCGCGGCGACGTTGCGTTCAAGCCGGGCGCGACGATCCGGGAGGCTGAGTTCTATCCGGGCGCGAGGTTGAATTACGCCGAAAACCTTCTGCGCGATGCCGATGAGCGGTTGGCCATCATCGCTCATCGTGACGATGGTACAAGGCGCGAGATAAGCCGCAAGGGGCTTTACAACGCAGTGTCCCGCATGGTGCAGGCGCTCGTGCATGCCGGGGTGCAGGAAGGTGATCGCGTCGGGGCGATCGTCACCCATGATATAGAGGCGATTGTGGGATATCTGGCCGTGAGCGCCATCGGTGCCATCTGGTCGTCCTGCTCTCCGGATTTCGGCCCGGCAGGCGCCTCTGACCGCCTGTCTCAGATCGGCCCGAAAATCATCATCGCCGTGCCGGAATATGGTTATGCCGGTAAACGCATCGACGTCGGCCCGACCATCCGCGCCGTGGCGGAGAGTGCGGCCCCTGAAAAGATCGTTCTGATCGGTGAAACCGTTCCCGAAAGCCTTACTGATCTCGGCTGCGTCACGCTTGCGGCTTTCGTTGCGCCTTATGCGGCGGGCGAGATTGTCTTCAACCGTCTGCCCGTCCAGGCGCCGCTGGTGATCCTTTATTCCTCCGGCACGACAGGCAAGCCGAAATGCATCACCCATTCCGGCGGCGGCCTGCTTCTTCAGCACATGAAGGAGCTGAAACTGCAATGCGATATCAAGGAGGGTGAGCGCTTTTTCTATTTCACCACCTGCGGCTGGATGATGTGGAACTGGCAGGTCTCCGGTCTCGCGCTCGGTACCACCCTCGTCACCTATGATGGCAATCCCGGCTATCCGACGCCCGGCCGGCTGATCGATCTCATCGACGCCGAAGGGATCGCCACTTTCGGCACGTCTGCGAAATTTATCGATGCATGCCTGAAGGCGGGACTGAAACCGCGGGAAAGCCATGATCTTTCATCGCTGCGAACAATTCTCTCCACTGGTTCGCCGCTCATCCCGCAATCCTTCGATTATATCTATCGCGACTGGAAGGCGGATGTGCATCTCGCCTCCATTTCCGGCGGCACCGACATCTGCGCCTGTTTCCTCGGCGGCAATCCCCTACAGCCGGTTCATCGCGGTGAATTGCAGGGCGCGATGCTCGGCATGGATATCGATACGCTTGACGATGAGGGCCGTTCCGTTCGCGGCGTTCCCGGCGAACTCGTCTGCCGGAATGCGCATCTGTCCATGCCGGTGAAATTCTGGGGCGATGAGGATGGTTCGCGCTATCAGGCCGCCTACTTCGATCGTTTCCCCGGCATCTGGGCGCATGGCGATTTCGCCGAACTGCGGCCCTCCGGCGGTTATGTGATCCATGGACGCTCGGACACGACGCTTAATCCAGGTGGGGTGCGCATCGGGACTGCGGAAATCTACCGGCAGGTGGAAACCGTGCCCGAAGTAGAGGAGGCCATTGCCGTTGGGCAGGATATCGACGGGGACCAGCGGGTCATCCTCTTCCTGCGCATGAAGGGTGGTGCTGCCTTGACGGAAGAGCTGGAAAAGACCATCCGCAGCCGCATCCGTTCGGGGGCGACGCCGCGGCATGTGCCGGCAAGGATCATTGCTGTCAGCGCTATCCCACGCACACGCTCCGGCAAGATTTCCGAAATCGCGGTGCGCGACACCATCCATGGTCGGCCGGTGAAGAATGCCGATGCGCTCGCCAATCCCGAAGCGCTCGAACTTTTCCGCAACCTGCCGCAGCTGAAGGACTAGGCCCATGGAGGATCAACCGAAAACCGTGCTTGTCACCGGTTCCACCAGCGGCATCGGACTTGCCATCGCCAGGCGTTTCGCCGAGGCGGGCTATCTGGTCGCTGTGCATGGCATAGAAACGGTGGAGGAGGCGACGCAGGCGCTGGAGGCTGTAGGGAAAGTGGCGCGGCAAAGGCCGGCCTATTTCTCCGCCAACCTCGCGAACTATGAAGAAAGCGCGCATCTGCCTGAAAAGGTCATTGCGGAATTCGGCCATGTCGATGTCCTCGTCAACAATGCCGGCATTCAGAAGGTCGCGCCGATCGATGAGTTCGACTTCGCGGATTTTTCCCGCATCGTTGCCATTTCTCTCGACAGCGCCTTTCACACCATCCGCGCTGCTTTGCCGGGCATGAAGGAAAGAGGCTGGGGCCGCATCGTCAACATCGCTTCCGCGCATGGTTTGCGCGCGTCTCCCTTCAAGGCTCCCTATGTGGCAACCAAACATGCGGTGGTGGGACTGACGAAAAGCGTTGCGCTGGAGGTTGCCGAACTCGGCATCACCTGTAACGCCATCTGCCCCGGCTATGTCTGGACCCCGCTTGTGGCCGCGCAGGTCGCGGATCAGGCGAGGGTACACGGCATGAGTGAGGAAGATGTGGTGAAAAAGGTGATGCTTGCGCCGCAGCCGACAAGACGCTTCATCCAGCCGGAGGAAATCGCCGAAATGGCACTTTATCTCGCTGGCGATATGGCCCGTTCCATCACCGGCACCACCATTTCCATCGATGGCGGCTGGACCGCGAAATAACCGAGAGGCCCGGACGCCCTCTTCCGGTAAGGGCCAGATTGCGCCATGTCGAATGCGCCGGCCCCTCGCGGGAACAAAACCTCTCCCTGTGGATTAGATTGACAGAGTTTAGGGAGTGAAAGACATGGCCAGAGAAAATACCAGCTATCTCGACGGTCGGGATGCTCCGAAAAAGGAGACGGCCACACGGGCACGGCAAGGATCGACAGGACGTCCGGTTCTTGTCATTCTGATCGTCAGCGTGTTGTTAGCGCTGGTGGTCTGGGCTGTCGTGGAATACGCGGTTTTCGAACCGGACGAGAACCTGCCGCAAAATCCGCAGACGGAGAACGCCCCCGTCCCGCAGCAGCCCTCGGGTTCGGAAAGCTTCGACAACAATCCCGCGAACGGCGGTGCTTCGCCGCCGGCTTCAACGGAGCGAAACCCTTCCCCGCAGGACTCCACGGGGGCGCCACAGAACCCGTGACGCAGATGCCATGAATTTTCGTGGCGTTTGAATGGAACCATATTGCTCCCGATTTCATTTCACACAAAGTGACAGGAATCGGGGGTTTCATTCATGGCAGTCACCGTCACTGCAGTTTTTCTCACGCTCATCGGCCTCGCGCTGTTCGGTTTCGGCTCCCAGCTTGTGATGCTTGGGGGCAGTTTTTATTATGTGCTTTCCGGACTGGCCTTTCTGTTGACGGCCGTTCTGCTCTTCAAGCGCAATCGCGCAGCACTTCACGTCTATGCCGTCTTCATTGTCGCAACACTTGCGTGGGCAGTCTGGGAAGTCGGTTTTGACTGGTGGCAGCTTGGCCCGCGCGGCGGTTTTATCATTGTGATAGGCCTCTGGCTCTTGGTGCCCTGGGTGAGGAAGCCACTCGGTTTTGCAAGCCCGACGGGGCTAAGCTATGGGCCGAATGCCTGGCCGCTGGCGCTTTCCGTTCTCGCTTCCATCGCGGTTGCCGGATATTCGATGGCACAGGACCCGCATGATCAGCCAGGGTCCTTGCCGCAGGAAACGGCGTCCGCGACGCCCGCCTATGGCGGCAATGTGCCTGACGGTGACTGGCATCAATATGGCCGCACGCCCTATGGGCAGCGTTATTCCCCACTGACCCAGGTCAATGTCGACAATGTTTCGCAATTGAAGGAAGCTTGGCGTTACCAGACCGGCGACGTGAAGCTGCCGGACGATGTGGGCGAAACCACCTATCAGGTGACGCCGCTCAAGATCGGCAATACGCTTTTCATCTGCACGCCGCATAATTGGGCCATCGCCATCGATGCCGCGACCGGCAAGGAAAAATGGAAATACGATCCGAATGTCGGCCTCAATCCGGATCGCCAGCACCAGACGTGCCGCGGCGTGTCCTATTATGCCGAACCGGGTGCCGCGCCGGGAACGGCCTGCGCCGAGCGGGTCTATCTGCCCACGTCGGATGCACGGTTGATCGCGCTCGATGCCGCCACCGGCCAGGTTTGCACCTCCTTTGCCGATCAGGGTGTGCTGCATCTCGAGCAGGGCATGAAATATAATCCCGCCGGCTATTATTATTCGACATCGCCGCCCGTGATTGCTGCGGGCAAGATCATCATCGGCGGCGCGGTGAATGACAATTACTCCACGCAGGAACAATCCGGCGTGATCCGCGCTTTCGATGTGAACAGCGGTGCGCTCATCTGGAACTGGGATTCCGGGAACCCGCAAAAGACCGAGCCGATTGCGGCCGGTGAGACCTACACGACCAACTCGCCGAACAGCTGGTCCGTCTTCAGTTATGACGAAGGCCTCGGGCTCGTTTATGTCCCGCTCGGTAATCAGGTCCCGGACCAGCTCGGCATGGGCCGCAGCGAGAATGTGGAGAAATATTCTTCCTCCATCGTCGCGCTCGATATCAATACGGGCAAGGATCGCTGGGTGCGCCAGACGGTTCATCACGATCTCTGGGACATGGATGTGCCGGCCCAGCCGGTGTTGCTCGACATAACCAAGGATGGTCAGACCGTTCCTGCGCTCGTCGGGCCAACGAAGCAGGGGGATATCTACGTTCTCGACCGGCGCACCGGCGAGCCGCTTCTGCCGATCACGGAGGAGCCAGCCCCGGGCGGTGCGATCCCCGAGGACTTCACCTCGCCGACGCAGCCGACAACGGCCCTCTCGTTCAAGCCGGAGCCATTGCAGGAAAAGGACATGTGGGGTGTCTCCATGTTCGACCAGCTCGCCTGCCGCATCCGCTTCCACCAGCTGAACTACAAGGGCCGCTACACCCCGCCGTCACTGACCGGCTCGATCATCTATCCCGGCAATTTCGGCACCTTCAACTGGGGCAGTGTGGCTGTGGATCCTGAAAGGCAGGTCATGTTCGGTATGCCGACCTATCTCGCCTTCACCTCCCAGCTCGTCCCGCGCGATCAGATTCCGCCGAAGGGTCAGGACGAAAAGGGCAGCGAGCAGGGTCTGAACCGTAATGACGGTGCGCCCTATGGCGTTTTCATGGGACCGTTCCTCGGCCCGCTGCAGATTCCCTGCCAGGCGCCGCCGTGGGGTTATGTCGCCGGCGCGGACCTGCGCACCGGGGATGTGGCCTACAAGCACAAGAACGGCACGGTCTATGACATGACCCCGCTGCCGCTCCCCTTCAAGGTGGGCGTGCCGGGAATTGGCGGACCGATGATCACCAAGGGCGGCGTAGCCTTCCTGGGTGCCGCCGTGGATAATTATCTGCGGGCCTATGACCTCACCACCGGCAAGCAGCTCTGGGAAGCGCGCCTGCCCGCTGGCGGTCAGGCAACGCCGATGACCTATGCACTGGAAAACGGCAAGCAATATGTGGTGATGGTTGCGGGCGGTCACGGTTCCGTCGGGACCAAACCGGGCGACTACGTCATCGCCTACACCCTGCCGTAACCTTCAGGCTACGACGACAATAAAAAACCGGAATGGGTGACCATTCCGGTTTTTCTTTGAGCCGATGCGGATGGCGTCAGGCAGCCTTCTTCTCGGCCGCGGCGTTCACCGAAGTCTTGGCAAGCGCGGTCAGCGCGTCGTCGGTCTTCGACTCTTCCTTAAGAGTGGCATCGAGCAGCGATACCGCCTTGGTATGGCCGAGCTTTTCCGCCCAGGCCTTCAGCGTGCCGTAGCGGGCGATTTCATAGTGTTCGACCGCCTGGGCCGATGAGACGAGACCGGCGTCGAGGGCGGGGGTGCCCTTGAAATCCTCCATGATTTCCTCGCCCTCGGCGATAATGCCCTGGATGGCTTCGCAGGTCTTGCCCTGGGCGCGCTTGCCAATGATCTCGAATACTTCCTGCAGGCGCTCTACGTGGCCCTGCGTTTCTTCCTTGTGCTTTTCGAAAGCCTGCTTCAGCTTCGGGTCGGTCGCCGCCCGCGCCATTTTCGGCAGGGCTTTCAGGATCTGCCTTTCGGCGTAGTAGATGTCCTTCAGCGTGTCGTAAAACAGGTCGTCGAGTTTCTTCTCGGCCATTGGTCCTTCTCCCATGAAGTGGAAATGCACGATGTGCGCTCATGCGCACGGGAAACAAACTTTCAGCTGCTCCTATGGTTCCGGTTCGGTTGTACGCAACGTTTATATTGCTGTGCGGAACCATCGCGCCTTTTCGAACTTAGTGTGGAGAAATTTCCGGGAGGAGACGCGACAGTGCCCCAAAGCCTTGCAGAAGAATTTTCCATGAATATTTCCATTCCGTTCGAGGTGCTGCTGGTGCGCGTGTTCGGCGCGGTCATCCTGTGCGGCCTGATCGGTCTGGAGCGCGAATTTCACAAAAACACCGCTGGTCTGCGCACCAATATGCTCATCGGCCTTGCCGCCGTCACTTTCTGCGTCATCACCATCCATATGATGGAAACGATGGCGGAAGGGCATGAGGCAGCCCGGCTCGATCCCATCCGACTGGTGGAAGCCGTAACCGCCGGTATCGCCTTTCTCGCCGCAGGTGTGGTCGTTTACACCAAGGGCGACGTCAAGGGGCTGACGACGGGCGCAAGCATGTGGCTTTCGGCGGCGATCGGCCTCTCGGCCGGTCTCGGCATGTGGCCGCTCGCTCTGCTCGCCGCAGCAATGGGCATCGTCGTATTGTGGACGCTTCGCCGTATCCAGGTGGTAACCGGTATCAAGGATGAATGAACGGCATCAGCGGAAGTGAAAAAGATCGGCGTCGGGGTCGGTACCGCCATTGATGGCGGCGGCCACGATTTCGGCGGCGATCTGGCTGAAAGTGATGCCGTTGCCGCCGAACCCCATCACCGCATAGACATTCTTCATGCCCGGAACGAGGCCGATCAGCGGCAGGCCCGTGGTGGTCGTACCAAAGGCTCCCGCCCAGCGATAATCGGGTTCGCCGATATCCACGCCCAGCAGTGTTTCAATCTTGCGGCGGATTGTTCGTGTCTTGCCTGCCAGCTTGCTCTTCGACTGATAGGAGACAGGATTTTCCTCGTCCTCGCCGCCGGCAATCACTCGTCCCTCACGGTCGGTTCGCAGATAGAGATAGGGGTCTGCCGCCTCCCATACGATGTGGCTTTGCAGCCAGTCCGGCAGATCCAGCCCTTTCCTGCTGGCCAGCGCCCAGGTGGAAATGATCCGGTGTGTCGGGCTTTCAAGCGCTTTCAAGAACTCATACCCGGTGCAAAATACGATGTTGCCGGCGGAGAGGATTTTCCCGTTGGCAGTGGCGACGATTACTTCGTCGCCAACGTTTCTGAGATCGGTGATTTCCAGAGGAGCGACGATTTCCGCTCCAGCGCTCGCGGTATGGCGCAGCAGACCCGCTGTCAACTGGGCGGGATTGGCGGAGGCCGATATGTCGCTGACGATGGCGGCGGTCCGTTCCAACCCATAATGCTCTCTCAGTTGCGCGGCGCCGAGAAACTCAGCCTCGATGCCGGCTTCTGCGCGGGCATCCGCCTCTGCCTTCAGCGCGCGCGAACCCATGTCGTCACCGGCGAGGTACAGTGCCTGTTTTCGTCTCATGCCGCAGGAAATATTGAGCGAGGTGACGATTTCCTCCAGACGAAGAACCGCGCGCGCCGAGCGCTGCCAAGCCCTGTCTGCAGCCTCCCTGCCGATCATCGTCCGGAGTTTCGTCAGCGGCGTGTCGATCTCGTGCTGTATCATTGCGGTGCTCGCCATGCTGCTGCCTTTGACGGGTTCGCGTCGGTCAACGATCAGCATGGATCGTCCCGGGCGATGCAGCGAGTGGGCCACCAGCGCGCCGCTGATACCGGTCCCGACAACGATTGTGTCGTAGTGGTTGTCTTTCGGCGTCTTGCCGCTTCTGACACCGATCCGCGGCGTATCGGCCCAGAGCGGGGTTGACTCCCTGAGGTCGCGTTCCTTCGTCAGGTCTGATGCGGTCATGAAATGGTCCTGAAAACTGTCACGGTTCGGTATAGCCGGCGACGTTGATGACAAGCCTCCCGCCTGCGGGATCGTTGCGGAAGAAAAGCGTTCCGCTGTCGCGCGATTCCGAGGCGACGTAATCGAATGTCACGTCCGCGCTTTCCTGCGTGCCGCCGTCCTGCTGCAGATCTCCGCGTACCTGCACCTGCGCCGCCGTCGTCATGGAGAGATTGCGGATATCGAATTTCACCCGATATTGCCCCGGCTCACCGTTAACGTCTGTCACGGCGATCTCGAAGCGGGCGTCGTCCGGTTCGTAGCGATAGATGTCGTAGAGGATCCAGCCGAGCATGGAGGCGACGAGCAGGGTGCAGATGGCGCCCGTGACCCATTCGATCCAGTGCGGATCGGAACTTTCCGTGTGTTTTCCATCCTTGGAGATTGTCATGATGTCCTCACAGGATCAGCCGGGCCGAGGCGGCGCCGATCGAGGCGGGAACGCCGAGAATGACGGCGGCATTCAATATCTGCGACAGGGAGGTGTGGTCGAGGCGTTCGAAAGTCCAGAGCGTGTAGATGCTGATGCCGATGGCGATGACGTAGCCCGGCAGGGTGAAGCGGATGAAGGATTGCCACCATTTCTGTCCCTCGTGTAGCCGATGCGAGCCCTTGAAATGAAGCGCGTAGACGAAACCATGCATGATGGCGATCGACAGCAGGCACAGGGCGAGAATGTGATAGGGGGTCACCTTATAGGCGATGAGGATCATTTCTTCCGTCGGCGCGACGTTGAGATTCAGAAAGAGCGCACCCACCACCATCATGAAAAGCTCGTGCAGATATCCGGTCTCGCCCGAATATTCGCCTTTCTCTTCATCCTGCTCATCGGAATGCTGTCCAAGCTGGCTGCGGCCAAGCAGGGCGCCTATGCTCGCGGGAACGGATTGTAACGCAACCTTTGTGACGATGTTGGAGGCGGTGATCTGGTCGTTGAGGACACCGAACAGCAGAAGTGCGGCCGCGCTCACCGCGACGCCCAGCCCATAGGCGGTTATTGCGTCTCGCGCCGCCTGGCTCCAGGAGTGAATATTCTCGAACCCGATCCGACGGGCGAGAAGTAGAAGCAGCGGCAGGTTGAGGACGCAAAGCAGCAGGAGCCGCCATGGGCTGATGTAAAGGCCCAGAAACCACATCTCCATGGTCATCAGCATGGGCAGGGCAAACAGCAATGCGCCCGCCGTTCCTCGCGCCAGACCTGTCAGAAACTGTCTGACCTCGTCGTCGCCTTCACCGTCCCGATCGATTGTCGCCGCCATGCCATCCCCCGTGTGAAGAGATAACGCAATGGCGTTTTTCCGGTTCCGCGGGATTATTTCGCGGGGTCGATGAGGGCTATGCCGAACTCACTGATATAGCTGCGTCGCAGTTCTGCGGGTGTTTCGCGGATAACCACCTCCAGTGTCGGTCGTACCACGCCTTTCAGAAAGTGCCCGCCCTTGGTCGAGCCATCGTCAAAGCCCAGAACGACATGCAGGTGCGGGTTCGGCGTATCGTTTTCGTCAAGGGTAATATCGCCGAGCAGGCTCAGGACCTCGCTCTGTTCCGTCACGGGTATTTCTTTGTATTCTCGCGATAAAAGGTCGAAAAACGCAAGCGTCGCGGTGGAGAAGGCACCGATCGCCGTCACCGACGCCGCGTTGATGTTTTCGGTCCGCGCAAAGCGGCGGATTGCGTCGAATGCCTCTTCTTCCGGCTCGATCACGAGAATGAAGGTACGTTCGGCGGCGCTCGCCAGCAATCTGCTTTTCATGACTTCCTCCCAAAAAAAGTGCCGCCGGAAGCCGGCGGCACAAAGGAATGCGGAGCTTATCAGGCGGCACGGCGCTCGTGGCGACCTTCCTCCACCTCTTCGACGATCTTGGCCACAAAGGCATCAAGGTCATCGGGGCTGCGGGAGGTTATGATCCCCTTGTCGGTAACCACCTTTTCATCCTTCCAGTTGGCGCCGGCGTTTTTCAGGTCGGTCTTGATCGACCAATAGGATGTGGCGTCACGGCCGCGAAGGGCGTCGGCTTCGACCAGAAGCCAGGGCGCGTGGCAGATGGCCGCTACCACCTTGCCGGATTTCAGAAAGTCGCGGACCACCCGCATGGCGTCTTCGTCATGGCGCAGCACGTCCGGATTGATCTGGCCGCCGGGAAGCACCAGCGCATCGAAATCATCCGGGCGAACGCTTTTCGCGAGGAGATCGACGGCAATACTGTCGCCCCAGTCCTTTTCATCCCAGCTTTTGATCTCTCCTTCCTTGATAGAGGCGATCTTTACATCCGCGCCTTTGGCCTTGAGCTGATCGTAGGGCACCCTGAGCTCCGAGCGTTCATAGCCGTCAGTTGCCAGGATAAGGATTTTTGCGGCGTTAATAGCAGTCATATCTGTCTCCTTTGGGTTCAATCTTCCTTGTCCGAATTCACGGAGGGGAGGAAAAATTCCACGTCCTTGCGGCGTTCCGCTTCGAGCGGTTCGATGTGCGTCTGCCAGAATGTCTCGGCTGCAGCTGGTTCGTGCTCCCATTGGCGCACAAATGTCTTGTTGTCGTCGATCATCACCTGACGCGTGCCGCCGAGCCGCAGATATTCTTCCGCAAGTTTGCGCGTTTCGGTTTTTTCCATGTCGCGGCTCCTAGTGTGTGGAATCGGGAACGGAGGGACGCCGGATGGGTAAGAAGCTCGACTGCCGTTTCGTTGGCCACCGGGAGAAAACGGAAAAACCCCGATGTTCTTCAGCGCCATCATGTCCGTTTGACACGGCGGCCCTCCTGCCAGAACAACGTGAGCTTTCCGGTATGGTTCCGCAGTTTTTTGACGGCGCATGCGTGCTGCGGCCCAATAAATCGCGCGCAATTTTTGCCGGAACAAACGGGCCGCTTGTGCTGTTTTACCCCTGATGCAGGGGAGGCAGCATGGTAGCCAGACACAGCGACGGCAAGGATGAAAATACGGGCTTCTGGACGATCGGGTTTGGCAATTCGCCGGTTATCGGCACGGCCATCCATGACGGTCACCGCATACGGCCAGATATAGCCGGGCTGATGGCCCTTTCGGGCGAACAACGCCTGAGAGAGGAAGATCCGTTCACCGGCGACATGATTGCGGGATTGACCAACCGCGTCATTGTGCACCACTCACGTTTCGAAATCGACCTCAACCGCGCCGCCGATCAAGCCATCTATCTGAAGCCGGAACAATCCTGGGGGCTTGAGGTATGGAAACAGGAGCCTGCGCCGGCAGCGGTCCGGCAATCTCTGGATTTCCACGCGGATTATTACGCGATGCTGGAAAATACGCTGGCCGCGCTCGAACGGCGGCACGGCGCTTTTGTCGTGCTAGACGTGCACACCTACAACCATCGCCGGCAGGGTCCGGCTGCGCCGCCGACCACGCCTGCGGAAGCACCCGATATCAATATCGGCACCTTTTCCATGGACCGCAGCCGCTGGAACGATATCGTCAGCGCCGTCGGTCATCATTTCGCGTCAGCGACCATTGCCGGACGCCGTCTTGATGTCCGCGAGAACGTGGCGTTTCAGGGCAAGGGGGAACAGACCCGTTTCATTCACGAGCGTTTCGCGGAAAACGGCTGTGCCATCGCCATCGAGTTCAAGAAATTCTTTATGGACGAATGGACAGGAAAGCCGGACAGGCGCGTAGTGTCGGAAATACGGGACATGATCACGGCACTTCAGCCCGTTGTCGAGGAATGTCTGAGGTCGCGGCGATGAATGTTTCTGCCGCCCGTGATGTCCCTTCTCCCACTGCCGAGCTGGTGGATGACGTGACATCCTGCCTCCAGGCAGGCAAGGCAATACGTCGCGATATCGGCAAAGACGGCCGGCTTCATATCGACCGGCCACTACCTTTCCTGTGCCTGCATCTGACCGGCGGCACGAAAGATCTTGCCGCGCGCGACATTGCCGCCGCTCACGCTTCCTATCTCATTGCTTCGACCGTTCAGGAGGCCGCGCCGTTGATCGAGGCCGTGGGTACGGCCATGCGGGAGCGTTTCGGCGCCTTCATCGTGCTCGATATCGGTGAGTTGGAGCACGACATCCTGCTTGCCGACGATTCACCCTTCTTACCGCATTATGAGGTCTCCGTTTCGGCAACAGCCGAACCGGAAACACAAAAGGCCCGTCGGGTATTCATCAAGGCTGTGTGTGACGCCGAGGTACGGTTTCGTACACCGCGCATCACCCGGCCCGAGCCGGAAGGCGACCCGATCCTCCGGTTTCAGAATGCAGGACTGGACTTTCCCTGTATCAGTGTCCGTTTCGCGCCGATCTATAGACAGCCGGAATCCGGTGCCGATTATCCGGGCCTGCGCGAGACGATGATCGCCGATCTTTTCGACGCGGGCCTGCAAGCCTTCTCGTCATTCTCTGCAGGGATGGACGCGCTCAAGGTGACCAGCCACAGGGCGCTCGGCCGCAAGGCCTTCGTCGATGCGGTCAGGCGCGCAGACAGGTCCATCGACGATATCGTATCGTCCTTCGATTTCCTTCTCTCCGTCACGCCAATCAATGCCCGCCGGGCCTTCGAGGAATTTCGGGACGGCAGCTTCCAGTTCGCGCCGCGTCTTCTCTACCGGCCGTTGGGCGTCGATGTCGAGGAGCAGAAGCGAAAGCTCTATTCGGTGGTTTTCGATCATCTGGAAGATCCGGTGCTTTACCATCTCTATCGGGAGAAACAGCAGGAGATCGATCTGCAACTGACGATGCTGGCCAATCTGCACCGGCGCACTTTCACGGATTTTTCCCGCGCCCTCTATGGCGCCGTCGAACCTGCGCTGCTGACGCTGGCGCTGCGGGTGCTGGAGGATTGTCCCCGCCGGGAGGAGGGCGGCGAAATCGCGATGGTAGATTGTTACGCCGTCGCACGGAAGTCGCGCGAGATGGTCGAGTCCTACTTGGCCGAGGAGCCGGGCTTCAAGGCACGGGTAGAAATCCGCGACGACCTGCCGCCGGGTCTGATGGTGACGGGCGAGAAACTTCTTATTTCCCGGCACACCGTTATGGAACAGCGCCGTGTCGAAGCGCTCCTGTCGCATGAGATCGGCGTGCATCTCCTCACCTATTTCAATGGGTCGTTTCAGGGGCTCAGGCTCTTTCGTACCGGCCTCTCCGGCTATGAGGGCGTGCAGGAAGGGCTGGCGGTGCTCGCGGAGCATCTGGCTGGCGGAATGACGCGCGAGCGCCTGCGGCTGATTGCGGCCCGCGTCGTCGGCTGTGCCGCCATGCTGGATGGCGCCAGCTTTGTGGAGACGTTCCGGCTCATGACCCGCGACCATGGTTTTGATGAGGCTGGCGCCTTCAACATGACGTTGCGCATCTATCGCGGCGGCGGCCTCTCGAAGGACGCGATCTATCTGCGCGGGCTGGCCGAGGTGCTGGACCATCTGCGCAAGGGCGGTGCGCTCGATCCGTTCTGGATGGGCAAGATAGCCGCCCAGCATTTCCCGGTCATGCAGGAGCTTGCCCTGCGCGGCCTTTTGCGCCCGCCAGGCGTCAGGCCCGCATTCCTGCTGCCGGCCAGGGCCAACGAGCGTCTGGAAAAAATCCGGGCGGGAATATCCATTGCCGAACTCGCGACATTATAGGAGGGGCTTCATGCGTATCGCATTTTTCGTCAATTCGATTGAAACCGAGGGGCCGAATTTTGCAACCGGCCTGCTGGCCATGGCGGCGCTCAATCGCGGCCATGAGGTTATCTATCTGACGCCGGGTGACTTTACCCTGCGTTCGGATGACAGCCTGACGATCCATGCCACGGTGCTGCCGAAGGCGAAATACAAGAAATCCGAAGCGTTTCATGCTGCTCTTCAGGACAAGACGCTGGAACGGCGGACCATGGATGTCGAGGAGGTCGATGCTCTGATGCTGCGCAACGATCCCTCGCTCGACCAGACCACACGGCCCTGGGCGGTCCATGCCGGCATCCTGTTCGGTCGGCTCGCCGAACAGCGCGGTGTCGTCGTACTGAACGATCCCGAAGGTCTGGCGCTGGCGCAGAACAAGCTCTATTTCCAGAGCTTTCCCGAAATCGTCCGGCCGACCACGATTATTTCGCGCAATGTGGATGAAATCCGAGCCTTCGCCGATGCCCATCCAAAAGGCGTCATCGTCAAGCCGCTGCAGGGCTCCGGCGGCAAGAACGTCTTCAAGATCGGCTCCAGCAAGGAAACCAATCTCAACCAGATTTTCGAAGCCGTCAGCCTCGAGGGTTATCTGATCGCGCAGGCCTATCTGCCGGCTGCTAAGGACGGCGATATCCGCTTCTTCATGATGAATGGCCGGCCGCTGATGCGCGACGGCAAATATGCCGCCCTTCGCCGTGTGCCTGCAAAAGGCGATCTGCGTTCCAACATCCACGCCCGCGGTACGGCGGAGGCCGTGAAGGTGACAGACGACATCGTGGCGCTTGCCGAAATGGTGCGGCCGAAGCTGGTGGAGGACGGCATGTTCCTTGTCGGACTTGATATCGTCGGTGACAAGATACTGGAGGTGAACGTGTTTTCACCGGGCGGGCTTTCCAATATCCGCGACCTCACGGATATGGATTTCAGCGACACGATCATAGAGGCAGTGGAAACCAAGATCGCCATGCAGAGCGCGTCCGGCGGCACCATCTCAAATCGCCTGCTGGCAACGCTGTAGTTATTCCTGCAGCGAGGAGGATTGCATCTGCCGATACCAGGCGACGAGGGCCTTGATGCCCTCTTCGACCGACGTCTGCGGCACGTAGCCGGTAAGGGCTCTCAAAAGATCGGGCGAGGCGAAAGTGCGGGGAACGTCACCCTGCTGCATCGGCAGCATGTTGCGGACCGCCGGTTTCCCAACCGCTTTTTCGACCGTCTCGACGAAATGCATCAGTTCCACCGGCTGGCCGCCGCCAATATTGACCACGCGGAATGGTGCATGGTGGGAGAGCGTGTCGGTGACGCCTTCTTGTGTGACGCGGTTTTCCTCGGAAGGGATGACCGCGCTCAGTCGGACGATGCCCTCCACCAGGTCGTCGATATAGGTGAAGTCGCGGCTCATTCTGCCTTGACCGTAGATATCGATCGGGCGGCCGTTCGAGATGGCGTCGACGAATTTGATCGGCGCCATGTCCGGCCGCCCCCAAGGACCGTAGACTGTAAAGAAACGAAAGGCGGTGGTGGGCAGTTTGTGCAGATGGGCATAACTGTGCGCCATCAGTTCCATCGACTTCTTGGTGGCGGCGTAAAGCGTCATCGGCTCATCGGCCTTGTCGCTTTCCGCAAACGGGATTTTCTCATTGGCGCCGTAGATGGAGGAGGTCGATGCCAGCATCAGGTGCTTGACATCAAGGCTTCTGGCAAGCTCCAGCATGTTGAACGAGCCAAGGAGATTGGAATCGACATAGGCGCGGGGATTTTCAAGGCTGTAACGCACACCCGCCTGGGCGGCGAGATGAATGATGATTTCAGGCTCGGAGGCGTCGGCCGCGCGCTTCAGCGCATCCGTATCCTCGAGCATGCCGATCTCCGCCCGGAAGCCGTTGGAGCGGGAAAGAATGGCGTGACGCTTTTCCTTGAGGCTGACATCGTAATATTTCGTCATGCCGTCGAAGCCGGTGACGAAATGACCAGCATCGAGCAGACGCTTGGCGACGTAAAAGCCGATAAAGCCTGCTGTGCCGGTGACCAGATAACGCATGATGATTTCCCGAATCCATTGGTGCGTCTGCGGTTAAACCGAAACGCAGAAAACCTTTTGATGAAACTGCGATGGCGACGCCTTCAAGCGTCGTTATCAGAACCGCCTTCCTGCGGGCGACCGACGGCGGCATAGATGAAGCCATGGGCGGCGACTTCGTCGGTGCGGTAAATATTGCGTAAATCCACCAGCACCGGGCTTTTCATGATCGCCTTGAGGCGCGGCAGGTCGAGGGCGCGGAACTGGTTCCACTCCGTCACGATGACCACCGCGTCAGCGCCTTCCGCAGCCTCATAAGGCCCGGTTGCGTAATCGATGTCCTCGATCAGATGGCGGGCATTCGCCATGCCTTCCGGATCGTAACCCACCACCTTCGCGCCCCCGTCCTGCAGGGTCTGGATGATGGCGATCGCCGGGCTGTCGCGCATGTCGTCGGTATTCGGCTTGAAGGTGAGGCCGAGCACGGCGATCTTCTTGCCGCGCACGTCACCACCCACGGCGTTGATGACCTTGCGGCCCATGGCGCGCTTGCGGTTGTCGTTGATGGCGATGGTGGTCTCGATCAGCCGCACCGGCGCGTCATAATCCTGCGCGGTCTTGGCGAGCGCCAGCGTATCCTTCGGAAAACAGGAGCCGCCATAACCAGGGCCGGCATGCAGGAATTTCGGGCCGATACGGCCATCGAGGCCAATACCGCGCGAGACATCCTGCACATTGGCGCCAACCTTTTCGCACAGATCGGCCATTTCGTTGATGAAGGTGATCTTCATCGCCAGAAAGGCGTTGGCGGCGTATTTGATGAGTTCGGAAGCACGTCTGGTGGTGAAGAGCAGCGGCGACTGGTTGAGATAAAGCGGGCGGTAAACCTCGGTCATGACCGGCCGGGCACGTTCATCCGACAGGCCGACGACGATACGGTCCGGCCGCTTGAAATCCTCTATCGCCGCACCTTCGCGCAGAAATTCCGGGTTGGAAACCACGGCGAAATCGGCCGAGGGGTTTTCCTCATGGATAATTCGTTCCACTTCGTCGCCGGTGCCGACGGGAACGGTGGATTTGGTGACGATTACGGTAAAACCATCCAGCGCATGGCCAATTTCCTTTGCCGCCGCATAGACATAACCGAGATCGGCATGGCCGTCCCCGCGCCGTGAAGGCGTGCCGACCGCGATGAAGACCACGTCGGCCTTGGCAACGGCGGCGGAGAGATCGGTGGTGAAGCTCAACCGCCCGGCTTTGGCATTGTTGGCGACGATGGTCTCCAGACCCGGCTCGAAGATCGGGATATGGCCATTTTTCAAGGCTTCGATCTTTTCCGGCATCTTGTCGACGCAAACCACGTCATGGCCGAAATCTGCAAAACACGCGCCGGACACAAGGCCGACATAACCCGAACCGATCATCACAATCCGCATTCTTTTTCCTTTCGGTTAGCGAGGCCATGGTAACGCAGCAATATCAGCCGGGGAAATCATCGGGTGAAAATCGCAGGATAATATTTAGCCGCCTTCATGCCCGTCGCCAAGCGCCGCGATCAACACCGGCTAACGTCTTTCCATGACGGGGATGTGATGGCGGACGGGACAAATTTGCCGCACCTTGCAGCCATTTGCACTGGTCGCGTTCAATCGGACCATTTTACGATTTTTCCGGCTTGCACTCATAGGTAGCCGGGTCTAGCCGTAGGGAGAGGATCAAAATCTGCCAGACTGTCTGTCCCCCGGAGTGGGGGCGTCCAGGCCGCGTTCCACGCGGCTGGGAGAAGCTTTGCGTTGCGGTCGATTTTCGGGGACGTTTAAATGCAAAAGGGTTTTCTGCTCGGTCTGTTCGCCTACGCGACCTTTTCCATGGGCGATGCCACCATCAAGTCGCTTGGATCGCAGATCAGCGTTTTCGAAATCGGCTTTTTCAGCATCCTGTTCTCCGGCATCTTCATCTTCTTCAGCAAACCGCGCGAGGAAAGGTGGCGTGAGTTCTGGCGCATGAGCCGGCCGTTCGCGGTGCACGGTCGCGCCATTTCCGGCCTGTTCGCGGGTATTTTCGGTATTTATGCCTTCACCACCATTCCGCTGGCGGAAGCCTATGCGCTGATCTTCCTGTCACCGCTCTTCGTCACCGTGCTTTCCGCCGTGGTGTTGAAGGAGAATATCGGCCCCTGGCGCTGGGCGGCGGTTCTGGCCGGCATCGTCGGCGTCATCCTCGTCGTGCGGCCGGGCTTCAAGACGCTGGAACTCGGGCATATCGCCGCCATCGGCGTGGCATTCCTTGCCGCCATGACCATCGTCCTGTTGCGCTCGCTGGCGGGCAAGGAAAAGCGCACCTCGATCATGGGTGTGCTGTTGATTTACGGCCTGACTTTCAACGGCATCGCTTCCATTCCCGAATTCGTCATGCCCAACCTGCACCAGTTGCTGGCCTTCGCCTTCATCGGCCTTTGCACGGCCACGGGACAGATCACGCTTCTGGTTGCCACCCGCATTGCGCCGGCAAGCCAGATCGCGCCCTCGCACTATTCGCAGATCCTCTGGGCGGTGGCGATCGGTATGACCTTCTTTCACGAATATCCCGATGCCATCGCGGTACTCGGTCTTGCCGTCATCGCTGGCTCGGGACTGCTGACGATGATCCGCGAAAAGGTCAGGCTCGGCACCGTGCGCTGGAACCCGTTTTTCCGCAATCGCCTCTGATCGCCGATGTGAACCGAACTGGTGCGGATTAAACCGGCTTGCCGACCTGATCGAGCAGCCAGGCCTGAAAGGCGCGGGCAAGCGCATTGTCCCGCCGTCCTTCCGGCAGGGCTACGTAGTAGCTCTTGTCGGTCTGCAGGGGGATGTCAAAAACGATTTCGAGGCGGCCGGAGGCAAGTTCCGCCTCGATGAGATATCTCGGCAGGAGGGCAAAGCCGATGCCGCTCGCGGCGGCTTCGATGATCATCGAAAACTGGTCGAAACGGCTACCCTGATAAGCATTGTCAGCCGTCACACCGTTCATTTCCAGCCATTCCGTCCAGAGCTTCGGCCGGGTCGTGACATGCAGCAGCGGCTGTCCGGCCAGATCCTGCACCCGGTTCACGCCGGCGCGGCGAAGCAGGGAAGGGCTGGCAACCGGCACGATCACCTCATTGCATAAGAAGGTGCAGGTGCCATGCGCCCAGACCGGCTGCCCATAATGAATGGCGAGATCGAAGCCCTCCTCATCGAAATCGAACGGATGCGAGCGTGAGCCAATCGTAATCGTCATGTCAGGATTGGCATCGATGAAGCGGGACAGGCGCGGCATCAGCCAGCGGCTACCGAATGTCGGCAGCGTCGCGACGGAGAGCGATGCATGCGAGGTGCCCGCCGAAACCGCCCGCACCATCAACTGTTCGGATTGCTGCAACAGGCGCCGTACGTCGGGCAGGAATTTGCGCCCTGCTTCCGAAAGTACCACCCGTCTGCGGATGCGCTCGAAAAGCTGCATGCCCGTCTGCGCTTCCAGCTCGCCGATCTGTCGGCTAACCGCGCTTTGCGTGAGGTTGAGTTCTTCGGCAGCGCGCGTAAAATTGCCATGCCGTGCCGCGCATTCGAACGCTTGCAGGGTAACGATATCAGGAACCAGTCTTCTGCGCGGATCCATTCCATTCTCGCATCAACTTACCCGCGTTTGTCATTGGAAACGGGTTGTTATGGTCATATATGATTACGGGAAAGAATGGAACGGCGTTTTCCGCGTGGCCGGTCCCAGTTTCAAACAACGAATGAAAAATTCGGGGAAAGATGAGTGACGGGAGTTTAAGCGCCGTATCAAACGGCCTTTCCTCCCCTTTCAACCAAAAGGACGATGGACATGGATGCGATGACGAAGCTTGACGTGAAACAGGAAGCCGCCGCCCTGCTCGAGAGGATGGGCGTTGCCCGCGATCTCTACACTGGTGGCGACATGGCCTCTTTCAGCCCGGTGACAGGCGAGCGAATTGCAAGTCTGAAGACCGTGTCGGTCGAGGGCGTAGCGGCCGTGATCGACAGGGCGGAGGCTGCCTTCAAGGCGTGGCGTAATGTTCCCGCGCCGCGCCGTGGTGAGCTGATCCGGCTGCTTGGTGAAGAACTGCGCGCTTTCAAGGCCGATCTCGGCCGTCTCGTGTCGCTGGAAGCGGGCAAAATCCCGTCAGAAGGTCTGGGCGAAGTGCAGGAAATGATCGATATCTGCGATTTCGCGGTCGGTCTTTCCCGCCAGCTTTATGGCCTCACCATCGCCACCGAACGCCCCGGCCACCGGATGATGGAAACCTGGCATCCGCTCGGCGTCGTCGGCGTCATCTCCGCCTTCAACTTCCCGGTCGCCGTCTGGTCGTGGAATGCCGCACTTGCCCTCGTCTGTGGTAACGCGGTTGTCTGGAAGCCGTCCGAAAAGACGCCGCTGACGGCGCTTGCCGTGCAGGGCATTTTCGAACGCGCTGCCGCCCGCTTCGGCGATGCGCCGGAAGGTCTGTCCCAACTGCTGATCGGCGACCGCGCGGTCGGCGAGGCATTGGTGGATAATCCCAAGGTGCCGCTGGTTTCGGCCACCGGCTCCACCCGCATGGGCCGTGATGTCGGGCCGCGTCTGGCGAAACGCTTCGCCCGTGCCATTCTTGAACTCGGTGGCAACAATGCAGGCATCGTCTGCCCCTCTGCCGATCTCGACATGGCATTGCGCGCCATCGCCTTCGGTGCGATGGGCACGGCCGGCCAGCGCTGCACCACGCTTCGCCGCCTTTTCGTGCATGAAAGCGTGTATGACGAGCTCGTGCCACGCCTGAAAAAGGCCTATTCTTCCGTCTCCGTCGGCAACCCGCTGGAAACCTCCGCACTCGTAGGCCCGCTGGTCGACAAGGCGGCATTCGAGGCCATGCAGAAAGCGCTCGAAGCGGCCAAGGCGGCCGGCGGCGTGGTGAATGGGGGCGGGCGCGTGGATACGGGTGCGGCAGATGCCTATTATGTGAAACCGGCGCTGGTCGAAATGCCGAAGCAGGTTGGCCCCGTTCTGGAAGAGACTTTCGCCCCGATCCTGTACGTCATGAAGTACAGCGATCTCGATCAGGCGATTGAAGCGCACAACGCCGTTGCCGCCGGTCTTTCGTCGTCCATTTTCACCCGCGACATACAGGAATCGGAACGTTTCCTGTCGTCGGAAGGCTCCGATTGCGGTATCGCCAACGTCAATATCGGCACGTCGGGTGCGGAAATCGGCGGTGCCTTCGGCGGTGAGAAGGAAACTGGCGGCGGCCGTGAATCCGGTTCGGATGCGTGGAAGGCGTATATGCGCCGCGCCACCAACACGATCAACTACTCCAAGGCGCTACCGCTGGCGCAGGGGGTTTCCTTCGATATCGAGTAATCGACTTTTCGATCGCGTTGTCGGAAGAGAAATTGATCCATCATGCCGGTGCGGCTTCCTCCGCGCCGGCATTTCTGTTCGATGGGTCTGACAAGGGCCTCCGCGATGATTTGCGGAAAACATGTGGTTGCGCGAAATTTTATTCCCGCAACATTGCCGATATTGAATTATCGTCTCTCTATCGTTTTAATGGAAAACCATAGCATTGCTCCATATCGTGATCCGGCCAGAGGGGCTGGTGATAAGGAGATGAAATGCCAGCCATCACCCGACGCGCGCTTTCCGCCAGCCTTTTTGCCGCCGCCGCATTCTCCGTCCTGCCGCTGCAGGCAGGGGCGGCGGAAGAGTTGAAGATCGGTTATCAGAAAACCGGCCTGCCTGTTATCGCCCGCCAGCAGGGCGTCATCGAAAAGGCGCTCGAAGCCAAGGGCGTGAAGGTTTCATGGGTCGAATTCACCGCAGGCCCGCCGCTGGTGGAAGCCCTGAATGTCGGCTCCATCAATGTCGGCTGGACAGGTGATGCACCGCCGATCTTCGGCCAGGCAGCGGGTTCGGCCATCGTTTATGTGGCGGCGCTTCCCTCGAACGGTAAGGGCGAGGCGATCTTCACCAAACCCGAAAGCGGCATCAAGTCGGTTGCCGATCTGAAGGGCAAGAAGGTTGGCGTCGGCAAAGGCACCAGTGCACATAACCTGCTCGTCGCGGCTCTGGAAAAGAATGGCCTGAAATTCAGCGATATCGAGGTGACCTATCTCAGTCCTGCCGATGCCGCGGCAGCCTTCGCCAGCGACAAGATCGACGCCTGGGCCGTCTGGGATCCTTTCTATGCGATTGCCGAAACCCGATACAAGCCGGTGACGCTGGCCCGCACCAGCGATGTGCTTGATGTCAGCACCTATTTCCTCGCCAATCGCGACTACGCCAAATCGCATGGCGATACCATCAACACGACGATCGATGCGCTCGGTGAGGCTGCGAAGTGGTCCGCCGCCAATCGCGACAAGGTCGCTGCGGCGCTGCATGAGGTGACGGGCGTGCCGCTGGAGGCACAGACGCTTGCCGCGAACCGTTCGGAATTCGGCATTACCAAGATCGATGACAAGATCATCGCCAGCCAGCAGGAAACGGCGGATCGCTTTTATCGTCTCGGCCTGATCCCGAAACAGATCAGCATCAAGGATGCCGTCTGGTCGGGCGCCACCAACTGAGCCGGAGGGACATGCCGTGAGCAGCAGTAAGCGCATCGAGTTCGGCGGCATCATCGGCTGGCTGCTTCCCGCACTCATCCTTGCAGGATGGGAGGTGGCGGCGCGCGCGGGGGTGATTTCCGCCAATGTGCTGCCCGCCCCCTCCGCAGTCGCCGAAGCCTTCTGGCGGCTTCTGCTCTCGGGGGAACTCCTCGCCAATATCGGTGTCAGTTCCGCCCGTGCACTCGCCGGTTTCGCCATCGGCGGCTCCATCGGCTTCATCTTCGGGCTGGCGAACGGTCTGTCGAAGTTCTCCCGCAGTTTCACCGATACAACGCTGCAGATGATCCGCAACATTCCGCATCTGGCGCTCATTCCGCTCGTCATCCTGTGGTTCGGCATCGATGAGGAAGCGAAGCTCTTTCTGGTCGCGCTCGGCGTATTTTTCCCGATCTACATCAACACGCTGCTCGGCATCCAGGGCGTCGATCCGCAACTGGTGGAAATGGGCCGTACCTACGGCATGTCGCCCTTCACGCTGTTCCGGCGGGTGATCCTGCCCGGCGCGCTGCCCTCGATTTTCACCGGCCTGCGTTATGCGCTCGGCATCATGTGGCTGACACTGATCGTGGCGGAAACCATTTCCTCCTCGTCGGGCCTTGGCTACATGGCCATGCAGGCGCGCGAGTTCCTGCTGATCGACGTCGTCGTGCTGTCGATCCTTATCTATGCGCTTCTCGGCAAGCTGGCGGACAGTTTTGCCCGCTTCCTCGAAAGCATCTTCCTGCAATGGCATCCAGCCTTCAAGAAAGTCTGAGGTAACCCATGTCGACCGGTAATGTGACGACGTTGAGACGCCCTGATGCCCAGCCATCCCCGCCGCCAGGAGCGGAGGCAAAGATCGAACCCGGCCCGAAATCGACCGAAGCTAAGGTTGCCTTCAGCTTCCGCAACGTCACGAAGAGCTTCGGCGACAAGCCGGTTCTGCGTGGCATTGATCTCGATGTGCGGGAAGGCGAGTTTCTGGCCATTATCGGCAAAAGCGGCTGTGGCAAGAGTACGCTTTTGCGTATTCTGGCCGGCCTCGACACCCCGACGACCGGAACCGTCTCTAAGGATGCGTCAAGCCGCACCCGCATGATGTTTCAGGAGCCGCGTCTTCTGCCGTGGGAGCGTATCGCGAATAACGTTTCAGTGGGATTGACCGGCATCGCCAGGGGCGAGGCGGCGCAGGAACAGGCGCTTGCCATTCTTGAAGAGGTGGGACTGAAAGACCGGGCAGGGGAATGGCCCTATGTGCTTTCCGGCGGACAGAAGCAGCGTGTTGCGCTGGCGCGGGCGCTTGTCGCCCATCCGCAGATCCTGGCGCTGGATGAGCCGCTCGGCGCGCTCGACGCGCTCACCCGCATCGAAATGCAGCTTTTGCTGGAGCGCATCTGGCGCAAGCAGAAATTCACCGCCGTGCTCGTCACGCATGATGTTTCCGAGGCCGTGGCGCTCGCCGATCGCATCGTCGTCATCGATGAGGGCCGCATCGCACTCGACCTCGATGTGAAGCTGCCGCGTCCGCGCCGCCATGGCACGGCGGAGTTTGCGAGACTGGAAGAGCAGGTTCTGAACCAGCTCTTCGGCCGGGGAGAGGTTACAGGGTAATAATGGGTGTCGCGGCAGGGCCAAGACGACCCTGCCGCCCCATGTTTTAGCCAATGCTCATCAGGCTGGCATTGCCGCCAGCGGCGGTGGTGTTGACGCTGACGGAGACCTCTTCCACCAGCCAGTCCAGCGTATAGGGCTGGCTTTCTCCGGAAAGCGCTTCCGTGGTAGCGGCCTGAACGAGAACCAGCGGACCGGAAAGAGCCGAGATTTTCCTGTTGATCTCAACCACACGCTCCGCATCGCCTTCAACCAGCGCACCGGCAAAGGGGCCTGACTTTGCCCAGTCATCCGCCCAGACGATGCGCGAGGTGACGGTTGCCGGCAAGCCATAGATCGACTTTTCAAGCCCCGACGCGTTGTCAATGACAACCGCATTTCCGGCCGCAAGCGCTGCCGCGAGCTGGCGGTAAAGCCCCTGTTCGGTTGCCGGGACCAGCAAAACCTTTCCGCGCGGATGCAGCGCATAGACATTTCTCTCACCGACAGGGCCTGCCAGTTCGGTCTCGAAGCCAAGGCCGGAAAGCGCCGCGGCCTGCCTTGCGGCTTCCGCCGCGACCGTCTCGCCGTTTTCGTCAAGCCAGCGGGCGAGATCGACGGCGGCCTGATCCTGCTGGCTGGCGATGCGGTCGATCTTCGGTGCCTTTTGCGTCATGCGCCCGAGATAGAGCGGGCCGCCCGCCTTGGGGCCCGTGCCGGAAAGACCGCGTCCGCCAAACGGCTGTACGCCGACGACTGCGCCGATGATGTTGCGGTTCACATAAAGATTGCCGGCCGCGACACGGGAGAGCACGTGCTGGATGGTATCATCGAGACGTGTGTGCAGACCGAAGGTCAGGCCGTAACCGGTGGCGTTGATCTCATCGATCAGCCGGTCGAGATTGTCGCGCTTGAAGCGGATGACATGCAGCACCGGACCGAAAACTTCGCGTTTCAGATCCGCAAGGGACTTCATCTCGATGATGGTCGGCGGCACGAACGTGCCCTTGCCGGTTTCGCCCGCAAGTGTGATCTGCTCGATGCGGTGACCGAGCGAACGCATGTCCTCGATGTGTTTTTCGATGGTTCCCTTGGCCTCGGCGGTGATGACCGGGCCGACATCAACCGAGAGTCGATCGGTGCGGCCGATGCGCAGCTCATGCAGCGCGCCTTTCAGCATGGTCAGTGTGCGGTCCGCAACATCTTCCTGCAGGCAGAGAATGCGCAGCGCCGAGCAGCGCTGGCCGGCGCTGTCGAAGGCGGATGCGATGACGTCGGCGACGACCTGTTCGGCAAGAGCCGAGGAATCGACGATCATGGCGTTCTGGCCGCCGGTTTCGGCAATCAGCGGTACCGGCTGGCCATTCGCCAGAACCCGGCCGGCAAGCTGCCCCTGAATGAGCCGCGCCACTTCCGTGGAGCCGGTGAACATGACGCCTGCCGTCAGCGGCGAACCCACGAGTGCTGCACCCGTCTTGCCGTCGCCCGGCAGAAGCTGCACAGCGTCTTGCGGAACGCCGGCCTCATGCAACAGGCGCACGCCCTGGGCGGCGATGAGCGGGGTCTCTTCAGCAGGCTTTGCCAGAACCGGATTACCGGCCACCAGCGCCGCCGTCACCTGACCGATGAAGATGGCGAGCGGGAAGTTCCATGGGCTGATGCAGACGACCGGGCCGAGCGGCTTTTCGCCGGCCGCGAAATTCCTGCGCGCTTCCGCTGCGTAATAACGCAGGAAGTCGATGGCCTCGCGCACCTCGGCAATGGCGTTCGGCATGGATTTTCCCGCCTCGCGCATGACAAGGCCGAGCAGATCGGGCATTTCGGCCTGCATGGCGTCGGCGGCGCGCTCCAGGCAGGCGGCGCGCTCTTCCACGGGGGTGGACGGCCAGTTCGAGGATGCCGCGCGCTGCATGGCCGCTTCCACATCAGCTTCCGTCGGTTCGGTGACGTATCCGACGATATCATTGTGGTCGCCCGGGTTGAGAACCGGCCGCGTTGCGCCGCCCGCTTGCGGCGCGGCCGCTTTCCACTCGGCCGATGCCCCGGCCTTCAGGACCTTGTCGAGAGCAGCGAGTGTCGTTTCGCTGGAGAGATCGAGGCCGGCGGAATTTTTACGTTGCGGCCCGAACAGGTCGGCAGGGGCGGCGATGCGGTCGTGACGTGCGCCGGGAACGTTATGGGCCTTGACGACGGCGGCCGGGTCTTCCAGCAGGGAATCCACCGGCACCGCGGGGTCGGCAATGCGGTTGACGAAAGAGGAGTTGGCACCGTTCTCCAGCAAGCGGCGGACGAGGTAGGCCAGCAACGTTTCATGGGTGCCGACCGGGGCGTAGAAGCGGCACGGCCGGTCGAGCTTCCTCTTGCCGACGACCTCGCTGTAAAGCGGTTCGCCCATGCCATGCAGGCACTGGAACTCGTAGTCGCCAAGTTTGAAGTCTGGACCGGCAAGATGATAGATCGTCGCCATGGACTGCGCATTATGGGTCGCAAATTGCGGGAATATCACATCGCGCGCGGCGAGCAGCTTGCGGGCGCAGGCAATGTAGGAGACATCGGTGTGCACCTTGCGGGTAAAGACCGGGAAGTCTTCCAGCCCCTCCACCTGCGCGCGCTTGATTTCGGCGTCCCAGTAGGCGCCCTTGACAAGACGCACCATGATGCGGCGGTTCGAACGGCGGGCAAGGTCGATAATGTAATCCAGAACGAAGGGGCAGCGGCGGCCATAGGCCTGCACCACGAAACCGAGGCCGTTCCATCCGGCAAGGTCCTTGTCCAGCGCCAGTTCTTCCAGAAGATCAAGCGACAATTCCAGCCGGTCCGCTTCTTCAGCGTCGATATTCAGGCCGATATCGTATTTTTTGCTAAGCAGCATCAGTGATCTCACGCGGGGCAGAAGCTCTGCCATGACGCGTTCGGCCTGCGCGCGCGCATAACGTGGGTGCAGCGCTGAAAGCTTGATGGAAATGCCCGGACCGCCATAGATACCGCGCCCGGCAGAGGCCTTGCCGATGGCGTGGATGGCGTTTTCATAATCCTTGTAATAACGCTCCGCATCCTTTGCGGTGGTCGCGGCTTCGCCCAGCATGTCGTAGGAGTACTGAAAGCCCTGTTCTTCCAGCGGCTTGGAACGCTTGATCGCTTCCCCAATCGTCTCGCCGGTCACAAACTGCTCGCCCATCATGCGCATCGCCATATCGACGCCGCGGCGGATGACGGGTTCGCCAGCCCGGGCGATCAACTTGGTCAGCGCCGCCGAAAGGCCGCTATCGTTCACCGTCGAGGTAAGCTTGCCAGTGATGACGAGACCCCAGGTAGCGGCATTGACGAAGAGCGAGCGGCCGCCGCCAATATGGGATTTCCAGTCGCCGCGAGCGATCTTGTCGCGGATCAGCGCATCGCGGGTGGCAGTGTCGGGGATGCGCAGCAGGGCCTCGGCGAGGCACATCAAGGCAACACCCTCGTGGCTGGAGAGCGAATATTCCTGAACCAGCCCTTCGACGCCGGTGCCCTTGGTCTTGGCGCGCAATGCTTCGATCAGTTTGCGAGCGGTCTCGCGAATGGCTTTCGCCTGTTCTGCCGTCACCGTCGCCGCCTCGATCAACGGCGCCATGCATTCTTCTTCGGTACGGCGATAGGCGGCAGTGATCGCCTTGCGCAGCAGGGTCTGCTCACGCACCGGCGGCGCAAAATTCTGGAAAATACCACTCGTCGTTACACCGGCGTTGCTTGCACCATCGGCCATTCTGAAAATCCTGAAAACGCTGTTGAAGACAGACTGCCGGCGGCAGCGTGTCCTCAGCCCGCCGCTCGTCATCCTTACGCTCACAATATCATTGCCACGAAAATTGCTATGGCCTTATTTTTAGCATAAAACAGGCAATACGAACTTTTATTGTCCCAATTTGGCGTGAAAATGAATGGCAAATAGTCAGAAAACAGACGGTTTGGATGACTTCGACCTCAAGATTCTCGAGGCGCTCAGCGAGGATGGGCGCATGTCCGTGCTGCAGCTGTCGAAAAAGGTAGGTCTTTCCAAGACACCCTGCCAGACGCGGCTGAAGCGACTGGTGGATGAGGGCTATATTCTCGGCTTCCGCGCCATGCTCAATCCGCAGAAACTCGGCGTCGACCATATCGCCTTTGCCGAGGTCAAGCTGTCCGACACACGGGAAAAGGCACTGGAGGAGTTCAACACTGCGGTACGCAAGATCAAGGAAGTAGAAGAATGCCACATGATCGCCGGCGCCTTCGATTATCTCCTGAAGGTCCGCACCAGCGACATACGCAAATACAGAAGAGTATTGGGCGAAAAAATCTCGAGCCTGCCCTCTGTCGCTAACACGTCGACCTTTGTGGTCATGCAGTCCGTCAAGGAAACCGGCATCTAAAAAGAAGACGAAAAAACGGGCAGACTCGCGTCTGCCCGTTCGTTACCTTCTGCGTCCAGTCCTCTCAGCGCGCCGTTGCAGCGGCGGTGACGGCTGTCATCTGCGCGTCGGGACCGAACTCGTTTTCATTCTCGATGCCCAGCAGTTCCTGCAGTCGCAACCTTGCACGGCTGACGCGGCTCTTGATCGTGCCCACAGGGCATCCGCAGATTTCCGCCGCCTCTTCATAGGCGAAGCCGGAAGCGCCGATCAGCAGTATGGCTTCACGCTGGTCGTCGGGCAATTTCGCGAGCGCTGCGCGGAAATCCTGAAGGTCCACCGAGCCATGCTGTTCCGGCGGGACCGACATGCGGGACGTATAGACACCATCCGTGTCCTGCACCTCGCGACCGGATTTGCGGATCTGGCTATAAAACTCGTTGCGCAGTATCGTTACCAGCCAGGCGCGCATATTGGTGCCGGGTTGATAACTGTCCTGTTTCGCCCAGGCTTTCATGATCGTGTCCTGCACGAGGTCGTCGGCCCGGTCCCTCGAACGGATCAGCGAAATTGCGAAGGCGCGAAGGTTGGGCAGTGCTGCCAGCATCTCGCGCTTGAAGTTGTATTCTGTCTGCTCCGGCTCTTTCGCCATCATTCCTCCAAAGCCTTGATTTTGGCTCTGCTTTCCGCTTCATCGAGTTTTTCGAGAAGGTCGAGGAATTTGTCAGGGATGCCTTCGTCCTGAACGGCATCATAAAGCTCCCTGAGCTTACGGGAAATCACCGCCCGCCCTGAGTGCGGGACCTGGGGGGCGGCCGGATTATCCGGCTGATCTTGGTCCGATTGAAATATGCTCATAACGTCCGGTATTCCTTTTTTGTCATGGCAAAGAATGCACGGCGAAAAAAATAGTTCCGGTGGTTCGGAACTTTTTTTGCGATGTGCACGTTGCTATCTTGGGTTTGCGTTGCAGACCGCATGAAAGGGGAGAATTCCATGTCAGTTTCTACACGCATCGCACCGCACCTGCCATATCTGCGCAGGTTCGCGCGTGCCGTTTGCGGCTCACAATCAACGGGCGATGCCTATGTTGCGGCTACACTCGAAGCGCTGATCGCCGATATCAGCATCTTTCCGCAGACAAGCAGCGATCGTGTTTCGCTCTATCAATTGTTCGTATCGATCTTTAGTTCCGTCACGATCAATATTAAGGTCGACGAAAACCTGTCTGGATGGGAAAAACGCGCTTCCGCCAATTTGTCCGCCGTGCCGCCACTTGCCCGCCAGGCTTTCCTCCTGACAACCGTCGAGGAGTTCTCGCCGTCGGAGACGGCTGAGGTTCTGCGGGTATCCGAAGACCAGGTCGGTAAGCTCATCGACGAGGCAGCGTCTGAAATCGCCCGGCAGGTGGCGACCGATATCATGATCATCGAGGATGAACCGCTGATCGCCATGGATATCGAACAGATGGTCACCGATCTCGGCCATCGTGTGACGGGCATCGCCCGCACGCACACGGAAGCGCTCGATCTCTTCCATCGTACACAGCCGAAGATGATCCTGGCCGACATCCAGCTCGCCGACGGCAGCTCCGGCCTCGATGCGATGAAGGACATCCTTCAGATGACCACCCTCCCGGTAATCTTCATCACTGCTTTCCCGGAGCGTCTTTTGACGGGTGAACGTCCCGAGCCGACATTCCTCGTAACGAAGCCCTTCAACCCGGACATGGTGAAAGCGCTCATCAGCCAGGCCCTGTTTTTCAACGAAAGCTCGCGCGTCGCGGCGTGAGATTTTGCCGAAACCGCACGCTGACCGGGAACCTCTGTGGTGCCCGGGCGTTGGCGGTTACGGTCGTGGGGCTGCCCCGCGACTTTCTGCAAGGAGATGAATTTGCATCGGCTGGCGTGGCATAACGCGGAGAGGGACGAAAGCGAACTTCACGATTCGCTCGTCCTTGCCTTGCTCGATTCGGGTGAGACAGTCATGCTCCAGGACCGGAACCGTGACTACATATTCGTGGCCAATCTTCCGGATGTCTGGAAGCTGCCGGCTGAATCCCCTCCAACTGATGAAAATCTGTTCGGAAAGGATTTGTCCGGGCGGTTGGCCGAGCTCAAGAAAGACATGGGCGCGGCTGGCAGTCGCGGCATGCTGGAAGTGGGCGCGGGCAATGATCGAGTCTTCCAGTTCCACGTGCACTCAACTTTGAATCAGATGAACCAGATGGTGATGAAAACCACCATCCGGGAAGTGACGGCGGAACGGCGGCGCGAGCAGCTTCTGCGTTCGTTGCTGCGCGAAGTCAGTCACCGTTCCAAGAATTTGCTGGCGATCATCCAGAGCCTTGCGGGCCAGACGGCCCGTTTCAGTCTCACCAAGGATGATTTCCTGCGCAAATTCCGGGGGCGCCTGCATGCGCTTGCCCAAAGCCAGGATCTCATCACCGATTCCGATTGGCGGGGGGCACGTATATTCGAGCTGCTGCGCCAGCAATTCGATCTCTATGTGCCTGAATATCCGAACCTCATCCATATGGAGGGCGAGAACCTGCTGCTCAATCCGAACGGCGCGCTCTATATCGGGCTCGCCTTTCACGAACTTGTTGTCAACACTGTCAGCCACAGCGGCAATCTCGCCTATCACCCGCCAATATCCCTGCAATGCCGGCAGGAGGGGGAGTTCTATATAGTCGAATGGAACGAGCCGATGACGCCGTCGAAGGAACCCGTGGAGGCAAGGCGCGGCAGTTTTGGCAGCGTCGTGCTGGAAAAGGTGGTTCCCTCCGCCCTGGGAGGAAGTGCAGAATATGAGCTTACTCCGGAGCGCATTGTTTATCGGCTGAAATTCCCCTCGGGCGACGTCGCAGATATGTAAGCGACGCACGCGGCCGGACGGACGTCTCGGCCGCCTTTCACTACAGAAGACATTAAAAAAGCACGGCTCAGAGAGAGCCGTGCTATTTCAATGACGGGTTTTCAGGGGCGAAACCCGTTTATACTGGGCCAAGCTTCAGGCGGGGACGGGGGAATTGCTTGGCCTGCATTAAAAACACACCTGGCGAGATTCGGTTCCAGCAAAATGTATATTTTTTGCGGCTCACGAATTATCGTCACTCTTGCGGGTCCGATTAGTTAGAGGGAGCCCGCCTGATCGGATCGTTTGGGCGTGAAGTAACGCATCGGCGCCTCCAGCGCCCATTCGAAACCGCTTTCACGATATTCCGTTGTCACATTCCCTCCGAAAGCGCCTTCCGCATGCCTCTTGATGACCGTAGTCCCGAAACCCTTGCGGCTGGGCTCCTGCGCCGGGGGGCCACCCGTTTCGGTCCATACAAGATGAAGCATCTGCCGCCCGTCTTTTTCAACCGGTTCCCAACGGACAGTAATTTTGCCTGAGGGCGCGGACAAAGCGCCGTATTTTATGGAATTTGTGGTAAGCTCATGCACGACGAGGCCAAAATTCTGCGCGGCCTCGGGCGAGAGCATGAAATCGTCTCCCGCCAGAACAAAACGCTCTGCCACCGTGCCAAAAACATCGAGGTGGGTCTCGATCAGTTTCCGGATTGGCAAGCCCTGCCACTGAACTTCCGCCAAGGCCCGGATCGACATGCCGAGGCCGCGCAGGCGATGGTCCACCTCTTTCTGGAATTCCGGAATGCTTTTATTCTCGCGGCCCAGTTGCCGTATCATCGCCTGAACAAGCGTGAGAATGTTCTTGGAGCGGTGCACCAGCTCATGCAGCAGCAATTGCAGCCTTTCTTCTGACTGGCTTCTGTCGAAGGAGGCGTTTGAAAGCGCGATGGCCACCTGATTGGCCTCTTTTATCTTGGTATCCACCGGCGCGACGATCTCACCTTCACCAATGCGCTCGGCCATGAGGGTCAGGTCGCGGATCGAGCTGCGCAATTGCCGCCCCACCAGATAGGCGCCGCCTATAGCAATCAAAACGAGTACCAGGCTGCCGATCATCATCTGCCGCCAGGTATCGACCAGCGCAGCCTGACTTGCGGCAAGCGGCCCCCACATGACGGTTTTCCACTGCCAGCCCGGCAATTGCGCATAGGCGTAAAGATTGCCCTTGCCGTCGAAAAAATTGCCGCTGAAGGCCTGCATTTCGGAGAGTATGTCCGGGGTGACGAACGGTTTGCCAATCGCCGCCTCGTCAGGAGCGGTGGATACAACGACACGATTGGTGCCGTCGATGATAGCGACCGCCCAGTTTCGCGGCAGGTTCTCGGTGGAGATGAGCCGGCTCAGGTCACTGGCGTTCTGCGTCAGGATGAGGGCGTCTCCGGCAGACCCGAGTTCCGGATCGAGCGGCATGGTAACGTTGAACACCCATTCCTTGCTGGTTGAGCCGAAAAAAATGTTCGATACCGTTATACGGCGGGATTCTATCGCTTTGGCGAGATCGGCCTCGACCGGCACCTTGCCGAGAGGCTTGCCGAAGGGCACACGGGTGTTGAGATGCTGCTGGCCATCCTTGGTGGCAAGAATGGCATAAAGACCCTCCCTTTTCAGGCTGTCTGCTACGCGTCCCTGAAAGGCGGCGAGATTGCCGCTTTCGAGTTCGGGAAATTGCGACAGCAGATTAAGCGAGGTGGCGATTTCCTGCAGACGGCGATCGATGTTGCGGCTGACGACCCGTACATCCTCGATCGTCTCCCGCTGCAGGTCGTCGCGTTTTTCCGCTTCCAGGCGGAGCATCAAGTAGCCGACGAAAAGGATCAGCGGCAAAGTGATGACGGTCGCCATCACCACCAGATAGGTGCCGATGGAGGCGGTCGGGAAAAAATTCGCGCTACGCCGACGCAAAGCCGAGATCATGTTCTTCAGTCTGTTGCCGGGTCGAGGCATATAAAAACTCCGGCATTTATCCCTTTGTTACGACATGGATAATACCGCGCCATACCCCATTGGCAATGGCTGATTTCTTACCTTTGGTTGTTGTGGTTCACGACATCTCCCAAAGCCGTGATTGAAAAAATCGGAACTATTTGGACAACCATGCCGTTTGCCAGTAGAACCGGTCGAAGAGCGGAAAAATGTTTCCGCCGGCCAGTTGAGAACGATGAAAGGAAGGTACGAAATGGCAAAGAAACTTACGATCCTCGTCACCGCCGCCCTCATGGGCACGACGGCTTTCGCGCCGCTTGCCATCGCTCAGGGCACGACGCAGCCCGCGCCGGCAAATCCCAGCGCACAGACTGAACCGGCGACGCCGCCAGCGACGCCCATGGCTCCTGCAGCACCCTCGGCCAATGACAGCGCAGCCACGACTACCGGCGGAGCCTATCTGACGGAGCAGGGCGAAACGCAAATCAGCGCCAATGACTATATCGGCAAGTCTGTCTACACAGCGGCCGATGAGAGCATCGGCAATGTGACGAACCTCATCATGGAACAGGACGGCGGTCTGGTTGCAGCGGTGATCGGTGTTGGCGGCTTCCTGGGTATCGGCGCCAAGGACGTGGCCGTTCCCATGGACAAGGTGACGATGACGCGCAACGCGCAGGACGGCACCATTCGCCTGACGACGACCGAAACCGCGGAAACGCTGAAGGCAGCGCCGGAATTCAAGACGCTGGAGCAGAAGACCAGCGAGCAGAACGCGGCAACCCCGGCGGCACCCGACAGCACCACCACTTCGGCGACAAAGCCGTAAATCCCATACCTGGGAGGCAGGAGCGGGAACAGGCGCCATCCGCCGTCCCGCGGGAGACACCGGCCGTCGGCCGGTGTCTTTTTATCAACTGACTGGTTTATTCACCCGCGTTCCGCGACGAATGCCATGCCCAGGCGGATTTGATGATATCGGAAAGAGAATAGCGCGGTTCCCAGCCCAGAACCTCTTTCGCCTTTTCGTTATTTGCCACCAGTGTTGTCGAATCGCCATCCCGACGCCCGGTATATTCGACGGGGAAGGGCCGACCGGAGACTTCCGAAATCGCTGCCAGCAATTCTTTGACCGTTGTGCCCGTGCCGGTGCCGAGGTTGAGTTCCACGGTTTCTCCGCCCGCCAGCAGATAATCCACTGCACGCACATGGGCGTCGGCGAGATCGAGAATGTGGATGTAGTCGCGCACGCAGGTTCCATCGCGCGTGTCGTAATCCGTGCCAAATACCTTGAAACCCTGACGCCGGCCGAGTGCGGCCTCGATGGCCAGCGGGATCGCATGGGTTTCCGGTTTGTGCCATTCGCCGATGCGGCCTTCGAAATCAGCTCCTGCGGCATTGAAGTAGCGCAGCATTACCGAGCGTAGCCCCTTATAGGCGCTGTAATCCTTCAGCGCCTGCTCGACCACCCATTTGGTGCGGCCATAGGGGTTGATCGGCGCCTGCCGGTGCGTTTCGTCGATCGGGACCTGTTCCGGCAGACCATAGGTGGCGCAGGTGGAGGAGAATACGAAGGCATTGACACCGGCATCGATGGCGGACGAAAGCAGGTTGAGCGAGCCGATGACGTTGTTGTCATAGAAAGCCACGGGCTGCTTGACCGATTCACCGACCTCGATCAGTGCCGCGAAATGCAGAACCGCCTCCGGCCGGTGTTTGGCGAAGACTTCGTCCAGCCGCGCCCGGTCGCGAATATCGCCCTGTTCGAAAGGCCCCCAGCGGACGAATTCCTCATGCCCGTTGGAGAGATTGTCAAAAACGACGGGTTCATACCCTCTTTCAGAGAGGAGAAGGCACGTGTGCGAACCGATATAGCCGGCACCACCGACGACAAGGACTTTCTTCTTCATCAATTGCCTTTCAAAAAATTACGGATGCGCCGAGACTGTATGTTACTTTGTTTAAATAAGGGCGGCGTGACGCAGTGCGCCATCAACCAGTCTATCCTTCGCGGGTAACATAAAAAAAACCGCGCATCCATGGGCCGGATGCGCGGTTGGTGTCGCTGGCGAGCCAAGAAGTTACTTGGTCTTTTTTGTACCTGCTCTCGTGGCGAGAAACCCGGCTGCGACGGCGACGGCAAGTGTCGCATAGGGGCGCGCCTGTATCGCGAGTGAAAGCAACGACTGAAGAGCAAGCGGCGCCGCCGTCAGCGGCGCTGCGGCGGCGAGTGGCGTGACCGGCCTCGTTGCATAGACCCTTGGACGCTTCAGGATGGCGAGTGCCACAAGCATGATGACTCCAAGCAGAAACGCAGATCCGGCGACGACCAGGGCTGCAGGGCCTGCGCCAACGTGCCGGGCGAGGTAAATCGATCCGGATACAACCGCCGCCACGAAGGCTATCAGGAAAAATATTCCCGCCAGCACCGATAATATGATGACAGAGCGCAGTCGTCTCGTGACGACACGCCCTTCACGCTGGGTCTCCCCCAGATAGACCAGCAATGCCTCAAGCATGAGCTTATCGACGTGTCAGGAGGGCAAGAACGAAACCGACGCCGACCGCAATGCCGAGCGACTGGAGCGGGTTTCGCTGGACCTGGTCCGTCAGATTGTCATTCAGCGTTGAAATCTCGTTGCGCACGGTATCCGCCATGTCGCTCGATGCGGAGATGGCATCGTCCGCAACACGGGCGGCCTGAGCTTTCAGCTCATGCGAAGCACCGACGCCAAGCGCCTTCACGCTCTTGGCAAGATTTGCCAGATCTTCGCGAAGCTGGGCGAGCTGCGCGGCCACATCGGCTGCATCACCGCTTTCGAGGGATTGCTGGATCTTGTCATTAACGCTGCTACGCACGCTTGCCATGAGTGAAGTCCTTCTTGAACATCGTTGATGGAGATGGCGACATGTCCATGACTGACGCCGCTTGACTTTCATTACGGCGGCAGAAATTACCCGCCTGTCCGTGATTGAAACGCAGCGACACCGACTTGGTTCCGCAACGTCATGTGTTTTCTTCGTCCCGCTCGACGCGCCTCATTTTTAAGGAATTAGCCCCCGGACATTTGTTTTCCTGTAACAAGCATCATATAAGGCCCATCATCCAAGACCGACCTTGACTTCAATCAATATGTGAAACGAGATGTTGCAGACGCCATATTACCTCATCGACAAGACAAAACTTCTTCGCAACATGGAGAAGATTGCCTATGTGCGGGAAAAATCCGGTGCCAAGGCGCTCTTGGCGTTGAAATGCTTCGCCACCTGGTCGGTGTTCGACTTCATGTCGCAATATATGGATGGCACCACTTCCTCCTCGCTCTATGAAGTCCGTCTTGGCCGCGAGAAATTCGGCGGTGAAACCCATGCCTACTCCGTTGCCTATGCCGATTACGAGATCGACGAGGTGATTGCGAATGCCGACAAGATCATCTTCAATTCTATTGGCCAGCTGGAGCGCTTTGCCGACAAGGCGTCCGGCATCACGCGCGGTCTGCGCCTCAATCCGCAGGTCAGCTCCTCGAGCTTCGATCTCGCCGATCCCGCACGTCCGTTCAGCCGCCTTGGCGAATGGGATGTCGCCAAGGTCGACAAGATCATGGATCGCATTTCCGGTTTCATGATCCACAATAACTGCGAAAACAGCGATTTTGCCCTGTTCGACCGCATGCTGACGCAGATCGAGGAAAAATTCGGATCACTGCTGTCGCGTGCCGAATGGGTCAGCCTCGGCGGCGGCATTCATTTCACCGGCGACGATTACCCGCTCGACCAGTTCTGCGACCGTCTGCGTGCCTTCTCAGAAAAATACGGTGTGCAGGTGTATCTTGAGCCGGGCGAAGCCTCGATCACGAAGAGCACGACGCTCGAAGTGACGGTTCTCGACACGCTGTTCAACGGCAAGAACCTCGCTATCGTCGACAGCTCCATCGAAGCGCACATGCTCGATCTTCTGATCTATCGTGAGAGCGCCAAGGTATCGCCGAACGAGGGCGAACATCCCTATATGGTTTGCGGCAAGTCCTGCCTCGCCGGCGATATTTTCGGCGATTTCCGTTTCGACAAGGAGCTGAAAGTGGGTGACCGCATCTCCTTCCAGGACGCAGCCGGTTACACCATGGTCAAGAAAAACTGGTTCAACGGCGTGAAGATGCCGACGATCGCCATCAAGGAACTCGACGGCTCGGTTCGCGCCGTCCGTGAATTCGACTTTGCCGATTTCGAGCAAAGCCTGTCTTAAACCCTGTTTCAACATCCAACGAAGCTCATCCCTGCGGGGAAAAGGAGGCATCACCTGAAATGAAGAAGAACGTTCTGATCATCGGCGCCGGTGGCGTAGCACAGGTCGTGGCGCATAAATGCGCCCAGAACAGCGATGTATTGGGAGACATTCATATTGCGTCACGGACTTTGGAAAAGTGCCGCAAGATTGTCGAGTCCGTACGCGAAAAGAAGAGCCTCAAGACAGATGTGAAACTTGAGGCCCATGCGCTTGACGCGATGGATATCGAGGCGACGAAAGCCTTGATCAACAAGACCGGCGTACAGATCGTCATCAATGTCGGTTCGGCTTTCGTCAACATGTCCGTTCTTCGTGCCTGCATGGACACTGGTGTTGCCTATATGGATACGGCGATCCACGAGGATCCCACCAAGATCTGCGAGACGCCGCCGTGGTATGGAAACTACGAGTGGAAGCGTGCTGAAGAATGCAAGGAGAAGGGCATTACTGCCATTCTCGGTGTCGGTTTTGACCCGGGTGTCGTCAACGCCTATGCGCGTCTTGCCAAGGATGAGTATTTCGACAAGGTCACCTCGGTCGATATCGTCGACATCAATGCCGGCAGCCATGGCCGCTGGTTCTCCACCAACTTCGATCCGGAAATCAACTTCCGTGAGTTCACCGGGGTCGTTTATTCCTGGCAGAATGGCCAGTGGCAGACGAACCAGATGTTCGAAGTCGGCCAGGAATTCGATCTGCCTGTCGTCGGCAAGCAGAAGGCCTATATGACCGGCCATGACGAAGTGCATTCGCTGTCCAAGAACATGGACGGCGCCGATGTCCGCTTCTGGATGGGGTTCGGCGATCACTATATCAATGTCTTCACCGTGCTGAAGAACCTCGGGCTGCTCTCCGAAAAGCCGGTCAAGACGGCTGAAGGTCTGGAAGTCGTGCCGCTGAAGGTGGTCAAGGCCGTGCTGCCCGATCCGTCTTCGCTGGCGCCCGATTATGTCGGCAAGACCTGCATTGGTGATATCGTCAAGGGTATCAAGGACGGCAAGGAACGCGAAGTCTTCATCTACAACGTGGCTGACCATAAGGAAGCCTATGAAGAAGTCGGCTCGCAGGGCATTTCCTACACAGCTGGCGTTCCGCCGGTTGCTGCCGCCATGTTGATAGCGACGGGCGAATGGGATGTGAAGCAGATGGCAAACGTTGAAGAACTGCCACCGAAGCCGTTCCTGAACCTTCTGAACAAGATCGGTCTTCCGAACCGCATCAAGGACGAAAACGGCGACCGCGCGCTGGAGTTCTGATTGCCGGTGTTGTGATTGCGTTAAATAGAAAGCCCCGCGAAAGCGGGGCTTTTTGCTGAATCTGTCGACCTGAATCGATTGCAAAGTTTTCGCATCCCCACTCCGTCACCCCGGACTTGATCCGGGGTCTAGCGCGATCAAGTCTTTGATCGCAAAAGGGTCTTCTCACGACGCAGACGCGTCGTGGCTGGATGCCGGATCAGGTCCGGCATGGCGGAGGAGGTCGTCGACCGGCTTGGGTCCCACAAAAAGGGACCCATTTTCTTGCAAGAGCTAAAAACGAAGGGCGTCCTCAGCCCTTTGTCGGCTTTGGCCCACGCTTTTCGAATGGCTTGTCCTTCTTGCCCTCATATTTCGGCTTGTCGCCAAAGGGCTTTTTCTTTTTCCAGGGCTTGTCTTCGCCCTTGCGATCATCGCGGGGGGCGCTCGCGTTGTCGGACTTGCTGAACTTACGCTGGGCCTTGGCCGGCCGCGTGTCTTCGCGGAAGCCGCCGGTCATCTCGGGTTTGCCCTCAAGCGCCTTGAGGCGAATGCCCTTTTCGAGCGTCATGTCCTTGCCGATGGCGGAGGTGAAGCGGTCGACGGCGTCGGCTGCCAGTTCCACGAAGGTTTCAGTCTGTTGCATGCGGATCGCGCCGATATCCTGGCGGGTGATCTTGCCGAAACGGCAGAGCATCGGGATAAGCCAGCGCGGTTCCGCGCTCTGCTTGCGACCGACAGACAGGGAGAACCAGGCACTGTCGGAGAAATCGGACCTATCGCGGCGCGGAGCGTTGTTTTCGGGTGTTTCGAAACTGTCGCGGCGCGGCTTGCGGGTGTTATCAAGCGCGACTTCAAAAATGTCTTCCGGTGCCGAACGTCCCGCATGATAAAGGCGCACGAAGGCCGCCGCGACTTTTTCCGCGCCATGCTGTTCCAGCAGCTTGGTCACGAAATCGCGTTCGTCATCCGCCACTGCTTCGCTCAGCGTAGGATCGGCCAGAAGCCGGGCGCCGTCGCGCTCGACGATCTCTTCAACGGAGGGTGGGTGTACCCATGCGGCACTGACCTTGGCGCCTTCGAGCAGGCGCTCGGCCTTGCGGCGCTGGCTGACCGGCACCACGATGGCGCTGACGCCCTTCTGACCGGCGCGGCCGGTGCGGCCCGAGCGGTGCAGAAGCGTTTCGGAATTGGTCGGCAGGTCGGCATGGATGACGAGTTCGAGGCCGGGCAGGTCGATGCCGCGGGCGGCAACGTCTGTCGCCACGCAAACGCGGGCGCGGCCGTCACGCATGGCCTGCAGGGCATGTGTGCGCTCGTTCTGCGTCAGTTCGCCGGAGAGAGCCACGACGGAGAAGCCACGATTGTTCAGGCGGGCCGTCAGGTGGTTCACCGCGGCGCGGGTGGAGCAGAACACGATGGCGTTGCGGGCTTCGTAAAAGCGCAGCGCATTGATGATGGCGTTCTCGCGATCGGAAGGCGAAACCAGAAGCGCGCGATATTCAATATCCACATGCTGCTTCTGTTCGGAAGCGGTGGCGATGCGCACGGCGTTCTTCTGGTAGCTTTCGGCCAGCTTGGCGATGCTGCGCGGCACGGTGGCCGAGAACATCAGCGTGCGGCGATCTTCGGGCGATTCCTCCAGAATGAATTCCAGATCTTCACGGAAGCCGAGGTCGAGCATTTCGTCGGCTTCGTCGAGCACGACAGCGCGGATCGATGAGAGATCGAGTGCATTGCGCTTGATGTGGTCGCAGAGACGGCCGGGCGTGCCGACGACGATATGAGCACCGCGCTCCAGCGCCCGGCGCTCATTGCGGATATCCATGCCGCCGACGCAGGAGGCGATGGAGACACCGGCAAATTCGTAAAGCCATTCCAGCTCGCGCTTGACCTGCATGGCCAGTTCGCGTGTGGGGGCGATGGCAAGCGCCAGAGGGGCAGCGGCCTGGCCGAAACGGGTGTTGTCACGCAGCAGCGTGGTCGCAAGCGCGATGCCGAAGGCAACGGTCTTGCCGGAACCGGTCTGCGCGGAAACCAGCGCGTCCTTGTCGGCAAGTTCCGGCGCAAGCATGGCCTGCTGCACGGGGGTCAAATCTTTGTAGCCGCGTTTTTCCAACGCCTGCGCGATCGCCGGGGCGATACCCTGGGTGTCTGTCATCTACCGTCTTTCGGATATGAAGCTGCCCGCATCCGCCCGAAACCAATAGATCCTAAAGTCTCCGGGGCAGCCGATACAGGCCATTTCGGCCATCTGGCCGGTTGCATTGCCGCGCTCATACTGCGAATGGGCCGATTTGTACAGTGCACCGCGGTACGCTCTTTTGCGGGTGCTTTATCCCGCCGGCGCGTCAGTGCGCCATTGTTGCATGTTCAGGCTCCCGAAAAAGGCGTACCGCATGGTTCATAAACGGCATTGCGTGGCCCCCGCCTTTTCGCTAAGAGACCCGCAACTTGAGGCTCTTTGTCAGGAAGAGCCGACTGGGTTTGTTCTTGTCCGTCCGTCTTTTGAAAGAGCCGGCGGGAAAATGGGATGGTACTGGTCAAGGCTATGGCTCGCATTGTCATGAAATTCGGCGGCACGTCCGTCGCGAACCTCGAACGCATTCACAATGTCGCCCGGCATGTGAAACGCGAAGTGGATGCCGGCCATGAAGTGGCCGTGGTCGTTTCCGCCATGTCCGGTAAAACCAACGAACTGGTTGACTGGGTGCAGAACGCAGCAAAGATTACGGGGAGCAATGCCGCCTCCTTTTATGATGCGCGCGAATATGACGCGGTTGTTGCATCCGGCGAGCAGGTGACGTCAGGTCTTCTGGCGATCACGCTGCAATCCATGGGCATCAATGCGCGCTCCTGGCAGGGCTGGCAGATCCCGATCCGCACCGATAATGCGCATGGCGCCGCCCGCATTCTCGAGATTGACGGCTCGGATATCGTGAAACGCATGGGCGAGGGCCAGGTTGCCGTTGTTGCCGGTTTCCAGGGCATCGGTCCCGATAACCGCATTGCAACGCTTGGCCGCGGCGGCTCCGACACCTCGGCCGTTGCCATTGCCGCTGCCGTGAAGGCGGATCGTTGCGACATCTATACGGATGTCGATGGCGTCTACACGACCGATCCGCGCATCGAGCCCAAGGCTCGCCGCATGAAAAAGATCGCCTTCGAGGAAATGCTCGAAATGGCGTCGCTCGGTGCCAAGGTCCTGCAGGTCCGCTCGGTCGAGCTTGCCATGGTACACAAGGTGCGCACCTTCGTTCGCTCCAGTTTCGAGGATCCCGATGCGCCGGGCATGGGCGACCTCATCAACCCGCCCGGTACTTTGATTTGTGACGAGGATGAAATCGTGGAACAGGAAGTCGTAACCGGCATCGCCTATGCCAAGGATGAAGCACAGATCTCGCTGCGCCGCGTGGCCGACCGTCCGGGCGTCTCCGCCGCGATCTTCGGGCCTCTGGCGGAAGCGCACATCAATGTCGACATGATCGTGCAGAACATTTCCGAAGACGGTTCGCGCACCGACATGACCTTTACCGTTCCTTCGGGCGACGTTGCCAAGGCGCTTAAGGTTCTCGATGACAACAAGGCCCAGATCGGCTTCGACGTTGCACAGAACGAAACCGGCCTCGCCAAGGTTTCGGTCATCGGCATTGGCATGCGCAGCCACGCGGGCGTTGCCGCCAGCGCATTCAAGGCACTGGCCGAGAAGAACATCAACATCAAGGCGATCACCACGTCCGAGATCAAGATTTCGATCCTGATCGATGGCGCCTATGCCGAACTTGCGGTTCGCACTTTGCATTCTGCTTACGGCCTCGATAAGAGCTAAGCCGAGACATCGGTTCCCGATGCTCCGATTCTTCGGAGTTGCGTTCTTCCGATGTGGCGTTTCATGAAAGCGTGTCCCTTGCGGGACGCGCTTCTCGCGCTATAAATTTTTAAATGACGTTTTGATTCCCGAATATTATGACATTCGGATCGGAAGCGTCGGGGAGCAAACGCGATGAGAGACCTTTCCGCAGGTCCGCGCGTCCTGCTCAAGCGGCTGCGCGAAATGATGGCGGAGCACCTTGAACCGCAGGACCGCCTTGACCAGATCGTCCGTCAGATCGCCGGCAACATGGTGGCGGAGGTTTGCTCGGTCTATGTGCTGCGTTCCGACAGCGTGCTTGAGCTTTATGCGACGGAAGGTCTCAACAAGGATGCCGTGCATCTTGCCCAGCTGAAAATGGGGCAGGGTCTTGTCGGCACCATTGCCGCTTCCGCCCAGCCGCTCAATCTTTCCGATGCGCAGGCGCATCCCGCATTCCGCTATCTTCCTGAAACCGGTGAGGAAATTTATCATTCCTTCCTCGGCGTGCCAATTTTGCGCTCCGGTCGCACTCTTGGCGTTCTTGTGGTCCAGAACAAGGCCAGCCGAACATACCGGGAGGATGAAATTGAAGCGCTCGAGACAACCGCGATGCTTATCGCTGAAATAGTGGCGAGCGGCGAGTTGAAGAAGATCACACGCCCCGGTGTCGAGCTGGACCTGACGCGTGCCGTCTCCATCGACGGCGACGCCTATGGCGAAGGCATCGGTCTTGGCCATGTGGTGCTGCACGATCCGCGCATTGTCGTTACCAACCTGCTGAACGAAGATGCGGACACGGAAATCCGTCGCCTTGCCGATGCTATCGGCTCGCTGCGGCTCTCCATCGATGACATGCTGCAGCGCCGTGACGTGCCGACCGAAGGCGAACACCGCGAGGTTCTCGAGACCTACCGCATGTTCGCCCACGATCAGGGCTGGGTGCGACGCATGGAAGAAGCGATCCGCAACGGCCTGACGGCGGAAGCGGCGGTCGAGAAGGTGCAGAGCGATACCAAGGCGCGTATGATGCGTCTCACCGATCCTTATCTGCGCGAACGTATGCATGATTTCGACGATCTCGCCAACCGGCTGCTTCGGCAGCTCATCGGTTTTGGCGGTCGTGGTCCGGAACAGGATTTCCCGCTCGATGCCATCGTGCTGGCCCGCGCCATGGGGGCGGCCGAACTCCTGGATTATCCGCGCGAAAAACTGCGTGGTCTGGTGCTGGAAGATGGCGCGGTGACCAGCCATGTCGTCATTGTGGCCCGCGCCATGGGCATTCCGGTTATCGGGCAGGCGACGGGCATTGTCGCGCTTGCCGAAAACAACGATCCCATCATCATCGATGGCGATGACGGCCAGGTGCATTTGCGTCCGATGTCGGATCTGCAACGCGCCTATGAGGAAAAAGTGCGTCTGCGTGCCCGCCGGCAGGAGCAGTTCCGCGCACTTCGCAATGTCGAACCGATCACCAAGGACGGCCAGAAGGTCAACCTCAAGATGAATGCTGGTCTTTTGGTGGATCTGCCGCAGCTGGATGAATCGGGTGCCGATGGCATTGGACTGTTCCGTACCGAGCTGCAATTCATGATCGCTTCCAACATGCCGAAGGGTGAGGAACAGGAGGCCTTCTACCGCTCCGTCCTGCGGCAGGCGAAGGGCAAGAGCGTTACCTTCCGCACGCTCGATATTGGCGGCGACAAGGTCGTTTCATATATGCGCGGCCAGGAGGAGGAAAACCCGGCGCTTGGCTGGCGGGCGATCCGCCTGTCGCTCGACCGGCCGGGGCTGATGCGCACGCAGATGCGCGCGCTTCTGCGTGCCGCTTCCGGTGCAGAACTGCGCATGATGTTGCCGATGGTGACGGAAGTGTCCGAAATCCGCGCTGCACGCGACCTGCTGCAAAAGGAAGTACAGCATCTTTCGAAATTCAGCCATGCGCTGCCAAAAAAGCTGCAGTTCGGCGCCATGCTGGAGGTGCCGGCGCTGATGTGGCAGCTCGATGAGCTGATGCAGGAGGTGGATTTCGTCTCCGTGGGTTCGAATGATCTCTTCCAGTTCTCGATGGCTGTGGATCGCGGCAACGCCCGTGTTTCGGATCGCTTCGACAATCTCGGCAAGCCGTTCCTGCGCATGCTTCGCGATATCGTGCGGGCGGGCGAAAGGCATCAAACTTCGGTTACGCTGTGCGGTGAAATGGCGAGCAAGCCACTTTCGGCAATGGCTCTTATCGGGCTTGGATTCCGTTCGATTTCCATGTCGCCGACGGCGATCGGCCCCGTGAAGGCCATGCTGCTCGGGCTCGATGCCGCAAGTCTTGCCGAAGAGTTGAATGCGGCGCTGGATGATCATAATTCGCTGGAAAGCGGGCGCGAGGTGTTGTTACGCTTTGCGGCGACGCATTCCATTCCCATTTAAAAAGAACTGTTTCATAATTGGAGTGACTGGTGGCGAAGCTTCCCGTCGAAAAAATGCGCGAGTTGGAAAGACGTTTCGGCGAGATCGAAGCGCGTATGTCGGCCGGGCCTGCTGCGGATGTCTATGTGAAGCTCGCTTCGGAATATTCCGAGCTCGAGCCGGTGGTGAAGAAAATTCGCGAATACGAGAAGGCGATCTCTGAGGCCGCCGATCTCGAAGCGCTGCTTGCCGACAAGACGACCGACAAGGATATGCGCGAACTGGCGGAAATGGAGCTTCCGGAGATCGAGAGCCGTATCGAAGAGCTCGAGAAGGACATGCAGGTCCTGCTGCTGCCGAAGGATGCTGCGGACGAAAAAAGTGCGATCCTCGAAATACGCGCCGGGACCGGCGGTTCCGAGGCGGCACTATTTGCCGGCGATCTGTTCCGCATGTATGAGCGCTTTGCTGCTTCCAAGGGCTGGAAGGTGGAAGTGCTCTCCGCAAGCGAGGGTGAAGCCGGCGGTTATAAGGAAATCATCGCCACGATCAGTGGGCGAGGGGTGTTCTCCAAGCTGAAATTCGAGTCCGGCGTTCACCGGGTGCAGCGCGTGCCGGAAACGGAAGCAAGCGGCCGCATCCACACGTCTGCGGCCACCGTCGCGGTGCTGCCGGAAGCGGAAGAAATCGATATCGAAATCCGCCCGGAAGACATCCGCATCGATACGATGCGTGCGTCGGGCGCCGGCGGCCAGCACGTCAACACCACCGATTCCGCCGTTCGCATCACCCATTTGCCGACAGGGCTGATCGTGACGAGCTCGGAGAAATCGCAGCATCAGAACCGCGCCAAGGCCATGCAGGTTCTTCGTTCACGGCTTTACGATATCGAGCGCCAGAAGGTGGACAGTGAACGTTCGGCCGACCGCAAGAGTCAGGTGGGCTCCGGCGACCGCTCCGAGCGCATCCGCACCTATAATTTCCCTCAGGGCCGTGTCACCGATCACCGTATCAATCTCACGCTCTACAAGCTGGACCGGATGATCGAAGGCGAGATTGATGAGCTCGTGGATGCGCTGATCGCCGATTATCAGGCGGGGCAGCTGGCGCAACTCGGCGAGCAGCATTGAGCGCGCCGGCCGGGGCCACTGTCGCAAGTGAACTTGCCGCGGCCCGCAAGCGGCTGCAGGCGGCAGGGATCGCCGATCCACTTCTCGATGCGCGTCTCCTGATTGCCGAAGTCGTCGGTTTTTCGTTGACCGACTTCGTGATGAAGCCGGACCGGTCGCTCACGACCGAGGAGCAAGCCCGAATTGATGCGATGGTTGAAAGACGCGCCGCCGGCGAGCCTGTTCACCGCATCCTGGGCCATCGGGAGTTTCATGGCCTGGATCTTCTTTTGTCGAGGGAAACGCTCGAGCCGCGCCCTGATACGGAGGTTCTGGTAGACACGCTGCTGCCTGCCTTGAAGGCTGCCGTTTCAGCCAGGGGCAGCGCGCGTATTCTCGATCTGGGCACAGGCACGGGGGCGATCTGTCTCGCGCTTTTGAAGGAATGCCCGGAGGCGACCGGTGTCGGCAGCGATATCTCCGCCGACGCGCTGGAAACAGCCTCGAGAAACGCATTCCGAAATGATCTCGGCGGTCGTTTCGAACCCGTTCAAAGCGACTGGTTCGAAAAAATCTCTGGCCGCTTTGACATAATTGTGTCGAATCCGCCTTATATAAGAAGCGATATCGTCGCAACGCTTGACCGAGAGGTTCGTCATCATGATCCTCTGGCGGCGCTGGATGGAGGTCAGGACGGCCTTGCACCGTACCGCCTCATCGCTGCCGAAGCAGGCCGCTTTCTTGTGGAAAACGGGATTGTCGGTGTGGAGATCGGTTTCGATCAAAGGCTTGATGTTTCCGCTATATTTTCTTCCCACGGCTTCTCTCTTCTGGACGCCGTGAAGGATTATGGCGGTAATGATAGAGTTTTGACCTTCCGGAGATAGTTGACGGCGATATGTCTGCGGAATTTTTTGCAAGGATATTTTGCACAGCAAAAGAAAAGGCTTGGATTTCCGCGGGAAGCGGGATAGTTTGCGGCCACATGCCGGGTGGCTGAGGACGAACTGAGATTCGTCAGGGTATGGGTCAGTCCCGAAGCGGGTTCTTTAAAGAGCCCTGAAAGGCTGGGCGTTTCCGGCATGTGAATCAGTAAACTTTGTTCGCAGACGGCTCGGTGCAGCATTTGCGCGACCGGTCGTCTTACGCGAGGTCTTGTCCGGAGGTATCTCGGCAGGGCGCGTGATGGAGCAATTTCAGGAAAAATTTCCAGCGGTTTTCCGCCCGGAATTGCATGAAAACAACCAGATTATCAGCAAAACAGAATTCAGGTGAGCAATTGATGAGGCCAGGACAGCAAAACAAGCGCGGCCGGGGGCGTGGAAACAACAACAATAATAATGGTGGCGGTAACAACAACTTCAACCGCAAGGGCGGTAACCCGCTGACCAGGACTTATGACAGTTCCGGCCCCGATGTTAAAATCCGTGGCACAGCCCAGCACATAGCGGAAAAATACGCGGCTCTGGCGCGCGACGCACAGAGTTCCGGCGACCGCGTGATGGCTGAAAACTATCTGCAGCACGCTGAACATTATAACCGCATCATCGCGTCGGCTCAGGCGCAGATGCAGGAACGCTTCCAGCGCGACGACCGCGGCGAGTATAATGCCGCCGATGCCGACGAGATGGATGTGAACGATGGTGACGAAGGCGCCATTGCACCGCAGCATCAGGCCGAACAGGCCGAGCGCGCGCAGCAGCCCGAACGCCAGGAGCGCGCCGAACGGAACGAGCAGCGCCAGGAGCGCCGTGACCGTCCCGACCGCCGTGAGCGGCAGGAGCGTCAGCCACGCCAGCAGGTGAGCGCAGATCAGCAGCCTCCGGTTTATGACGCCAGTCAGGCGCCGCAGCCCGTCATCGAGGGTACGCCAATGGAGGTGGCCGTCGAAGAGGAACAGCAGCAGGCGGAAGCTCCAGCCGAACGCGCACCGAAGACGCGCCGGGCGACCGGTCCGCGCCAGCGCCGTCCACGTCGCACTGCGGCTGCCGAAGGTGCCGAAGGTGAAGATGCAGGAGCCGGTGAAGAGGCCGCTCCCGCCACGCTTGAAAACGCCGCGGAATAACAGCGCAGGCAGACATGCCCCAGACTGAAAAACTCCGGCTCGCCGGAGTTTTTTTATTTTGGCGCGCCAAAGTCTATGGCTGCGCGCGCCAGCATGGCTAGCAGGGTGAAGCTGACGCCCGTCAACTTCCTGGGAAAATTTCTCGACGGCCGGATTTCTTCCCCTTTAAACCGATGAAAATGCCTCCCATATTCGAGCAGGATGGAAGGTTGCCGACACTGCTGGCGACCGACCATCGAGAGGCGGCGATCGTGAAATCCTTAAACACGACTGTCGTAGCGGGGCTTGCCTTTTGAGGGAGCCTCAACCCTAACACCCGGAGCCGTGCCGAAAGCGGGCGGGCCGGTCTATGGAGGTTCGACTATGAATATTGAAAAATACTCCGAGCGCGTTCGCGGTTTTCTGCAATCGGCGCAGACCTTTGCGCTGGCCGAAAACCATCAGCAGTTTTCGCCCGAGCATGTTCTCAAGGTGCTGCTCGATGACGAGCAGGGTATGGCGGCATCGCTGATCGAGCGGGCTGGCGGCGACGCGAAAGAAGCGCGTCTTGCCAATGATGCCGCGCTGGCAAAATTACCCAAGGTATCCGGTGGCAATGGCGGCCTTTCGCTGACGGCTCCCCTTGCAAAGGTGTTTTCCACCGCCGAAGACCTGGCCAAAAAGGCTGGCGACAGTTTCGTGACCGTCGAGCGTCTTCTGCAGGCGCTTGCGATTGAAAGCTCTGCTTCCACTTCGGCTTCCCTGAAGAAGGCCGGCGTGACGGCGCAGGCGCTCAATCAGGTCATCAATGATATCCGCAAGGGCCGCACGGCTGACAGCGCCAATGCCGAACAGGGCTTTGACGCGCTGAAGAAATTCGCGCGCGACCTGACCGAAGAGGCCCGCGAAGGCAAGCTGGACCCTGTTATTGGCCGCGACGATGAAATTCGCCGTACCATTCAGGTGCTGTCTCGCCGTACCAAGAACAATCCCGTGCTGATCGGTGAACCTGGCGTCGGTAAGACGGCGATTGCCGAAGGCCTCGCCCTGCGCATCGTCAATGGCGATGTGCCCGAAAGCCTCAAAGACAAGAAGCTGATGGCGCTCGATATGGGCGCGCTGATCGCAGGTGCGAAATATCGCGGTGAGTTCGAAGAGCGACTGAAGGCTGTCCTCAACGAGGTGCAGTCTGAAAATGGCGGCATCATCCTCTTCATCGATGAAATGCATACGCTGGTCGGCGCCGGTAAGGCGGATGGGGCGATGGATGCCTCCAATCTGCTGAAGCCCGCGCTTGCCCGCGGTGAGCTGCACTGCGTTGGCGCCACCACGCTCGACGAATATCGCAAGCATGTGGAGAAGGATCCGGCCCTTGCCCGCCGTTTCCAGCCCGTGCTGGTGGATGAACCGACCGTTGAGGACACGATCTCGATCCTGCGCGGGTTGAAGGAAAAATACGAACAGCACCACAAGGTCCGTATCTCGGATTCGGCCCTGGTTGCGGCTGCGACGCTTTCCAATCGCTATATCACCGACCGTTTCCTGCCGGATAAGGCAATCGACCTGATGGACGAAGCCGCGTCGCGTCTTCGCATGCAGGTGGATTCCAAGCCGGAAGAACTGGACGAACTGGATCGCCGCATCATCCAGCTCAAGATCGAGCGCGAAGCCCTGAAGCAGGAGACGGACCAGTCTTCTGTCGACCGGCTCAAGAAGCTCGAGGATGAACTGGCGGATACGGAAGAGAAGGCCGATGCGCTGACGGCCCGCTGGCAGGCGGAAAAGCAGAAGCTCGGCCACGCCGCCGATCTCAAGAAACGGCTGGACGAAGCTCGCAACGAACTGGCGATCGCGCAGCGCAACGGTCAGTTCCAGCGCGCTGGTGAATTGACCTACGGCATCATTCCGGGGATCGAAAAGGAACTGGCTGCAGCGGAAGCGCGGGACAGCAGCGGTGCCGGTTCGATGGTTCAGGAAGTGGTGACGGCGGACAATATCGCGCATGTCGTTTCCCGCTGGACAGGTATTCCGGTTGACAAGATGCTCGAAGGCCAGCGCGAAAAGCTGTTGCGCATGGAAGACGAACTTGCCAAGTCCGTTGTCGGGCAGGGTGAGGCCGTTCAGGCCGTGTCCAAGGCGGTTCGCCGTTCGCGTGCCGGCCTGCAGGATCCCAACCGGCCGATCGGTTCGTTCATCTTCCTGGGCCCGACGGGCGTGGGCAAGACCGAGCTGACCAAGTCGCTGGCCCGCTTCCTGTTCGACGACGAAACCGCGATGGTTCGCCTCGACATGTCGGAATATATGGAGAAACACTCCGTTGCCCGGCTCATCGGTGCGCCTCCCGGCTATGTCGGTTACGAGGAGGGCGGCGCTCTGACGGAAGCGGTTCGCCGCCGGCCTTATCAGGTTGTGCTGTTCGACGAGATCGAAAAAGCGCATCCGGATGTCTTCAACGTCCTGCTGCAGGTGCTGGATGATGGCCGCCTGACGGATGGCCAGGGCCGCACCGTCGATTTCAAGAACACCATCATCATCATGACCTCGAACCTCGGTTCGGAATTCATGACGCAGATGGGTGACAATGACGACGTGGATTCGGTTCGCGAACTGGTGATGGAGCGTGTCCGGTCGCATTTCCGGCCGGAGTTCCTCAATCGTATCGATGATATCATCCTCTTCCATCGCCTGCGGCGGGACGAGATGGGTGCCATCGTGGAAATCCAGTTGAAGCGGCTCGTTTCGCTGCTGGGAGACCGCAAGATTTCGCTCGAACTGGATGAGGATGCCCGTAACTGGCTTGCCAACAAAGGCTACGATCCGGCCTATGGCGCGCGTCCGCTGAAGCGGGTGATCCAGAAGGCGGTTCAGGACAGGCTTGCGGAAATGATCCTTGGCGGGGAAATCCCCGATGGTTCGCGGGTCAAGGTGACCTCTGGAACCGACCGGCTGCTGTTCAAGGTCAAGCCGCCAAAAGCCGAGGCCGACACTGAGGCCGCCGACGCTGCATAAAAAAAGGGCTCCGGAAACGGGGCCCTTTCCTATAAGCGGACTCTGTTGATCTGAAATCCCCTGCCGATCAGCGGCTTGCCACCTGATTGGACTTTTCTTCGATATTCAGCAGATTGTCGATGCGTTTTCTCTCGTCGGAGAAACGCGCCAGCGCCTCGCCGGAAAGCGATTTGCCGCCCGGCAGACGCACCTTCATCGCGTCCACCTTGGTGCCGTTGACGATCAGCTCGTAGTGCAGATGCGCGCCGGTCGAAAGACCGGTCGACCCCACATAGCCGATGACCTGACCCTGCCGGACCTTTGCCCCCTCGGTGACCCCCTTGGCGATCGCGCTCTGGTGGTTATAGGAAGAGACATAGCCATTGGCATGGCGGATCAGGGTCTGGTTGCCGTAACCGGAAGCCCATCCGGCCTTCTCGACAGTGCCGTTACCCGTTGCGATAATCGGCGTGCCCCGGGCGGCGGCCCAGTCTGTTCCCGTATGCATACGGCTGAATTTCAGCACGGGATGGCGGCGCATCCCGAAACCGGAGGTCATGCGGCCGTTTGGAACCGGGTTGCGCAACAGGAACTGCCGGATGCTTTTGCCGTTTTCATCGAAATAATCGATGCTGTTGTCTTCCGGATTCTGGAACCGGTAAAAGCGTGTCTCGTTGTCGCCGAACTTGGCATTGACATAGAGCAGCTCCGACTTGTCCGTCGCCTTGCCATCCGCATCTTCCACGGAGAAGAAGGCTTCGAGCGTATCCGCGGGCTTGAGCTGCGCCTGGAAATCGACGCTGCTGGCCAGAAGCTTGATCAACTGCGAAACCATGCCCTGGTTCATGCCGTAAGCAAGCGCGGCGCGGTACACCCCGTCATAGACGCTTGGCAGATCGCGCCCCGCCGCAGGTGCGGGTGTGCTGTCAAAGGCGGTCGCCACCGCGTCCAGTTTCGGTGGTTCGCTGGCCTTGATGAAGCGCTTGCGGTCATCGACGGCCATGGTGACCATGTGGCGGCCCTTGCGGTAAAGGCTCACGCGCACGATATCGCTTTTCTCGTCTTCCTGAAGGATGCCGACGCGCAGCACGTCGCCGCTTTCCACATTGTTCGACTGGATTTGCGGTGCCAGCAGGCCGGCAATCTCCGAAGACTGTGCCTTCGAATAACCCGCGCCGAAAAGCGCGGCCTCGATGGTTTCGGTCTGGCGGGCCGGGATCACGTCATCGGCATATTCCTTGACGGGAACGGAGGCCGATTGTGGTGTCGAGACCGACATGTTCTGTTCGACGACGCGGGCGGCCAGGCCGGCGGTGATGTCGACGTCGCCTTCGTCATTATCGAAACGGCGTGGATCGATGTAATAAAGCGCGGCAAGCTGTTCGTTGCCGTCCGTCAGGATCGAGCCGTTGGAACGCACGGCTTCCTCCACCTCATCGAAGCTCAGCGAGCCGGCGAAGGGGAATTTGGAATGCTGCACGGGAAAGGCAACGGTCTTCAGGCTGACTTCGGATTCGACCTCGGAACCGTAAATCGTTCCCGTCCTGCTCGGTGCGGGTGCCGATGCGTCCTTGTCGTCATTGCTGGCGAAGATATTGAGGGGATCGAAGGCTGGATAGTCGTCCTGCTTGGCGTAATTTGCCGCAAGCGGAATTTTCACGTGGGAGAATGGCACCTTTCGGACCACTTCCTTGTCGCCTTCGTTGATGACGGTCGAGACTTCCATGATCGAGCGGTCAGACGGTCGCGCGGCAATATTCGGTGCCACGAGGCGCGTGCCGCGACGGGCTGCCTCCGTCACGTTGTTGCCCATATCCGCCTTGGCGAAGGCTTCGGCGGGGATGGCAAGCTGCTGACGTCCGTCTAGAGCGGCAAACAGGGCCACACCCATCAATATGGAAGAGGTAATACCAGTGAGGAACGTGCCGGAAAGCCATCGAAGCGAAATTTCGCGGCGATCGGGTGCACGTCGCCCTTCCGCCAGAATTGGCGGTTCCGTGCCTAGCGACCGGATCACGTTGCGATCCGCAGTCATACTGGCTGTGCCCCGTCGGTCATGCGCTCTCCAGAAACTTCAGGCGAAGATGTGCAACTTTCAAAGCCGCGAGTCAAATCCATCGACACCATGGCTAAAGGTTTGCAGCGTGCTTTATAGGATATGCGCAGGCATGCCCCATGTTAACGCTTCGTTGACAAACCAATTAGTGAGGAACCGGGCCAAAAGAAGGCACGCCCCGGTTCTTGCGGGCCGTCGGGATCTTCTCCTGTGCAAAATCGCTGCGTTTAACAGGGCCCCGTCGTCCGGCATTTCCAGGAAACCGAAATAACATATTAAATCCAGATACTTGTCGAATTTTCTGAGTTTTTCGAATTTGGCCTGTTGACTTGTTCGGTGGGGTTCTCTTATAAGTCCGCTCACTGAACGAGGGCGGCGGCGCTGCTGGCGACGAAGTCTTTCGTTCTAAATAAATCAAGGAATGAGCTGGTTGCTTGTTTGG
>NZ_JAINDY010000013.1:0-19448 GCF_026191755.1 Agrobacterium sp. InxBP2
CGCGTCGATCTGGTCATACGCCTTGAACTCGCCGAAGAACTTCGTGATTGCTGCCGTCAGCGACGTCTTGCCATGGTCAACGTGACCGATCGTGCCAATGTTGACGTGCGGCTTCGTCCGCTCAAACTTGCTCTTTGCCATTAGTGGCTCTCCATTCTTGTCCCGTGACGGGAATAATCTTCAAAATTCGGTGGGGCGTACCCCGATCACTTCTGACCGGAGTACTTTGCCTGGATTTCCTGCGCCACGTTCGACGGAACCGGCGAATAGTGATCGAACGTCATCGAGTACTGAGCGCGACCCTGCGACATGGAGCGCAGGTTATCGACGTACTTGAACATGTTCGCGAGCGGAACATGCGCGTTGATGACGACGGCGATACCACGGCTTTCCTGGCCCTGGATCTGACCACGACGGGAGTTCAGGTCGCCGATAACGTCGCCGACATAGTCTTCCGGCGTTACGACTTCGACCTTCATCATCGGCTCGAGAAGCTGTGCACCAGCCTTCTTGGCTGCTTCACGGAAGCAGGCACGCGATGCGATTTCGAAGGCGAGAACCGACGAGTCAACATCGTGGAATGCACCGTCGACCAGCGTAGCCTTGACGCCGAGCATCGGGAAGCCAGCCAGCGGACCGGAAGACAGAACGCTTTCGATACCCTTCTGAACGCCCGGGATGTATTCCTTCGGAACAGCACCACCGACGATCTTCGACTCGAACTTGAAGTCTTCGCCTTCGGGGTTCGGTTCGAAGATGATCTTCACGCGAGCGAACTGACCGGTACCACCGGACTGCTTCTTGTGCGTGTAGTCTTCTTCGTGCTGACGCGTGATCGTTTCACGGTAGGCAACCTGCGGAGCACCGACGGTTGCTTCAACCTTGAACTCGCGACGCATACGGTCAACGATGATGTCGAGGTGAAGTTCGCCCATGCCGGCAATGATGGTCTGGCCGGATTCGTCGTCGGTCTTGACACGGAAGGACGGATCTTCTGCAGCCAGACGGTTGAGCGCGAGGCCCATCTTTTCCTGGTCGCCCTTGGTCTTCGGCTCGATCGCGATCTGGATGACCGGCTCGGGGAATTCCATGCGCTCGAGGATAACCGGCTTCAGCGGATCGCAGAGCGTATCGCCAGTGGTGGTTTCCTTGAGACCAGCCAGAGCAACGATGTCGCCTGCATAGGCTTCTTCGATGTCTTCACGGCTGTTGGAGTGCATCTGAAGCATACGGCCGACGCGCTCGCGCTTGTCCTTGACCGTATTCATGACAGACGTGCCCTTTTCGAGCTTGCCCGAGTAGATGCGTGCGAAAGTGAGCGAACCAACGAAGGGGTCGTTCATGATCTTGAACGCGAGCATGGAAAGCGGCTCGGAATCGTCAGCGTGACGCTCGATTTCGGCTTCCGTCTTGGCGTCGATGCCCTTGATCGCCGGGATGTCCAGCGGCGAAGGCAGATAGTCGACAACGGCGTCGAGGAGCGGCTGAACGCCCTTGTTCTTGAACGCGGTACCGCAGAACATCGGGTGGAACTTCACGTCGATGGTGCCGCGGCGAACGAGTTCACGAATCTTGTCGTTGTCCGGGTAGTTGCCTTCGAGGTAGGCTTCCATCGCTTCTTCGTCGATCTCGACAACCGTCTCGATCAGCTTTTCGCGATATTCTTCAGCCTTGGCCTTCATGTCCTCGGGGATCTCGACGACGTCCCACTGGGCGCCGAGCGACTCGTCGCGCCATACGAGAGCATTCATCTCGATCAGGTCGATAACGCCCTTGAACTCGGTCTCAGCGCCGATCGGCAGCTGCATGACAACGGCAGTGGCGCCGAGACGGGTCTTGATCATTTCTACCGAGCGGTAGAAGTCAGCACCGGTCTTGTCCATCTTGTTGCAGAAGATCATGCGCGGAACATGATACTTCTCAGCCTGACGCCAGACGGTTTCCGTCTGCGGCTCAACACCGGCGTTGGCGTCGAGCAGCGCGATGGCGCCGTCGAGAACGCGCAGCGAACGCTCGACTTCGATGGTGAAGTCAACGTGGCCGGGGGTGTCGATGATGTTGAAGCGGCGGGTCTTGCCGTCACGGCCCTTCCAGAAGGTCGTGGTCGCAGCGGACGTGATGGTGATACCACGCTCCTGCTCCTGCTCCATCCAGTCCATCGTGGCTGCGCCATCGTGAACTTCGCCGATCTTGTGCGACTTACCGGTGTAATAGAGAATACGCTCGGTGGTGGTCGTCTTGCCGGCGTCGATATGCGCCATGATACCGAAATTGCGGTAGTCTTCGATTTTATATTCGCGAGCCATAATGGACTGCCTTTCGATATGCGATCGGTTAAGATTACCAGCGGTAATGCGAGAATGCGCGGTTAGCGTCGGCCATCTTGTGCGTGTCTTCACGCTTCTTGACGGCGGAGCCGCGGTTGTTCGCAGCGTCCATGAGTTCGCCGGAGAGGCGATCGATCATGGTCGTTTCGTTGCGCTTGCGCGCAGCGGTGATCAACCAGCGGATTGCGAGGGCCTGGCGACGCTCGGGACGAACATCAACCGGAACCTGGTATGTCGCACCACCAACGCGGCGCGAACGCACTTCAACATGCGGCGCAACATTGTCGAGGGCCGAATGGAACACGGCGAGCGGCTCCTGCTTCGTCTTGCCCTGAACGACGTCGAACGCGCCGTAAACGATGCTTTCTGCTACCGACTTCTTGCCGTGAAGCATGATGGCGTTCATGAACTTGGTGACGACCAGATCACCGAACTTCGGATCCGGGTTGATCTCACGCTTTTCTGCACTATGGCGACGGGACATACTTTTTGTCTCTCAATGTTATTGACGCTATACCACGCGGAGAACCTCGCGCAGCGCCGAATTGTTGTTGCCGAAATTACTTCGGACGCTTCGCACCGTACTTCGAACGGCGCTGCTTGCGGTTCTTGACGCCCTGGGTATCGAGAACACCGCGGATGATGTGGTAACGAACGCCCGGCAAGTCCTTCACACGGCCGCCGCGGATCATGACGACAGAGTGTTCCTGAAGGTTGTGACCTTCGCCAGGAATGTAGCCGATGACTTCGAAGCCGTTGGTGAGGCGGATCTTGGCAACCTTACGCAGAGCCGAGTTCGGCTTCTTCGGGGTCGTCGTGTAAACGCGGGTGCAAACACCACGCTTCTGCGGGTTTTCCTGCAGGGCAGGAACCTTGTTGCGCTTTACCTGTGCCTGGCGAGGCTTGCGGATCAGCTGGTTTACGGTAGGCATATAACCATCCCTTGCAAAAACTACTTTAGCCACCCTCACGGGTGGCGGCTATGCCGTTGCCGGCGACGATGCACGCATATATCCTCATGCGCAAAACGTGGCCCGATCCGGTTTCACGGATGGACCACCAAGAGCAGAGGACACCGGATGAGGCGTCTTGCGTGCAACATTCGTGTCTTCTACGTGCAATGGAGACCCGTTTGAGATGATGTTCGGGAAAAAGCTTACCGAACGGCCAGCACCCACAGAGGCTCCGATGGCGGGCGTACTACTGTTTTAGCCAGCTTTCGTCAAGGGTGAATCCGCATTTTGCGCCCGCCCCCGGGGCCACGAACGCCACCGCAACGCCATTTCCCCCTCCCTATACCATAAGTCGGCATCAACGGCAGCGATTTTAACCTCCGGCCTTTGGCTTTTCATAAAATCCGTCTATTGATTCCCTCAGGCTGGCCGGACATGGCCGCGCCGCGGGCGGAACCGATTCCCCCTGCCCTGATGACAGCAACGAAAGATCAAGGAACCGCGTCATGAGCACCCTCCCCGACAACGACAACGGACGCGACGAGCCGATGGTCTTCATCGTCATCGGCAAGGCTTACGAAACCGACAACTCCGAGGGTATCGACATTCACGTCATCCTCAGGGCGCCGGATGACGACACAGCCGTTCGCGAAACGCTGAACGCGCTTTCCGAGGAAGGCTTCATCGAAGCCGATCTCGACCAGATCGGCATGCTGACCGAAATTCCCGATGAAGAGCCGCACGCCTCGGCCTATCAGGGCGCGCTCGAAGGCGAAGTCGCCATCATCCGCTTCGCCTGAAGAGCCTTGGCCATGGCGGTCAGACGTGTCGTCGCCAACATCGCTACCTCCGACCCCGCGCTGGCGCAGGTCTTTTATGGCGATATCCTCGGCATGCCGGTCGCCATGGATCACGGCTGGATCGTCACCCATGCCAGCCCGCTCAAGGCGCCGGCGCAGCTAAGCTTTGCGCGCGAAGGCGGTTCCGGCACAGATGTGCCGGACTTCTCCATAGAAGTCGACAATTTCGACGAGGTCCGCAACCGGATCGTCGCAGCCGGACTGCCGATAGAATACGGCCCCACCGTCGAGTCCTGGGGCGTACGTCGCCTGTTCGTACGCGACCCTTTTGGAAAGCTTGTCAATATATTAAGTCACTTATAGAATATGTAGTCTGAATAATAGTATTGATTCTTAAAAGATTGAATGCCGCGCAAACATAGGCTTAGAATAGTTCCGACGCAAAATTTCGGGGTCGGGTTGGATACTTTATCGTCGTCAGACATTATCGATGACATTTATGAAGCGGCGCTTTTTCCCGACCGCTGGTCGCAGGTTCTGGCAAATGCCGGCGGCCGCCTCGGTTTCTGGGGCGGCGCCATCACCTGGGGCAAGGGGGAAGACCAGGCCTGGCTGCACACGCCCAACTTTCAAGAACTGATGAAGGACTACATGGCGGGAGGCTGGAATCACCGCAATGATCGCCTTACGCGTACTGCCCGTGAAGGCCGGTTCGCCTTCGTGCAGGATTTCGACGTCTTCACCCCTGATGAATGGGCCGAACTGCCGATCGTCCGTGAGTTCCTCAGGCCCCGCGGCCTGGGCTATGGTGCGACGACACAGGTCGCGCCGCCCGGCCATCCGGAGATGACAGTGCTGTTTGAACACAGGCTGGAAGCTGGCATAATCCGGCCTGATACGATGGCTGCGCTCGCCGGACTGAGGCCACATATCGCCCGTAGCCTTGCGCTCGCAACGCGGCTGCAACGGCAGAAAGCCGACGCGATGACCTTCGGCCTCAATGCCATTGGCGCTCCGGCAGCCGTGCTGCAGGCAAACGGCCTCATTCTCTCGGCCAACGATCTCTTCCTGTCATTGCAGAAATGTTTCGCCGCCCCCACACGCGACAGTATTGCCATTGCTGACGAGAGGGTGAACCGGCTCCTATACAAAGCGCTGGCCGGGCACGATGCCGGTTCTTTCCCTCTCCCCGCTGGTGAAGATAGACCCTGCATTCTTCACGTCATACCGCTGCGCAAGACGGCGCTCGACTTATCTCCGAAAGGCAACGCCATCGTGCTCATATCGCAGCCCACCGGCACCATTGCCGACGCAAGCGCGTTATTGAAGGGGCTATACGACCTCACAAGAGGCGAGGCACGCGTGGCTTTGGAAATCATGAAAGGACTTTCGCTACCGGCAGTGGCGAAGCAATTGCAGATTTCCCATGAAACGGTGCGCAGCAACGCAAAGTCGATCTATGCCAAGACCGGCAGCGCAGGCCAGACCGATCTTGTTCGGCGCCTCTCTGTCCTGACCCGCTACAACATCCGGAAACAGGACTAGCCCTGTCGCATATTCAGGAATGCCGGGCGACGGTGGAGGCGCCCGGCCTCTGTCCATACAAACAAAAACGCCCGGATTGCTCCGGGCGTTTTGCTTTGAACTTTGGGGGGGCTCCACAAAGCCCCTGCCCTGTCTGACCTTACTCGGCAGCCGGAGCCTGGTCCGTCATGTCCTGCAGCATCTGGTTTGCAGAACCTGCACCGGTACCCTTGCGGCGTTCCTCGAGAATGAGGTCGTCGCGCGAGGTGGCGATGCGGCGGATCTGCGTCATGGTGCCGCCGGTACCGGCCGGGATGAGACGGCCGACAATGACGTTTTCCTTGAGGCCCTGCAGCGTGTCCGTCTTGCCGGCAATCGCAGCTTCCGTGAGAACCTTGGTGGTTTCCTGGAAGGATGCGGCCGAGATGAAGGACGGCGTCTGCAGCGAAGCCTTGGTGATGCCGAGCAGAACCGGCTCGCCATAGGCAGGCTTCTTGCCTTCTTCGATCAGGCGGTCGTTGTTGTCATCGAGCTCGATGCGATCAACGTTGTCACCCACGATGTACTGGCTATCGCCAGCATCGGTGATTTCAACCTTCTGCAGCATCTGGCGAACGATCACCTCGATGTGCTTGTCGTTGATCACAACGCCCTGCAGACGGTAGACTTCCTGGATTTCGTTCACGAGGTAGGAAGCCAGAGCCTCCACGCCCTTGATCGCCAGAATGTCGTGCGGCGCCGGGTTACCGTCGAGGATGTATTCACCCTTTTCGATATAGTCGCCTTCCTGAAGGTGGAAGGGCTTGCCCTTCGGGATCAGGTATTCGACCGGCTCGACGCCGTCTTCCGCAGGCTCGATCATCACGCGGCGCTTGTTCTTGTAGTCGCGGCCGAGGCGGATCGTACCATCGATCTCTGCGATGATGGCGTGATCCTTCGGACGACGGGCTTCGAACAGTTCCGCAACGCGCGGCAGACCACCGGTGATGTCCTTCGTCTTGGCGCTTTCCAGCGGCGAACGTGCAAGCACGTCACCCTGGGAGACCTTCGCACCCGGCTCGACCGACAGGATGGCGTCGACCGAGAGCTGGAAGCGGGCTTCGCCACCACGGGCAAGCTTCGCAACAGCGCCGGACGCGTCCTTGATGACGATCGCAGGCTTGAGATCCGAACCGCGCGGCGTCGAACGCCAGTCAATGACCTGACGCTTGGTGATGCCGGTGGATTCGTCGGTTGCTTCCAGAACGGAGAGACCGTCGACGAGGTCTTCGAAGTGAACGGTACCTTCCACTTCCGTCATCATCGGACGGGTGTAGGGGTCCCACTCTGCAAGACGCTGGCCACGCTTTACCTTGTCGCCATCATCAACGAAGATCTTCGAACCGTAAGCCACACGCTGTGTGGAACGTTCCGCGCCGCGCTCATCAAGGATCGTAACGGACATGTTACGGCCCATGGCGATGAGAACGCCTTCGGAGTTCCGCAGGATGTTGCGGTTCTTGATCTGGATCGTGCCTTCATAAGACGCTTCGAGGAACGACTGATCGACCACGTTTGCCGTGCCACCAAGGTGGAACGTACGCATGGTGAGCTGCGTGCCAGGTTCACCGATCGACTGAGCGGCGATAACGCCAACGGCTTCGCCCATGTTGACAGGCGTACCGCGTGCAAGGTCACGACCGTAGCAGACGCCGCAGACACCAACCTGCACTTCGCAGGTGAGCGCCGAGCGGATGCGAACGGACTGGATGCCAGCCTTCTCGATGGCAGCCACGTCGGCTTCGTCGATCAGCGTGCCAGCCTTGACGATGTTCTCGCCGGTGACCGGGTTGTCGATGTCATCGAGAGCCGTACGACCGAGGATACGCGCGCCGAGCGAAGCAACCACCTGACCGGCATCAACGATGGCAGTCATGGTGAGGCCCTTGTCGGTGCCGCAATCCCTGGAGTTGACGATGCAATCCTGCGCGACGTCGACGAGACGACGGGTCAGGTAACCCGAGTTCGCGGTCTTCAGGGCGGTGTCTGCGAGACCCTTACGGGCACCGTGGGTCGAGTTGAAGTACTCGTTAACGGTCAGGCCTTCCTTGAAGTTCGAGATGATCGGCGTCTCGATGATTTCACCCGATGGCTTCGCCATCAGGCCGCGCATGCCGCCCAGCTGACGCATCTGGTTCGGAGAACCACGAGCACCCGAGTGAGACATCATGTAGATGGAGTTCATCGGCTTCTGGCGGCCCGTTTCCGGATCGAACTCGACAGCCTTGATGCGTGCCATCATCTCTTCGGCGACCTTTTCGGTTGCCTTGCCCCAGGCGTCGACAACCTTGTTGTACTTTTCGCCCTGGGTGATGAGACCGTCATTGTACTGCTGTTCGTATTCCTTCACGAGAGCTTCGGTGTCGCCAACGATCTTCACCTTGCTGTCAGGAATGACCATGTCGTCCTTGCCGAACGAAATGCCGGCGCGGCAGGCATGGGCAAAGCCGAGCTGCATGATGCGGTCACAGAAGATGACCGTGTCTTTCTGGCCGCAATGACGGTAGACCGTGTCGATCATCTTGGAGATGTTCTTCTTGGTCATTTCCTGGTTGCAGACGTCGAAAGGCACGTTGACGTTCTTCGGCAGAAGCTCGCCAATCAGCATACGGCCGGGGGTCGTCTCATGGATCTTCGAAACCGGCTTGCCATCGGCATCCACGGTCTTGAAGCGACCACGGATCTTGGCATGCAGCGTCACGACCTTGTTTTCAAGCGCGTGATGCAGCTCACCGATGTCGGAGAAGGCCATGCCTTCGCCCGGCTCGTTCTGGTTCATGATCGACAGGTAATACAGGCCGAGAACCATGTCCTGCGAGGGAACGATGATCGGGTGGCCGTTTGCCGGATGCAGGATGTTGTTGGTCGACATCATCAGCACGCGCGCTTCCAGCTGGGCTTCCAGCGAAAGCGGAACGTGAACAGCCATCTGGTCACCGTCGAAGTCGGCGTTGAAGGCCGTGCAGACGAGCGGGTGCAGCTGGATGGCCTTGCCTTCGACCAGCATGGGTTCGAAAGCCTGGATACCCAGACGGTGCAGCGTCGGTGCGCGGTTCAGCAGAACCGGATGCTCGCGGATGACCTCGTCGAGGATATCCCAGACTTCAGGCTTTTCCTTTTCAACCAGCTTCTTGGCCTGCTTGACGGTCGAGGAATAACCCTTGGCGTCAAGACGGGCGTAGATGAACGGCTTGAACAGTTCGAGCGCCATCTTCTTCGGCAGACCGCACTGGTGCAGCTTCAGTTCGGGACCGGTCACGATGACCGAACGGCCGGAATAGTCGACGCGCTTGCCGAGAAGGTTCTGGCGGAAGCGGCCCTGCTTGCCCTTGAGCATGTCGGAGAGCGACTTCAGCGGACGCTTGTTGGCACCCGTGATGACGCGACCGCGACGGCCGTTGTCGAACAGCGCATCGACGGATTCCTGCAACATACGCTTTTCGTTGCGGATGATGATGCCAGGCGCACGAAGCTCGATCAGGCGCTTCAGACGGTTGTTACGGTTGATGACGCGGCGATAGAGATCGTTGAGGTCGGACGTCGCAAAACGGCCGCCATCCAGCGGAACCAGCGGACGCAGGTCCGGCGGAATGACCGGAACGACCTTCATGATCATCCATTCAGGACGGTTGCCCGATTCCATGAAGTTCTCGACGATCTTCAGGCGCTTCATCAGCTTCTTCTGCTTGAGATCCGACGTGGTCTCAGCAAGTTCGGCACGCAGGTCGCCGGCGATCTTTTCGAGGTTCATCGAAGCCAGCATCTCATAGATGGCTTCAGCGCCGATCATGGCGGTGAACTGGTCTTCGCCGAACTCGTCAACGGCGATCATGTACTCTTCTTCAGACAGAAGCTGGTTCTGCTTGAGCGAGGTGAGACCGGGTTCCGTGACAATGTAGTTCTCGAAATAGAGAACACGCTCGACATCCTTCAGCGTCATGTCGAGCAGGGTCGAGATACGCGAAGGAAGCGACTTCAGGAACCAGATGTGGGCAACCGGCGCTGCGAGCTCGATATGGCCCATGCGCTCACGGCGAACGCGCGACAGCGTGACTTCGACGCCGCACTTTTCGCAGATGATGCCCTTGTACTTCATGCGCTTGTACTTGCCGCACAGGCACTCATAGTCCTTGATCGGCCCGAAGATACGCGCGCAGAAAAGACCGTCACGCTCAGGCTTGAACGTACGGTAGTTGATGGTTTCCGGCTTCTTGATCTCGCCGTAGGACCACGACAGGATTTTTTCCGGCGAAGCGATCGAAATCCGGATGGAATCGAAATGCTGCGCAGGCACCTGAGGATTGAAAAGATTCATGACCTCTTGGTTCATGCCTTGTCTCCTTGAGAGGCTAGCTGCTGCCCCTGTTTGCATCTGGACCGGCTTCTTCCCGGGTCGCCGTCCAGAGCTTTAAATACGGATTAACCGCATAATGCGGCGAAAGTATCCCGAACCGCAAAGACCGCTCGGGAAACCGGCAGGCGCCCTCTCAGGCGCCCGCCTCTATCGTGTTTATTCCGCCGCGTCAGGCAGCTGGTCTTCGGGCTGGTTCTCGATCTTCGAGTTTTCCAGCTCGACGGACAGGCCGAGCGACCGCATTTCCTTGACGAGAACGTTGAAGCTCTCGGGGATACCGGCTTCGAAGGTGTCGTCGCCACGGACGATTGCTTCGTAAACCTTCGTGCGGCCAGCCACGTCGTCCGACTTGACGGTGAGCATTTCCTGCAGCGTGTAAGCCGCGCCGTATGCTTCCAGAGCCCAGACTTCCATTTCCCCGAAGCGCTGACCGCCGAACTGCGCCTTGCCGCCCAGCGGCTGCTGGGTAACGAGCGAGTAAGGACCGATCGAACGAGCGTGGATCTTGTCGTCGACAAGGTGGTTCAGCTTGATCATGTACATGTAGCCGACGGTGACCTTGCGGTCGAACGGCTCACCGGTACGGCCGTCGTAAAGAACGGACTGACCGGATTCATGCAGACCTGCCTTCTTCAGCATCGCGGCAACGTCAGGCTCATGTGCACCGTCGAAAACCGGAGTCGCGATGGAAACACCGCGCTTGGCTTCTTCGGCGAGCTTGACGAGCGAGTCGTCGTCAAAACGCTGAACCTCGTCATTGGCTTCAGACGCGTAGATTTCCGTCAGCTCGCTGCGAAGCTCGCTGATGTCCATCGTCTTGCGATACTCTTCGAGCATCTCGCCGATCTTCTTGCCCATGCCTGCGCATGCCCATGCGAGGTGGGTTTCGAGGATCTGGCCGACGTTCATGCGCGACGGCACGCCGAGCGGGTTCAAGCAGATGTCGACATGCGTGCCGTCTTCGAGGAACGGCATGTCCTCGACGGGAACGATACGCGAGACGACGCCCTTGTTACCGTGACGGCCGGCCATCTTGTCGCCCGGCTGGATCTTGCGCTTAACGGCAACGAAGACCTTGACCATCTTCATGACGCCCGGAGGCATTTCATCGCCGCGCTGGACCTTTTCGACCTTGTCCATGAAGCGCTGCTCAAGGCGCGACTTGGATTCGTCGTACTGGCCGCGAAGTGCTTCGATCTCAGCCTGGGCCTTTTCGTCCTCGACGGCGAACATCCACCACTGCGAGCGGGGATATTCGGAGACGACGGCGTTGGAGAGCTCGACGCCCTTCTTGAAGCCCTTCGGACCGGCAATCGAAACCTGGCCACGCAGCATGTCGATCAGACGGCCGTAGACGTTACGGTCGAGGATCGCCTGCTCGTCGTCACGGTCCTTCGCCAGACGCTCGATCTCTTCGCGCTCGATAGCCATCGCGCGCTCGTCCTTCTCCACACCGTGACGGTTGAAGACGCGGACTTCCACGACCGTACCGAACGTGCCCGGAGGCATGCGCATGGAGGTGTCGCGAACGTCGGAAGCCTTTTCACCGAAGATGGCGCGCAGAAGCTTTTCTTCCGGCGTCATCGGGCTTTCGCCCTTCGGCGTGATCTTGCCGACGAGGATGTCGCCCGGCTGAACTTCCGCACCGATGTAGACGATACCGGCTTCGTCGAGGTTCTTCAGCGCTTCTTCCGAAACGTTCGGAATATCGCGCGTGATTTCTTCCGGACCAAGCTTCGTGTCACGCGCCATCACTTCGAATTCTTCGATGTGGATGGAGGTGAACACGTCGTCGGAAACGATACGCTCCGACATCAGGATCGAGTCTTCGTAGTTGTAGCCATTCCAGGGCATGAACGCGACGAGCGCGTTACGGCCGAGAGCCAGGTCACCGAGGTCGGTCGACGGACCATCCGCGATGATGTCACCCTTGGAGATGATATCGCCGACGGACACCAGCGGACGCTGGTTGACGCAGGTGTTCTGGTTCGAACGCTGGAACTTCTGCAGACGGTAGATGTCAACGCCGGACTTGCCTGCATCGAGATCTTCCGTAGCGCGGATAACGATACGCGTCGCGTCGACCTGGTCGACGACACCGCCGCGGCGAGCCGCGATGGCAGCGCCGGAGTCACGCGCAACGATCGGTTCCATGCCGGTGCCCACAAAAGGCGCTTCCGCCCGCAGAAGCGGAACGGCCTGACGCTGCATGTTCGAGCCCATGAGAGCGCGGTTGGCGTCGTCGTTTTCCAGGAACGGAATGAGAGCCGCTGCGACCGAAACGAGCTGCTTCGGCGAAACGTCCATCAGGTTGATGTTGTCACGCGGTGCGAGCATAACTTCGCCCGAGTGACGGCAGACGACGAACTCTTCCGAGAAAGAACCGTCTTCATTGAGCGGCGCGTTGGCCTGCGCGACGTAATACTTCGCCTCTTCCATGGCGGAGAGGTAGATAACGTCGTTAGTGACCTTGCCGTCGGTGATCTTGCGGTACGGGCTCTCGATGAAGCCGTACTTGTTGACACGGGCAAAGGTTGCAAGCGAGTTGATCAGACCGATGTTCGGGCCTTCCGGCGTCTCGATCGGGCAAATACGGCCGTAGTGGGTCGGGTGAACGTCGCGGACTTCGAAGCCGGCGCGCTCGCGGGTCAGACCACCCGGTCCAAGAGCCGAAAGACGACGCTTGTGGGTGATTTCCGAAAGCGGGTTCACCTGGTCCATGAACTGCGACAGCTGCGAGGAACCGAAGAATTCGCGAACGGCAGCAGCTGCCGGCTTCGCATTGATCAGGTCCTGCGGCATCACGGTGTCGATTTCGATCGAGGACATACGTTCCTTGATCGCACGTTCCATGCGCAGAAGGCCCAGACGATACTGGTTTTCCATCAGTTCGCCGACAGAACGCACACGGCGGTTGCCGAGGTTGTCGATGTCGTCGATTTCGCCCTTGCCGTCGCGCAGTTCGACCAGCATCTTGACGACGGCGAGGATGTCTTCCTTGCGCAGCGTGCGCACGGTGTCTTCCGCGTCGAGGTCGAGGCGCATGTTCATCTTCACGCGACCAACGGCCGAAAGATCGTAACGCTCTGCATCGAAGAACAGCGAGTTGAACATCGCTTCCGCCGAATCCATGGTCGGCGGCTCACCCGGACGCATGACGCGGTAGATGTCGAACAGGGCTTCCTGGCGGTTCTCGTTCTTGTCGGCAGACAGTGTGTTGCGGATATAGGCGCCAACATTGACGTGGTCGATGTTGAGAACCGGAATCTCGTCAAAACCGGACTGCAGGATCAGACCGAGGGTCTTCTCGTCGATTTCGTCGCCGGCCTCGAGATAGATTTCACCCGTCTCGTAGTTGACGATGTCTTCGGCCAGATAGTTGCCGTAAAGGTCTTCGTCGGTCGCCTTCAGCGCCTTGAGGCCCTTTTCGGAGAGCTGGCGGATAAGGCGCGGCGTGAGCTTCTTGCCGGCCTCGACGACCACTTCGCCGGTATCGGCGTCGATCATGTCGGTGACGACCTTGGCGTTCTTCAGCGCTTCGGGCTGGAACGGAATACGCCAGCCGTCGCCGTCACGCTCATAGGAAGCCTTGGTGTAGAAGGTCGACAGAATGTCTTCGCCGTCCATGCCAAGCGCCATCAGCAGCGAGGTGACGGGAATCTTGCGGCGACGGTCGATACGCGCATAGACGATATCCTTGGCGTCGAACTCGATGTCGAGCCAGGAACCGCGATACGGAATGACACGGGCAGCAAAGAGCAGTTTGCCGGAAGAATGGCTCTTGCCCTTGTCGTGATCGAAGAACACGCCCGGCGAACGGTGCATCTGCGAAACGATGACGCGCTCGGTGCCGTTGACGATGAACGTGCCGTTATTGGTCATGAGCGGCATGTCGCCCATGTAGACGGACTGTTCCTTGATGTCCTTGATGGACTTCGCGCCCGTATCTTCATCGATATCGAACACGATGAGGCGCAGCGTCACCTTGAGCGGCGCTGCATAGGTCAGATCGCGCTGACGGCATTCTTCGACGTCGAACTTCGGCGCTTCGAATTCGTAGGATACGAATTCGAGCATGGAGGCGCCGGAAAAATCGGTGATCGGGAATACGGATTTGAAAACGGCATTCAATCCCTCGTCGGGACGGCCACCCTTGGGCTCGTCAACCATGAGAAACTGGTCGTACGAAGCCTTCTGAACCTCAATGAGGTTCGGCATTTCCGCTACTTCTGGAATTTTGCCGAAAAACTTGCGTACGCGCCTGCGACCGTTAAACGAAAGGGTCTGAGCCATCGTCGCTCCTTTAAAAATTGCATCCGGGCCTGCAACGGACGGGAACCGATGGCCAGTCGATCCCGTCAATCAATGGGTATCCTCAATCTCGTTCCACATCCCGGATCGATCAGGCCGGATTGCCTTGATGAGCCGGTTCGGAACCATTCTCTTGAAGAACCCATTACCCAAAAGCCATTTTCACGCGGCTTTTGGGTAATGAGTTTTAAAAACGATGACGACGGGAAGGGGCATTAAGCCCCTTCCCGCCAGCAATCGCAAGATTACTTAACGTCAACCTTGGCGCCTGCGTCTTCAAGCTTCTTCTTGAGATCAGCAGCTTCAGCCTTGGAAACGGCTTCCTTGACCGGCTTCGGAGCGCCTTCAACGAGGTCCTTGGCTTCCTTGAGGCCGAGGCCGGTGATGCCGCGAACTTCCTTGATGACGTTGATCTTGTTGGCGCCAGCGTCAACCAGGATAACGTCGAACTCGGTCTTTTCTTCTTCCGGAGCAGCAGCAGCAGCAGCGCCGCCAGCAGCAGCAACGGCTACCGGAGCAGCGGCGGAAACGCCCCACTTTTCTTCGAGAAGCTTGGACAGTTCTGCAGCTTCCAGAACGGTCAGCGAGGAGAGGTCTTCTACGATCTTTGCGAGATCAGCCATTTTGATAGTTCCTTTTGTTCAGTTCGAACCAGTTTGAATATTTACAGCGAAAAACCGCCTTAAGCGGCTTCGTCCTTCTTGGCGTAAGCCGAGAACACCCGAGCCAGCTGGCTTGCAGGTGCGGCGACAACCGTAGCGACGCGAGTTGCCGGGGCATTGAGAAGGCCCAGCAGCTTTGCGCGCAGCTCGTCCAGCGAAGGCAGGGTCGCGAGCGACTTGACTGCTTCGGCGTTGAGCGTGGTTGCGCCCATGGCACCGCCCAAAACAACGACCTTGTCGTTGGTCTTGGCGAAATCCATGACGACTTTCGGAGCGATCATCGGGTCAGTGCTGTATGCAATCAGCGTCTGTCCCTTGAAGAGATTGGTCATCCCTTCCGACTCCGTACCCTGAAGAGCGATCTTGGCCAGGCGGTTCTTCGCGACCTTGACGGTGCCTCCGGCAGCGCGCATCTTCGAACGGAAGTCGTTCATCTGCGCAACGGTGACACCAGCATAGTGGGCCACGACAACCGAACCGGAAGCCTTGAAGACTTCGTTCAGCTCCGTGACGAATTCGCGTTTTTCCGCTCTTTCCACTGTCTGTCTCCAGTAGACGGGGCCACATGATTGTGAACCCGTCGGGTTTGCCTTTGCCCCAAGGGACCTTTTTACAAAGATCCCGAGCGACGCTCGAGGATCCTGTCCCCCGCTCTGTCGCCGCAAACGGCTTCAGGCACAGGCACACCAGGTTCGAACCGGACAGTCAGGCATCGACAGATGCCTCAAATCCAGCCTCACCCGTCTCATGCAGGCTAAATGATTAAGGCCGGGCCCCGAAGGACATGGCCACCCGCAATCTCGGACAGGAGTTCCGGGTTTCCCCGGAAATCTCCGGCTCCTGGGAGCCGGAAATTCTTTTATTCACACTTCACTCCGGAAGCGCGAGAATTGATTAAGCCGTAACCGACGAAGGGTCGATCTTGACACCCGGACCCATGGTCGAGGAAATCGCGACGCGCTTGACATAGTTGCCCTTGGCGCCAGCCGGCTTTGCCTTGATGACCGCATCGGCGAAAGCCTTGATGTTTTCCTCAAGAGCCTTGGCGTCGAACGAAGCCTTGCCAACGCCAGCGTGCACGATACCGGCCTTTTCGACGCGGAATTCGACAGCGCCACCCTTGGATGCCTTGACAGCACCGGCAACGTCCATGGTCACGGTTCCGACCTTCGGGTTCGGCATCATGCCACGCGGGCCGAGTACCTTGCCGAGACGGCCGACGAGCGGCATCATGTCCGGGGTCGCGATGCAGCGATCGAAGTCGATCTTGCCGCCCTGAACGATTTCAACCAGTTCTTCCGCACCAACAACGTCAGCGCCGGCAGCCGTGGCTTCATCAGCCTTGGCGCCACGGGCGAAGACGGCGACGCGAACGTCACGGCCGGTGCCGTTCGGCAGGTTGACAACGCCACGAACCATCTGGTCCGCATGGCGCGGGTCAACGCCGAGGTTCATCGAAACTTCAACGGTTTCGTCGAACTTCGCGACTGCACGTTCCTTGACCATCGAAATGGCGTCGGTGAGAACGTAGAGCTTGTTCGGATCCACGCCTTCGCGGATCTTCTGAATGCGCTTTGCTACCTTGGCCATGATCAACCTACCACTTCCAGGCCCATGGCGCGGGCAGAGCCCTCAACCATTGCCATTGCGCCTTCGATGTCGGCTGCGTTCAGATCCTTCATCTTGGCTTCAGCGATCGACTTGACCTGAGCCTTGGTGATGGAGCCGACCTTGGCGCCCTTGCCAGGCGTCTTGGAACCGGAGGTGATCTTTGCTTCCTTCTTCAGCCAGTACGTCATCGGCGGCTGCTTCATGACGAAGGTGAAGGACTTGTCCTGGTAATAGGTGATGACGACCGGGATCGGCATACCCTTTTCCATTTCCTGCGTGGCGGCATTGAACGCCTTGCAGAATTCCATGATGTTAATGCCACGCTGACCAAGTGCCGGACCGATCGGCGGGGACGGATTGGCCGACCCAGCCTTTACCTGCAACTTGAGCTGGCCTGCAACTTTCTTAGCCATATCTCTCTGCCTTTCAATTCAAACCGGTTGCCCGGCTTCTCTTAAGCCGGATTTCTCCGGCGGCTGCGGTTGCGTGGTGCGGCGCCCTGCCCCGGCTTAAAGAGCCAGTTAGCCTTCCACGCGCTTGGGGCATCGCCCCGCCAATCAGACCTTCTCGACCTGATTGTATTCCAGCTCGACCGGCGTTGCGCGGCCGAAAATCGAAACTTCCACCTTCAGGCGCGAACGCTCTTCGTCCACGTCCTGAACCACGCCGTTGAACGACGCGAAAGGACCGTCGGAGACGCGAACCTGCTCGCCGATCTCGAACGAAACCGAAGACTTCGGACGCTCGACACCTTCCTGAACCTGACCAAGGATACGCTCGGCTTCGTAATCCGGAATCGGAACAGGCTTGCTGTCCGAACCGAGGAAACCGGTGACCTTCGGCGTGTTCTTGATGAGGTGATAAGCCTCATCCGTCAGGTTGGCGCGTACCAGCACGTAACCCGGAAAGAACTTGCGCTCGCTATCGACCTTGCGGCCGCGGCGCACCTCGACCACCTTTTCGGTCGGCACGAGGATTTTCTCGAAAAGATGGTCCAGACCCTTCTGACGGGCCTTTTCCTCGATCGACTCGGCGACCTTCTTTTCGAAATTCGAATATGCGTGAACGATATACCAGCGCGCTGCCATCTTTACTCTCCGTTCAATCCGTTACCGGCCGACGTTCAGCACAAGGCTGAGAATCCAGCCAATGAGCTGGTCAGCAGCAAAAAAGAACAGAGCCGCGAAAATGACCATCACCAGCACCATAGCCGTCGAAATCATGGTCTCGCGGCGCGACGGCCAAGTGATCTTTGACGCTTCGGCGCGAACCTGCTGCAGAAACGTAAACGGATTGGTTTTGGATGCCATTGACTGCCCACGCAATTACGGCGCGTAAAGCCGAACTAATCAGCCCCACGCACCGCGTGTCTGTTTTGACCCTACATAAACACCGATTCCACTTTTAACAAGAGGAAATCGACATTCGGCGAAATTCGCCGGTAAACCGGCCCCATCTGCCATGCAGCGAAAACCGCGCTTGCGAATGGAAAGTGGCAGGGGCAGAGGGGCTCGAACCCCCGACCTGCGGTTTTGGAGACCGCCGCTCTACCAACTGAGCTATACCCCTTAATCACCTGAACCGACCGCGAAATCGCTTGGCCAATTCGGTATGCGCTCCTTTAAGGTGCAGGGAAAAGAATGGCAAGTGTGTTTTTTGTTTTTTCCACTCTGCCCCCGAAAATCATGCACCCGTCAGGTTTTGACGTATTTCCGCCAGTCATGCTCTTCCTTGAAACCAAGGATCTCGCGAATCTTGCGGTTGGAGATCAATCCCTCATGCTCTCCGATCTCTCGGCGGAATTGCACCTGAGGGAAATATGTCCGGGCAAGCTCGCGCGTGGGGACCGTTGCCGTAGCTGTATCATTAACGGCATTGAAGACCTGATAACCGAGGCCATCCTTTTCGATGCAAAGATGGCAGATCTGGCCGAGATCACGTGCGTCGATGTAGCCCCAGGCGTTGCGTTTGCGTGTTTCCGGATGGGCAAAGAAATCGGGAAACTTCTCATACTCATGGGGTTCGATGACATTGCCGATTCGCAGCGCGTAAATGTCGTATCCGCTTCGCTCGGCAAAGGCCCGCGCGGTTCTTTCATTCACCACCTTCGACAGTCCGTAGGAATCCATCGGATCGACATCGTAGTCCTCTTCAAGCGGGAGGTGGTGAAAATCCTTCTCGCCCTCGGCGAAACAGACCCCGTATGTGGTCTCGCTCGATGCTATCACTACCTTTCGGATGCCAAGCTTTATCGCGGCCTCGATGACATTATAGGTTCCCATGGTGTTGATACGGAACGTCTCGTTGTCCGGCTTGATCAAAATGCGTGGAACCGCAGCAAAATGGATCACCGCATCAAAGGGCAGAACACCCTTCCCGCTTTCGAGCTCCGCGAAGTTCCGATGCACGGAAAGGGCATTAAAAACCTGCCCGCTGTCCGTGATATCGACGATGAGATTGGTCACGCCCGGCCTGTCGAGCGGAACGAGATCGATGTTGTGGACCTCATATCCCTTGTCGATGAGCCACGGGATCACATGCCGTCCGGCCTTGCCGGAACCACCGGTAAACAGAATGCGCTTCTTCATGATACTCCTCATCATCTCCCCAGCAATGAAGTAGCAGCCGGGACCGAGGAACGAAAGCTCCCATCCTCCAGGCGCGAGACACAAAAGAAAAAACCCCGCTGTCGCCAGCGGGGTTTTCGTCAAGCCTTTCAGGCCTTAAGATTACTCGACGATCGAGGCAACGATGCCGGCGCCGACGGTACGGCCGCCTTCGCGGATAGCGAAGCGCAGCTTTTCTTCCATCGCGATCGGAACGATCAGCTCGACGTCAACGGTGACGTTGTCGCCAGGCATAACCAT
>NZ_JAINDY010000016.1:0-48373 GCF_026191755.1 Agrobacterium sp. InxBP2
ATCCGTCGTCGCTAAAGCAACGACGTAACCGCGACATTCGGCCTTGCCGAATGCGCTGGACGCGGGGTGGAGCAGCCCGGTAGCTCGTCAGGCTCATAACCTGAAGGCCGCAGGTTCAAATCCTGCCCCCGCAACCAAAACCCTACGCTACAGTATCCCACAATAGCCAAAAAACTACGATCCAGCGCGCTAAACAGCTACGATCAAACAGGCAAAATCCTCGACTTAACAAAGCTCCTCCGCGTCAGCGTCGAGGAGCTTTTTGTGTTTCTGCTGCGTGTCGATCTCTCCAACCTCCATGACCTTTGACCCTGTCCCCTTTGTCCAGTTTTGAGTTCGCTCCAGCGGTTTGGGTTGCTGTATCGCAGCACCTCATCACGTCACGTCGCGGGTTGATTGTCTGAGCGAAGAACTAGGCGGATGTCAGCCACCCGAGTCCAGAGTTTAGTCGATGATCGTTGGAATCGCTGCGCCAGTTTGAAGGCGCTGGTCGGGCGTATTGTCGATAGGCCAACTGCATTGTTATAATTCTGTCAGTGGCCGTAGCAATCGGTTGTCTCCTGCCTCGCCGTTCTGTGCCGCCATACGGGCGTATCGAGCAGGAGGGATGCCGGTGCGTCGGGCAAAAGCCACGCTGAACGTACTTGCTGATCCATATCCCACCCGCTCGGCTACATCGTCTATTGCGAGATCACCGCTCCGCAAGAGCTGCCTCGCCAACGCCATACGCCATGTCAGCAGGTATTCCATCGGCGCAACCCCGACTATTCGGTTGAAGCGCGCAAAAAATGCCGAACGGGAGAGCGCCGCCTCTTTCGCGAGATCAACGACGGTCCAGGGATGGCCGGGACGGTCATGCATAGCCCGAAGTGCCGCCGAAAGGCGCTCATCACCAAGCCCTCTGCCGAGGCCCTGTGCAGAATTGGTGTCGGTTGAGGACCGTAGTGCCTCGATCAACAGCACCTCGATAAGTCGTTCCAGAACCGGTTCGCGCGCTGCGCGCCGTTCCTGCGTCTCCTCGTCGATCAACTGCATCAACGTCGCAAGTCGGGGTTTGTCGCGAACCAGAATCACGTCCGGCAACAGGGAAACGAGCAGGGCCGCATCCGGCGTGCCGAAGCTGCAATGTCCGATACGCATTCGTAGCGCGGGTGGGCCGTCATGTGGTCCCAAATAAAAATGTCCCTCATTGATCTTTGTCGGGACCGTTGCCGGCAAGTCGGCTGTGGCGTTGGCGCTTTCATTGACGAGATCGCGCATGGCAGGCGCGAGAATGAAGTCTCCGGCCTGCAGGATAAACGTTTGTCGGCCACCGAAAGTGACCCGGCATTGCCCTTCCAGGATGGCACAATAAAACGGCTCGCCTGTGCCCTCACGACGTATACGCCATGCACCGGCGCACTCCACCAGTTTCGAAGCCCGCGCGGCGGGTTGCAGGAGTGTGACGATCTCGGTGAGCGGGTCTGTTGTCATATCCAGGACTATTACTAAAGAAATGAGGAGCTTTGAATATATAAAGTCTTCCTTCGGGTCGCTACCATAATGACACAGCCACTTATGGAGAAAATAATGCCCGCAATTCTGATAACCGGTTGTTCCTCGGGTTTTGGCCTGGAAACTGCAAAACTGTTCCTTGAAAAAGGCTGGGACGTGATCGCCACGATGAGAACGCCCGACGAGAGCTTACTCCCTGCGTCTGGGCGTCTCCGTGTTCTAGCACTCGATGTCACCGTCCCGGACAGCATCTCACAGCTTATGAAGGCAACGGGTCAAATCGATGTGCTCGTCAATAACGCCGGGTTCGGAGCACCATCTCCTGTCGAACTGACTGCATCCCAGACCGCACAGGCACTATTTCAGACGAACACGATAGGCACTCTGGCGATGATCCAGGCCCTCGGCCCGCAAATGCGTCGTCGCCGGGCTGGCGTCATTATCAACGTTACGTCCTCGGTCACACTGAAACCGCTACCGGTCATTGGGGTTTATCGCGCCAGCAAGGCCGCAGTGAATGCGCTCAGCGAGTCCCTTGCGATTGAAATGGAGCCTTTCGGCGTTCGCGTCCACATCGTTTTGCCCGGACGTTCGCCGGAAACGAGTTTCGGCGCCAGTGCCCGCCCACACCTGCGCGGCATGGACGATGCGGACTATGCGCCTCTTTTGCAGCAGTTCGTCAGGAATGTTCAGGACGACAAGGGCCCTGTGACCCACGCGCGCGATGTCGCGGAAGCGATCTGGAAGGCTGCCACCGATCCGTCTGCGCCACTGCGCATACCGGCAGGTGCAGACGCAGCGCTATGGATGGCTGAGGCGGGCCTGTAATCAGCGAAATTGCGATCCGTCGCTTCTCTGTCGAGCGTTTGCTGTACCCGGTCATTCCAGATCGGGTACAGCGCTTCGAATTCTGGCTCAGACCTGCCGCAAGCCGCCATCGACGCACAGTTCGGCACCGGCGATGTAACTCGCCTCATCGCTTAACAGGAACAAGGCAGCTGCAGCCACCTCGGCGGGTCGCGCCATCCGTCCCATGGGAATCGGAGCGACAATGGCCGCGCGCATGTCTGGCTGAACCGCAGCCATCATTTCCGTATCGGTTGGACCCGGTGCGACGACGTTAACGCGTATACCCTTGGATGCCAATTCTGCAGTCCAGGTTCGTGCATAGGAACGCACGGCTGCCTTGGTCGCAGCATATGTGCCATAGGAAGCATAGCCGCCGCTGTCTGCAATTGACCCGACGAGGACGACCGAGCCGCCTTCCCTCATCGCCGTCAGAGCCGCCTGGAAGCCGAAGACCATTCCTCGAACGTTGACGTCGAAGTGGCGGTCAAAGTGTTCAGGCGTTATCTCCGTGATCTGGGCGGGCTCGGAAAGACCGGCGTTCAAGACCAGCGCGTCGATACGGCCGTGTTCCCTTCTCACTTTTTCGACCGCCTCCCGCATATCTTCGGGGAGCGCGGCATCGGCGACAATGCCGACCGCACCATGACCGATGGCAGTTGCCACCTTTTCGGCATCTTCACTTCGGCGACTGGTGATGAAAACCATCGCTCCTTCGGCCGAAAGCCGCTCTGCAATTGCCAAGCCGATACCCTTGGCGCCCCCGACAATCAGGGCGACCTTGTTACTCATCCGAGCCATCGTAAGTCCTTTCAATTGATGGTCGCTGCATGATATACATTAGATATCTGGTATCAATTACGCACCTTAAGTAGCCTAGATATGGACGAGTATACTGACCTTGAAGCACTTTCTCAGTGCGCCCTTAGAGACATGGCGCAGGTTCGCCCCGTGCTCGACAAGATCGCGGACAAATGGACAATCCTGATCCTGACGGTGATTTGTCCCAAGCCCTCGCGCTTCAACGAGATCAAGCGCCGTCTCGACGGTATCACCCACAAGGCCTTGGCCGATGCTCTAAAGAGGCTTGAGCGGAACGGTCTTGTGACGAGGACCGTCCTGCCGACCCAGCCGGTGGGTGTAGAATACGCGATCACCCCGCTGGGCCATTCTCTGCGGCAACCGTTTGAGGCCCTGTGCTCATGGGCAGTAGCTAATGGCGATAAGGTCGAGGCCGCTGTGCTGCTTTATGACAACAGGGCAAATCATCGCTGATATCGCGATGGCCGCTTGAGCACCTACTGGCCGGAAGGCTCGTCGTTTTAAACCGGAGAGCCATACCCCGGCTAAGCAGGACGTTTCCGATAATCGTAGGCTGGTTCGGATCTGCGGTTGCCGAACAGTTCACCTCGTTGAACGAAAGGAGATCGGCACTATTTAGAAGAGATGCGGAAACTCGAGAAGAGCGATATCGAACTGATCAGGACGTGGATGTTGTCGCCTGCGATGACGCTGGGATCGTCCGTGCGAGCGAAAGGCATTCTGCAGGAAATGCAGGCCCGACTGCCTGCGGCTTTGAAGAAAGCGATCAGCCTGGAGGGCAACGAGATCACGCTCGCGATGCCAGCCCGCGACAAAAACGCCTTCGACGCCGCTGCGAGGACCGTGGCCGGCGTGATGATGGAAGCCGAAACTCTTCCGGTGATCCCGCGCGAGATACAGGACATCCTCGCCATCAAGACGAGCGAGCGACATCGCTGGCTTGCGGATGGGCGTCTCAAGAACGCCGGGACGAGAACCGTGCGGCTGAACGGCCGTGCCCGGCGCATCACCTTCCATGTCTTCGATCCGAAGGTGGTCGAGGACCTTCTCGATCGCGGGGTCGTGGAAGAGTGGCGGGTGGAGGACGCCGAGGCGAAGGCAGAGAAACGACAGAAAGCGGCCTATCAGAGGCGGCTGGCTCGATCGCTCAAAAAGAAGTTGAAGCCGGGAGAAAAGGCGGGTCAGAAGGTTGACGAAGGTGCGGCCGACCTTCGTGGATGGGGAGAGTTCGACCGGGATGGGTTCCTTCGCTAGGCAATCGCACCAAACATGGTGCCTCCAGCGATTTCGAGAGGCTGTCCCTCCAGCGTTACGGAACGTTCTGTTGTTATCACGCAGCATCAATCGTGGCCGCGGGCCTGGGTCGACCTTCGCGGAATGGAAGGCGGCATAGACTTCCGGCCGGGATATAATGGAAGCCGCCCCACCACAATGTGGGAGAAACTTCTGATTGACGGAACAAACAGGACAAAATCCCCGTTGCTCGTCACAATAATTTCTTTGGAGGCGCGTCATGAGACTCAAGCTGGCTTTAAGCGTGGTTCTAAGCGTTACCTTTACGGCGGCAGCGGCGGAAGCGCGGACACAATTGCATCTTTACGGCACCGTTCCGGTGACGGGTAACCATGTACTGGAGATGGCCCATCAGACAGCCCTCGACAGATGCAGTATCGAACGTTACCCATCATATGGCGACGTGGGTTTCTATGCAGGTGCCTATGGCTCCGCCCAGGTGCGCAGTTGCATGTATCGCAAGGGTTTCGTTTTTGAGAATGGTGAGCCTTTCGCATATCCTGTGAGAAAAGCGACCTACCTTTCATGGTGACGAGATCACGAAACGTCTGACGGCGGAGCGCCTGAGGGGTGAGGGCCGTCTTCGCAATTCACAAGTTGCGGATTTCAGGAGCATGTGATTTTTCAGTCGAGTGGCCCGAATCCGTATTGAAAACCGGCGGCAGAGTATCGATTTCAGGGGTAACCTGGAGGTCGGAATGATCTACGTTATTTTCGCGTTGTGCGCGCTCGCGGTAACATTCTTTGCCTGTCGGTATTTCGCCGCCAAGGCTCTCCTTGTCGAACGCGAAATCGACAAAGCGATCGCAAGGCGGTTTGAATCGAGCGGAAAGGTTATCGAACTGGCGGAGCTGCGAGAGGAAAACGCGGTCATGCGTAATCTTCTGCTAGACCTTCTGGAAAACGAAGCCGTTTTTCCAGTCCAGTCAGTACCTCCATCAAGGGTCGATTTGCGCAGGATGGGCGCCGCAAAGGTCCAGAGGTATCGCGAAATACTTGCTGAAAGTCGGTACGTCTTGCAACAGCGTGGAGCCATTGGGGTCTTCGAAGACCACGGCGCATTCAAGGCCGATCAACGCAGGTCTTGAGTTTAGGAACAGCTCGCGCAGCTTCCTCGTGGGAGTGCGGTAGGAAGATAGGCCTGAAGTTTTCCTTGTAGAGCGAGGCATCTTCACGATCCTGGATTGCTTTACCCGATGAGACCGTCTGACGAACCGTTTCTGCGTGGACTCCATCTGGAATTCCCGACGTGTTTTGACTATCACGGTAGCGCCTCGCGTCGCAGCTGAAGCGAAGCAAAAGTGTATTCGCATGAGAGCCGACAAAGGAATCCGGATGTCGATCACTGTACAGAGAACAATTCCTGCCGAGCGGATGCGCCAGTTCCATCAGATGGTTGATCGCTGGCTGGAAGAAGGTCCGATCAAGCTCGCGACGAACGCAACGATAACCGCCATGGACAACGCCGGCATCCCAAAGGCCGAACAGGCAGCGATCATCGAGGACCGCGATATCATCATGAAATACAATATGCGCCTCGGTGTAATCAGCGAGGTATTCGGCCCCGCCATCGAGAAGGCGGTGGGGTCGTACCGCTCGGGAAGTGAAGCACAGGACGAGATCGCGCGTTTGATTGTAACTGCCATGGGTCTCCGGCAGGACGATGACAGCGAACTGGTCACGTTCACCTTCACGACCCAGAGTGAGGCAGATGTATTCGAAAAAGCCACTTGAAACATCAAATTCTGCCCGCCGCGCGCGGCCCCTGCGAATCAGGGCTTGGGACCGTGACCGTCAATGCGGCTGAAGGGCAGGCAAGATTAGCTCGGGCCTCTATCGATCAATCCATCAATCGGAAAGCGCGACTGGAAACCGATATCGAATTGCCAGACGGATCGTTGGAAGCGTCTCCATAAAATTCGATCGTGACCGGCTCGTCCGCGACATAGATCATTATGTAGCCAATTTCATTCGACGTTCCTTCTGCGGTTCAGATGCATATGCATCCCTCTAGTCGAACGCGCGCAACTCGCGCCGCATCAGGACCCACCATGTCAGGGTCAAGAGAATGCCGATCACAGCGACGAGTATGGCGCTGAACGAAAACGATACCCAGCGCATGAGCCCGACAGTCAACGCCGCACCGATGCCTATGCAGATCTCCTTGATGAACATGGTTTTTTGCCGGACAGAATAGTAGTCGATATGACCAAAGGTACATTCTGCCAGCGAAATCATGAACACCCAGACCACAGCGCCGGTGAATGTATGGACGTGGAATGCACCCGGAAAAGCCAGAAGAAGAAAGCCGGAGAAGATAAAGGCAAAGATCACCAACAGTCGGAAGCGGCAGGTCATCTCGATGAATTTTAACGTCGGTATCTGGCCAAGGACCACCACCGCACTGTTGAGGATGATCATCAGACCATACCAGGCAGGAAGCGACTGCCCCGATTTCAAAATTGTCTGTGGTAGCACCGAAAAAACACCAAAAAGCATCATTCCCATTGCTGTGCCGACAGATATCCACGCGACGATGGCACCGGCTGATTGCCCCTGGAATATTTTGACGTGAATGAGGGTTGTATCGAAGCGTCGAGGCATTGCGACAAGCGCGCAACCCGCGATCAGCGCGGCGGCGCCCCAGAAAAACATGTCTTGTGTAAGAAATGGCAGCATGATCACAAGTCCCGCCGTGAACGCACCGACATTCATGGCGATGCGGTTATTGGCCGAGCCGCGTTTGGATTGCGCAGCGACGTTCTTGATCAGATAGCCACTGTTTGCCGCGCCATAGGAAAAGAGGCATGCCGCAGAAAGCGATTGTATCAGGCTGCAATTAAGAGACAGCAAGCCGGCGCCTGCCGCCATGGCGGCAAGTGAGACCAGCAAGGACCGGCCACCAAACAGATGAATTGTCACTGGCAGCAAAACGAGGCCAAAGCGATAGCCGAGGGCCAGCACGGTATTTGTGGTAGCATCGAGCCAGATATTAGCTTCGCCCAAAACGGCAAAGAGCGTGACGGCCGTCACGATACGGATGCTGATTAAATTAGAATCATACGTCAATCGGCCACGGGAGGCCTCGATTTCAGGTTCGGCATTTCAGCCACTTTTCAAGCTCCGCTGGACCTTAGCGCGAGAGGCGTCCGGCCCTGTTGTTATGTGAATTGGATACGCCGTTTTTGCAGTCTGGGATGGCCTTTAGAAGCAGGTTGGAATAGATTTCAGTGATCACGATCTGGAATAAATGGCATTACTAATGTTGGATCCCGAGGCGGTGCTGACCTTCATTTTGGTGAGCGAACACAAGAGTTTTACCAAGGCGGCGCACGCGCTTAACACCACTCAATCGGCCGTCAGCATGCGTTTGCGTCGGTTGGAAGAAGAATTGGGGGTCCTGCTTGTCGAGCGATCGACACGGAGCCTGAAACTTTCCTCGCCAGGGCAGGCTTTTATACAGCCGGCGCGAGACTTTCTGAGCGCGCATGACCGGGCGATGGGAGTGTTCGAAACGCATCGACCACAATTGAGCATAGGAATAAGCCACCATTTGGTGGGCCTCGACGTCTCACAGGTTTTAGCATCTATCGCTCGCGAGAATCCCGGCCTGATTGTCAATCTCACTGTGGACGGATCGCAGGCCCTTCTCGCCCGATATGAGCAGGGCGAAATGGACGCAATTATCTTGATGAAGCACGCGTCAGGGAGACGGCACGGAGAGAAGATCGGCGTTGCCCGTTTCGGCTGGTTCGGGGCGCCGGATTTCGAGAGCGGGACGCGCGAAGAAATTCCGATCGTCATCTATCCCGAAGGATGCAGTATGCGAAATATGGTCATTAACTCGTTGGGCGATGCGAACGTGCAATGGCGCGAAGCCTTCATCGCTACGTCAGCCACTAACCTCCGCGCGGCGATCCTGGCGGGATTTGGCGTCGGCGCGCTATCGATCAATGTGACAGAAAACGGTTTGCTCGACCTTGGCGATACTTTCGGCCTTCCGCGGCTGCCGTCTCGCGATATTATGCTCTTGTCGCAGGTCCGCTCGCACCAGGCGCAGCGAGGCATCGAGACGATCAAAATGGCAATCAGCGATTTGAGTAACAGCTGAAGCGAATTGCGGTTTCGTCGGGCTTTCGGCAGCTCGGATTCCGCATGTGAAAGCGGCGGTCATCTTGTCGAGTTTACGACAGGTTGGCGACTGATCTGCGGGGCGAAAGGAGATACTCGTGGATGAAAACAGCCTCGACGTCCATCTTGCGCCGATCACCAGGCGGTCGCCGAGCGTGCATTCGTTAGCCATGGCGCTCCAGTGCTCCAGCCGATTGAAATATATCGCGACGCGCCGACCGTTGAGGTCACGTGGCATTTCGTATGTTCATCGCGCCATGCGGCGCAATGCCAGGGGGTCCCATATGTCGTCGAGCGGACCTTCGAGAGCGGTTCGCGGCGAAATGAGCGTCGGTTCGATAATGGTGACTTCGGGTTCGGTCCGGTTCTCTGCCAGAAGTTCGAACCCCTTGTTGAGCATTTGCGCTATATCGGGCTTGATCATGTAGACCGGGAACGGAAGGAACGATGCGAAGGGGTCGTAGTCAAAACAGCCGACAACGATATCGCCAAACGCCTCGCCGTCATGGCGCCCCATGAAACGCAGCAATCCTTCGAAATTGATCGATGAATTGACGAAGAAGCAGCGGGGCAGGCGGCCTTTGCGTTCAAAGAAACGTTCGAAAGCGAGTTCCGTCATGCGTGGTGAATAGCCGGTGATTTCGATATCCTCTCCGTTATCCACCCCGAAATAGGCGGCCTTGGTGGCGTGGAAGCCATCTATACGGGCGCGGCTGGCGTGGTCGTCATGACCGCCGAACAGGATGACGTCGTCAGGGCCGAGAGGTCCGTGTTTTTCCGCATGGGCAAGGATTGCCGATGTCAATATTTCCGCACCATGTCTGTTGTCGGAAATGACCGAGGGTACAAATTTGCCGGGAAGGTCAATATTGACATGCGGCAGTGCTGCGCGGGCGCAGACCTGGTGCACGCCGTCGGGATCAGTCGCGCCCGCAATGAAGAGTGCATCGATCGAATAGGCGATCAGTGTCTCCACCGTGCGGCGTTCTTCTTCAGGATCGCGCCGCCCCGATACAACCATCGGCGAAAGGCCGCGCTTGCGTGCCTGTCCCTCGAATGTTTGTGCCATCGAGGAAAAGAACCGGTTGTCATAAATCGGGACCAGTAGGCCAATGAGTCCGGATTTCGAGCTCCTCAAACCTCTCGCCTGCAGGTTGGCGGTGTAGCGGTGCGTCTTGGCGAGCGATAGAATTTTGTTGGCCGTTTCCTCGGAAATCCGCCTTTTTCGCCATGATCCATTCAGGACGGCGCTGACGGTCGACGCTGATGCGCCGGACAATAGCGACAAGTCGTATATAGTGGCCTTCTTGGAACTCATGCCCGTCATTGTGATCTCCCCAACTGATTCTAATTATTAGAGTAGGCGTCCCCTTGACGGAAGGGAGCTTCATGATATGGTTATTGCACCATCGATTGTGCAACCTGGCAATATCGATTGTGCAAGATGGTTGCTGTGGGAGTGGCAAGGGAGAGTCTCGAATAAGCGAGATGAGAAATTTTGAACGCGCCAGATGAAAAATGGCTGCGGCGGGTTTCGTTTGCCTGTTTTTTGGAGGAGGAACATCATGAAGAAAATTATTGCTGCAGCGGTTGGTCTGTCGCTCGCGCTGCTCTCGTCCGCAGCCTTTGCCGAAGGGCCGAAGGTGGGCGTCGTCGTCAAGATCGGCGGCATTCCGTGGTTCAACGCCATGGAGGCCGGGATCAAGGAGCAGAGCAAGAAGCTCGGCGTTGACGGTTTCATGGTCGGCCCGACGAGCGCCGATCCCGCCCTGCAGGTCCGCGCCATCGAGGACCTGATCGCCCAGAAGGTCGATTTCATCGGCGTCGTGCCGAATGATGCCAAGGTGCTGGAGCCAGTTCTGAAAAAAGCCCAGGCCGCCGGTATCAAGGTCATTACCCATGAATCCCCGAAGCAGCTCGGTGCCGACTGGGATTTCGAACTCGCCTCCGCCAAGGGTTTCGGTGAAGCGCATGGCAAGCTGCTGGCGGAGAAGATGGGCGGCAAGGGCTCCTATGCCGTCTTCGTCGGTTCTCTCACCGTTCCGCTTCACAATGCCTGGGCCGATGCCGCCATCGCCTATATCAAGGCCAATTATCCGGACATGAAGCTGGTCGGTGATCGCTACGGCGTTGCTGAGGACCTCGACAAGAGCCGTTCAACCGCGCTGGACCTGATGTCCGCCAATGCCGACCTCAAGGGCTTTCTGGCCTTCGGCTCGCAGGGACCGATCGGAGCCGGGCGTGCAGTTGAAGAGCGGCGCAAGGATGGCAAGGTCTTCGTCATCGGCCCGTTCTCGCCGGGACAGGGCGCCAAGCTCATCAAGACGGGGGCGCTGACGGGAGGCTTCATGTGGAACCCGAAGCAGGCCGGTGAGGTCTTCATCACGCTCGCGGATCGCATCGCCAAGGGTGAGACACCCAAGGCCGGCGACAATATCGAAGGTCTCGGCACCATCAATCCCGAGGGCAACACCATCGTCGTCGACCAGCTTCTGAAGATCGACAAGGAAAGCATCGACAAGCTCGTTTCCATGGGCCTCTGATCCTCCCCAAGGCCAAGGCGTCGCGCGAGGTGTCATACTCGCGCGACGCCTCATCTGGAAAACATGCCGAGCGCCACGTCTGCAATGCTGCCGCGGCGAGGAGATTTACGTTATCATGAGCGCAGAACCGCTCCTGTCCCTCAAAAATGTCAAAGTCACCTTCGGCGGTGTTCGCGCGCTGAAGGGTGTTTCTTTCGAGGTCAATCCGGGTGAAGTGCATTGCCTTGCCGGCGAGAACGGCTGCGGCAAGAGCACGCTGATCAAGGTCATTACGGGCGTTTACACGCCCCAAAGTGATGCTGAACTCTATTTCGACGGCAAGCCGATAGCCGCAATGACCCCAACGCTTGCGCAATCGCTTGGCATTCAGGTGATCTGGCAGGATCTGGCGCTGTTCGATGAAATGACGGTGGCTGAAAATATCGGCTTCCAGTACGCGGTGAATGCAAAATACGGGCTGGTCGACAAGCGCGCCATCGAGCAGGCTGCCGAAAAGGCGTTGGCCCGGCTCGGTGTCGAGATCGATCTCGACAGGCCGCTCAAGGAACTGCCCATCGCCCAGCGTCAGATCGTGGCGATTGCCCGCGCGTTGGTCGGTGAGGCACGGCTCGTTTTCATGGACGAACCGACCGCGTCGCTCACGCAGTCGGAAACGGATTACCTGATAGACATCGTCCGCAACCTGTCGGCCTCGGGTGTCGCGGTTGTCTTCGTCTCGCACCGCCTTGCGGAAGTGCTTGAGATTTCAGACCGCATAACCGTTTTGCGGGATGGGTCGCTTGTCGGTGTCTTTCCCGTTGAAGGCATGACCCAGTCACGGGTGACCGAGCTGATGACCGGCCGCAATTTCGACAGTGCCGTCATTGCCGCCGATCACGATGACAAACCCGTCGTTCTCTCGGTGCGCGGGCTGAGCCGTGCCGGCGAGTTCGAGGATGTTTCGTTCGATCTGCGGCGGGGCGAAACGCTTGGCATAACGGGCCTACTGGGAGCCGGCCGCACGGAACTGGCTTTGACACTGTTCGGCATGCATCGGCCGCAATCGGGTGAAGTACTGATTGACGGCGAGAAGGTTGATTTCCGTTCCAACCGCGATGCGATCCGGGCGGGCGTAGCCTATCTTTCCGAGGACCGGCTTTCGCTTGGTCTCAACCAGCCGCAATCCATTGCCGACAATCTGGTCATGGCCTCGCTCGACCGGCTGCTGCGCGGCGGCCTGATCTCACCGTCGAAAAAGGCGGATGTCGTTTCCCGCTGGATTTCTGCGCTCGGGGTGAAGATCGGCCTGCCCGAAGACCCGATCCGAACGCTTTCGGGCGGCAACCAGCAGCGTGTGGCGATCGCCAAGTGGCTGGCGATCGGGCCGAAAATCCTCATTCTCGACGCGCCGACCGTGGGGGTCGATGTCGGCGCCCGCGCCGGCATCTTCGAAATCGTCCGCAAGCTCGCCGCAGAAGGTCTCTCGATCATCGTGATCTCCGACGAGCCGCCAGAAGTTTATTTCAATACAGACAGGGTCATCCACATGGTCGAAGGCCGGTTCCACGCCACCTATGATCCGCGACGACTGTCGTTGACCGAACTGGAGGCCGCCATCTATGCGTAGGCTCATCCTCGGACATACGACCGAATTTACGCTGCTTGTGGTCATGGTGCTGCTTTGCACGGGACTGTCCTTCGCCACCGACCGGTTCCTCACCATCTCAAACGCCTTCGATGTACTGAATGTCTCTGCGGTCAACATCATCTTTGCGGTCGGCCTGCTTGTGGTGCTGATCTCGGGCGGTATCGACATTTCCTTCGCGGTCGCCGCTTCCGTCGTTCAATATGTGACGGTGCTGGCGCTCAATGCGCTCGGCGGCGGCAACTGGGCGGAAGGTTTCATCATTGCCGGCGCGGTTGGGCTTGGTCTCGGTTTCGTCAACGCTTTCCTCGTCTGGCGGCTCAACATCATTTCAATCGTCGCGACGATCTCCACCTTCAACATCTTCTTCGGGTTGCTGATGTTCTTCACCAAGGGTGTGTCGATCTACGACCTGCCGGAATGGCTGTCGACGCGTGTGGTATTTTACGAACATGAAATGCCTGATGGTTCATGGGTAGAGCTGACGCTGCCGGTCGTAGTCATGATCCTCTGCTGTATTGCAACGTGGTTCATGATTTCGCGCACCACTGTTGGGCGCAAACTTTACGCCTTCGGCGACAACCCGGAAGGTGCTCGCCGCTTCGGCATCAATATCGGCGCGATGCATTACATTTCTTTCGGCTGGCTCGGCCTGATGGCGGGCATTGCGGGCCTCATGCAGGCGCATTATGCGCAGGAAGTGGTGCCCAACGCGCTTTATGGCCGCGAGCTGGATGTACTTGCAGCAACGGTCCTCGGCGGTGCGCGGCTTGGCGGCGGCAAAGGCTCTGTCATCGGCTGCGTCCTCGGCGTTCTCATGGTGTCGATCACCCAGAACGGTCTCAACCTGATGGGCGTGTCACCCTTTGCCTTCAAGATGATCGTCGGTGCCATCATTCTGATCGCGATCACCCTCTCTTCCACCCGGTTCGACAAGCTTTTGCCGAGTGCGCTTCGCACGTCCACGAGAAAGGGGAGCGCCCACTGATGAGCAGCCTTGTCAGGAAATTCAACGCCATTTTCGGTGCCGATATGGCTGGACCGGTGATTGCCTTCATCGCAGTCATGCTCATTTTCGGAACGTTCGCGAATAACTTCCTCTCGCTTGCGACATTCGGTTCAGTGGCTTTCCAGCTGCCGGAACTCGGCCTTCTCACGCTGGCGATGCTGCTGCCACTGCTGACGGGCGGGATCAATCTGTCCGTCACCTTCGCGGCCAATCTCTCAGGACTTGCCGCAGCCTGGGTACTCCAGGCCCATGGCGGCGTAGATGCACCGCCGAGCGCCTTCCTCTTCGCCTGCCTTGCTGCATTTGTCACCGGCGGGGCTGCCGGTGCCATGACGGGTGCGGCGATCGCCTATACCCGCGCGCATCCCATTCTGGTGACGCTGTCGATGATGATTTTCCTGCGCGGCCTCGGCGAATTTCTGACGCGCGGCGGTGACGTGTCAGGGTTTCCCGCCTACATGGCGCCCCTTGGCCATGGCACGCTTCTCGGTCTGCCGATCCCGCTTCTGATTTTCATCGTCTGCGTGGCGCTCTGGCATGTGCTGCTGACGCGCACGAAGCTCGGCTTCGGGCTGTTGATGATCGGCTCGAATATCGAAGCCGCGCGTTATTCCGGCCTCAACACGCGCAAGATCCAGGTGCTCGTCTACACGCTCTCGGGTCTGATGTGCGCGGTCGCAGGCATCATCATGCTTGCCCGTTTCAACTCCGTCCGTGTCGGCCACGGGGAGTCCTATCTGCTGATCACGGTGCTCGCGGCCTTTCTCGGCGGCATCAATCCCTTTGGTGGTTTCGGTCGTGTGTTTCCCGTTTTTGTCGCGCTCATCGTCCTGCAGCTCCTGTCCTCCGGCCTTAATCTTCTCGGCGCCAACCAGCATCTCGCCACGGCCCTTTGGGGTGTCCTGATGATTGTCGTCATGGCGGCGCGGGGCCTGTTCTCCAGCTACTTCGCATCTCTCAGAAAGAAGGTATGACGTGAAAGGCTTCGGTGTTCACGCAATGATGTGGTCCCTGAACTGGGACCACGAAAACGCCAGACGGTCCATCGCCGCTGCTGCGGATTACGGTCAGGATTTCATCGAGATTCCGCTTATCGATATCCCCTCCGTCGATGCAAAACACACGCGCACGCTGCTGGAAAAATACGGGTTGCGCGCCGTCTGCTCGCTGGTGCTGCCGGAGCCCGCCTGGGCGTCCATACGTCCCGATGCGGCAATCGACTATCTGAACACCGCGCTCGACAAAGCCGCCGATATGGGGGCGGAAGCGCTGACGGGTGTCACCTACGGCGGCACCAATGAGCGAACAGGATTTCCGCCGACACAGGGTGAATATGACAACCTGACAAGGGCGCTTTCGCGGGCTGCCGGCCACGCAAAAACACACGGCCTGCAATTCGGCATCGAGACGGTCAACCGCTACGAGAACCATCTGCTCAACTCCGCCGAACAGGCGGTGGCGCTGGTAGAGCGCATCGGTGCGGACAATGTCTTCATCCATCTCGATACGTTCCATATGAATATGGAGGAAAAGGGCATTGCCAATGGCATCATCGCCGCCCGCAACCATCTGAGATACATGCATATGTCGGAAAGCGACCGCGGCACGCCGGGCTGCGGCAACGTTGCGTGGGACGAAGTGTTCTCAGCGCTCGCAGGCATCGGCTTCAAGGGCGTGCTGACGCTCGAAAGCTTCGCCGCGATGCCCAAGGAGATGGCGGGCGCGATTTCAACCTGGCGCCCGGTTGCGCCCAGCGCCGATGAGGTTCTCGACAAGGGACTGCCATTCCTGCGCGACAAGGCAAACCAGTACCGCATTTTCTGAAAGCACTCATTATCGGGGCAAGTACCTTGAACACTATTGACGATAATGCCCGCGAGATTGTGGGCCTTGCTCTTCAGCGACTGGAAGGGTCAAAGGCCCGGCGTGTGATGGTTGCGATTGCCGGTGCCCCCGGATCGGGAAAATCAACCATCGCCGAGCGTGTGGTCGATGCGTTGAACGCGGGCGAAGGCGTGTCCGCCGCACTGTTCCCGATGGATGGCTTTCATTATGACGATGCGGTGCTTGAGGAGATGAACCGCCGGCCCTTCAAGGGCGCCATCGATACGTTCGATGCTCACGGCCTGCGCCATATGCTTGAGCGCCTGAAAGCCAATCAGGACGACGTCGTTGCCGTCCCCGTCTTTGACCGCGCCATCGAGATCGCCCGCGCCGGTGGCCGCCTGATCCCGCAATCCGTCGATATCATCGTCTGCGAGGGCAATTATCTCCTCGCCGGCCAGTCGCCATGGGATCGCCTCAAGCCGATCTTCGATCTCACTGTCTTCGTTGATGTCGACGAGGACGATCTGCGTGCGCGGCTGCGGGATCGCTGGCGGAGCTTCGGTCTCGGCGAGGGGGAGATCAACCGGAAGGTGGAGGAAAACGATCTCCCCAATGGCCGCTTCATCACATCCACAAGCACGGAGCCGGACCTTCGCATCGGAAATCCGGGAAGCACTCCCGCGTCGTGAAACGGCCTGAAGGGTTGCGCCTCCCCACCCAAAGTCAAGCAAAACAGAAAAGCGAAAGAGACCCCCATGAAACACGGCATCTATTACTCTTACTGGGAACATGAGTGGAGCGCCAAGTTCGGCCCCTATATCGAGAAGGTTGCCAAGCTCGGCTTCGATATCATCGAAGTCGCCGCCCATCACATCAATGAATACAGTGACGCCGAACTCGCCGTCATCAGGCAGAGCGCGAAGGATAACGGCATCATACTCACTGCCGGTATCGGCCCTTCGAAAACGAAAAACCTGTCGTCAGAGGATGCCGCGGTTCGCGCAGCCGGCAAGGCGTTCTTTGAACGCACCCTTACCAATGTCGCCAAGCTCGATATCCATACGATTGGCGGCGCGCTGCATTCCTACTGGCCGATCGACTATTCGCAGCCGGTCGACAAGGCAGGCGATTATGCGCGCGGCGTGGAAGGCATTCATGGCATTGCCGATTTCGCCAATGACCTCGGCATCAACCTTTGCATCGAAGTCCTCAACCGCTTTGAAAACCACGTGCTCAACACGGCTGCCGAAGGCGTCGGTTTCGTCAAGGATGTCGGCAAGAACAACGTGAAAGTCATGCTGGATACTTTCCACATGAATATCGAGGAAGACAGCTTTGGCGAGGCCATCCGCACGGCTGGCCCGTTGCTGGGGCATTTCCATACCGGCGAAAGTAATCGCCGCGTACCGGGCAAGGGCAGGATGCCCTGGCACGAAATTGGCCTCGCCCTGCGCGATATCAATTACACCGGCGCGGTCGTCATGGAGCCTTTCGTGAAGACCGGCGGCACGATCGGCTCCGACATCAAGGTGTGGCGCGATCTGAGCGGCGGCGCCGATCTCGCGAAAATGGACGAGGATGCGCGCAATGCCCTGGCATTCTCCCGTTTCGTCCTTGGCAGCTGATGCCCCATGGCGCGGATGGAGCGGGATGGCTTGATCAAGCGTGAGCCCGATCCGTGAGACAAGCGGTCCAGTCTGGTATCGTTGACGCAGGCGGCACTTGCGCGGTTGCCAGCTGGCCGCGCTTTTTGCGCCAGGGCAATGCGGGACATGACCAAGGGATTATCGCGGGAAGAGGTGGACACACTGGTGTCTTTGCTTCGGCGGGTGCTTGATAATGTGGAGGCACTTGAGACGTGAGTGGCTCTCCAAACGCCCTTATATGCACATGGGTGACGCATGCAATGCAAGAGGATCACCCATTAGGCCGAGACCGCTCCACAAGGGGTCTCGATCTGCCAGTGCGATTGCCAGAGATTAACGGGAACCGCCTAGGAAGCAAGAGCATGCGGCTCGATCGGGACGACGGCTAAAAACCGCTCTTCCAGAATTTGGTGTCAAGAACCGATGTCCGGGCCCGCCCCACAATCGGCAAGGAGCCTCGATCTCCTAGCCGGTCCTTTCGCGCTATGAACAAGGCCTATCGGGAACTCCTTCTGCTGCTCATTCGTTCACGGGTCAGTTTTCAATGATCCGCGTTCTCGCCCCTTGATGCGAAACCTTTGATTTCTCCAATCGATGAAGTGGAACTGGCGATGCCAGGCACCGGCATATTTGAACTTTCACGCCGAAACTTACTTATATCTTCGGCCGCGACCGTCGCTGCCACCACTGTCACCAGGGGAGCAGCAGCCCAGTCAGGAGGAGAAACCATGAAACACACGTCAAGCGTATCGTTGAAGGTCAACGGACAGGTCCGAGACCTTGATGTTGACAATCGCACGTCTCTTCTCGACGCACTGCGCGAACACCTTCACCTGACCGGAACCAAGAAAGGTTGTGATCACGGTCAATGCGGGGCCTGCACCGTACTGGTCGGTGGACGCCGCATCAACTCGTGCCTCTCGCTTGCCGTGATGCATGATGGTGACGACGTTACGACGATCGAGGGCCTGGGACAGCCCGGCAATATGCACCCGATGCAGGCGGCGTTTGTCAAGTTTGACGGCTTCCAGTGTGGCTACTGTACGCCGGGACAAATCTGTTCCTCCGTGGCGGTGCTTGAGGAGATCGCGGCAAACATTCCGAGCCATGTCACGCTGGATCTTAACGCGCAGACATCGGTGAGTGAGGGCGAAATTCGCGAGAGGATGAGCGGCAACATCTGTCGCTGCGGCGCCTATTCCAACATTGTCGAGGCCATCGTCGAAGTTGCGGGGACAAAAGCATGAAAGCCTTCACCTACGAAAAGGCCTCATCTATCGAGGCTGCAACCAGGTCCGCCTTTTCGAACTCGCAAGCAAAGTTCATTGCAGGCGGCACCAATCTCCTCGATTTGATGAAACTGGAGATCGAGACGCCGACACATCTGATCGATGTGAATGGTCTCGGGCTCGATACAATAGAAAAGACGTCTGAGGGAGGCCTGCGCATAGGAGCGATGGTTCGCAATACCGACCTTGCCGCCGATCCAATTGTTCGACGTGATTATGGGCTCCTGTCGCGCGCCTTGCTTGCAGGGGCTTCGGGCCAGCTTCGCAACAGGGCAACAACCGCAGGCAACCTCTTGCAGCGAACACGATGTCCATATTTCTACGACACCGCACAGCCCTGCAACAAGCGTTCGCCGGGAAGTGGCTGTTCCGCCATCGGCGGCTTCAGTCGCCAGCACGCCGTGGTGGGTGTGAGTGATAGCTGTATCGCCACGCATCCCAGTGACATGGCCGTTGCCATGCGCGCACTCGATGCGGTTATCGAGACGGTAAAGGTCGATGGTAGCCGCCGATCAATCCAAATCGCCGACTTCCATCGCTTGCCGGGCGATACCCCTGAGATCGAAACGGTTTTGGAAAAGGGTGAGTTTATCACCGCAGTGGTGCTACCGCCGCCAACTGGAGGAAAACAGATCTACCGCAAGGTCCGCGACCGCGCTTCCTACGCGTTTGCTCTGGTCTCTGTGGGTGCAGTCATCCAGCCTGATGGTACTGGCCGGGTAGCAATCGGCGGCGTTGCTCATAAGCCGTGGCGCGTGGAAGCTGCGGATGACGAACTCTCAAAGGGAGCGAAGTTCGCAGCGAAAGCTCTCCTCAACGGCGCTCATCCGACCGAGCAGAACAAGTTCAAGATCGATCTGGTGGAGCGCACACTCGGCGCCGTAATCGCCGAAGCGAGGGGGTAATTGCCATGAAGTTCGATACACCCGCAACGACCAATCCGATCGACCAGCTGAAAATCGTCGGTCAGCCCGTTCACCGCATCGACGGTGAGCTCAAGACAACGGGGCGGGCCATGTACGCCTATGAGTGGCATGATCCGAACCTGGCCTATGCCTACGGTTACCCCGTCGGATCGACCATCGCCAAGGGCCGCATCATCTCGATGAATATCGAGGCTGCCGAACGCTCGCCGGGCGTGCTTGCTGTGGTAACGACGCTTGACGTCGGCAAACTTGAGAAGGGCAAGTACAATACTGCGATACTTTTCGGTGGCGATGAGATCCAGCACTATCATCAGGCGATTGCCGTGATCATCGCCGAAACCTTCGAACAAGCCCGCGCAGCGGCAGCGCTAGTAAAGGTAGATTACGCGGAAGAACAGGGTAGTTACGATCTCGCCGAGGCGATGGGTTCGGCAGTCAAGCCGAAAGATGCGGGCGGCGCCCCGCCCGATACCGCCGTGGGAGATTTCGAAGGTGCGTTCAAGTCCGCCGAGGTGACATTGGACGAGACCTACACAACGCCGGACCAGTCACATTCGATGATGGAGCCGCATGCCTCCATCGCTGCCTGGAATGGTGACGAGCTGACGGTATGGACTTCCAGCCAGATGATCGATTGGTGGCGGTCCGACCTTGCAACGACGCTTGGTGTCGACAAGGAGAAAATCCACCTCATGTCGCCGTTCATCGGCGGCGGCTTTGGCGGTAAGCTGTTCCTACGTGCCGACGCTGTTCTGGCCGCGTTCGGCGCGAAGGCAGCAAGGCGGCCTGTAAAGGTGGCGCTGCCGAGGCCTTTCCTCGTCAACAACACGACGCATCGTCCAGCAACGATCCAGCGCATCCGCATTGGTGCAGCTCGCGATGGAAAAATAACGGCAATCGCCCATGAAAGCTGGTCGGGCGATCAGCCCGATGGCCAGCTTGAAACGGCTGCCATGCAGACGCGGCTTCTCTATGCCGGTGAAAACCGCATGACGGCGATGCGGCTGGCGACGCTGCACCTTCCCGAGGGCAACGCCATGCGCGCACCCGGGGAGGCACCCGGACTGATGGTGCTCGAGATCGCTATCGACGAGATGGCCGAAAAGCTCGGAATGGATCCAGTGCAGTTCCGTATCCTCAACGACACACAAGTGGATCCGGAAAAGCCCGAACGTCCGTTTTCGCATCGCGATCTTGTCGGTTGTCTCAAGCTCGGAGCAGAACGGTTCGGCTGGCCGGGGCAAGCGCAACCCGGCTCACGTCGCGAAGGCAACTGGATGATCGGTTCCGGTGTTGCGGCTGCGTTCCGCAACAACCTTCTGGTGCCATCGGGCGCTCGCGTCCGTCTGGACAAGGAAGGGGTCGTCACCGTCGAAACCGACATGACGGACATAGGCACCGGGAGCTACACGATCATCGCCCAAACCGCGGCGGAAATGATGGGCCTACCGATTGATAAGGTCGCCGTGCAGCTTGGCGATTCTCGCTTTCCCGTATCTGCAGGCTCCGGCGGGCAGTTCGGCGCGAACTGCTCGACCTCAGGCGTCTACGCAGCCTGTGTCAAGCTTAGGGACGCTATCGTCAAGAAGCTCGGCTTCAACGAACAGGACGTCGTCTTCGAAGATGGTCAGGTCCGTTCCGGTTCGCGTTCGGTTCCGCTGGCCGAAGTGGCGGGTTCCGAAGGGCTCGTCGCCGAAGACACGGTCGAGTGGGAAAAGCTTTCAGACAGTCATCAGCAATCGACCTTCGGTGCGCATTTCGTGGAGGTGGGCGTCGACGTTGCCACGGGCGAGACGCGGATTCGCCGGATGCTTGCGGTATGTGCCGCCGGCCGCATTCTCAATCCGATCACGGCCCGCAGCCAGGTGATTGGTGCGATGACGATGGGCGCCGGTCTGGCGTTGTCAGAGGAACTTGCCGTCGACACCCGTCGCGGGTTTTTCGTCAACCACGACCTCGCTGGTTACGAGGTGCCGGTTCACGCGGACATCCCGTACCAGGAAGTCGTGTTCATGGATGAGACTGATCCAGTTTCCTCGCCAATGAAGGCGAAGGGTATTGGCGAACTCGGACTATGCGGAGTTTCGGCAGCGATCGCGAACGCGATTCATAACGCAACCGGCATCCGCCTGCGACACTATCCGATGACCTTGGACAAGCTTATTGGGGGCCTGCCAGACGTTGCGTAACTGCGCCATACCCCTGGAAATCGCCATGCGCAAGCCGCTTGGCGAACAGGCATACGCCGCTGCGTAGGCTCTGAAATCGGCATATGTCCCAAGCCCTCTGTTCAGGTTCAACATCGTCAATCACAAGATGATCCGGAAGGCGGGGTCAAAACGACGCTTATTTTCCTGCCAGTGGGCGCGTGGGTAGATTTGCCAGGATACGCGAGCTCGTCATCAATGGTCCGCCCTATGTCGCCGCCTCTACCGGTTGATGAAATACAGAAGTCCCGAGTCCTATTGCGGGAAAAGAACGCCTAACAAGAAAGTGGAGATCCAAACAGGAAATCAATTGGATCTGAATTAGTCCGCCGGGGCGCTTGGGTTCGAATCTCGACAAGTGTTGAGCTATCGGCGTTCGAGAGCTCCTCGCCGGATGTCTATTGAGGAATATTCGCGAAAGCATGAAGCGCCACGCCGATCTTCTGAGCCGCAGCGGCGAGGCGTTCATCCCTCGTCCACAAGCTTGATCGTCGATCGGGGAGGATTGAGGTCAACCGATGGGCATCAGTATGCCAGCGTCAGTCAACGGGCTATGCCGTACGGATCGCTAAGCCTGCTCAAGTGCTGGTGCAGCCGATCTATAATCGCGACGCGCGTCCCGGCCCGCCTTTGCACGAGCCCGATAGGCCGAAATATCTGCGGCTCACCAAATGGCGCAGAGACAATCGGCACAGCGATATCTCTCAGCGCGATCCAGGGCACCACGGACACGCCGAGACCATGAATTACGCAAGAGACCACCGACGCGATCGTGTCGATCTCGGCTATCAGGTTCGGGACGACGCCGGTTTTTGCAAGCTCGGTCTCGATGATCTGGGCCAATCTGAACCGACTGTTGAACCTGACATAAGGCATGGTCGACAGCATGTCGATGCCGGACATTCGGGGAGTGCCCTTGGGAGCGATCACGAGCAGAGGTTCGTTGATAAAGGGGTGCCACCTTAGCGCTGAAGGGATTCCAGAGTACTCGGCGACCATCGCGCAGTCCAGGCGGCCGGACAGGACGCCGCTCATCAATTCATCTGTATTGGCGACCTGTAGCTTGATCCTGAGATCAGGATAATCTGCCTTGAGGGCGACGATTGAGAGAGGCAGGAGCGAAAGCGCACTTGAGCGAACGGAGCCGATTGTGAAGGTCCCGCTGATGGCTCTGCCGGAGATAGTGTCAATGATGTTGTCTGCATCACGCACCAGAGTACGTGCTGCTTCGAGCATCTGCAGCCCATGGCCGTTAAGCGTGATCGGCCGGCTCGAGCGATCGAAGAGTTCTCCGCTGACCTCTAATTCCAGTGCCTGCATTTGCTGACTGACTGCGGATGGGGTCAAACCGACGGCCTCAGCAGCCTTTGCAAAAGTTCCGTGCTCAGCGATCGCGATGAAGGTCTTCAGTTGCCGCGTATCCAAACCATCCTCCGACTAATTAAGATTCTCTGTTCATCTTGGCCAGAATTATTCGCTTTAATCAAGAGAGGCTTATGTTAACTTCCGCTCAGGAGACGCCAGGAGGAGCTTTGGCGTATGGGAGGATGGCTACGCTGCGCGCTCAGCGCTCGCGTCCTCGCGCATTCCAGTTTGAGGTACGCATGGGAAGCCGAAACATCCTGGTCACTGGACCAGCCATCAACGAACAAGCAGTCAAGCTGATCGCCGAGAACGGCTATCAGGTGTCTTACGTTCCCCCTTACACGAGCGAAGACGACCTGGTCCGGATTGTGACGGAACTTGATCCTGTCGGCGTGGTGGTGCGTATGGGGCGGTTCGGCTCCGCAGCGATTGAAGCCGCGCCTTCGCTACGTGTCCTTTCCAAGCACGGGGTTGGGGTTGACAACATCGACGTGGATGCCGCGTCTCGCCGCGAAATCCCCGTTGTCGTCGCCGCTGGCGCAAATGCGCTTTCGGTCGCTGAACATGCGATTGCACTACTTTTTGCCGTGGTAAAGCGGATTGTGCCGCTCGACAGCAGCCTGCGCGCTGGGCGCTGGGAGAAGGCGGGCTTTGCTGGCAAGGAACTGGCTGGCATGACTATCGGCCTTGTCGGGTTCGGCGCGATTGCTCGGCAAACTGCCTTGTTCGCTAAGGGTTTTGGCTTGAAGGTCCAAGCCTTCGACCCCTTTACAGATGAGGCGGCGTTTGTCGAGGCAGGTGTCCGCCAGGTGACTGATGTCGACCGCCTCCTCTCCTCGTCGGATATCGTGAGCCTGCACTGCCCTTTGACGCCCGACACGCGGAATTTGCTTGATGACCGCCGGCTCGGCCTGATGAAGCCGGGATCGTTCGTTATCAATACAGCCCGGGGCGGCCTGATCGATGAGGATGCCCTTCTTCGCGCTGTCGAAAGCGGACAGATTGCCGGGGCCGGGCTTGACACGTTCCAGACAGAGCCTCCTGGAGACAACCACCCGTTCTGGCAGAATCAGCGGATCGTCGTCACGCCGCATATCGGCGGCGTAACCCAGGAGGCGAACGTTCGCGTCGGCGTCGATGCCGTTGAGGGCATTCTTGCGATCGTGGAAGGTCGTGAGCTTGGCCGCGAGAGGATCGTGAACCATCGCGCGCTGGCAAAGACACCTGCCTGAAAAAGACAATCAAGAGCATCGAGGAGAATACGTTGACTATAGGATTTAGGGTTCGCAACAGGGACAGGATCGTCGAACAGGAATGGATCGACAAGTTCAGGGAGCTTCCCGTCGCCAACATCAGCGATAGCATGCACCGCATGTACGCGGGCGGCGCTCAGCTTCGCCCGATGCACCGCCACGGCAAACTTGTCGGCCGCGCACTGACCGTCAAAGCGCCTCCGGGCGACAACCTTATGCTCCACAAGGCGATGGACATGGCCGTGGACGGCGACGTCATCGTCATGGATGCCGGCGGCGACGTGACCCACGCCCTGATGGGGGAGATGATGCTCGACTACGCTCATCGCCGCGGTGTTGTGGGCTTCGTTCTCAACGGTGCGATCCGCGATGCGGATGCGTTTCTCGAAATGAACGTCCCCTCCTACGCGGTCGGCGTGACCCACCGTGGCCCCTATAAGAACGGCCCAGGCGAAATCAATACGCCCATTGCCATTGGAGGAATGGTTGTGATGCCGGGTGACCTGATCGTAGGCGACGCGGACGGGGTCGTCGTTGTTCCGATCGACGATGTGGCGGAGGTTTACGAGCGGACGGTTGCCAAGCACGCCGCCGAGCAAAAGCAGATCGAGAATATCAAAGCTGGCACGCACAAGCCGACTTGGTTCAACGACGCCCTCGTCAAGGCGGGATGTGAGCTACCGTCGACTAACTGAACGAAGCTGGCCGATGTTCCGGAGGGGAAACGTCGGCCAGTCACCGAGACCTTGGACGGTACCGTCCAAATACAAACTATCCTGGGAGGATAAGATGAAGCATTTGATTAGAAATACCGCACTGGCAACGACGCTGCTTCTCGCCACAGGCGTAGCCCACGCTGACTGGCCAACGGATCGTCCGATCGAATTTATCGTGGCGTTTGCTCCGGGCGGCGGCACTGATGTGATGAACCGTACGCTTGCTCCTTATGTGGAAAAGGAGCTGGACGCGAAGATAACCGTCCTAAACCGCCCAGGTGCGTCCGGTGAAATCGCCTATACTGCGATGACCCAGGCTCGCCCCGATGGCTACACAGTTTCCTCGCTAAACACGCCTGGCTATCTGACGATGCAAATGGATCGCAAGGTGCGGTTCGACCCGAAAAAGCTCTGCCTCGTCGCGCGCATTGTCGAAGATCCCGGTTCGTTCATTGTCCAAACCAATTCCAAGTTCAATACGCTCAAAGACCTCGTCGCCTATGCGAAGGAGAACGCTGGGGCTGTTACCGTCGGCACAACTGGCCTCGGAACCGACGAGCATCTTGCCATGCTTCAGTTGGAGAAGTCTGCAGGTATCGATCTGACTGCGGTCACCTTCAATGGGGCGAACGAGGCTCGCACCGCGCTTCTCGGTGGGCACGTCGACACGATCGGCATCAACGTCGGAGAGTTCGTGGGCAGCGATCACTCCGCGTTCAAGAATCTCGGCCAGTTTGCCGAAGAGCGCGCCTCCATCGCTCCCGATCTCCCAACCGCAAAAGAACAGGGTTTTGAAGTCTTGATGAGTTCTGAGCGCGGAATCGCAATGAGCTGTGACGTGCCGGAGGAAATTCGGACGAAGTTCTCCGCCGCGGTGAAGAAAGCTCTCGACGATCCAGAGTTCAAGACAAAGGCGAAGCAGATGTCGCTGGCCATTTCCTATCGCTCGTCCCAAGATTGGGACAAGGAGCTTCCCGTGCGCGCTGAGCGCCTGGGCGCGATCTGGAAACTGGCCAAGGAACAGAAGTAATGGCCGCTCCCCGCAAGGCTGGAGGCACCGGTGACCGGCCGGACCTCTTCACCGCAGCGTTATTTATGGGATTCGGCGCGCTTGGCTTATGGGCCGGGCGCGACCTGACCATGGGCACGGCATCCGCCATGGGCCCAGGTTACCTGCCTCGAATAGTGTGCTGGCTTCTTATCATCATTGGCGCCACGATCGGCGGGTTGGGCGCGGTCCGGGCACGGGTCGACATCGATAAACCGAAGCTCTGGCCGCTTGTGGTCATCCTTGCAGCAGTTGTTGGCTTCGCCTTCATCGCGGAGTTCTTTGGTTTCGTTGCGGCGTCCCTATGGTTGCTTCTGGTCGGCAGCATCGCTGACCGCGATTCACGGCTTCGTGAAGTCATCCTGCTGACCGCTGGGCTAACAGCGTTTGGCGTTTTGGTCTTCATTGTCGGCCTTGGCGTGCAAATGCCTATCTGGCCGTTCTGAGGGAGGTATACATGAACTTCGTTGACCTTCTCATGCTGGGCTTCAGCGAGGCCCTGACGCCGACGAACCTGGGCTTCTGTCTGCTTGGCGCTCTGCTGGGAACGCTGATCGGGGTGCTACCAGGTATCGGGCCGACGGCGACGATCGCGGTTTTGCTGCCGATTACGTTCTACCTTCCGCCTCTGGCGGGCCTCATCATGCTCGCCGGCATCTATTACGGCGCGCAGTACGGTGGATCGACGACGGCTATCCTCGTCAATCTTCCCGGAGAGGCGTCGTCGGTCGTGACCGCTGTCGACGGTTACAAGATGGCTCAGAAAGGAAGGGCCGGGTCAGCGCTTGCCGTCGCGGCGCTCGGTTCCTTCTTCGCCGGAACGGTCGCGACGTTCGGAATTGCTATCGCTGGTCCGACGCTATCGTCTTTCGCCCTTTCCTTTGGCCCGGCAGAATACGTGTCGCTGATGCTGTTCGGCCTTCTGGCGGCCACTATCCTCGCCCGCGGACCAGTCCTGAAGGCGATCGGCATGATCCTTCTCGGTCTGCTGCTCGGCATGGTCGGGATCGACGCCAGTTCCGGGGAGGAACGCCTTACATTCACTGCAGTCGAACTCTTCGACGGGATCGACTTCGTGGTCATCGCCATAGGTCTGTTCGGTTTCGCAGAGATCATCGAAAATCTTGAGAACGTCGAAGCTCGTGGTGTGCTTGTCAGCAAGCTCAGCCGCCTGTGGCCGACCAGAGAGGACTTCAAACGGGCCTGGCCGGCTGTCCTTCGCGGCACGGGTGTCGGGACGTTTCTCGGCGTACTTCCGGGCGGCGGAGCCACTCTTGCCTCCTTCTGCGCCTATTCGGTCGAGAAAAAAGTATCCAAGCGTCCCCAGGAGTTCGGCGAGGGTGCCGTTGAGGGTGTCGCCGGACCGGAGGCTGCCAACAATGCCGGCGCACAGTCCTCGTTTATCCCGCTTCTGACCCTGGGCATCCCATCGAACAACATGATGGCGATGATGCTGAGTGCGTTCATCATACACGGCATCACCCCGGGACCGACGGTACTGGCAACCCAGCCGGAAATCTTCTGGGGACTCGTTGCCAGCATGTGGATCGGCAACCTGATGCTCGTCGTGATCAACCTGCCACTGATCGGCGTCTGGGTGAAGCTCCTGACGGTCCCGTATCGTCTGCTGTATCCGGCAATCCTTCTCTTTTGCTGCGTCGGTGTCTACAGCATCAACAACCGCATATTCGACGTGGTACTGGCTGCCGGGTTCGGCCTGCTGGGATATGCCTTCCGCAAGGCCAAGTGCGAGCCGGGTCCGCTACTTCTGGGGTTCGTCCTGGGACCGTTGTTGGAAACCAACATCCGTCGCGCCCTGACAATTTCGCACGGAAACCCCAGTGTCTTCGTGGAGCGGCCGATCAGTCTGGTCCTGCTGATCGCGACAGCCGGCGTGCTTCTGCTGATGATCCTGCCGCCATTCCGCAAAACACGCGAAGAAGCGTTTCAGGAAGAAGAAGCCTGAGGCTGATCTTAAATTGAGCGGCCGCTTGAAAGCGGCCGCTGTTCTCCCTCTGAACCTGGTGTCCCCCCAATGCCTCATGCTTCCAGCAAGCCTCTTCGGATCGTCCTTCTCGATCGGAAGACCTTACCCGACGATATTCACTTTCGAGCGTTCTCCTTTGCTCATGAGCTCGTTCAGTTTGACCAGACGGCTCCCGACGAGGTGCCGGAGCGCATCAAGGATGCCGACATCGTCATTACCAACAAGGCCCCTGTGCGCGGTTCAGCGGTCGCGTCCGCTCCCAAACTTAAACTGGTCGCCGTAGCGGCGACGGGCACCGACGTCGTTGACGTCACAGCATGCGCGCAGCGTGGAGTCATCGTCTCAAACATCCGCAACTACGCCGTCAACACCGTTCCCGAGCACACTTTCGCTCTGATCCTTGCGCTTCGCCGCAGCCTGCTCGCCTATCGCAATTCGGTGCAGGCCGGACGCTGGCAGGAAGCAAACCAGTTCTGCTATCTCGACTTCCCGATTAACGATCTCGCCGGTTCGACGCTCGGCATCATCGGTGACGGTGCCCTCGGGCGCTCGGTGGCCGATCTTGGTCGTGCCTTCGGGATGAAGGTTCTTTTTTCGGACTACAAGGGCACCAGCGGAATGGGGCCGCTCTATACGCCGTTCGAAAAGGTCCTCGCGCTCAGCGACATCATCACCTTGCACTCTCCCTTGATGCCTTCGACCTGCAACATGATCTCGACCGCGGAGTTCGCACGGATGGCCAGGCGGCCCCTTTTGATCAACACCGCACGCGGCGGACTCGTCGATGAGGCCGCGCTGGAACACGCCTTGAGAAGCGGCCAGATCAGCGGCGCCGGCTTCGACGTCGTCACCACCGAGCCGCCTGCACGCGATCATCCGCTGATGCGGCTGCTCGATCTGCCGAACTTCATCCTGACGCCGCATGTGGCGTGGGCGAGCCGGGAGGCTGTGCAGTCGCTGGTCGACCAACTGATTGATAATGTCGATGCGTTCGAGCGCGGCGCCCCCACGAACACCGTGGCCGCTTGATCATGGCGGCAGTCGCGGACAAACGCGCGCAGCCTTCGGGATATCTCTGCCTCGATGATTTCGCGGAAGGTATCCGCCCATTTTATTGAGGCGAAGTAAACCTCTCGACAAGGGACTTTTGAACTTTAGCTGTGTCCCAGCAGTTAACCGGTTCAAATAGCTTCAAGAGTTTAAGAACGCCCAGCGTTCACTGGCATCGAACATCTGCACGCCGGTCATTCTCTTGCAAATTCGCGAGCAGCCTGAATGAATGCGGTGAACGCTGCAGGGGGGTTCTTCCTACCAGGGTAATACAACGCCAGCGGGGCCAACGAGGGCGTCCAGTCCTCAAGAACGCGCACCAGTCGCCCAGCCTCAATATCCTCTCGAACATCCGCTTCCATGAGATAACCAAGCCCCACCCCATTTTGGGCTGCTATCGTAACGAGGCTTGGCTCGTCCAGAGTGATCGCGCCTTGCACGTCGATCTGGAGTGCATTTCCGTCTTTCTCGAATTTCCAACGGAAAAGCGCGTTGTTCGGAAGGCGCGCGCGAATGCAGCGAAACCTGTAGAGGTCAGTTGGTACAATTGGCTTGCCATGTCTGCGCAGGAATTCCGGTGATGCGACGACCGCATTGCTGCGCTTCAAGCCCAAAGGCACGGCGATCATGTCGGCAGGAACGAGATCGGCCGGTCTCAGACCCAGATCAAAACCCGCCGCGACAATATCGACAATCCGTCCCTCCGTGACAAGGTCGATATGCACTTGCGGATACTTCTCCAGAAATGACAGGACGAGCGGCGCCATTACTTCTCGTGCTGCCGTGGCGAAGGCGTTGATGCGCAATGTTCCGCTCGGGGTCTCCTGAAGCGACTGGGCCGCGAGCATTGCGTCGCGGATGTCGGTCACCGCTGGTCCGACCCTTTCTACAAACGTCTTCCCCGCATCAGTCAGGGACACGCTTCGCGTCGTCCTGTTGAACAGCCGGATACCGAGGCGCTGCTCCAGCTTCGCGATGGAGTTGCTCAAGGCCGTTGTTGACATTCCAAGGTCGAGAGCCGCTGCGCGGAAGGTTCCAAGGCGGGCGATGCTGAGGACGGCATCAAGGTCAGCAAGGACGGAACGGGTCATTTATCCCTCTTTTCGCAATACCTCATCCTTATTTATCCCGCTTATCCCGTCAATAAGCTTGATCTATCTTCCAGCCAGTGGATATCGCGAAGGCGGAGCCACAGCCCAAGATACCAAAACGACGGGAGATACTACGATGATCGAACTACCCAGCGCTATCGAAGCCTATTTCGAAGCCGACAGGTCAGGCTGTCCGGACGCCATCGCTGCCACCTTCACCGAAAACGGGGTCGTCAAGGACAAGCGGAAGATTCACATCGGGCAGAAGGCCATTCGGGCGTGGATGACCGATGAGGCCCAGCAGTACAGCTACACGGTCAGGCCTTTCCTGATCGCCGTCGAGAATGGAAAGACCCAGGTGATGGCCCACGCAGCCGGCAACTTCCCCGGAAGTCCGATCGACCTTCGCTTTATCTTCGTCCTTTCGGGCGACAGGATTGCTGAGCTGGAGATCACCCTATGACGCCGTTTCTGACACTGGAGGGCCGTCGAACTCTCATCACCGGCGGGACGTCGGGCGCTGGCGCTGCGACTGTGGCTCAGTTCAAGGAGCTCGGCGCCCGCGTGCTGACAACCGCACGCAGAAAGCCGGAGGACTTTTCCGGCGCGGCCCTCGTCGAGGCCGACCTGACCACGATGGATGGCGTTCAGACAGTTGTTGACGCAGTCCACCGGGAGCTCGGCGGACTCGATATCCTCGTCAACGTGTTGGGCGGATCCTCAGCACCTTCTGGCGGCTTTGCGGCGTTGACCGAAGAGGAATGGGAAAAGGAATTTAACCTTAATTTCTTCCCTGCGGTGAGGCTGGACCGCGCCCTTATCCCCGGAATGATCGCGCAAGGAAGCGGCGTCGTCATTCACGTGACGTCGATCCAGCGCGTCCTTCCGCTGCACCAGGCGACGACCGGATACGCCTCCGCAAAGGGCGCGCTCAATACCTACAGCAAGAGCATCTCCAAGGAGGTTTCTCCCAAGGGTGTACGGGTGGTTCGTGTTTCTCCCGGCTGGATTGCAGATCCGGGCTCCAACGGTCTTGCGCTTCGTATCGCGGAGGAAGCCGGCATCAGCTACGACGAAGCTGTGCAGACGATCATGGACTCGCTTGGTGGTATACCGCTTGGCCGGCCGGCCAGGCCTGGAGAAGTCGCCGACCTGATCGCGTTCCTTGCGTCGGATCGAGCGTCGTCAATTACGGGTACAGAGCATGTGATTGACGGTGGGACCGTACCGACCGCCTGAGCATTGAGGCGATTTACCACTATCGAAGGTCAGGCGGGTGCGTCCCATCCGCCGATCTGGGAATAGATCGCGTCACGGAGATACCGGACATCGCGGTTAAGAGCAGCGAGTTCCTTTGGCGTCTGTGTAGAGGCCGCGAGCAGAGTGTTGCTGAGGCAGCCGGCCTTGTGCTGCAAGGCACGGCCGTCGTCGGTCAAGGCGATGACTACCTGCCGCTCGTTGCTAAGGTTGCGCGTCCTGCGCAGCAAGCCGGCGGTTTCGAGTCGCTTCAGCAGCGGTGTCAGCGTGCTTGATTCCAGAGCAAGGGCCTGGGCGATGGCGCCAACCGTCTGTCCGTCCTGGCTCCATAACACGTTGAGTACGAGATATTGCGGATAGGTCAGGCCCAGTTCATCGAGAAGAGGCTTGTATGCACGCTGGATCGCAATGGCCGCGGTGTAGATCGCATAGCATAGCTGGTCGTGCAGGGGCGGCGGATCGTTATGGCGTTTGGTCATTGTGAACTCCAGTTGCGTCAAATGTAACGAACGAAATCGCGAAAAACAATATCGCGATAATAATTATGTTGACGCACAGTTCGAAATCTGCCAGCTTTAATGTATCGCAATAAATGTTATCGCGAATAAAAGAGGAGAAAGTCATGACACGCAAGACCGCGCCCACCGTCGCAGCAATTGCAGCCGCAGCCACATTAACTGCCGCATTGCCGGCAAACGCAGCCGATACCATCCCCAGGGAGCAGTCCGTCAGAAACGTTGTCCTCGTTCATGGAGCCTTCGCGGACGGCTCCGGCTGGAAGGGGGTTTACGATAATCTGACCAAGCGTGGTTACCGCGTGACCATCGTCCAGAATCCACTGACGTCTCTCGCTGATGACGTTGCCGCGACTGCCCGCGCGCTTGAGCGTCAGGATGGTCCGGTCATTCTTGTCGGACATTCCTGGGGCGGCACTGTCATCACAGAAGCCGGTATCGATCAGAAGGTTGCCGGCCTCGTTTACGTCTCCGCGCTTTCTCCGGATGTCGGCGAAACGACGGCTCAGCAATACGAGGGTTTTGCTCCTGCATCGGAGTTCGTCATCGAAACCACGAAGGATGGATTTGGCTATGTCAGCCTGGATAAGTTCAAGGCTGGGTTTGCCCATGACGTCAGCGACGCCGATGTTGCGTTCATGAAAGATGCCCAGGTCCCGATCAATATGTCGGCGTTCAGCACGAAGCTTGAACATGCTGCCTGGCGTATGAAGCCCAGCTGGGCTGTCATCGCAACCGAAGACAAGGCGTTCGATCAGGCAATGCTGATCCATATGGCAGAGCGCATCAAGGCAAAAATCACAAAGGTCTCGGCAAGTCACGCACTGTTCATGACCCAGCCGCAGGTCGTGGCCGATACCATTGATCAGGCCGCCAAGGCCGTCTCCGCGAAGAAGTAATGCCAGGCACGGCGTCATCGGAACAGGTCTGGAAACACCGGAACATGGCTGGACGATGTTCAACGGACTTGCCCAGCCGAAGAGTCGGGGCCGGGCGACTCTCCGGCTCCGACGCAACTGATCCGATCCTGATCGAACCGAATTCACTCAGTGAGCCGGAAGGCGTGGCTGCCGCTTTGGCCGCCGTGGAATTGTGCCGCGTGCTCGGGAATAGTGAAAGTTTCGCGCCTCCGGTGAAAGGCGAAACTGCTCCGGGCGCGCGCGACCGATCGGGCATGATCAATTTTATTCGCCGCTCGGCCGTCACATACTGGCATCAGTCCTGTACTGCAAAGATGGGTCGTGACAGCATGTCTGTTGTCGATAACAAGCTGAAAGTCTACGGGATCGGCGGCCTCCGTATTGCGGACGCCTCCGTCATGCAGGCATCTCCGGTCTTCATGTGTCGGCGTTGAAGTGGGTCTGGCCAGGATTTCGGACGCCGAACAGTTCGTCTGCTTCCAGATTGCGCAGATTATTTTGGCATCTTCACCGAGATCGAAGAGCAAAATCTTTGGAATGCTGACGTGATTACGGACGAGATCACAACGACTGGAGAGGGGCGGCATTGTGCGACCGATTGTTCTTCACGGTTTCGACACGTCCGTTTAGCATCTTGTTTCTGCTGCGAGTGTGCGCCATGGCGGCGAGGAGGTGGGGACTTCCGATGTATAGCCCAGGTCGTCTCGCCTTTCATGGCTTTCTCAAACAACGTGTGGTGAGCGTTTTTCCTGATAGGTTCACACGCCCGTAAGCAAGTCTCGGGTACTCACTCGGCAATCCTAGTTGTGTATTCCGGGTTTCGCGCCTTGTAGACGACAGCCTCCAAAGCGGGATCTGCGTAGGCATTCACATTGGTCAGGTGACCATTATATCCGCCGACTTTCGTAAGCGTCGCACCGTTTTGCCAAACCATCATGAGGCCACGTTCGACATCCCAGCCGCACTCAGCCTGCATCACGACGTACCAGTTTTCATCGTCCTTTCGCCCTTTCTTGACGGTAACAGGTCCGGGAGTGACATGATCCCATATATCGGCGGGTGATTGTGGGACGCCCATTTCCGCGTCCAGCCATTCTGGTTTCCCGGCCTCTTCGTAATAGTCCTTGTAGAAGGCAAAAACGTGCCGCGTGTCCAAGAGCCTGTCCGCCTCCGTCAGCGCAAGAAACGAGGCCAGAGCAACAGCGGACCCCGGAGCGTCAGGATCAGGCTCTTCGTCCAGTTCAACTTCAGCGCCATCAAAATAAGAAACGACGATCGTAGTCATAAATCTGCACCTTCAATCCTGCCGCACGCCGATTTTCAATGCGCCTCCACGGGAGCGTCGGAGGCGCACTGTATCATGATGTTTCGCTGCCGGAAGGGATAGAGGGCGCAGGCAGCGCAGGCCGCGATGGGGGGCCTAGAGGCAAGACGCCTCTATCAGGTCCTCTGTATCTCCTTAACGGCCAATGTAACGAACATGGTCTAACTGCAGTAATTGAAAGTTCGGGTCGAATTAAAGCGCGGTGATGGGGCGGCTTTTTGGAAGACCGGTTCGTTTTTTGTTCAATGCTGTTAGTGACGTTAACCCGGCCTCTGCGTGCACCAGATTCCATCTAATTGCTGTGGTCAAAACAGATGATTTTGGCGATGGATTAAAGGCCCGCCAAGTTTTTTACCCGCCGTTCACGGGTTTCGCCGTACTGGTCACGACTTCTGAGAATGGGACATCAAATGCCCGACTTTTATACGCTCTTTCTCGTTGTCTTGCTGCTCGGTCTTTCTCAATGCCTTATTTGGGGTCTGGTGGTCTATCGCTACGGCGAGCTGAAGGCGGCACGTTATTGGTTCTCAGGCAGCGTTGCCAGCGTGCTCGGAGGAGCTATTCTGGCCCTCCAGGGAAATGATGGTCTGCTCATCCAGACTGTACTCGGTAACAGTTTCATAGTTCTGGGATTTTATCTGAACTGCGTGGGCGCCCGCTGTTTCCACGGCGCTCGATTAAAGTTGCTTTCTGTCGCTTGTCTTTTCGTGATCAGCGTAGTGCTGATGCTGGCAACTTTTTATCCCTGGTACGCGCGCAATCCTGTTTACACGTTGGCGCAGTTGTTGCCGCTAGCAATCACCGCAGCCTTTCTCTTGCGACACCATGGCGGCGATCTCGGCGCAATTGTCAGCAGCGGTGCAATGATCGTGGCCGTTTCCTCGCATGCGGTAATTGCTTGCGGCAACATCTTGATCGTCACCCGCCTAATGCCAGAACTGGACCTCAAAGCGGCAGCCGCTGTTGATCTCTTGGCATTCCTTTTTGCCGCAGTAGTCTGGAATTTCGGGTTCCTGTTGTCGGCTGTCGATCGGCTTCGAGGTGAAGTCGAACGCCTCGCCAATGAAGACGAACTGACGGGTCTCGCCAATCGTCGAATGCTGATGAACAAGCTTGCAGATATGTGTGGTCCGTCCCATACCAAACGTGTTTTTAGCGTCCTGCTTTTCGATCTCGACCGCTTTAAGGCGATCAATGACAAGTATGGGCATGCTGCCGGGGATGCTGCGCTCCGGCATGCCGCTGCCGTTGTTTCCGAGAAATTATCTGCCAACGATGTTTTTGCTCGGCTTGGCGGGGACGAGTTTTGTCTGCTTCTACCCGGCGTGTCACCCGTCGATGCCGCCGCCAGGGCGAGGGCAATGATCAAGGCGCTCACGGCAACACAGATGATATGGAATGACTGTCCCTTGGTGATAAAGACAAGCATTGGCATTGCCTGCTGCACGACCCTGGATAAAATCGATCCTGAGGCACTTCTCGACCAGGCGGACCGTGCATTATACGAGACCAAAAAACGTAGTCGAAACGGATACTCTGTCTATAGAGGTTCGTCTGGCTCTGCGATCAGCGGTAACGTGATACAGCTTAATGATTTCGTCGCAGCAGAGGCAAAATCCAAGTCTTGAAAGTGGAAGCCGAGGGAACTCCCACGACTTGCATCGCTCCTTCGACCGAAAACCCGCTTTTAATCTGCAAGCGAAGTTTCCGATCCAAGGCACTCGTGATGATGATCAACGGCCGGGCGGTTGGTCTGTCGCGCCGCGGCCGTAGATTTTTAGAACTCCTCCCAGCTGTCTTGCGCAACCGCGGCAGCCGAACCAGCCCCGAACGCGTTCGCAATCTTGCGGCCAAGGGCTCTAGCCGGTGATGCTGCAGGTCGTGAAGCTGGCGATGCCGAGCGAACGGCCGCAGGGGCTACAGACGAACGACTTGTGCTTGTGCCATCGGCTAGATTGAAACGCGATAGCAGCTGGTTGAGGGATGCCGCCTCCTTGGCGAGGCTGTGGCTTGCGGCTGTCGACTGTTCGACCATGGCGGCATTCTGCTGTGTGCCCTGATCCATGGTGTTGACGGCCGTGTTGATTTCCTGAAGGCCAACCGACTGTTCGCGCGAGGATTCGACAATCGCGGCGATATGACGGTTAATCTCTTGCACTTCCGTGACGATCACTTCGAGTGCCCTGCCGGTTTCACCCACCAGTGTCACGCCGGAGCGAACGTGTTCGCCGGATGTCGTGATCAATGCCTTGATCTCTTTCGCAGCCTTTGCAGACCGCTGGGCAAGTTCGCGGACTTCCTGTGCGACGACCGCAAAGCCCTTGCCGGCCTCGCCGGCGCGGGCGGCCTCAACGCCTGCATTCAAAGCCAGAAGATTGGTCTGGAAGGCAATTTCATCAATCACGCTGATGATGTTGGTAATTTCACCGGATGAACGTTCGATTTCGTTCATGGCGGTAACGGCCTGACGTACGACTGCTCCGGACTTTTCCGCACCATCACGGGCCCTCGCGACCAGATGGCCGACTTCTTCGGCGCGGTTGCTGCTGTCCTTCACGGTCGTGGTGATTTCCTCCAGAGCGGCGGCTGTTTCTTCGACTGAGGCAGCCTGCTGCTCAGTGCGCTTGGACAGGTCGTCGGCGGCAGAGCGAATTTCGTTGGCACCTGCATCGATGCCGCGAGCGTTCTCGCCGACGGCGCGCAACGCGTCATTCAGATTCGCGACCGAGCCATTGAAGTTGTTCCGCAGAGTATCGAGATGGGCAACAAACGGTGTCTCGATGCGATACGCGATATCACCATCGGCGAGACGGTCGAGCCCCTTGGCCAGTTGGTCAACGGCAAATTGGGTGTCGGCAGCGTCCTTCGCCTTTTGGGCCTCGCGTTCCAATCGTTCCTGTTCGGAAAGGCTGCGATTGGCATCAGCTTCTTTTTCCAGACGGATTTTCTCAAGAGCATTGTCGCGAAAAATGGAGACCGCCTTTGCCATCTGACCTACTTCGTCCTTGCGATCCTGACCATCGACGAGTGCAGTGGTCTCCCCCTGCGCCAGAGTGATCATGCGCTCGCGCAAAGAGGCGATAGGCGTCGTGATCCCCTTGGCGGCAACAACGAGTGACGCGATGATGCCGAGTGTGAATGTGATGCCGACAACCATCAGCGAGGTAAAGATGGTGGAGTTTGTTTGGTCGGTCAGTTCGTCACTTCTCGCAGCCACGGATTTCAAGACCTGGTCCAGAAACGCTGCGTTGTCGGTCGTCAGGGGAAGAATCAAAGAGTCCGCTTTTGCCAGGGTCGCCCTTGCCGGTTCGTCCTGATCAGCTTTACCCAGTTGAACGGCCTGGTCAGTCAAGACGATGACTTCTTTCGTTCTCTCAATGATTTTGTCTATCGCAGCGCTCTCACGTGGGAGAAGTTCTTTCGTGTGCTGGAGACGCTCAAGAAGCTTGCCTTTGCTATCGCTGTAAAAGTCGATAGCTGTTTTCATGGCCGGATCGTTTTGGCGGTAGGTCAGGATTTGATAGGCGGCGTAAGCAGTTGCGACGACATTTCGGTTTACGCGCGACATCTCGACACTGGCGCCAGCATCATTGGAAATGAAATCGGAGTAGCTCGTATCTGCTGCTTTGTATCGGGTTGCGATAAACGCCGTGGCACACAGGCCCACCACGCACAGAGGGATGATCAGGGATAGAATTTTCGTGCGAATGCTCGCATTTTTAAGAAACGACATATTTCCTCGCGGTTCTGTTTTGAAATCGCGAACACGAAGCAGGGAGCATTGCGACCGGGAACTGGTCGAATGAAAAAAGAACTCTGCTGCAGGGGATTCGGCATGGATATGAAGAATTACAGAAGGTGCATGCCGTCATGGCAACCTGATTTTGCTCTGTCTGCTGTTATGGTAAATTAGTTATCGTTTAAATGTAATTAAAGAAACGGCGGCGCTCATAACAAAAGCCGAGGGGACAGGACTTCGCTTTTCGAGCCGAAGCGACCTGTATCCACGAAGTGCAATTTGGCACGTCACCGGATCATCTCTTCAAGATCGAGGACGCCGAAACGGCATTTTCTTGCGTCGTATGCCGATCGCCAGTTGCAACCGTTTTGCGCCTTCATGCCGGCCACAGAAACCAGCTTGGCCGCTGACCGAAAGCAGACGTCACCAGCGATGCGCGCCTTGACATCCGACAACCGTCGGAGCCCGGCGCGCTGCTGTCACCGGATTCCGTTGCTTGGGGAGTGTCACAATGTGCCCATGCCACCGTCGATCATGATCTCGCTGCCGACCGTGTAGGCGGCTTCGTCCGATGCCAGGAACACTACCGCCTTTGCAATCTCGGACGGTTCGCCAAAGCGGCCGGCCGGGACCAGATTTTGTATGCTCTCAGCGACATTCTTCAGGTCAGTCTCGGTGAAACCCAGCTTGCCATAGAGCGGTGTAGAAATGGGACCTGGGCTCACCGCATTCAGCCGGATACCGCGTGTGATCAGTTCGCCGGATAACGTGCGGATGAATGACTGTAGTGCCGCTTTCGAGGCGGCGTAGACACTCGAGTTAGGCATGCCGATGTGGGCATTGACCGAGGTGTTCAGTACGATCGAAGCCGGATTGGCCAGTATCGGCAGTAGTGCCTGCAGCAAAAAATACGGGCCTTTCACATTGATGTCGAAGACCCTGTCAAAACCTTCTTCGTCCCATGCTTCCAAAGGCTTGAGAAGGGCAACGCCTGCATTGATGAAGACGATGTCCAGGCTCCCGAATGCCTCCCTGATCGTTTCAGCGACGACCTTCTGGCCATCCACGTCGGCAGCGTCTGCCTTGATGACCAGTACACTGGGACCAAGCTCCCGCCGTGCAGCATCCAGCGTCTCGGGATTGGTTCCCGTGACTGCTACGCGCGCACCCTCACTGATGAATTGACGTGCTGTCTCAAGTCCGATGCCGCTGGTGCCACCGGTGATGAGCGCCCGCTTGCTTTTGAGCCTACCCATAATCCGAATTCCTTCTCGTTGTGTGGGTTTTCGTAAGTGCGAATGTGGCGCAAGCATGCTGTTCGTACTACTGTGCCAATGGCGGACGTACCTTTCGGAAAGGCCGAACAATGAAGCTGGATGGCATTGCGAGTTTCGTGGCTGTCGCCGAAGAGGGCTCGATCAGCGGGGCGGCACGCACGCTCAGGCTGTCAAAATCGGTCGTGAGCGAACGCCTGGCGGAATTGGAACGCAGCCTCGGCGCTACTTTACTCCACCGTACGACACGTCGCGTTTCGGTGACGGAAGATGGCGCTGCCTTTCTCGAACGCGCCAAGCGCATCCTGCGAGAGGTCTCTGAGGCAGCGGCGGATTTGTCCGAGCGGCGTGGAACGCTGGGCGGTCCAATCCGCATTGCTGCGCCTGTTACCTTCGGGCGGATGCACCTGGGACCGGCTCTGTATCCGTTTCTGGCTGCCAATCCCGAAATTGAGATGTCGCTCGAACTCGACGATCGGCGAGTCGATATTGCATCAGACGTTTACGATGGCGTCGTGCGCCATGGGGCGATTGACGATTCGAGACTGATGGTCTGGCGTTTGGCGCCAAGCCGCCGTGTCCTGGTGGCCTCCGAGGCCTATCTGTCGGTCAACGGGATGCCTGCAACAACTACCGAACTCGCTGCCCATAAGGGTTTGTTCTACACGAACCGGGGTGTTGCGGATTGGCGTTTCCTTACGCCTGGAGGCATTGAAATCGTTCGTGCACGCATTGGATTCAGAGTGAACAACGGCGACATGCTGCGAGATGCGGCAATCGCCGGTCTCGGTATTGCACTCCTTCCGCTCTTCATCGCAGGACCGGACATTCGCGATGGGAAGCTCAAGATCGTCGATGTCGGCGTTCGGCCGGATGCGGAATTCGTCTTTCTTGCGCACCCCGAGGGTCGCCGTCCTTCGGCAAAACTGCGCGCACTGGCGGCTCACTTGAAAGCGTCGTTCGGGGACCCGCCCTACTGGGAGGATGGCGTGGGTTAAGGGACGCATCATAACGGCCCCGCGCGCCTGCGCCTCGTCAGAGAGTTATATATACTAACCCGATGAAAAGTTACGTATTAAATCGTCGCGGTGGCATAGGGTGGATTAGATCAAATATCTTCATCGATCGGCCGGTGTAACGTAAGTACGGTTGCCGGCCGGGCGCAGACAAGCTGGGTCAACATAGCTCGCCGCTGAATTGTCGATGGTGATCCAAATTCCGAATGTTGAGCTGGAGTGGATCCGGTCGCTTTCACGGATTTGTCAGGCCCTGAACACGCACATTATAGGTTCGTACGGTGCCACGCTGATTTTCAGCGTATGCACGTAGCGAGCCTGCAATTCCGGTTTTGATGAAGGCTTCGAACATCGTCTTTGCATCTTCAAGGACCGAAACCTGCGTCGAGAGGTAAGCCTGGTCAAACTCACTTTGTGAAGCGGTTTCTAAAGCTCTCATCTTCTCGGCATATTCGGCGCTCAGGTCCGTCGGGACCGAGGTACCATCCTTTTTAGCAGCATCGGCGAGATCGACGAGCGCTTTCTCATGGTCGCGCATGATGTCATTAGCGAACATTTTCGTCGCGTCATCCTGCGCGCTTCTAAGCGCCAGCCTGCTCGCCTCCACCTCAAACTGATTGAAGGAAGCCGCCTCGGCAGTGAAGTCCGCGGGTGATTGCGCGTTCGAGAAAGCGGGCATTAACATCGAAAGACACAGAGCGGCGCAGCAGGCATGGAATGGCTTCATGTTAAACTCTCCCTCAATGACTATTGTGGTCAGGGCGTCGTGTTCTGGCTGCCCGGCAGCGCATTCCTATCAGCAGGCCCCGCAGGTGCTTGGTCTTCCGTCTGCCCCCTGTCTGGTGAATTTGACGGTGCTGTATCCGGAGTCGTCCTGACGAAGTAGACGGCCACGATCATCGCGAGAGCCACAGCCGCAGCCCCTACCACGGGCCATATGGTTCTATAGTTCATATCAGTCTCCGCTTCCGGTTACTTTCCGTCGTAAAGCTTATGAACCTTGCGAGCTTGTTCTTGTTGCTCCTTGGCGGATAACCTGCGCTGACGCAGCAGGACATAAACGACCACGGCACCCAGCAGCAATGGGCCTCCAGCGACAACAACCAGCCAAAATACATCCGCCATAATCCGTCCTGTCAGTTCATGAGGTTGGTGCCACGACGAACCACAGACCAGGGCCAATGTTCCTGGAAATTTGGAAAGCAAGCAGATGGGACAAAAATCGCCTGTCGGATGAGGCGCTGAAGCAACGCTCAGACGGTGGATTTCATCGCGGAAATTTCGCCAGCCCTTTGGCCAAGATCGGTCCGGTCGGTCTGCCTGTCGGCGATCCTCCCGCTTGTTCGAGCGTGATCTCGTATAGCTGGTTGTCACGCGGGGTGGGCAATGCGGGTCCATCAAGGCGAGCCGAGCGAACGCCTTTCAGCAATCCGAGCGAAACAGGCCCAATTTCTCGAGACGGAAGCGTCCATACCTCTATCGTCTTATCGTTCGGCACCGCAAAGTCGGCCAGTATACGGATCATCGCCCGTTCATCGCCAAAGTCCTCGACAACCGCCTGAATATCTCCAGCCTCATTGATCAAAACGGCGACGACAAGCGGCTCCGCCTTGTGAATGAGGCTGTATCCAAGACCGATGGCAAGCAACAATGCGGCGGCAATTGACGAAAGCGCAGCGATCTTCCAGCCTTTGCTGTTATTGTCATTCGCGCGCGTGGAAACAGACATGTAGCGGGTCACAGGCTGCGAAGTCAGCCCAGATTCAATGCGATGCCACAGGCTCTCGTTGACGGTTGCCGGTGTGATAGCGGTGTCGAGCGGCAGGAAACGCTCACGGCTTGCAGCAATCGCGGCCTTGAGTTCGGAATCTCGTTCCATGGCGTCCTCGATTTCCGCGGCGGCCGTGCTTTCGGTCAAGCCCAACACATACTCGTCAGCGAGGTTCGGTATATCCTTGCGGCCGTAGATCATCCCATGCACTCCCGAAGCGTCAGAAGCCCACGCCTGATCCAGGATTTCGCTGTGCCAAGTGGAATGCGCAGCCTTCCGGCGATCTCGCCGTGAGAATAGCCTCCAACATAGGCCATCAGAATACCGCGCCGCTTTGTCTCATCGAGCGATCCCAGGCATTCGTGCAGGCGCGATTGTGTGTCCAGACGGTGCCACGCACCCATGATCGCGTCTGCCTGTTCGGCTTCCTGAAGCGCTTCTACCTCTTCGACGGAATGTTCAAGTTTGCCATCCCGCAGGAGATTGAGCGCTCTGTTTCGAACAATGGCATAAATCCATCCGCGCGCGGAGCCACGGTCCGCACTGTATTGATAAGCGTGGGTCCATATTCGGATAAAGGCTTCCTGCACGACCTCTTCGGCAAGTTCGCGACGTCCAACGATGCGTTGCGCCACGGCGACCAACCGCCCAGCCTCCTGATCGAAAATTCGGCGTAATGCCGAACGATCACCCTTAGCGCAGGCAGCAAGCGCCTTATCCAGATCGTCCGGCCCGGAACCCATTAATATCCTTCCATGATCCAGCGGTGAAAATCGTCAGCTTTCACGAACTATACCCATCCGGCGATCAAATGGATGCATCCTGAGAATTATTTTTACGACCTGCATCCATTCGCCTCCCTTGCGGTGTCTTCGATGATGAAGGGTCAAACGCCGAGTGCCTGACGCCTTCTCGAATGTTGAACGCACGGGAGAAAGACATGAAGACCATCCTTTTCGCACTGACCGCCTCCGCCGCCTTTGCTGCCATGGCATCGACAGCCTTTTCGGCACCCGTTCTCGGGCTGACGAGTGACAAAACACTTGTCATGTTCGATACCGCGAAGCCCGCCGTTACAAGGACCATGGAAGTAACTGGCGTCGATAAGCTCGTCGGTATTGATTACCGCCCCGCCAACAAGACAGTGATCGGTGTTACCCCGGACCATCGTATCGTTACCATCAACCTTGAAAGCGGTGCTGCCACGGATCTCGCAAAAATGGACAAGACGCTGACGGTGACACAGGCTCCGATCGTCGTCGATTTCAATCCGGTGGCTGATCGTCTTCGTTTCATGACTGGTACCACCAACCACCGTGTCCATCCTGACACCGGTGCAGTGACGGTCGACGGTGTCCTGGCCTTCGAAGATGGTGACATGCACAAGGGCGAGACGCCGAACATTGTCGCAGCCGCCTATACCAACTCCATCGGCAAGCCCGAAAAGACCGCAATGTACAATATCGATGCGACGATTGGCGCCTTGATCCAGCAGACCAAGCCGAATGACGGCACTTTGAAAGCAATTGGCAAGCTGGGTCTCAAAGATACGCCAGCCACCTATGCTTTTGACATTCAGGGCACGGAAGCCGGAAAGAACACTGCCTATCTCGCTGCAAACAAAATGCTCTACACCGTCAATCTCGACACCGGCAACGCTACCGAAGTAGGCGCTATCACCGGCACGGACAACGAAGTCCGCGACATCGCTGTTCTTCCCGAAATGTGACACAGGAAGACGGGCGGAGGCCGATGACCAGCAATCTGCCTCCGTCCGATTTACTCTTCGAGTAATCAGGCCTCAATTGTCCTTGCGAGCTCGACCTGTCAACGGTCGAGCCGAGCCTTGCAGGTTTTTGCCGACCTCAGGACAAGATCCAGGTCTGCGGCACTCGCGATGCAATCCTCAACATGCGAGAAGTGCTGGCCATTTTTGTCGAGAGTAGCCCGAATCATGGCGCAGTTGCGATCGCCGCAATTACCAGCTGTACAAATACTTCGTATCCCCCGTTTGCTAATTGCCGCCGGCTTGCGCGCCTGGAAAGTGACGGAGCTTGGCATTCGACCTGCGGCATGGGTCAAGGCCTCACTGGTGCCAGGCTCGCTTACCGCGGAGCGATATCTCCGCCGCGCGGGCTTCCTGCCGATCTGGAAGCTTTGGGCTTGGGGGTGGTGCGAATGTCACCCGCACCGTGCGAGGATCGGCTTTGAGGAAAAAGGCCTCCTTCCGTTCCAGTCGAATAAGTCCCACCCAAATTTGGGCACTAAGTCCCAATCGATGAACCCCTCCGCATAATGAGTGTTGATTGTTTGGAAGTTGTCGCTCGAGGAACTCCAGCCGGAAACGATCCGGAGAACTCGACACAAGCCAATCATGGGCGCATTTCGCGCCCGGCGTCTAGGATACGCAATCGATCGCACAGCATCTGATTGCAGAACGTAAAGAGGATAAGATGGACCAGAGCTTACGACCTGAGCCTTACACCGTTGAGCAACTTCAACAAAAATACTCTCTGAGCATTTCGAAGGCAGTCGACATTCTGGATCACTGTAACGGAGACAGGGCCCTGATCGACAAAATGTTGAAGAGATGCCACCAGAAGCAGCTCGATGCTCATCCGAAAAGCGATACGGACGGGAGCTGCTGACGCTTACTTTTGAGACGACGTTGCTTTTTTGGTCGCGCTGAGCCAGCGGGAAAGTGCAGGGTTTCTTCACTTTGTTTTACGCGCGGCTCTTGTGCAACCATCACGTCAGTCGCTTTCAGACGGCGATTATTTCAGAACAAGCGGGTTCAAGACTACCCCAGGTCAGTTCTCAACCGAGCCAAACTCTGGCAGCCTGCGCAGAGATAATTGGTTCGCGTCCATTCCGGCAGGACGGCAGATATGGAGAACGGAGTGCGTACAAGAAGAAACATGCTTAAGTACCTCTTCACCTTTCCCATGGTCGGACGGCCCGTGGTTGCGTTGATCGCTGTCCAATTCTTGCAGGCCGCTGGTGTTCGGGTTGCTGTCGCTCAAGGCAATGGCGGCGGCAACGGTAACGGGAATGAAGGCGGTAATGGCGGAGGGAACAACGGCGGCGGCAACGGTAACGGGAATAACGGCGGTAATGGCGGAGGAAACAACGGCGGCGGCAATGGAAACGGAAATGGCGGTAACAGCGGCGGAAACGGAAGCGCAAACGGTGGCGGCAACGGCAACGGCGGCAGCAATGATGGCGGACATGGAAATGGAGGTGGCAAAGGGAACGGAAACGAGAGCGGAAGCGGGAAAGCACCAGATCCTGGAGCAGCCGGAAATTCCGGTCAGAACCGGGCTGGCGTTCAGCAGTCTGGCCAGGCTCTCGAAGTGCGCCACGCCAATGGCATCACCGAGACTTTACGAAAAGGCCGGTATTCGATGCGCGACAATAAGGGCCGTGTCATCGTTGATCGGCTTGCGACGGTCAAGGATCGTTCAAGGTTTCAGGGCTCACGCTGAGCAGAGATACGATCTCTCCAAAGAAGTGCCGCCTCCGTGCGATTGCTGACCTTTAACTTGGCAAAAATCCTTGTCACGTGATGCTTCACCGTTTTCTCGTGGAGACCCAGTTTGCGGGCGACAAGCTTGTTGCTCATTCCGATGGCGATGAGGTCCATGACTTGCCGCTCTCTTCTGCTCAGATCCTGACGCTGCTCGATCAGTTCCGATGCGGCCTTTCTTTCAGCCAGCAACTTGGCGCCCAGTTCGGGTGGAATGTAACGCCCGCCGTCTGCGATGGTCCGCAGCATCTGTACCAGCTCACGAGAGCCGACACCTTTCAAGGCGTATCCCGCCGCGCCCGACTGGATTGCTGTCTGAAGATCATCCACGCTCTCAGATGCTGTGAGAATGAGAATTCGAATGGACGGAGACAGGCTCAATATGGATTTGATCGCCGCTAGGCCGTTGCCGGGCATTGAGATATCCAGAAGGATGATGTCCGGCGCTAATCTGGTCGCAAGGGCTAGTGCGTCGTCGGCGTTTTCTCCTTCACCCAGGACGTCGAAACCACACTCTTTCAGGCTCTGCGATACACCCGAGCGAAACATCGGGTGATCATCAACGATGACGACCTTTATATTTTCTGTCATGGATCGCTCACATCGACGGTGTTCAGTCTCATGGTGAGGTGCGTTCCGCGTGCCGATGTCTGCACTTCGAAACGGCCTCCCAGACTTTCAATTCTTTCTTTAAGGCCTGACAACCCGATGCAATCGGGTCCAATCTCGTCGAACGAAAAACCACTGCCGCCGTCTGAAACAGTAGCGACGATCTCTGTTCCTTCCTGTCGGAGTGACACGCATTGATTTGTTGATGCTGCGTGGCGCCAACCGTTGTTCAGACCCTCCTGGACGAACCGATAAGCGCAGATTTTAACGGGAACTCCGACTTGCGCGTTCACATCCTCAATTGAGGTCGTTATTCGCGTACCAGCACGGGACTGATGATGTTCAACTGCCCGACCAACAACGTCTTCGATGGGCAGATTTTCTATATCTGGCAAAACAAGGCCGCGGCAGATGTTGCGGATATCCCGGATAGCTTCATCCAGACTGGCCTTGATTGATGTCGTCTCGGATTCTCGCTCATTCCGACTTGTCTGGTCACTGACGAGCTTCTCGCTGTCCACCCGAAGTGCTGCGTAGGCGATGAGCTGTGCAGGCCCATCGTGCAGATCGGCACCGATCTTGCGCAACAGCCGCTCGTTCAAGGCCACCGTGCGCTGCGATCCTTTCTGCACGCGACGCGCCAGGTCCTCGATCTCACGCAGTTGATGCCGGATCATCCTGCTGCCCTTGAGCACAATTGTGGAAAGAACGGCGAAAAATGCAGAGGCAACCGCGATGACGACGATCCAGCTCTTCCAGCGCGCTCGCGCCAGGCTTTTCTCAAGATCCGTTGCCCGCTCATAAAACTCTGCGACGGCAACCACCTCTCCGGACCATGGCTGCAAGACGGGATTATATATCTCCAGGAGGGGTTCCCCGAGCGCTCGCTCCGCGTCGCTCTCCGGGTCTCCTGCCTCTTCGAAATTTGCGACGAGCTCGCCGGCGAACGCTTTTGTCCTGTTTTCGCCAGGCGGCACGACCATGTTCATCAGCCGCTTGTCGTTCGAGTAGATAATGGTTCCGTCTTTCGTCCACAGCCGGAAGGAAACCAGTCGTCTGCCCAGTGCACCCTGTCCCAGAGTTTCATCCAGCGTTCGTTCGATGGAATCGTCGAGTTTTGTCGCGCGGGTAAGATCCGGTAGGATAGGTGCAATGATGCTGTCGACGTAAAGCGCGGTTGTCGAGCCTGCATTCCTTGTTACAGTCTCAACAATCTGATCTGTCACCAGCAATCCAATCAAAACCGTCGCACCCAACGTAACAAGACCGCCGGCGAGGAAAAACTGTTGGGCGAGTGACAATGAGCCCAAGGTCTTCGATGAAAGACGAGTGATTGTGCGACCTGACATAGTGACACGCGTGCCTGTGACTTTGCCGCCGAGGGTCAGCCCAGCGAACTTCAGACAAAAGTAAATTATGATCTCGAGGACGGAAAGCGAAGCCTGAAGGCATGAAGATTTTTATTTCTGAAAATACTAATTTATTCCCCTAGGAAAAGGCCTGCCGGGAAGAAAACCCGGCAGGCAATGCCATCAGTTGATAACCTGCACGACTTTGCGCGTGGTCGGTTCAACGATTACTCGCTGCTTGTTGACGATGGCATAAGAATATTTCGGTTCGTCCGGAACCTGATGAATGACCACAGTCGAAGGAAGCGGCTCGCCCACAACGACCTTTTCCTTCACGACAACTGTCTCGGCCGGCATCGGAGCCTCCCGAACATAGGTAACGACGCGCGGGGGCGGCGGATCGATAGCTGTGCCTGCGACGGCGCCCACGACGCCACCAACGGCTGCGCCGACCGGGCCGCCTACGATTGCCCCGGTAATCGCGCCGCCAGCGGCGCCGGTTACAGTCGATTCCTGAGCCTGAGCTCCGCCGGCGACCAGTATTGCGAACGTCAGGAAAGAAAGCTGTTTCATCTGCATGGGTGTTCCTCCTTCGGGCAGAATTTCTACAGCCAAACAATATTTTTCGATCTGCATCAGTTCCGGGCATAGGACTTTGTGCCCTGTCTGGAACACTTTCCGCGCAATTTGCTTGAAATCCCACCTGCAACCGCAGGCAAAAAGCAACACTTGCCAAGGTGGAATGATATGAAAACCCGAGTCCTTGCAATGACGGCTGCAATGATCGTTATGGGCACGTCGAGCGTTCTGCACGCGCAGACCGTCGTGATCAGCCCGGAACAGGAAGTTGTGATCCAGAAATACGTGACTGCGCACACGGTCACCTCAGTGGATGTGCCAAATGTC
>NZ_JAINDY010000019.1:0-134491 GCF_026191755.1 Agrobacterium sp. InxBP2
ATCCGTCGTCGCTAAAGCAACGACGTAACCGCGACATTCGGCCTTGCCGAATGCGCTGGACGCGGGGTGGAGCAGCCCGGTAGCTCGTCAGGCTCATAACCTGAAGGCCGCAGGTTCAAATCCTGCCCCCGCAACCAAAACAACAATCCAAAGACAAAACAGATAAAGCATAGTCTCACGGCATCCGGAAAGTGGATGCTGTCGGCCGAATGGTCCGGCATGCCTGTGCGCGCGACCAGTTTAATATCAAGACGCCGGCGACACCGGAATGGGACGAGCGGATGTCAGATGAGTAGGCGGCAGCGGGCGAGATGGTGTATTAAATAGGACCTGAATTGTTTACGGCAAGCAATCCGGCCGGTCTCCCGCGTCAATCCTTAAAAAGCGCGGGTCTTCCGAAATTTCGACCGGGACAGCGGCTCCGCTCTGCAACCCGCAATGACTCAGACCTCTGTCGCCTTCGCGGTGGACTACGATCCAACTCGAACGGCGACGTGGAATTGCTGTCACCCATCAAAAATTCCTTTGACCCCATCGGTGTGTCCTTCGCGTAAGTTGGCATGTGTGCCGATGACGATCCGCCATGCCCGGTGGTTCGCTCAAGCGGCTCCCAACACTGTTGAGTATGATAATGGACCTGCCAAAAATAAAAACATTGATCGATTTTGTTGGAAAGTCGCCCGTTAGTAGTCTGTTCGTGACCGAAGACGGTGTCACGGTTCGCATATTCAAAACGGTAGGTGACGTCGCTAAAGCGACGCCAGAAAGACAGAACGAGGACGTGCAACCGTCTATCGCGCAGATGTTGGAAGAACGTACCGTTCGGGGCAGGGCAATCCGCGCGCCGGTTTTTGGCATTCTCCACCGCGCTCCCGCTCCAGGCGAAGGTCCCTTTGTGGAACATGACGACACGGTGGAAGCGGGACAGACACTTTTCATTATCGAAGCGATGAAAGTCTTCAATAAGATTGCTGCGCCATGCGCGGGTCGCGTTACTTACCTTACTGCCACGGATGGTGGCGAGGTAGACGTAGATGAACTTCTGGCGGAGATCGCCTGATGCGCGAGAATTCTGCCGTTCCCCGCCCGCTCTTCGATACAGTACTCATTGCCAATCGTGGGGAGATAGCCGTTCGGATTCGCCGAGCCTGCCACGCCTTGGGTTTAAAGACAGTCACAATTTGCTCGGAAGCGGACAGGAACGCCTCCTCTAGCGAGACGGAAGACGGTTTTCTGTGTATCGGCCCGGCCAATGCGAGCAAGAGCTATCTCAATAGGGACGCGATCCTCCTCGCGGCCCGCCTTACCGGCGCGGACGCGATTCATCCCGGCTATGGATTTCTCTCCGAAAACGCCGCTTTCTCGCGGGCCGTCGAGAATGCGGGAATGGTCTTCATTGGCCCCGATGAATGCGCCATTGCGACGATGGGAGACAAGATTGCCGCAAAGCGTGCAATGATCGCTGCAGGCGTTCCCTGTGTGCCCGGCCCTGACGCGGCTTTGCCCGATGACGGTGAGCTTGTTTCCCAGATTGCTGCGGATATCGGCTACCCGGTCATCATCAAGGCCGCTGGTGGCGGCGGCGGGCGGGGAATGCGTGTGGTACATGGCCCAAGTGAGTTGAATGAGGCGTTCACCGTCACACGCGAAGAGGCGCGGCAGGCGTTCGGTAATGCCGACCTCTATATGGAAAAATTCCTCCTGCATCCACGACATATCGAAATCCAGGTATTGTGCGACAGGTATGGTAACGCTGTATGGCTCGGCCATCGCGACTGCTCCATGCAACGCCGCCATCAGAAGGTGGTGGAGGAGGCGCCTGCGCCGGGCATCACCGCGGAGATCGTCGAGCCCGTCGGGCTCGCTTGCGTGAAAGCCTGTCGACAAATTGGCTATCGCGGGGTCGGCACCTTCGAGTTTCTTTACGAAGATGGCAAGTTCTACTTTATCGAGATGAATACGCGCCTTCAGGTCGAGCATCCCGTCACTGAGATGACGAGCGGCATCGATATCGTGCAGGCGCAGATTAGGTCCGCGCAGGATGAGCGGCTGCCGCTGCGCCAGATAGATATAGTTTGCGAAGGGCACTCCTTCGAGTGCCGTATCAACGCGGAGGACCCAAAGACAGCTCTCCCTTCCGCCGGTGTGATCACCGATCTTTCGTGGCCCGAAGGGGACGGCGTCAGGGTCGATACACACATCCACAGCGGCTACCGCGTCTCGCCCTATTACGACTCTCTCATCGCAAAACTGATCGTGCATGCACCGAGCCGCGCCGAGGCCATGGCGAAGATGAGGCATGCGCTGGCCGAGACGCGCCTGGACGGTATCTCCAGCAATCTAGCTCTTCTTCAATCCCTCTTTCAGGATCCCGGTTTTTCAGAAGGGGAAACGGACATTCATTATCTTGAGCAATGGCTTGAAGCCTGGAGCGCATCATGAGCAAGCTTGATTTTACCGATCCGGCTGTTCTGGCGGCGCTGACCGAGATGCTGGCGGATGCCAGGGTAGACGGCTTGGAAATCAGCGCTCCCGGCTGCGAAATTCGCCTTGTCGTTTCTTCATGCGGCAAGGCGGCAAAGCCTTCAGCGACGTTGCCTTCACAGAAAACCGAACCATCCAGAGCCGTCGTCAAAGCTCCGATTGCCGGCCATTTTCACGCATCTGAAGCCGATGGCGAAGATCCATTTATATCCAACAAAAAAATCGGCCAGGCGTTGGGCTCGGTCCGCATTGGCCACATCCTTGTTCCCGTTACCACCGGTCGGGCTGGTACCGTAACCCGTCAGCTTGCGGAGCATGGTGCGCTGGTGGGCTTCGGAGACCCCCTTTTCGAAATTGAGCTTCAGTCATGAGCGTGCCATCACACAACCTCTCGTCGCGCCATGAGGTGCGGCCCCTTGCAGCGGGACAGGCCAGGATTTCGTTTATCGGCTCGCGGGCTTTTCTTCTCGAGGCGCCGGGTGAATTCGACCTGCCTGCGCAGCGTTTGATCTGGGCGTTGTCTCGGGTGGTGGGCGTCTGGCCTGAGGTGGCTGAGGTCATTCCCGGCATGACCAACCTGTTGACCATTCTAGAGGACACACCCGAAAATCCGCAGGCCATTGTAGAGCGCCTCCTCGATGCGTGGGACAATGCGACAGCTCTCGATCTCGCGGGTAAAACGCACGAGATTCCCGTTCATTATGGCGGGGAACATGCGACCGACCTCGCGGCCCTCTGCGATTTTTCAGGGTTAAGTGACCGGGAGGTCGTCCGCATTCATCATCAGGCTACGTATCGCGTCTTCGCGCTGGGGAGCGCTCCCGGTTTTGGTTATCTCCATGGTCTGGACGCCCGGATCTACATGCCGCGAAAGACGGTGCCATCAATCAGAATGGAAAAGGGCTGCGTCACGATAGGGGGCATGCAGACCGGGGTGGCAATGCTTACGGGTCCCAATGGCTGGAATTCCATTGGTTATGCCGACTTGCAGATGTTCGATCCGGCTTCGGCAACCCCGGCACTGCTCGCCCCTGGCGATATTGTTCGCTTCATTCCTGAAAGGATCGAGCTATGATGGAGATTGTCGAGACAGGTCCCTTCAACACCGTACAGGATCTCGGCCGCCCCGGCTTTCGGGATATCGGCGTTTCGGCTGGCGGCGCGATGGATCCACTCGCTGCCAGCATCGGTAACATCCTCGTTGGCAATCCGGCCGGCTCCGCCACCGTCGAGGTGCAGACTTTTCCGTTCAAGCTGCGCTTTACAGTACCGAGCGTATTCGCTGTCACCGGGGCAGACGGTGTTTATCTGCTGAACGGAAAAGAGCAGTTGTCCTGGTCTGCCCGGCAGGCCCATGGAGGAGACGTTCTGGAACTGCGCCACCCTCCGAAGATGGCGCGTGCCTACATCGCCTTCGCAGGCGGCGTGGACGTGCCGCTGTTGATGGGGTCGCGCAGCACTGCTTTGCGGGGCAACTTCGGCGGTGTCGAAGGCAGATCGTTGACCACGGGCGACATTCTGCTGTTGGGCGTGGACGGGGACGGGCTGCCCCTGCCCACGGATGGACTTGCTGCGGTGACGCCCTTGCGGGCAATGGCAGATGCCTTTCCCCCCGTCCTCGAAGGTGTGCTGCAGGTCCGTGCCATCCCCGCCGGCGAGCACCATCTTTTTGGCGAAGACGCAGAGGCCTTCTGGGGCCGGGAATGGCGTATTTCCTCACGGAGCGATCGTACCGGCTATCGGCTAACCGGCGACCCGATCAAGCCCGTTATGACGGTGGAAATGCGCTCGCATGGTGTGGTGCCCGGTGTCGTTCAGGTTCCACCTGGCGGTGAGCCGATCATCCAGATGAGTGACGCGAATACTGCCGGTGGCTACCCGAAAATCGCCGGTGTGATCGAGGCAGATCTCTGGCGGCTTGGGCAGGCGCGGCCCGGCGCGACGATCAGATTTGTCAGGTCGAGCCATGACGAAGCGCGCAGGGTGGAGAAGGCGGTTGCCGCGTATATCGAGGATATCAGGCAAACTGCGCCGATGGTGAAGCGTGCCTTGAAAGCGATGGCCTGACGAAATCGGAGAAACCATGATGAAGATCGATCTCAATTCGGATATGGGCGAAGGTTTTGGACCCTACCGGCTGTGCGATGATGAGGCGATGATGAAGCTGGTTTCATCGGCAAATATCGCCTGCGGCTTTCACGCAGGCGACCACGATACCATGGCGCGGATGGTTCGACTGGCGAAGGCGAACGGGGTCGGTATCGGTGCGCATCCGGGCTTGCCCGACAGGGCCGGCTTCGGCCGGCGCGAAATCTCTTTCCAGGCGGATGAGCTGCGTCAGCAGATGCTTTACCAGCTTGGCGCGCTCATTGCTATTGCGCGGGGCGAGGGCATGACCGTTGGTCATCTCAGTTTCCATGCGGCAATGGGAAACATGGTCAATCGTGACCCGGTGCTGGCGGATGTGATGATGAGTGCGGTTTTTTCAGTAGACCCGAAGCTCGTGGTGTTCGTAACGCCGGGAAGCGAAATCGATCGCGCTGCCAGGCGCACCGGTCTGAAGACGCTTGCGTTATTTCTTGCTGACCGTGCCTATGACGCCAAAGGCGGCCTCGTCGCGCGCGGGCTTCCTGGTGCTCTCGTGAAGGATGAGGTTTCGGTGCGTACCCGCGTTCGGCGTTTCCTGAAAGAGCAGACCGTCGAAACAATCGACGGCGCAATCATCCCCATGCCCGCCCGCTCTATTCTTGTCCATAGCGACACGCCGGGTTCGCTGGAGCTTGCAGGTATTGTGCGCAGCGAAATCCTCGCCTCTGGCGCCATTCTCGCGCCAGCCTCCGAACTTGCATCCTAATGGGCTCTACGTGGCCCCGGTTCCATATCCCAGTGAAAGATCACCCTGATGCCCTCTACAGCCGATCGACTGAAAAACGTTTCCGTTTCCGCCTCCGCCGCCATGACGCAGCGCGCCAGAGAACTATCGGCGCAGGGTATAAAGGTGGTCAGCCTTTCCTCCGGCGAGCCTGATTTTCCGACGCCCGCACACGCAGTCGAGGCGGCGCATGAGGCCGCACTGAGTGGGCAGACAAAATACCCGCCAATGGACGGTACACCGCAGCTGAAGGCTGCGATTGCCCGCAAGTTCAAGCGCGACAACAACCTTATCTATGATGCCAGCCAGATCATTGTATCGGGCGGCGGTAAGCAGGTGATTTTTAATGCGATGTTGGCAACCTGCAATCCCGGCGACGAGGTTGTCATCCCAAGCCCGTCATGGGTCAGCTACGCGGACATCGTCAAATTTGCAGGCGGCGTACCGGTGGCCGTTCCCTGTGTCGAGGCAACGGGTTTCAAGCTTCGTCCGGAGGATCTGGAAGCCGCGATCACTCCCCGGACCAAATGGCTCCTCCTGAACTTTCCGAACAATCCGACGGGTGCGGCCTGCTCCCGGCGCGAGATGGCGGCGATTGCCGATGTGATGTTGCGGCATCCGCATGTTTGGATATTGACTGACGACATCTACGAGCATCTTGTCTATGACGGGTTTGAGTTCGGTACCATCGCCGATGTAGAGCCCCGCCTTTACGATCGTGTTCTGACGATGAACGGTGTTTCTAAAGCCTATGCGATGACCGGCTGGCGGCTGGGCTATTGCGCCAGCGGCTCCAGGGAGCTGATTTCGGCGATCAGCAATGTCAACGGGCAGAATAGCGGCGGTATCGCGACCGTTTCGCAGGCTGCGGCTATTGCCGCACTGGACGGCCCGCAGGATCTGCTGAAGGAACGCGCTGCCATCTATAGTGAACGCCGTGACTTCGTGTTGAGCAACCTGGCGGCGATTGACGGTCTCCGGTGCCACAGGCCGGAAGGCGCCTTTTATCTTTATCCGAACATGGCCGGCCTCATCGGCAAGACCACAAAGGGTGGCCGAAAGATTGAAAGCGATGTCGATTTCGTCATGGCACTGGTTGATGAACACCACGTTGCCACTGTCCAGGGGGCGGCTTACGGCATGAGCCCTTATTTCCGCATCTCCTATGCAACGAGCATGGATATGCTGAAGGAGGGATGTGCCCGCATTTCGCAGTTTTGCCACGACATGCGGTAATCACGATGCCGTTGCCCCGCTCTGCGGGGCAACGAGCCCGGCGGTCAGAGCTTCAGTTTCTCCGCCAGTTCCATCAATATATCCTTCACGGCGAAGGCGGGCTCCGACAGCGAGGTCTGGTCGGACATGCAGAGCGACAATGTCTCTTCGATCCGCGGTGATAATGGCCGGCAGACGATCGGTTGATTGCTTTCGGAAACAATCCGATCGGCAATCGCCTTGGGCATGATGCTTGCGCCTAGACCCATGGCGACAGCCTGGACCAGCGTCCTCACCGTTTCGATTTCGGCGACGACCTTGAGATTGATCCTGCTTCGTGTGAACGAAGTTTCCACGGCGCGACGGACGAAATTGTAGATCGGTGGCATCAGCATCGGCATACCGTCCAGCGATGCGATGGGCACCGGCTTTGCATCGGCATCGAATCCAAAATCGCGATGGGCGACCAGAAAGAACTCTTCGGTGAGAAGGGGCTGGAACTTTACCCCCTTGATGGGCCCTGTTCCGTGGATTAACGCCAATTCCAGGCGGCCGTTCATGATCATTTGGCTATATGCCTGCCCGACGCTTTCCGTCAGGTGGATGAGGATGCCCGGATGCCGCTTCCGGGTCTCGGCGAGCAGGTCAATTGAAAGGGTTGCTGCGCTGCTGAAAGGCACGAGACCTACGGAGACGCGTCCGGCAATCGAGGTGCCGGCCGCCGCGGCGTCAGCCTGTGCCTGTTCCATCTGGCGCAGGATGATTTGTGCATGTCGATACACGGCCTGACCCGCATCCGTCATGGTGACGCCCTGTTGGCTGCGGATCAGCAGTTTCTGGCCAAAGTGATCCTCCAGCGCCGCAAGCTGCTGGCTAAGTGCCGGTTGGGCGAGATGCAAGATATCGGCCGCCCGGGTGATGCTGCCGCTATCAACGATTACGATGAAGGATTTTAAGCGTCTGATGTCCATGCTGATGCGACTGTATTGTTGTCGAAGCAGCTTACATCCAATCCCCTGATTTGCAATGTGGCCACGGCCTCGGAGGAAAGAGCGCAGACTCCGGGATCGTTGTTATATTTCAAACAGGAAGGCCTCTCAGACACTCCATAAAACTTGCTTATTACCTCAAAAGTAATCGGTCTTGGGCAAGCACAAAAAGCTTCGCTAATGTCCATGACAACAAAAAGGGGATCATAATGCCTTTCTCCGACTACAAGACCGCACTCATCACGGGCGCTTCTTCAGGTATCGGCGCCGCAGTCGTTGAACGACTTCGCAGGGAAAATATCGAAGTTCACGCGGTTGCCCGAAGCGCCGCTGCTCTCCACGATCTGGCAAAGCGCACTGGCTGTGTAGCGCACGCCATCGACGTCACCGATCGCGCCGCCATGAGCGCGCTTGTCGATACCATGCAGTTTGACATTCTGGTCAACAATGCCGGTGTCGATCGGCCCAAAAAATTTCTTCAGGCCGACGCCGAAGATATCGATCTCCTTGTCGATGTAAACCTTCGTGCCGTCCTGCATCTTTGCCGGCTGGTGGTGCCCGGCATGGTGGAGCGTGACCGCGGGCACGTCATCAATATTTCCTCGATTGCCGGAAACTACAATTTCGGCGGCAATTCCACCTATCATGCGGTGAAGGCGGGTGTTGCCATGTTGTCGAACCAGTTGCGGATCGACGCATTCGGCAAACGCGTCCGTGTAACAGAAGTCTGCCCCGGCCGCGTTGCGACAGATATCTTCAATCATGTCCATGGCGACGACCCGAGCGTGCGTGAACGCTTCATCGACGGTTTCGAACTGCCAAAGCCGGAAGACATTGCGGATGCGATTGCTTTTGCTATCGCCGCACCGGTTGCCGTCAATATCGGCCATATGGAAATCACGCCCACCCTGCAGGTGATGGGCGGTCTGCAGACGGCCAGACCGCAGGACGTCAATGAAGCCTGCAACGCCGGGGAGCAAAAGCCGTGAACGGCTTTGATCTTTCGGCAATACTCAGCAATCCCGAATATCTGGGAATGCTGGCGCACGGTCTTGAGATGACGTTTGTCATCTTCTTTGGGTCGTGGTCGCTGGCCATGGCCCTGGCGCTTATTCTCCTGTGCATCCGGTTCTCACCCTTCCGGTTCGGTGACCGCCTCGTGGCGGCTTATGTGTCGTATCACCGCAATGTCCCGACGCTGGTGCAGCTCATGCTGTGGTACTTCGGCATATTCACCCTGCTCCCGTCGGGTCTATCGAACTGGCTAATAAATCATAATGCAGAGTCGATTTTTGCGGTTGTGGGACTTGGCCTCTGTCAGGCCGCTTATTTCAGCGAAGATTTGCGTTCCGGCCTCCGCTCTGTCGGCCCCGGCCAGATGGAGGCAGCAAAAGCGCTCGGCCACAGCTATCTGTCTGCGATGCGTTTCGTCATCATGCCGCAAGGGGTGCGGAATGCCTTGCCACCCCTTATCAATCATAGCGTCTCGCTTTTCAAGAACAGCAGTCTGGCATTGGTGATCGGTGCGTCTGAACTGACCCACGCCATCAAGGAAATCGAAAATCTCAGTTTCCAGACGTTCGAGATCTACCTCGTCGGGACGGTGCTCTACCTTGCGATTTCACTGCTCATCATGGCGGCCGGCGCTTATCTTTCCATGCGGCTCGATCCCGCGACGAGGGCCCGCGCATGATCGGCGACATCATTACCATTATTCAAGATCATTGGTTGCTGCTGCTGATCGGCCAGTATCCTAACGGTCCGCTGGGCGGTCTTGCGAATACGGTCATCCTGTCGGCGCTTGCCATCGTCCTGGCGTTCCCCGTCAGCATTCTCATGGCGCTTGCGCGTCTGTCCAAATGGCGTCTGTTGCGGTGGCCGGTCACGGCGCTCGTTTACGTTACCCGCGGCGTACCGCTGCTGATGCTCATCCTGTGGACCTACTTCCTTATTCCGCTTTGGACCGGGGCGGACGTGCCAAGCTTCATGATCATGCTGGTGACGCTGGTCGTCTATCAGGGAGCGTTCCTCAGTGAGGTCGTAAGAGCAGGGATCATAGCCTTGGGCGAAGGCCAGTTGGATGCCGCAAGAGCCCTTGGCCACAGTTATATGGGCGCGATGCGCTTCATCATTCTGCCGCAGGCGCTGTACAACATGATCCCGAGCATGATTTCCACCTTCGTCGCGACAATCAAAGACACGACGCTGGGTTACGTCATCAATGTGCCAGACCTGACATTCGCGGCAAGCCAGGTGAACAACCAGCTTCTCACGCAGCCATTCCAGGTCTTCCTGATCCTCGCCGTCGTTTATTACGCGATCTGCTGGAGCCTCACCTATCTCGCCAATTCGGTCGAACGCCGCATCGCCAGACGCCGCGCCGGCGTGGTGGCCCGCACGCAACAGGCAGCAATGGCTCAAGCCAAAATCATCACGGAGCAGCCATGACCACTTCAGCATCCTCGACACAGCAGACGATCCGCATTGCCAATGTCTGCAAAAGCTATGGCGACTATCAGGTTTTGAAGAATATCGACGCCGACGTCGCTCGGGGCGAAGTTGTCGTTATCTGCGGCCCGTCCGGTTCTGGCAAATCCACGCTGATCCGCACGGTCAACCGGTTGGAGGAAATCAATAGCGGTTCAATTACGCTCGATGGCCAGGATATTCACGCTGCGACGAAAACCAGAGAGCTTAATCTGCTGCGCAGCCGCGTCGGGTTTGTTTTTCAGAGTTTTAATCTATTCCCGCATCTCTCGGTGCTGGAAAACATCACAATTTCACCCATCCGCGTCAAAGGCGTGGCGGCGGATGTTGCCCGCTCCAAGGCGTTGCAGCTTCTCGAACGCGTTGGCCTTTCCGACAAGGCGGGAGCTTACCCCGGGCAACTATCCGGCGGCCAGCAGCAGCGTGTCGCGATTGCTCGCGCTCTTGCCATGGAGCCGCCCGTGATGCTGTTCGATGAGCCCACCAGTGCACTCGACCCCGAAATGGTCGGCGAGGTACTGGCCGTCATGAAGGGCCTTGCCGCCGAAGGGATGACCATGCTGTGCGTCACCCATGAAATGGGCTTTGCGAGAGATGTCGCAGACCGCATCTGGTTCATTGATGCCGGTGAAATCCTGGAGAAGACGACGCCACAGGAGTTTTTCACCACACCACGCCATCCGCGTGCGCAGCGGTTTCTGGCCGACCTGCGTCACTGATACATAATCAACCATAAGAGGAGAACGAGACATGAACTGGAAATGCCTGACACTCACAGCGATCATCGCCGGTACGGCACTTGCCGCACCCGCGTCAGCCGACCAGCTGGACACCATCTTGAACAACAAGGTGCTGCGTTGCGCCACTTTTGCGGACGTTGTGCCCTTTGCTGCGCCCGACCCCAAAACTCGCGAAATGGCCGGATTTGATGTCGACCTCTGCAATGCGATTGCTAGAGAACTGGGCGTGAAGGCTGAAATCAAGCCGGTTTCGGTCGAGGCGCGTGTCCCAGAGGTCAAGCTCGGGCGTGTCGACATTACCGTCGCCAACCTTGCTTACACGCAAAGCCGCGCCGAGCAGATCCAGTTTAGCGATCCATATTACCTCGCCAAGGAAATGCTGATCGTTCCCGTTGACGATGCCGGACAAAAGAAGGCCGATTATGAAGGTCAGCGTGTGGCCTCGACGAAGGGCTCGACCTCGGAAATGTCGATCAAGCTCAACAAGTCGGAGCCCTTGACGTTCCAGGACACAGCCTCCGCCTACCTCGCCGTTCAGCAGGGTAAGGCACGCGGCATGGTAGCCAACACCATGACGACGACCAAGTTCGTCAACGAGTCCAAAACCAAGGGTAAGCCAATGCGCATGATCGAGGAGCCGATGTTGTATCAGCCGATCGGCATCGGTATGGCGAAGGATAATCCGAAGCTAACTGCGAAGGTCAATGAAGTGCTTCGCAAGCTGGATGCTAACGGCGAGATCAACAAGATCTGGGACAAGTGGCTCGGCCCGAATACTGAATACAAAATGGCCCGCACCGACAAGGTCGTTCCGCTGTCCGAACTGAAGTTCGATCCCATTCCCTGATCCTGCCCCGAGTTGCTCTCGGGCAAGAACTCCACCAGACGAAACATTCATTGCAGGCGGCGGGATGCTCTCGCCGCAGGCCTTACCGTGGGAGGTCTTATGATCCACATAAAAGATATAGCAGAGCGGCCGGGCAAGGCCGACATCGAAGCACTTTCGCAGTTTTCGCCAGCCACCATTCATGAGGCGCAGGGACGCAGGGGCGCGCTGTCATCGCGGCTTAAACCCGTTGATCACCGGATGAAGCTGTGCGGACCCGCATTTACGGTCAAATGCGCCCCCCGCGACAACATCATGTTGCAGCTTGCTATCAACTACGCCACACCGGGCGATATCATCGTCGTTTCCGCAGGCGAGTATGAAGAAGCCGGTTCTTTCGGCGATGTGCTTGCCAATGCCTGCCTGGCAAAGGGGATCGGCGGATTGGTTACCGACACCGGTGTCCGCGATACCCTGCAATTGAGAGAACTTGGCTTTCCGGTATTCTCGCTCAGCGTCTGCATCAAGGGAACTGTAAAGGAAACCATTGCCGCCGTGAACGACAGCATCATCGTTGGCGGTGAGATTATCAATCCCGGAGACATCATCGTCGGTGATGCCGATGGTCTCGTGGTCGTGCGTCGGGAAGACGCCCAGGAAACCGCCCGGCTATCCCGGGTTCGCGAAGATGCCGAGGCGGGCTATATCGAGGCCTACAAGCAGGGAAAATCCGTTATTGAAGTCAGTAATCTTGAACCTGTCTTGAAGGCCAAAGGTCTTCTCGTCGATATCTGACCGGGAAGGCAACGAAAGCCACGAGCGCACCAAGCTCCAGCAACTGAACGGCGCAGGCGACCAGCGCGCCGTTTCACGTCGGAGATTCCGACGACGCTTTCGCTTTTCGCTCTTTCTGCGTCACTTCGTTGAAATCCGGGTGCTTTCCGGGTGATCGACCGACGGATGGATGGGAGAAAGTGGAACCCGATGGACCGCCTGAGCTGCATCACAGGCGTTCCATTGCGCGGCACGCCGCCATCCTGGGCCGGTGTCACCACGGTTAATTCAGTCTCAGGCCCGATCCGGGATCAAAGACGTGAATATCAGAAGAGGCGACTTCGACTCCGATTATTTCGCCAATTGCTGGTCGTATCTCGGCGGGCACGGAAATGTTGATCTCGTGGCGATCATTCTTGAGGCAGATAAGGCGTGTCTCGCCGTGGAACTCATTGCGCTCAACGGTTCCACGAAACGCCTTGGCATCGTGGTTCAAGCGGAATGATCCCGGCCTGATCCCGACGGTGACCTCACCGGAGCGCAGACCAGCAGGGGCAGCAAACTTCACGAGATCGTCGCCGACGCCCTCCGGCGTCATCTGCAATTGCAGGAAATTCATGTTCGGAGTGCCGATGAAGCCTGCGGCAAAGATGGTTCGTGGTGTCTGGTAAATCTCTTCAGGCGTGCCCATCTGCTCGATCCGTCCGTCTTTCATGAGGACGATACGATCGGCAAGCGTCATGGCTTCGAGCTGGTCATGAGTGACGTAGATGCTCGTCGTTTTCAGGTCCTTGTGGAGCCGTGCGATTTCAACACGCAGACTGCCCCGCAGCTTTGCGTCGAGGTTCGAAAGCGGCTCGTCGAAGAGAAAAACTTCCGGCGTCTTGATCATGGCGCGGGCAATCGCCACACGCTGTTGCTGTCCGCCCGACAGTTCCGTGGGCTTGCGCGCAAGGTAGACGCCAAGTCCCAGCGCATTGACCACGGGTGCGAGACGCTGATCGATTGCGGACTTTCCAATACCGGCCCTCTCGAGCCCGAAGGTGATGTTGTCCCGTACGCTCATATGAGGGTACAGCGCATAATTCTGAAACACCATGGCGATGCCCCGGTCGCCGGGGTCGCGGTCGTTCATCCGCTCGCCGCCGATGAGAAGATCTCCGCCGGAAATTTCCTCAAGCCCGGCAATCATTCGCAGCATGGTGGATTTCCCGCAGCCTGACGGTCCGAGAAAGACGACGAATTCGTGGTTATCGATCTTGAGGTCAAAATCCCGCATGACCTCCAGCGAACCATAGACTTTCCGGATTCCCCGGCATTCGACGGTGGCCATCAATGCGTCTCCCCATTCATCACGATCTGCAGCTTCACATCTTCCGGCCGGCCTTCGGCCGCCCTCTCGAAAGCGGCAATCGATTGATCGAAGGCATAGGTGCCGGAGACCAATGGTTTCAGGTCAACCTTGCCGGCGGCAATCAGCGCCAAAGCGCGATCGAATACGTTGGCGTAGCGGAAAACCGTCTCGATACGGCATTCGCGGAAGCAGGCTGCTGCAAGGTCCACGGCGACGGGTTCCGGCGGCAGGCCGACGATAACAACCGTTCCGCCTGGGCGGACGACCTTGAAGAGATCCCGGACCGCAGCCGGCGCGCCCGAGCATTCGAAGACTATGTCCGCTCCCCAACCTTCGGTTTCCTCATTGACCGTCTGAACGAGATCAACCTCCTTCAGGTTGACACCGGTTATGCCACCATAGCTTTCGGCAAGTTTGAGCTTGGTCGCGGAAATGTCCGAAATGAACACCCGAGAGCAGCCACCGGCCAGAGCGGCGAGCGCCACCATGATGCCGATCGTCCCGCAGCCGGTAACGACCGCGGTATCGCCAGGCGTGATGTTGGCCCGGGCGGCCGCCTGCATGCCCACGGCAAATGGTTCGACCATCGCCCCTTCGGCAAAGGAGACATTGTCCGGCAGCTTGTAGGTGAAACTCGCCGGATGAACCGTTTCGGGGCAAAGCACACCGTGCACCGGTGGCGTCGCCCAGAAGGTGACAGCGGGATCAACATTGTAGAGGCCGAGCCGCGACGCGCGAGATTTCGGATCGGGAATGCCGGGCTCCATGCAGACGCGGTCGCCGGGCTTCAAATGCGTTACGTTCGCTCCGGTCTCGATGACGGTCCCCGCGGCCTCGTGGCCGAGCACCATTGGCTCATTGACGACGAAGTCACCGATGCGCCCGTGCGTATAATAATGCACGTCGCTGCCGCAGACACCGACGGTATGCAGACGAATGCGAACGTCATCCGGCCCCAATTGCTGAGAAATTTCGATGTCGCGCAGGGAAAGTTCGCCGACACGTTCGAGGACAAGTGCTTTCATGGGTCAGTCAACCTTGATCAGTTTTCTTGGAAAATGCGGCATTGAGGCCACCTGCAAGCACGCCGAGCAGGATCAGTGGCGGCAGCGACAAGAGGACGACGGCGGCGTTGAGGATGCCCCACGGCACGTTCATGCCGAGCTGCGACATTTCGGACGCGATGATCGGCAGGGTTTTCGCCTTCGAGGTCGTGAGCATCATGGCAAGCAGGAACTCGTTCCATACAAGAACGAATGAGAAGGCGACCGCGCCAAAGACCTGGAAACGGGCAATTGGCAGGGCGATGCGGAAGAACGTCGCATAGGGACCAAGTCCATCCACCCGGGCAGCCTCTTCAACGTGTAGGCTGACGCGCTCAAAAGCCGGCACGGAAAGCCATATGGTTATTGAAGCAGTGACGATGAGATAGGTCACGATCAGCGACAGTCTCGTGTCGTAGAGATCAAGACCAAGCCAGATGACCAGCATGGGAATGGCGATTGCGACGGGCGGCAGGAAACGGAGCGACAGGACAAAAAACTGCGCTTCCGCCGTGATCCTGTTCTTGAATCGGGCAATCACATAGGCGGCGGGCACACCGAGTACTGCGCCGAGGACGACCGCACTCGAGCAGATGATCAACGAGTTGGTGAGCGCGCGCGCGACCGAACGGCGATTGAGCACATAGCTCATATTGTCGAGGACAGGCTGGAAGACGAGTTTAGGCGTCGATACCAGCAGGTCGGCATTGGTCTTGAAAGCGTTGAGCAGGGTCCAAAGCAGCGGCAGCACGACAAGTGCGGCGGCCAGAACCAGCAACACCCTGAGGAAGAAAGTGGAGACTTTCATCGGTTCAGCCTCTTCCACGTAAAGGTAAAGGTGACAATGGTCAGGACCATCATGATGACAGCCATGGAGGAGGCGTACGAAATCTTGCCGGCTTCGATGAAGCCCTGCGAATAGGCGTACATGTCCAGCGTCTCGGTAGAGATGCCGGGACCACCGCGCGTCATGACGTAGACGAGATCGAAGGAACGCAGGCTCTCGATAGCCTTGACGAGGAGCAGGCTGATCAAGGGCGCTTTCAGCATCGGAAGCGTTACAAAACGATGGATTTCGAAGCGGCTCGCGCGATCGATACGTGCGGCTTCCAGCGGCTGCGGCGGCAGGGATTCCAGAAGCTTCAGGATGATGACTGCAAAGAACAAACCCCACTGCCAGACATCAACGAAGGCAACGGCAAGAAGGGCGCCGAGGGGTGTCGACAGAATATCGGGCGTAATGCCGGTGAGTTCCCTGACCGGCCAGGTCAAGGCGCCGTAGAGCGGATGAAAGGCGAATTTCCAGACGAAAGCGGCGCAAACCCGTGGCAAAAGAACGGGAATGATGAAAAGCACGCAGAGAACGTTTCGTACGCGAGGGCTTGCGGCCTCGAACATCGCAATCCCGAGAGCAAGCCCGGTCACCATGGTCATTGAGACGCTGATGACCTCCCACTTGAACGACACCCAAAGCGCGTTCAGAAAACGTGCATCTGAAAACAGCGCGGCATAATTGGCAAACCAGACGTAGTCCGCGTCGGGCGCAGACAGCGTGCGGTTTTGCAGGGAGATGTTGATGGCGTAGACCGTCGGCACGAGCGCCAGAACGATCAGGATGCTGAGAGTGGGTCCAAGAAAGACGTAAGGCAGCGAGCGGCCGCGGCGCATGGCAGATCCTCGGGTGGGGAAAAGGGGGCGCGTCACTGGACGCGCCCTTCAGACGGCTTGGGAGGCGTCAGAGTTTGGCGGCGAAAGCTTCGAGTTCGTTGAGCGTCGCCTTGATATCGGTGCGGCTGCCGGTGATCAGCTCTTCGAGCATGATGCCCCACTGGTTGCCCAGTTCCTGCCAGCGCGCATCCTGCCAGAAGGTCACGGTGGTCTTTTCACCGGTCGCGGCCATGGCATCGGCAAGGTTCTGGCCGAAGGTCTTGGCATATTCCGGGCTCTGGTAGGTGCTGGTGCGCGTCAGTTCGCCCGGCTGGCCGGCGGCGAGGCGGCGTGCTTCCTGTTCCTTGGATGTCGCCCAGGCAACGAAGAGACCGGCGCAGGCCTTCTCCTCGTCAGTCTTGTTGGCCTTGGAAGCAATCGCAAAACCATGGGCGTAACCGGCGCCGGGCAGCGGCGACGGCGGAACCGAGAAAGCGACCTTGTCCGCAACCTGGCTCTGGGCCTTATCGACGGACATGCCGCCAAGAGGTGCGGATTCGATGATGATCGCCACCTTGCCGGAGCGGAAAGCGCCGGTGGACTCGTCCCAGGAGCCGGTCTGCGTGCCCGGTGCGGAATATTTGAAGAGCTCGAGATAGGTCTCGGTCGCCTTTACGGCCGCATCGGAATTGAAGGCAGGCTTGCCATCCTTGAACCACTCGCCGCCATTTGCCTTGAAGAAGGGCATCCAGCGCCAGACATTGGCGCCTGAACCGCGCTGACCGCGCAGCGCAGTGCCGTAGACGCCATTGGCCGGGTCATGCAGCTTCTTCACGGCGGCAAAATATTCGTCCCATGTCTTTGGCGGGGCGATGCCCGCCTTTTCCAGAAGGTCGGAGCGATAGACCATCAGGTCGCCGCCGCCCTGTACCGGTGCAAACCATTCCTTGCCGTCGTAGGTCGCAGCGGCGCGCATGCCGGCGTCGAAGTCCTTGTAGTCGTATTCTGCCGGGTAAAAGCCTTCGAGCGGAACGATCCACTTTGACGAGGCAAAAAGCGCCAGATTGGCTTCGTCAACGTAATAGACGTTGAAGCTACCGACTGTCGAGGCGTCGGCCTGCGACTTTGCGCGGCGATCATTCTCGTTGAGATAGCTGATCTCGAAGCCTGCGCCGGACAGTTCTTCGAACTCGTCGACATATTTTTCGAGAAGGGTCAGTCCGTCGCGCGGCTGTGCCAGAACGCGCACGTCGCTCGTGCATTGTGCGGCGGCAAACGCGCTGGACGCGGCAAATAGGGCAACAACCGCGCAGCCTGCGCGGAGAGCATTGAGTGTCATGATGTCCTCCCTTGGTGGCAACTCCCGTGCCATCGACGCGTCCAGATTTGCGCAAGCGACGGGCGCAAACTAGTTGGCGTCAGTCACAGAACTGGTATTATCTTGACATTTGTACGCCATAACATGAGCAGATGAATGCGTATTGCATCAGACTTTCCTCAATCAGTATCTGAGACCTTCACCGCCACGCGCGAGCAGATCGTCTTGCCCAGAGGCGCTTCCTATCTGATCCGCCGGGACGACTATCCCAACCCGATCTGCATCTGGAACTATCATCCCGAATGGGAAATTCACTTCATACCTGATGCTACCGGCTTCGCTTATGTGGGAGACTACATCGGTTCGTTCCGTCCGGGGCATCTGGTGCTCACGGGGACAAACCTTCCCCATAACTGGATTACACCGGGCGCGCCGGCCTTGCCCGGCCGTGACATGGTCCTGCAGTTCGACGCGGATGCCTTGATTGGCGTCCGCTCGGTCTGTCCGGAGTTTGACGTGCTCTACCGACTGAAACCCCTGGCGCAACGCGGGATCGAGGTTCTGGGGGAAGACGCGTTCACTATCGGGGCAAAGATCCTCAGGCTGCATTCGGCAGGACACCGCGGCGGACTGGGTCTTTTTCTGGAAATCCTCGAGGATATCGAAACAGCCGCCGAGAAGCGGCTGCTCGCCAGCGAACACTTCATATCCGTTTATAATCAGGTGTCTGACCGCAGACATCGCAGGATCGATCAGGCGATCCAGATACTGCAATCGAATCCTGCCGCGCAAATGCAGGAAGTGGCAGAACTGGTCGGCTTCGAGCCCTCCGCATTTTCGCGTGCCTTCCGGCGCCTGACCGGCATGAACTTCTCCGACTATAGCCGTTCGGTGCGTGTGTGGCGCGCGAGAACCCTGCTTGCGGAGACCGAGACATCGATTACGGATGTCTGTTTCGAGGCGGGCTTCAACAACCTGTCGAACTTCAATCGTTACTTTCGGATGGAGATGGGGCTTACACCTCGAGCCTACAGAAAGGCCGCTCGCATCAGGGCGAAATCCGTTATCGCAGGACCATCAGCGAAATAGGGTTTGCCGATGGCCTGAACGGGCCTGCGTGTGCAACGCTTTCTGACGCGGATGCGTTCTATGCCGCCAGCGTTCGTCTTTCATCGCTGTGGGGTATGCCGCAAAGGCGGGCGGATACCTGGACCTATGGGCGCCATCAACAGGAGGAGTTCATGCACACAGGTATCAAGCAGCTGATCGGAGCGCTAACGCTTGCGGTTGCGCTATCGGCGCAATCCGCTTCCGCCGCCAGCCCAAAGCCGGTGCCGGTTGGGAGCGATCATTACCGCGGCACGTGGCTTGAGATTGGCCGTATGCCGATGCTGCTCACGGACGGCTGCGTCGCCGGCTATTCGACATACCGGCAGGGCAGGACTGCAAACGAGGTTCTGGTGGAAGACGGCTGCCGGGTCGACACTCCGCAGGGCCGGCTGAAAACCATCAGGGGCGTCGGCAAGATAGAGGACTTCGGTTCTGCGAATGCAAAGATGCGGGTTCGCTATCCTCTCCTCATCACTTTCAACTATTGGGTCCTGTATAAATCCCCGGACAAATCGTGGTTCATCAGCGCCAATCCCTCCACGGATGACGTGTGGATCTACGCCAGAAGCGTTCCCTCCAAAAGCAAACTTCAAAGAATGATCGCAGAAACGCGCAAGCTGGGTTACGACGTCAACAAGCTTGAGTTTCCAGCTCAGCGCTAAAGGACCCTGACGATGCTGCATTCCCTCGCAAATGGTTACAGGGCGATCGTGATAGGGGCATCCGGCGGCATAGGAGGGGCTTTGCTGTCTCTTCTTCAGACAGATCCTCGTTGCGCGCTCGCCCTGCCACTCTCGCGCAGTGGAGGTGATCTTGATATCACCGACGAGGCGAGTGTCGCCGGGGCTGTCAGCCGTCTGTCAGATCAGCGCGGCTCGTTCGATCTGGTCTTTAATGCAACGGGTGCGCTGACGATCGATGGCGTCGGACCGGAAAAGACGATCAAGGCGATTGATCCTTCCCAAATGGCCAAACAGTTCGCTGTCAATTCGATCGGACCAGCCCTGCTGCTGAAGCATTTTGCGCCGCTTCTGAAACGGGAGGAACGGTGCGTTTTTGCCTCGCTGTCCGCACGCGTCGGATCGATAGGAGACAACAGACTGGGCGGCTGGATTTCCTACAGGGCATCGAAGGCCGCCCAGAACCAGATAATCCGAACCGCGGCGATCGAAATCGCGCGTACCCATCCTCAGTCCATCGTGGTGGCGCTCCATCCGGGCACGGTGGATACTGATCTCTCGCAGGCCTTTTCAAAGGGCCGGGAGCGCTTTTCACCGAAACACGCCGCAGCAAGTCTCCTGGCAACGATAGATGGACTTACGCCCGCCCAGACAGGGCAGTTCTTCGCCTATGACGGCCGCAGGATAGAGTGGTAGGGCCGTGACAGCGGCGAAGGGAGGCGCAAAACACCTCCGTCAAGTGATTAAACTCTACCTTCCGGGGTCCGCTGCAGCCGATCATAGGAACTGGCAGGTCTCCGTTACCGCGACGCCAGGAGATCATCTGTTTCCCGGTACCTGTCCGTGTGAAAGCCCAGCTTTATCAAGCCACGGCTGACCTCCGCCGCATTCATGAATAAATCCCAGATCAGGCCGCTGCGATGGTTTTCCATCATAGCAACTACGGGCCCCTGATCGATGGCGAGATGGGTTTTTGAAACCCAGCCGGTGGACGGCTGGAAGGAATCCATCAGGCCGAAACGACCCCTTAGTGCGCCGCCACGCCATTGCAGAAAGCGCACAGCCGCCCGTATCGATCGAACCGGCAGGAACGGTATGCTAGAGAGCGCAGCCGTCGTGGTAATGATGCCATGGTCATCGGTTGGAGAATTGACGGCATACCCCTTCGGCCCGTCGCAGGCCGATAGACCCCATCCGTCTTCCGGCGCATAACGGGTGCTGCAATACCGATAGTTGATGAGGCTATGGGCATGGACCTGCTCGAGATAATCATTGCAATAGGCATCACCCAAACCGCGCGGATCGAGAGTGCAGAATGAATATTGCGACAGGAAGAGCGGACCTCCATACGGCTCGCCGAGCGGCAGCCTGACGCCAAGATATCTCGCGCCGTTTCTGATCTCGCCATCGCGCGCCCAGCCGGAGTGGTAGGAGACCGGGTTTATTGGATGCGCGGCCGATCCTGCCGCAAGAACGTAAGTGACCAGAGCCTCGTTCCATCCCGCAATCGGCAGGTTCTTCGCCCAGCCGAAGCGGGGGCTCCAATGCCAGTAGAGAGGGCCGGGCTTTCCCTGTGTAAACCAGTTCCACTCCACTGCCTCCACGATGTGGGTAACCGACCGGCGCAGATCCATTTCCGTCGATGTCGGCTCGTCGAAGAACTCGCGGGCGCAGATCAGTGCCTGAACCAGAAGTGCAGTCTCAACGAGATCGCCGCCGTCATCGAACTTCGCAAATGGAATTGTCTTTCCGCCGGAGCTGTGGACAAAATGCGGAAAAGCGCCGTGAAATCGCTTCACCGCGCCGAGAGATCGCAGCATAAGGTTCGCCCGATCGATCGCCTCCTGCCGCGTAATCCAGGACCGGTGAACGCCGACAATGAGCGCAAGAAATCCGAACCCCACCCCCGATATGGATGTGATTTCGTGGATCGTCTGACCATCTGATCCCATGCGGTCCCTGGGAAGTCCGCTCTCACGATGGCTGCCGGACCAGAAGTAGTCGAAGGTAGTGCGATGCAAGTCATCAAGTTCAGCAGAAAATTCGTCCGTCACCTCAAACCTCGAATGATCCGCAGCAAATCGCAACCACATCCGCAAACAGGCTTATCCGACTTGGTCATTGATTCCAAATACCCGTGGAAGTGGTGGACATCGTATTGGTAGACAAAATCGGGGCCGGCTTCTGTCTCGCGCCAAGGGAACATCGTCGGGTCAGCTTGGTTGAAATCTGTGACCACATCCGATCATATAAGATCAGTTAGAGACCAAAGCTCCCATGATCCTATCAATTTCCGGCCTCAGAAAGACCTATCAGACCGCCGAAGGGACGATACCGGTTCTCAATGGCGTTGATCTGAGCGTTGACGCGGGAGAGAGCCTTGCATTGACGGGAGAATCCGGCAGCGGCAAAAGCACGCTCCTGCATCTTGTTGGCGGCCTTGATCTGCCCGACAGCGGCACCGTCAGGGTGAACGGCCGTACGATCACCGATCTTAACGACAGAGACCGCGCAACATTTCGCCGGCATGACGTCGGTTTGATTTTTCAGCAGTTCAATCTGATTCCGAGCCTCGATGTCGGCTCCAATGTCTCTTTCCACGCAAAGCTCGCGGGCCGTTTTGATCGGACGTGGGAAAAGACACTGGTCGAAGCCCTGGGAATTGCGGCGCTCCTCGACCGTTATCCCGAGCAGCTCTCGGGAGGGCAACAGCAGCGGGTTGCGATCGCAAGGACGCTTGCGGCCCGGCCGCCGCTGATCCTTGCCGACGAACCGACCGGCAATCTCGACGAGAACACCGCAGATATCGTTATCGACATCATGCTGCGACTGACGACGTCAGCGAAAATCGCGCTTCTGCTCGTCACCCATTCCAGCCGGCTCGCCGCAAAACTTGATCGGCGCATTGCCCTCAGCGGCGGAAAGGTGTCGCAATGAACGCGACCGCCTTCAGTGCGCTGCTCTCGCACTGGCGCTACAGACCACTGCAATTCTTGATGCTCGTCATGGGCGTGGCGCTCGCGACAGCGCTATGGTCTGCCGTACAGGCCATCAATTCCGAAGCGCGTGCCAGCTATGACAGGGCGGCCTCGCTATTGTCTCAAAACCAGCTGGATCAGCTGGTCGCCAAAGACGGCGGCATGATAGCCTTGGAAACCTACGCCAGACTTCGCCGGGCCGGCTTGGATGTCTCTCCGGTCATCGAAGGTCAACACCGGTTCGGGACGACGCGTATCAGGCTGATCGGGATTGACCCGTTGACGATGCCCTCGGATGGATCGGTACTTCCCCCTTCGGACCGATCCGGCCTTATAGACTTCATGACCGCGCCCGGCGTTATGATCGTCTCACCGGCGACGGCCAGCGCCTTAAAGGATACGGCGGGTCTTGCCGTCAGACCGACGGCCAATATTCCCGACGGGGCGGCTTTTGTCGACATTTCCACTGCCGCCCGCATCCTCGAACGCAAAGGAGATCTCAGCCGGATCGTCATTTCACCCTCACAAGCAGTTGATCGTCAGGCAATCGCGGTTGCAGCACCGGACCTGACAATAAGAGAAGCGGGCGGGCGATCGGACGTTGCGCGGCTCACCGACAGTTTTCATCTCAACCTCACGGCATTCGGCTTCCTTGCTTTTGTCGTTGGTCTGTTTATCGCCTATTCCGCAACCGGTCTGTCATTCGAGCAGAGACGAGGCACCTTCAGAACCTTGAGATCGCTCGGCATCTCGCTCGGCTCACTCACGGTGATGCTCGTTTTTGAAATTACGCTTTTTGCCCTCTTGTCCGGCGCCTTTGGCGTCGTTCTCGGCTATGTCATCGCTTCTGCACTTCTGCCAGGGGTTGCCGCGACGCTCAGTGGGCTTTACGGGGCGAGCGTTTCAGGCTCACTTTCCATCAGGCCTGAATGGTGGCTGGCTGGTCTAGGCATGGCGCTGATCGGGACGTGGCTTTCCTCGCTGCAACATCTATGGCGTGTCTGGCGGATGCCGATATTGTCCGCGGCGCATAGCCGGGCATGGACAATGGCATCGGTCAGGGGGCTGGTGCTACAGGCAACAATCGGCACATTTCTGATCGTGCTGTCCGGCCTGCTTGTCTGGACTGGCAGTGGGCTCCTATCCGGATTTGCGGTTCTGGCCGCGCTGCTGCTCGGCGCGGCATTCATTCTTCCTCCTTTTCTCTCCTTTGCCATGAAGGCAGGCGAACACGTTTCCCGACACATACTGGTGCGATGGTTCTTTGCAGATACGCGTCAGCAATTGCCCGGGCTCTCCCTTGCTTTGATGGCATTGCTGCTTGCGCTATCGGCCAATATCGGCGTCGGCACGATGGTCTCGAGTTTTCGAGAGACATTTCTGGGTTGGCTCGATCAGCGACTTGCAGCAGAGGTTTACGTGACAGCGCGAGACGAGACGGAAGCCGAGAAGCTACGCCAGTGGTTTCCTCAACATACGCGCGCGGTTCTGCCCATCTGGAGCAGCCGTGGTGACGTTTCAGGCGAACAGGTGCAGATTTTTGGTGTCGCCGATGATCCTACCTACAGGGATCATTGGCCGTTGATCCTTCGCTCGCCCACGACCTGGGATGAAATCGCGAGCGGCCGGGGCGCAATCGTCAATGAGCAGTTGTGGCGGACCGGCAAGGCTTCACCTGGCCAGAAGGTCCAGTTGCCAGGTGGCTGGAGCGCTACCGTCGTCGGCGTATTTTCGGATTACGGCAATCCGTCCGGACAGGTGATTATCGGCATTGATACTCTTGTTGAGCACTATCCGGATGTCGAAAAACTGCGATATGGCCTTCGCCTTGCGCCGGAGGAGGTGGCGGATTTTCGACGCAGCCTGATGGACGAGTTCGGCCTGCCGGAAGCCAATATCGTTGACCAGGCATCTCTTAAGCGGCAATCCGCAGCCATTTTCGAGCAGACCTTTGCGGTGACGGGCGCCCTGAACGTCCTGACGCTCGGCGTTGCCGGTTTTGCGATGTTTTCAAGCCTCTTGACGCTCGCCTCACTCCGGTTGCCGCAACTGGCCCCGGTCTGGGCGCTCGGACTTCGCCGTCGTGATCTGGCGTGGCTGGAGTTTATCCGCACACTCGCTTTGTGGTTCATAACTTTCGTGGCCGCCATTCCCGTCGGGCTTGTTTTGGCCTGGGTTCTCCTCGTGATCATCAATGTGGAAGCGTTCGGATGGCGGCTGCCGATGATCCTCTTCCCGATGGAATGGCTGAAACTGGGCCTTGTCGCCCTCGTGGCCGCCATCATGTCGGTTTTGATCCCGGTCCGGCGATTGGCGAAAACGACACCCACGGACCTTCTCAGGATATTTGCCAATGAACGCTAGGCCCATCATTCGTCTTTTTTTCGTCTGTTGTCTTCTCGCGCCGGCGGCATCGGTAGCGCAGGGTTTCGCCGGACTGGGGTCAAATGCGGAAGGCTTCAGCGTTCCACGACGAGGGGTGCCGCTGGTTTTTCCACGGGAGCATGGGCCGCATCCGGACTTCAGGATCGAATGGTGGTACGTCACCGCAAATCTCCAGACCGCCGACGGTGAGCAGCTAGGGGCTCAATGGACGCTTTTTCGTTCGGCGCTCCAGCCCGGCGAGCGGGCAGGATGGGCGGATCCGCAGATCTGGCTGGGCCACGCCGCCGTGACAACCGCCAGCCGCCATTATGTTGCCGAAAGACTGGCGCGCGGCGGCATTGGACAGGGGGGTGTCGGGGTCGCTCCTTTTAAGGCGTGGATAGATAATTGGGAGATGAAGACGGCAGTGACCGGACATGCCGACCCTCTCGATAAAATTGACTTGAACGCCAACGGCAAAGGTTTCCATTATCAGCTCAAACTTCAGGCAAACGGCCCGTTGGTTCTTCAGGGGGACAGGGGCTTTTCGGTCAAATCAGCCGCCGGGCAGGCCAGCTATTATTATTCCCAGCCCTTCTACGAGGTCAGCGGCAACGTCGTTCTTGAGGGCCGGCTCCTGCAGGTGACAGGCAAAGCCTGGCTCGATCGTGAGTGGTCATCCCAGCCCCTCGCTTCCAATCAGACGGGATGGGACTGGTTTTCCCTCCACCTCGCATCCGGCGAAAAGATGATGGCGTTCAGGCTGAGAGATGACGAGGGAGGTTATACGTCTGCCAACTGGATTTCGGCCGATGGCACGACCTCGCCGGTCGATCCCCGGGAGATACAGATTTCGCCCTTGCGGACCGCAACGGTGAACGGCAAGGCGGTTCCGGTGGAATGGAACCTGAAGATTCCAAGCCGGGGTCTCGACATCAAAACGACGGCGCTGAACGAGCAGGCATGGATGGCGACCTCGACCCCTTACTGGGAGGGACCAGTCGAATTTACGGGAACGGCCTCGGGACGAGGCTACCTGGAAATGACCGGTTATTGAACTCGGCTCTAAAGCGTCCGGGGTTTCACCCGGGGGGAAAGGGCACTTATCTCTCTTCAGACTATCTAATCAGGCGGTCCTTGCAAGCCGCCTGATGGTTTGCGGCGGTTGTCCATACTGCCGCATGAAGGCATCGCGCATGCGCCGAAGATCGACGAAGCCACTTTCGCGCGCGATCTGATCCATCGGGTGCCGGGTCTCCTCGATCATCAGGCGAGCTGCCTCAAGGCGGATTTGCTCCACGGCCTTGGCGGGTGTCTGGCCGGTTTCGGCATGAAACGCACGGCTGAACTGGCGGGGCGAGAGTGCCGCGACCTCAGCCAGTTCCTCGACGGTCAAAGGGTTGGCAAGATGTGTCTTCGCATGGATCAGCGTCTTCTGGATGCGGTCACTGCTGGGTGCAAGTTGAAGCAATTCAGAATGTTGCGACTGACCGCCGGCACGGCGATGATGCATTACAAGTCTTCGGGCTATCGCGCCTGCCACATCGCGTCCCAGATCTTTTTCGATCAGTGCCACTGCGAGATCCAGGCCGGCGGTCAGGCCGGCCGATGTCCAGACCGGTCCCTCGTTGATGAAGATGCGATCGTCTTCAACGCGCACCTTTGGGAAGGACCTGCGCATCTCCTGCGCATAGGACCAGTGGGTGGTTGCGCGCCGTCCGTCGAGAAATCCCATTTGCCCAAGCAGAAACGATCCGGTGCAGAGCCCTGCGACCCGCCGCGATGCCCTGGCCATTGCGCGCAAGGTGGCAAGCGTTGGTTCATCCTGCTGCGGAGGCGGAAGGAGGCCTGCCAGAAGAAGCAGTGTATCCACCTGTCCCACCTCATCGAGTTTTGTGGTCGGTACGGAAAAACCGCTGGACGACATGACAGGGCCACCTTCGACCGAGGTGATCGAGAGCGTATAATAGGCTTCATCCCTCAACACATTGGCCAACTCGAAAGCAGCTTGGACGCCCAGCGCGAGAAACTGGAAACCCGGCGTCAGCACCATGGAAATATGAGGCACCCGTTCCTCCTATCCTGTGTCTTAAAAACGTAGTTTATACGTCATATCGGACAAATGTCATCTGGTCCATAACGTCCGTGTCGAAAGCGATGGCGCTTTCCCCCGAACAAGGAACAGACCAATGACCACAAAGGGAACTGCACTTATCACCGGCGCCTCAACCGGCATCGGCGCGATCTACGCTGACCGTCTAGCCGCGCGCGGTTATGACCTGATCCTTGTAGCCCGAAACGGGGACAAGCTGCAGTCGCTCGCCTCTGAGATATCGAACAAGACGGATCGTGTGGTTAAAGTGCTTGCCGCCGATCTGGGCGATACGGCCGATCTTGCCCGCGTTGAAAAAGTGCTGCGTGAAGACGCCAACATCACGGCGCTGGTCAACAACGCCGGTATCGGCACCCACACGACGCTGCTGGAAAGCGATGTCGATCGCATGGAAGCCATGGTCCGGCTCAACGTGACCGCTTTGATGCGCCTGACATACGCGGCAGTGCCAGGCCTGGTGGCGCGCGGCGGCGGCACGGTGATCAATATCGCTTCGATCGTTGCGGTTGCGCCAGAACTGCTCAACGGCGTTTACGGTGGTACCAAGGCTTTTGTGCAGGCGTTTACCACATCGCTCAATCACGAACTCGCGGACCGTGGCATCCGGGCGCAGGCCGTCCTGCCCGGTGCCACCCGGACCGACTTCTGGGCAATCGGAGGCCTGCCGGTCGAACATCTTCCCAACGAGATCGTCATGCAGGCCGAGGATATGGTCGATGCCGCGTTGGCCGGGCTCGATCAGGGGGAAACCAGCACCATTCCCGCGCTCAGGGATGTCGAGCTATGGCACGCCTATGAGGCGGCACGTCTCGCGCTCGGCCCTCAGCTTTCCGCCACCCGGCCGGCAACGCGTCTGATCGCGGCAGCCTGAAACGTCCGCCCTTTATGGTTTGAGACAATCGGAATCTTCGCCGCAGCGTATCAATCGGTGAACGGCACGGTGGCCTCCCTTTCCCAGGGGCCACCGAGATATCTCCACAGGTCAAGCCCTACAATCGTGATGTCGTGGGGCGAGAAGCCATCTGCAAGCGTGCGATAAAGCTCGTTCGCCTTCGCTCGCGAAGCCTTGTTTTGAACCGTGATGTGCGGTCGCCACGCCTGCATGTCTTGAGAGCCAAGCCATTGGACGAAATCGCTCCGCAGGGCACCACGAACCGAGCTCAGCGTCGCGCTTTCGATCGTGAACGCGACGCCAGCACCGAGGTGACGGACACCGCTGACTTGGGCCGAAATCACGCTGGTACCTTTCGCAATGGATCGAAGGCTCTCGCCAATTACATCAACATATTCGCCCGGCAGGCGGTAAAACATCGTCAGATGCGCCCGCAGGAAATTCCGGTCCTGCGGGAAATATTGCTGACGAAGCAGATCGAAGGGCATGAGATCGTGCTCTGCGATGCGGGCTGTCAGGATCATCGGATGGCGTGTCTTCAAATTAGCGGATCCGGGCTTGTCGCCCGGGTTTCCGAAGCGATCTCGGTGGCAGTGGCATCCCGTCGCAGCTCCTAGAACTCGATGACCTGGCGTACGGCGCTTCCGTCATGCAGGCGGTCGAAACCTTCGTTGATATCCTCGAGCTTGAGCCTTGCACTGAGCAAACGGTTCACCGGCAGCCGCCCATCACGGTAAAGCGCGATGAACCGCGGAATATCGCGGACGGGCACACAGGTGCCGATGTAGCTGCCTTTGAGTGTCCTCTCCTCGGCAACCAGTTGCACGATGTTCACCGGCAGGGTCGCGGACGGCGGCGGCAGGCCTGCGGTCACGGTCGTGCCGCCGCGTTTGGTCATCCTGAAGGCATTTTCGAGAGCGGGAATGGAACCGGCCATCTCGAATGCATAGTCAGCGCCGCCGGAGGTAAGCTGTCGAACCTGTTCGACGGCATCTTCATCGCGTCCGTTCACCACTGCTGTCGCACCAAGTTCACCAGCAAGCGCCAGCTTTTCCTCTGAAAGATCGACGGCGACGATCTTGCTGGCGCCAGCCGCCCGGGCTCCCAGCACCGCGGCAAGACCAACGCCACCCAGCCCGATGACGACGGCGGTTGAGCCGGCCTTTATCTCAGCCGTATTCACGACTGCGCCCACGCCTGTCAGAACCGCGCAGCCGAAAAGCGCGGCTTCCACAAATGGCAGGTCGCGGTCGATCTTGATAAGTGAATTGCGCGAAACGACGGCATATTCGGCAAAAGCGGATACCCCGAGATGATGATGGACGGCTTGACCGCGATAATTCAGCCTCATCGCGCCGCCGACAAGTGTTCCTGCTGCGTTGGCCGCAGCACCCGGTTCGCAAAGCGCTGGCCGACCTTCCGCACAAGGCAGACAATGCCCGCAGCTCGGCATGAAGACCATTACGACGTGATCACCCGGTTCGAGGTCCCGGACCCCATCCCCAAGGGCCTCGACAACGCCGGCTGCCTCGTGCCCCAGCGCCATCGGCATTGGCCGGGGCCTGTCACCGTTGATGACGGAAAGATCGGAGTGACAAAGGCCGGCGGCGCGGATGCGAACGAGGACTTCGCCGAGGCCGGGCTGCGAAAGTTCGATTTCCTCAATCGCAAGAGGCCTGCTTTCGCGGTAAGGAGGAGACACATTCATCCTCTGCAACACAGCTGCTTTGACCCGCATTATTCCCTCCTTCACCGACTTTCCCCAGAAATACACGATATCCGTCCACCAGTAATGCAAGGAGTGGCATAAACTGTTTTGAATTGGATTGACCAACTCGTCCGGCGTGCAAAAACCGCCGAGGAGCGTCGTCTTGTCCCGTATAGCCAGCGCGGTCTGAACGCGACGGTTTCGACGGCGAAACGCGCTCCGCGCGGCCTTTGCGCGTGGACGCGAAAGCAATGGCCAGATGCTACAGACCTGCTTTGGAGCAACGCAGTGAACACTCCGCTCGATATCGACGGATACGGCGGTAGAACTGGGTGCGCTCGAGCCCGAAATGAGCGCCCGCTCAATCACGAGTTTCGAAGAACAGTGGCAAGATCAGGATTTGCTCTTCACGAAAATCGCGCCGAGGGCAGGAAAACCATTCGATACTCTTTGAGACCAAGGAGGACGCCATGAGAGCTGCTGCTTGATCACGGAAACCACGTTGCTGATTTTCGATCGGTGGAAACACACATGGCAACGCCTTCACCACGTGGATCGTGGGATCCAAGAATCGTTTCTTGATCCTGGATGCAGATGACGCCCGCCTGTCCGAAAATCGGCGACAGTGCCGGCAGTGGCAAGACGTCATGCCCAAGCGCAGTCAGTCCCCCGATAATGTTCGCGTCAGGCGACTGCTCGACTTTCAGGCTGTGATGCACGTCGGAAAATGTCTTGCCAAGCAGAAAACGAGGTTGTGCCAAAGCCTGTTCGGGCGTCATGCCGTAGTCGAGCAGGCCTGTGAGCACCAGCGACAATGTTTGCGGCTGGCCATCTGCCCCTTGCGTTCCGTAAAGCAAATAGGGGGATCCATCCTTGAACGCGATGCCCGGGTTGAGGGTATAGAAGGGCCGCTTTCCAGGCTTTATGGCGTTCGGATGGCCGCTTGCAACCGAAAACGCCGCGCCGCGGTTCTGCCAGATGACGCCGGTGTCGCCAACGACCACGCCGCTGCCCCAGTCGAAATATGTGCTCTGAAGCACGCTTGCACAGCGCCCCTGCTCGTCGGTTGCCGCGAAGAAGACCGTGTCACCATGCTGGTAAGCATGAGGCCATTCGAGCGCCCGCTCGTGGTCGATGGCCTGAGCTTTCTTCTCAAGCCGGGTTGGGTCAAGAAAGCCGGGAGAGTGGCCGTCGGCGAAATCCGCGTCGGCGATGTGCTCGCGATCGAGGAACGCCTGTTTCACGGCTTCAACCAAAAGATGGTAACGCGCTGTGCTTGATGGCGGTAGTGACGCCAAATCCAGCCGGGACAGAATGCCAAGGATTGCAAGTGTGGAAACCCCTTGCGTCGGCGGGGGCGGGGCGAAAAGCGTTACGCCGCGATAGTCCTGCGACACGGGTTCCGCATCGCGGGTGCGGGTGAGCTGCAAGTCGACAGCAGTGATCGGCGAGCCCAGCGAAGCCATCGCCTCTCCAAGGCGGCGCGCCAACTCTCCCTCATAAAACGACCGATAGCCATGCTCGGCGATGTGCCGAAGGGTTCGAGCGAGCGGACGTTGCGTGAAAATGCCCATGCTTGCTGGATGATCAAACGCGGCTGCGAAACCCGGCCATTGGGCTATTTCGGGGCGTCTGAATTCAAGCCAGAAATCTTGTGTGTTGCCCGGCTGGTATCCGCTTTCCGCAAAAGCTATTGCGGGCATCAGAAGATCGGAAAGCTGCTCGCGGCCTTGCCAATGCTGCTGTCCAAACGCCAGGGCATGACCCCAGCTATCTACCGCGCAGGCGGTCGTTATCATGGAAGAGGGGCCGCGCAGCGGGATTGCCGTCTGATAGTCGGGAAGGACCGCCGCGGCCTGACCTATTCCCAGAAAGGACCGGCAGAGGCCCTGCTTGTCGGCGACCAGCCATACGGCATCGCCGCCCAGACCGCAAAAATGCGGCATCACCACCGCAAGTGCCGCAGCGATCGCAACGGCCGCCTCGGTAGCATTGCCGCCACGTCTTAGTACCGCTGCGCCGGCTTCGCTAGCCAGGGGATGTGGACTGGTGACCATTCCCGGCAGGGCAGCTTCCGGCACAGGTAGCGACATGATATTTCCTCTCTTGACGGACTGGCCGGAAACTTCCGGCCAGGGATGCACATCGTGGCTCGCTCAGTCGATCTTGTAGGCGAGCTGGCGGTCGTCCAGGGACGGCAGGAACTGGCGGGTGAATACCTGTTCGGGCTTTGGCTTGGAAGGCAGCTGATAGCCTTCGGCCACGATATCGATCGAACGCGCAAGACGAGCGTCATCAACGTCGCCGAGGCCGAGCCTTTCGACTTCCGGCGAGATGATCAGGTTCTCGTAGGAGAATTTCATGCGCGCAAGTTCGAGTTCTTCCTTGGCAAGATTGTCGTAGGCCAACACGGCCTCTATGCCTGCCCTGGAATTTTCGGCGATTTCCCTGGTGGCCTTGTTCACCGCGCGTACCAGTCCCTCCACCGCTTTCGGGTTTTCCCTGACGAGTTTCTGCGACACCATCATGCCGTTGGCGTAGAGATCAAGGCCATAATCGCCGAAGGACAGCCAGTTATAGTCCTTTGCCGGGTCCTGGCGATTATTGATGAGGTTGAACCAGCTGGTGATGTTGAACACGAGGGCGCCGTCGATATCGCCCTTGATGAGCATCGGCTCCTGCAGGTTGGGACCCATGTTCTCGATCGCGACCTTGGTCATGTCAACCTTGTTGATCGTACCCAGCACGTTGACGAGGCGAGTTGTAGGTGTGCCCTGCGCACCGCCCAGCTTCTTGCCTTCCAGATCGGCCGGCTTGGTGATGTTGGTTTCCTTCTTGCTGACGATGGCGAAGGGCGGCTTGCTCCAAAGCTGGTAGACCATGACGGGCACGTCGTTCGGCCGTGTGGCGGCATTCTGGATGATGGCATTGATATCGCCGAAGCCGGCATCGTAGACGCCCGACATGATACGCGTGACCGTTGCCGCCGAACCCTCGCCCTGATCGATGGTGACATTGAGGCCCTCGTCCTTGAAGTAGCCCTTCTGCAAGGCGAGCAGGAAGGGGGCGTCCGAGCCTTGCGTCTTCCAGCCGAGGGTGAACTTGATATCCGTGTCAGCCCGGGCGACACCGCCGAGGCAAAGGCTAAGTGCAAGAGTCGAGATCAGTTTCTTCAGCATGTCTGGCTCCATTTGTTTTGAGTAGATGTTCAGGCGGCAGTGAAATCCTGGCCGCGGGCGGCCCAGCCCGTGACGCGTGCCTCGATAAGGGAGAAGGCGACGTAGAGAAGCACACCCAGAAGGGCGAGGATGAAAAGGCCAGCAAAGACCAGCGGCACATCGAAATTGGACGAAGCCGACATCATGACATTGCCGATCCCGCGGTTGGAGGCCACGGTTTCCGACAGGACAGAGCCGACGAAGGCGAAGGTGACGGCGATCTTCAGCGAGGCGAAAAAGAAGGGCATCGTGCGCGGCAGTCCGACATTCCAGAGGATGTCGAGCTTGCTTGCGCCCAGCGATTTAAGCACGTCCTCCAGCTCCGGCTCTGTCGTTGCAAGGCCGGTAGCGATGTTGACGACGATCGGGAAGAAGCACATGGCGAGCGCAGTGAGAATTGCCGGCACGGAGCCGGAGCCGAACCACAGAACGAAGATTGGCACAACCGCTACCTTGGGGATCGACGAAAAACCGATCAACAAAGGGTAAGCCGTATCGTAAGCCACGCGCGACACGCCGATTGCAGCCCCAATGGCAACGCCGACCGCCACTCCGAGGACAAAGCCAACCATCGTCGTCCAGAGTGTCTGTATTATATGTGGCACGAGGATCGGAAAGCGCTCGACCAGCGTCTGGAAGACCTGGCTTGGACGAGGCACGACGAGATCGGACACCTGCAAGGCGATACAGAGGATTTCCCAAAGGACGAAGAACGCGAGGATGAGAGCGGCGGCCCAGAAGCGGCGGCGCAATTCGTAGGTCATGGGTCAGGCTCCCTGGATGGCGGTGTCAGACCGGGCATCGATGATGAGTTCGCGCAGGCGCTGGTTGAGCGCGACGAAATCGTGCTCGAAGGTCATTTCGATTGTGCGGGGGCGCCGGAAATCGACGGGGCTATCATCGATAATGCGACCGGGCCGCGCACTCATGACGCAGATGCGGGATGCCAGGAAACCTGCTTCCTTCAGGTCATGGGTGATGAGCAGGACGGTCGGCTTGCGCTTCATCCAGAGCGACTGCATCGTGCCCCATAGTTCTTCGCGGGTAAATTGATCGAGCGCGCCAAAGGGTTCGTCGAGCAGAAGCAGGCTGGGTTCGTGAACGAGCGCTCGGCAGAGATTGGCGCGCTGGAGCATTCCACCGGAGAGCTGCCATGGGTAATGGCTGGCGAACTTGTCCAGGCCGACATCTGCAAGCAAGGCGCGGACCCGGTCGCGGAATTCACCGTTTTTCTTCGCTCGGTATTCGGCACGGAACGGCTTCACGATCTTGAGTGGCAACATCACGTTGCGCTCTATCGTCAGCCAGGGAAGCATGGTCGGGTTCTGGAAGGCCATGCCGATGCGTAGCGCCTTGGCGCCAACTTCTCGCCCGCCAACGATGACCGCGCCCCTGGTCGGCTGCAGCAGGCCGGCGGTAAGCCGCATGATCGTTGACTTGCCGCAGCCGGAGGGGCCGACGAGTGCCACAAATTCCCCGTCGGCAATGCGCAGATTCGTCTCTTGCAGCGCAACGACTGCCTGTTCCTTGCGGCCGAAGGAAACCGCGGCTTGCGAGAGCTCCACGGCGGGAGCGGCGGATGTCGTCAGTTTAGGCACAGTCAGCATTAGGTCACCGTGAAAGCGTTTCGATAACTGTATGCAATATACGTGCCAACATACATGCATGTTCAATTGTCTTGTTCTGCATGCGATATCTCCGGCGTGTAAAATGAATGCACTAATTGTATGCATGTGTTTTGGGCATTTTTGATTTGCCTTGCATTTAAATGCGGCAGCGCGCCGAGTTGATTTTCCCCGTCGCCTCGCTTATCGATTGGCCGTAGAAGAGGGTTGGCAATGACCGGCAGTAAACGTTCGGTAAGAGGTGAAGGGGATCGCGTCGCAGCGATTTGTACGGCTCTGCGCCGTGCCATCATCGAGCGGGCGCTGCAGCCGGGTGACCGGCTGCCGGAGGATGCGCTCGGTGAGCGGTTCGGTGTCAGTCGCACTATTGCCCGTCACGCGCTCGGCCAGCTTGCGGCCGAAGGTCTCATCGACCTTCGGCGAAACCGTATCGCCGTGGTCGCTACGCCATCCTTCGAGGATGCACGGGATATTTTTGACATCCGCCTTGATCTGGAAAAGCAGGTGGTGAGACGTCTCGCGGGCAAGTTGACGGACGCGCAGGCCAAGCAGCTGAGGGCAATCGTTGAGGCCGAGCATGAGGCCCGGCACGGGCCTGAAGGCGCTTCGATCCGCCTCGCCACAGACTTCCACGTGCTTCTGGCAGAGATGACCGGCAAGCCTATCCTGATCCGATATGTCACGGAAATCTGTTATCGTGCAGGCCTGTCGCTTGCTGCCTTCGGGCGGCCACACTCCTCCGACTGCGCGGTCAGCGAGCATCTTGACCTGATCGAGGTGATCCGCACCGGGCCGGCGGAGAAGGCTGAGGCGATGATGGTCGAGCATCTCGAGGCGGTTGCCTCGCGGGCGCTGTTGCAAAGCTCAGGCGCCAAGCCACGCGACCTGATGGATATCCTGGCGCCTTATGCAGACTGAAAGGAGCCGGGCTCCTCTGACGTTTAGCGGGCGACGGATGGGTCGAGTATCCATTCGGCGCTGTCGTTCCAGACGTCTGTATCCAGGATCAGGCCGTCACGCACGGTGAATCGGTCGATATATCGGTTGTTGTCGAAAGGGGTGCCGTCCGGCCATTCGCCGTAGAGATAGCCGAGGCTATAGATGATGGTTTCCGTTTCGCCAGGCACGACGTCGTAACGCTCGATACGCTTCTTCACCCATTTATAGCGAGCCGCGTTGAAGTCGGTTGGGCCGCTCGGTGTGTCAAAAAGCCGATTGCCGGTAAAGCGGCAGATGAAGCCCGGGGCGACATAGGTCGCGGCGCGAGCAGGATCGCGCGCCATTGAAGCAGCGAGATAATCCTTCACCGATTGCAGATCGCGTTCTGTTGCCTCGTTCATGGGAACCTCCAAATCTGTTGCGAATGTTTCTTCAAAAGTGCATACAGTTATTGTTACGCAAACTACCCGTCGAGTTGCAATATGTCATTTCAAGAATCCTTCGATCTTGTGCTGCGCGATGCACGCGTGAACGGATGCGCCGCGCTGCAGGATATAGGCGTCACCAATGGCCGCATTGCCGCTATTGGTCAGATCGCGACGGGAGCAGGCCGGAAGGATGAGGCAGTCGGTGGGAGGCTGGTGCTGCCGGGTTTCGTCGATACCCATGTTCATCTCGACAAGTCGTGCCTCTTGTGCCGTTGCAGCGATGCAGGAGGCGGGCTGAAGGGCGCGATTGCCGCGGTTGCCCGTCTGAAGCGGGACTATACGGTCGAGGACGTCTATGCCCGCGGAGCCCGGACGATAGAGATGGCAATTGGCAAGGGTACGATGCACATGCGCACCCATGTGGAGGTTGATCCGCGGGCGGGCTTGCGCAGTTTCGAGGCGATGAAGCGGTTGAGACAGGATTATGCTTTTGCACTTGATCTTTCCATCTGCGTGTTTCCGCAGGAAGGGCTGACCAATGATCCGGGCACGGAGGAATTGCTCGAACAGGCGCTTGTCGAAGGTGCGGACCTTCTCGGCGGCTGCCCCTATACCGACAGCGATCCGTCCGGCCAGATGGAACGGCTTTTCGCCTTGGCCGCGCGACATGACGTGGACCTGGATTTCCATCTGGACTTTGACCTCGATCCAAGCTGGGGGCATCTTGAGGAGATTTGCGATCGGACGGAAAAGGCCGGTTGGGGCGGGCGGGTGGCTGTCGGCCACGTGACAAAGCTTGCAACCATGAACGAAGCAATATTTGAACGTCGGGTCGCGCGGTTGTTCCAAGCGGGCGTCGCGGTAACGGCGCTGCCTTCGACCGATCTCTATCTGAACGGCCGGGAAGCCGGTTTTCGCGCCGTGCGAGGCATAGCACCCGTGCATATCCTCAAGGATCGGGGTGTCACGGCATCGATCGCCAGCAACAACATACTCAACCCGTTCACGCCCTTTGGCGACTGTTCACTTCTGCGCATGGCCAATCTCTACGCCAATGTGATGCATCTCGGGCCGGAGGATTTCGCGGCCTGCCTGGATCTCGTCTCGGAGGATGCAGCCCGGCTGATGCGGATCGACGGTTACGGGCTGGTTGTCGGCGCGATGGCCGACATCCTCGTAATGGAAGGCGAAGACGAGACCGAGGTCTTCGGCGGGTTGGGCGAGCCGGTCATGGGTTTCAAGCGGGGGCGCAAGAGTTTTGTCAGGCCAGCCGCTACGGTGCTCCGGCCTTGACATTTTTGGAGCACCGCTGCGTCGTTCTGGTTCTCCTCCGACCTGCGGTCCCGGTGGGCCGGCGCCGGCCCCAAACAGGATACTATCCTGCGAAGCGCTCTTATTCCGCTTTAAGGTTGTTTTCCCGCACGCAATAGCACGAGGCTACGGTCGATCAGAACATATTCGGCGGCTTCGATTTTTCGGTCAGTCGCTTCGGGATCGACTGTCGTGAGGACTTCCACCCATCCTCCGCTTACCTCCGGAAGAGCGAATGGAACGGACCCGTCATGGGGATTGAACAGGATGAGGATATCATCCCAACCTTCTTCCTCATCGTGATCGCGGCCAACACGCAGCCCGATGGTGGTGGCGCCGGGATCATCCCATTGCTCCCGGGTCTGCTCGCTGGCCGCCGGGTTGTACCACGTTATGACCATTCCGTCGCGCCAGTCGTCGCGCCTCAAAATCGAATGTTCGTGACGCAGCGAAATCAATCTGCGGGCGAAATCGCGCAGTTGTGCGGCGCTTGCGGGTAGATCCTCCCAATGCACCCAGCTCAGTTCGTTATCCTGGCAGTAGGCATTGTTGTTGCCCATCTGGCTGCGGCCAAACTCGTCGCCAGCCAGAAGCATCGGTGTTCCATGAGAAAGAAAAAGCGTCGCAAGAAAATTTCGCTTCTGACGGTCGCGGAGAGTAATCACTCCCTCGTCATCGGATGGTCCTTCCACGCCAAAATTAAAGCTTCGGTTGTCCCCATGACCGTCCTTGTTATCCTCGCCGTTCGCCTCATTGTGCTTGTCGTTGTATGAAACGAGGTCGTTGAGCGTGAAGCCGTCATGCGCTGTCAGGAAATTTACGCCGGACCAGGGACGACGGCCGCGCAAGTCATAAACATCGCCGGAGCCGAGGATACGGGCCGCGAAATCCCTGGTCGTGCCATCCCTGTTTCTCCAGTAATCCCGCACGGTATCGCGGTACTTGTCGTTCCACTCGGCCCAGCCTGGCGGAAACCCACCGACTTGATAGCCGCCTGGCCCAATGTCCCATGGTTCTCCAACAAGCTTCAGACGTGACAGCACGGGATCCTGCCCGACGGCATCGAAGAATCCGCCGCGCTGGTCGAACCCTTCCGGCTCGCGTCCCAGGATCGTGCCGAGATCAAATCGGAACCCGTCGATCTCCATCTCCTGCGCCCAGTAGCGCAACGAGTCCGTAACCATCTGCAAAACGCGCGGGTGGGAAGTGTTTACCGTGTTTCCGGTGCCGGTGTCGTTGATGTAGTAGCGCGGCTCGTCCGGCATTGTGCGATAATAGGAGAAGTTGTCGATGCCTCTGAAAGAGAGGGTTGGTCCCATCTCATTGCCTTCGGCGGTGTGATTGTAGACGACGTCCAGGATGACCTCGATCCCGGCACCATGAAAAGCGCGAACCATGTCCCGAAAGCCCTGGATGCCCCGCGGACCCATGTAGCGGTTCGCCGGAGCGAAGAAGGCAAGCGTATTATATCCCCAATAGTTTTTCAGACCTTTTTCCAGCAAATGGGCGTCGTCCGGAAACCAATGTACCGGGAGCAGCTCAATGGAGGTAACCCCCAGACTTTTGACGTAGTCGACGATCTCTTTCTCCCCAAGGCCCTCAAATGTGCCTCGGAGAGCTTCCGGAACAGCGGGGTGAAGCTGCGTGAAACCCTTGACGTGGGTCTCATAAAATATTGTCTTCGACCAGGGGACGTCGGGGCGCTGTTGACCCCTCGGCGCGTCGGACCTGGCGACCACGCGAGCCTTTGGCACAAACGGCGCGCTGTCAGTGTCGTCGAAGGACAAGTCCTTGTCCGGACTGTCTGTCACGTAAGCAAATTGCGGCTGCCCCCACTCTATGTCGCCCACGACTTCGCGCGCATAGGGATCGAGCAGAAGCTTGTTAGGGTTGAACCGGTGCCCGCTTTCGGGTTCGAACGGCCCGTAAACGCGGTAACCGTAAAGTGCGCCTTCTTTCAGGCCCGGTACATAGCCGTGCCAGACCTCGTTGGTGTATTCTGGAAGCTCGAGGCGTTCAATCTCCGCGGTCCCATCGCTTGAAAACAGGCAGAGTTCCACCCGCTCCGCATGGGCGCTGAACAGCGCGAAATTCACGCCATCTCGGTCCACAGTCGCGCCGAGTTGACGGTGGTCACCGGCGAGAATACGGGAGTTTCTGCTGATCATGGATGCCTCTGGAAAACGGGTGGGATCTTGCGGGTGAGTGGAGACGCGGTGTTTTCGTCGCATGAGAAACACAAATGCGTCAGGAACGTTCCCTCCCGTATGGCGACAATCTTGCAGCCAGAGGCATGGGCCATTCGGTTTCGCGAGTGAGTTATCCGATGTCGGCCGGAACAGACAAAGACCGACGGGCGCTGGTATTATCGCCCCGGAGATGAGCGACTGTTCAGGACGTTGCGCCGCTCCTGAACAGTCTGGCAGTTTTGTGGTGAAATCGAGCTTCTGTTACGTTTGCGGTGACAGGTTTTCCTCCGCTGCGCCGTCCGGGACCGGGGCGTCGACCGGACCGAATTCACTTTCCCACTCGGCACTTGCGGCATGCCACTGCTCTTCGTCCTGACCTTCCGGACGACCGGCCTGCTCCCACAGTTCGTAAGCGCGCTTCGAAATCCATTCCTCGCGATCGGTGCCCATTTCATTCTCCCTTTGAGGTGTGAAGCAATATTGTCCTGCCCCAACCTTCGCCACCAACGAAAGTTCCGGTCGCGCCGCGTGGGCATCAGGCAACCGTCACCATTGTTGTCCGCGAATATGGCGATCTCACTGAGGCGGATGACGCGCCCGGTATTGTGAGAACAGGAAGAGCCCCGGAACGGCGGAAGCAGCCGGAGCGTATGAGGATGATCCCAAAGGCGGGTATAGCGTGAACGACGCGGCGGCTCAGTCCGGATTTAGATGGCGTTGCAGACCTTGTGTCGGATGATTTCTGGACGGCGGATGCCGAGGGCTCGCTTCACGAAACTTCGAGCGTCCTGACGAAGTCGGCAGTCTGATGCGCGTGAACACGCGTGAAGCGGATCAACTCATCGAAGTGCCGCTGCATCTTTCGGATGGATTCAGCATTGTTCAGCACGAGATACATGCCGCCGACGAAAATCGCAGCGCGTTGCGATCCAAAGATCGTGTAGGGCACAGAAAACCGTTCTTTCTCATTGAACAGGAACAATCTGAACGACGGATAGAGTTCATTGATCAGGTTTGACATGTACTGAAGCTGCTCCGCACGTATCTCCCTTTTCAGTCCCCGCCACATGCCGCTCCCCTGGGCAAAGGCCTCAAGTGTCTCGCGTGGCATACACACTTCCATGTCCGTGCCGGGTTGACGATTGTAATCGAGCCTGAATGCCGTTTCGCTTGCTTGCGCCTTGACGCTTTGATGTGCGGATCTCGCCTCGAATGCGATGATCTGTGGCGTGCGGAGCAGGTCGGGAATACGGGCCGGCACGTAGCGTATCTTGGAGCCCGCGGCCTCTGCATGCCACTTCATCAGGAGGGTGTCGGTGTAGTCTTCGCCACCTTCCTCTATCTCGAAGCTCGGGCGCAGTTCGCCCATCAGCCCCGGATCGTGCGAAATGCCAAGCAGCCAGTCCAGTGAAACGGAATGACGTTCGGCAATATTCAGAAGCGTTTCAACGCGCGGCAGCCGCGCCGAGTCGCTTGATAGAAGCTGCGACAGAGCCGACCGGTCGATCCCGATCTCGGCTGCAAAGGCCGAATGACTTAATCCAGAGCGGGAAACCAGCTCCGTCAGCCTGATGCGAAACAGGTTGGAAAGCGCGCGCTTGTCCACTTTTCACCTCATTGTTTACAATTGTCACAATATTCTACTTTTTGTGATCAAAATCAACGGTTGGTAACCATGATCCCGTTGTGTACCGCGCCCTGGGGTGAAAATCTCTCATTACATTCTAATCGAGGGATATTATGAGTGACATTGCTAGTGAATCCAACGCAGTAAGCCGGCCTCGCCCGAAGTCGCTCAGGATCGAGTGGCCGACAATAGGATTGCTGATCGTCTGTTATGGTCTCTGGGCCGGCGCTGGTTACGTCCTCTATCCGCTTTATCCGTTTGCAGCGCTTGTCGTGATGGGCATCGCTATCGCGTTGCATTCATCACTTCAGCACGAGGTGCTGCATGGGCATCCGACCCGCAACGCAAGGCTCAATGAAGCGCTGGTGTTTGCCCCGCTTGGGATTTTCTATCCCTACCGCAGCTACAAGCGGACACATCTGCAGCACCATGCGGATGAGCGGCTGACGGACCCGTTCGATGACCCGGAAAGCTATTACCGCGCCATGGGCGACTGGGAGACTTTGCCTGGATTTTTAAAGACATTGCTCGGATGGAACAACACGCTTATTGGACGCCTTCTGATCGGTCCGCCGCTGATGGTCGTCGGATTCACGATATCGGAGTGGCGAAAGATCGCCAAAGGTGACCGGCGGGTCATCTATGCCTGGGTTCTGCATATGGCTGGTCTCATTCCCACGTTGCTGGCCATATCCCTGCTGTGCGGTATTCCGCTCTGGCAATATATCGGTGTCGCTGCCTATCTCGGCATTTCCATCATCGCCATCCGCTCCTATTGTGAGCACCAGTGGGCCGAGCGGCCGGACGGGCGGACGATCATCGTCGAGAACTCCGTTCTGGCCCCCCTGTTTCTCTACAACAACCTGCATTTCGTGCATCACAAGCTGCCGACTGCGGCGTGGTATAAGCTGCCATCGCTTTATAAAGCCAGACGCGCCGAATGGCAGACGATGAACGAGGGCTATGTTTTTGCCAATTACTTCGAGGTTTTCCGCGCTTTTGCATTCCGTGCGAAAGAGCCGGTAGTGCATCCCGTATTGGGACGGCCCGAATTGGTTCCCGCAACAACGGCCGTGACCTATGTGCCAACTGATTTCGTAGCCTACGTGATGCCCGATAATTTCTTGGGATCGGACGCCTCGACGTGACCTTGATAGCGGCGCTGCCGATGTATGACTGGCCGGAATTGCGTGCTGAGACCGATGCCGTGTGGGCGGGAATGCGCGTAAGATTTCTTGCGCAAGGCATCGATGCTCCCGAGCGCCTTGTCCGGCGCAACTCAGATATGCCGCCCGTTCCCGGTGGCATTCGTGATGCGGCAGGATCCGTCATCGCTCCGGATCCTGCCACGCTTGATCCTTTCTCCCTCGATCTCGCAGTCTTGTGGCGCCATCCAAACCTTCTCGTTTCCCAGACATGCTGGGGTCCTATGGAGCTTGGCCTCGAAGAACACGTCGAGGTCATCGGTCAGGGCAATTATGACGGGATCACAGGCGGCGCGGGTGCATTTTACTCAAGTGCCCTCATCGCCCGGATTGGTGAAGGCGGCTACGACGTCGCCCCGTACGAGGAAGGCGAGGCAATTCTGCCGCTCGGATTTTTCAGTCAGAAAAGGCTGGCGTTTAATGAGCACCGGTCCCTGTCCGGTTATCTCAGCCTCAAACGCGATTTACAGGCGGCCGGTCAAGGCCTCGATATGTTCCGGGAACTGGTTGAGACTGGCTCGCACCGCGCTTCGGTGATTGCCGTTGCCCACGGTGATGCCGATATTGCCGCGATTGATTGCAAATCCTGGATGATTGCCCAACGATATGAGCCGGCAGCAGCAGGCCTTCACGTTGTCGGCTGGACCGCGCGGCGCAGAGGCCTGCCCTTCATCCGCGCTAAGGGTATGGATATTAAACTCGCGATGTGACGGAGAAGCTGGAAACAGTGTGGCCGTCAATCGGTTTTGCATGTGCCTGTAGCGCCGCCTGATATCAGTTTGGCGGCGTGTTTTGCGACATAAGGGATCGGATAGCCTCGATGTCCGCCGAGGGCGGCCGGTCATCCGAGTAAGGGGCGACATGGGTGCGGAGCAGGCCGTAGAGCGCGTCGGTACCGGGCGCCCTTGCCGCAACGGATTGAATGAAATCATGCGCCTGTGTCGCCGCCATCCATTCTATCGACAGGATATATTCGGCATTTTCGATAATTGCGAGGAGCTTGTTGGCGGCGGCGGTTGGATGGGCCAGGAAGTCTTCTTGCAGAGCGGAGGTCAGCCCGCCATCGGTGGAAGCGGGCGCCGCAAGGCGCCGGTTTTCGTTGGACAGCGCAGCTGCGGTATATTGCGCGATCATGAAACCGGAATGGCTGCCGGGATCGGAAGCGAGAAATGGAGGAAGCCCGCTCACCAGAGGGTTGACGAGCCTGTCAATCCGCCGTTCGCTCATCGCCGCGATCTGGGAGAGTGCGATGGCAAGACTATCGGCTGCCTGTCCAAGGGCCGGGGCCACCGCGTGAGCCTGCGACCATACGATGGGCTCTTCCGGTGACCCGGCGAGCGCCGGATTGTCTGTCACGGAGGCCAGTTCTCGGTCGATGATGGTCGCGCAGCTATCGAACACATCGCGTGCGGCGCCATGCGCGTGGGGAACGGCGCGCAGGCTGAGGGCATCCTGTGTGCGCTTGCCAAGCGACGCTTCGATGAGACCGCTGCCTTCAAGACGCGTCCTGAGGGCTTTTCCCACCGTTGCCATGCCCGGTGAGGAGCGTAGCGAGAGCACGGCTTCTCCGAAGGCCGACATCTGGCAACCGACCGCTTCCAGCGTCAGCGCGGCAATAGCATCCGCCCAATCAAGCAGCCGTGCTGCGCGTGCCAGAGCGACACTGGAGAGGCCCGTCGCACATGACGTGCCATTGACGAGGCTCAAACCTTCCTTGGCGCCAAGAACGAGCGGTTGAAGGCCCATTTCCGCCAAAGCGTCCCGACCGCTGAATGATTTGCCACCGAGCTTTGCCCTGCCTTCGCCAATCAACACGAGCGCAATATGGGCATTATGTATCAAATATCCGGCTGACCCTTTTGAGGGCACATCAGGGATACAGTCGCATTCCAGGAACCTCGTCAGATGGGCAACGATCTTCCTGCGGACACCGGAGTAACCATGGGCGAAATTGGCTATTTGTGAGGCAATGATTGCGCGTACCTCGTGACGGCCAAGCAATGGGCCGACACCGCAGGCGTGACTGAGAACGATACTGCGGGAAAGCTTTCCTTGGGCAGCGCGATCGACCACCGTGTCAGCCAGAGCGCCAACACCGGTGTTGACGCCATAGGCACGGATACCATTTTCAACGATGCCGTCGACAATTCGGCTTGCCCTTTCGATCCGCCGGTAGGCTTCGTCCGAAAGGACGAGATGATCGCCTTGGCTCACAAGGGCGACATCGTGCCAGCTCAGGGCCTTGTCCAGCATGACCGTCATGAGGTTCTCCTCGGGGAACGCCGTCTAGACGGAAGACGACGACATTGTGTTGCCATTGACTGATCCGGTTTGTACGCCTGCCTGTGTATCAGGTGCTGTACAGGCGGTAGCGGCTTCCGGGATAGAGCAGGCGCACCGACGAGATGACGCCAACGTCAGACCATGTCCGGCGTCGCACCAGAAGGCAGGGCTCTGCTTTGGAGATCGCCAAAAGCTTGCATTCCCAAGGCTGCGCCGTCACGGCCTCGATATGTTGTTCAGCCCTGATGATCGGTGCCACGGCGGTGAGATAGCCGTTCGGCGTTCTGGTGCTGAAGTCCTGATTGACGTAATCCGGGACGATCCCGTGGTTTACGAAACGATCTTCGATCTGCATCGGGACGGAATCTTCCGCGTGGACGATAATCGAATGAGCAACCGTCGCGCCCACATCGACAGAGAGCGCTTCGGCGAGTTCGGCATCGCATGTCTCCATGCGAAGCAGAACGATCTTTGCCGTATGAATGCCGCCATTCTGGTTGATCTCGTCGGCAATATTGGGAACACTTTGGAATTGGGACGTTCGCTTTTTACTTGCAACGAACGAGCCTTTGCCTCGGACACGAACCAGAAATCCTTCGTCCGCGAGTTCGCGCAGCGCCCGGTTGGCGGTCATGCGGCTGACACCGAGCATGTCCACCAGTTCATTCTCCGATGGTACACGCTGGCCGATCGACCATTCGCCCGTTTCGACGCGGCTGCGAACGTAGTCCTTGAGTTTGACGTAAAGCGGCGGGGAAATTGCCGCTTCATCCTGCCGATTTTCGACCTGTTTCTTTACCGTGTGCATGGGTTCCAAGTCGCTTGGTCGTCACAGCCCGAAATCTCGGCGTCTGACATAGGGAAATGCATGTATGCGGGTATGGGTGTGCCATACCCGCAAATGATGGTCAGTTCAACTTGTGGGCCGTGAGCCACTCTTCGGCGACGACGTCGAAGCTGTCATGATTGGCCAGTCGACCGTTCATGACGATGAGATCCTTGGTGGTCAAGGCTGCGGATACGGCGTTGAGCGTCGTTGTTACGACATCGCTGACTTTTGGCGTCGCGATAACCGGGACGATGTTCTGTGCCGGGAAGAGGTTCTTCACATCTTCAAGAATGATGAGATCATTGGCGGCAATGGCGGGATCCGTCGAGAAAAGGTTTGCCGCCTGTACCTGATCGTTCACCAGCGCAGACAGCGTCAAGGGACCGCCGACATCGAGCGACTTGAAGGACTTGAACTCCAGGCCGTAAATGTCCTTGAGGCCGATGATGCCTTCTTTACGGGTTTTCCATTCCGGCGGACCGCCGAGCACCAATTCTGAGGCGACCGGTGCCAGATCGGCAATTGTCTTCAGCTTGTATTTCTCGGCGGTTGCGCGTGTCACGGCGACGCCGTCCGAGTCCTGTGCTTCAGATGGCGTCAGCATCGACACGCCCTTTGGCAGAGCGGCCTTGAGCGCAGCCGCCACGTCCGCCGGTGCGTGCGCGGTGGCGTTTTTGTCGAGATAGCTCAGCGTCGCACCCGCATATTCGGGCAGGAGATCGATCGAGCCGTCGAGCAGGGCAGGGATGTAGACCTCACGGCTGCCGATGCTGAGTTTCGTCTCCACCTTGATGCCCTTTGCAGCAAGCGCCTTGGCGTAGATGGTCGCCAGAAGCTGGCTTTCGGGGAAGTCGGCAGAGCCGACGATGATGGTCGAGGTGTCCGTTCGCGCCGCCGGAGCCGCGCCCAGCGGGTCGGTCTGGCCGAACGATGTGGTCGCCGAAAGCGCCATGAAGGCCAATGCGCCAGCGGCTTTTAAAATCCTGAATGCCATGCAGCTGCTCCTCTTGTTTTTTACTGGGTGAAAATGCGTCGGTCTTTCGGGCATGTCGCGCCTAATGGCGGCGCGTCAGTCCGGGTGAGATCGTCAGCTTCGAGATGATGCCTATCGTCAGGTCGACGGCCAGCGCCAGAGCGCCAACAAGCACGGCGCCCGCTGCCATCTGATAATAGTCGTTTTGCGCCCGCCCATCGATGATCAAGCGGCCCAGTCCGCCGAGTGACACGTAAGCGGCGATCGTTGCGGTTGAAATGATTTGCAATGTCGCGCTGCGCAGACCGGAAAAGATCAGCGGCAGTGCGCATGGCAGTTCCACGTCGAAGAGAATGTCGAGCGGGCGTTTGCCCATGCCGCGCGCCGCATCGACCGCGGCCGGATCAACCGCCGCCACGCCGGCATATGTGCCATTCATGATGGGCGGCACCGCCAGAAGCACCAGAACGACGATGCTGGGGAGAATAAAGGCCATGTCTGACGAAAAGACGGGTCCGAACAGGATTACCAGCAGAACGATCAGGCCAAGGCTCGGAAGTGCACGCAAGGCATTGGCAAGACCGGCGATCAGGAAAACGCCACGGCCGGTGTGTCCGACATAGAGGCCGACCGGCAGGCCGATCAGGCACGCAAAAAAGAGGGCGATGGAACTATACACCAGGTGCTGCACAATAAGCGCGAAGACACCGTCATTGCCGGTCCAGTGTGCCGGGTTTGAAAACCAGTCGATCATCTTTCAGCACCTCCAGCCTGCCAAGGTGTGAGACGACGCGCGATGAAAAGCACAATGCCATCCAGAAGGACCGCCAGAACAATACACAGGATAATGCCTGCAATGATCGGTGTCAGAAAGCGCAGTTGCAGTCCCTGTGTGAAAAGCAGGCCGAGCTGGGGTGTCCCCACGAGCGCCGCGACCGAGACGATGCTGACATTCGAAACCACGGCTACGCGCAGGCCCGCTGCAATCACGGGAACGGCGAGGGGAAGTTCGACGAAGAGCAGACGGTGCATGGGGCGATACCCCATGGCATTTGCGGCCTGGACAACATCCGGCGACACCGACTCCAGTCCGTCGCTGACGGTTCGCACCAGAAGAGCCAGCGCATAGATCGTCAGCGCGACGACGACGTTCAGAGGATCGAGGATGCGTGTACCCAACACGAGCGGCAGAAGGACGAAGAGCGCCAGCGAAGGAATGGTGTAAAGCAGCCCGGCTGCGCCGAGCATTGCAGAGCGAAAAAGACCTGCCCGCTGCGCGAGCCATCCGAGGGGCAGCGCCAGGATGAGTCCGATCACAACGGGGATGACGGAAAGCCATACGTGCCAGGCGAACAGTTCGGCGATGCGGCCGGATTCGCGGTATAACCAGTCGAACCTCATGACCTCGTCCCCTGACGGCCGTTGCGCGCGGCCTCAATCGCGGCCACAACATCAGGCAAGGTCACAGTGCCAACGAGTTCGCCGGACGGCCTCACAATAACGCCCCGGCCTGAAGGTGAACTGAGCGCCGCGTCGAGGACGTGGCGCAGGCTGCTCCCCTCGACAGCGAGGGTCCCGCTGAGATTAAGGTCGCCTTCGCGCACGGTATTTCCGGTGCTTTCAACGTCCACCCAGCCGAGCGGACGATTTGCGGCGTCGGTTATCAGGACCCAACGGTCTGTGGCAATCTGACGGAGTGACTCGGGACTGGTGCCGAGGGGCGCCGTCGGCTCCTTGCCGAGAGAAATGCCTTCCTTGAACTCGGCGAAACCGAGGATCCGGTAGCCGCGATCGCGGCCGATGAAGTCTGCGACGAATTCATCCGCCGGCCGCGCAAGCAACTCCTGTGGCGTGGCAATTTGCGCCAGCGTACCGCCGGTGCGCAGCACCGCCACCTGGTCCCCAAGTTTCAGTGCCTCGTCGATATCATGTGTCACCATGATGATGGTTTTGCCGATTTCGCGCTGAAGACGCAGGAATTCATCCTGTAACTGCGCGCGAACGACCGGATCGACCGCACTGAAGGGCTCGTCCATCAACATGAATTTCGGATCCGACGCCAAAGCCCGGGCAACGCCAACACGCTGTTGCTGTCCACCGGATAGCTGCCACGGGTACCGATCGGCAAAGGCAGCCGACAGTCCTACGCGCTCCAGCAGATCGTGCGCGGTGCGAAGCGCCTGCTGCTTGGGGGTGCCGTTCAGGCGCGCTGTCGTCGCGATATTCTGCACCACCGTTCGATGGGGAAAGAGACCAGCGTTCTGGATGACGTACCCTATCCGACGCCGCAGCAGCGCTACGTCCATCTTGTCCGTGGGTTCGCCGTCAAGAAGGATCGACCCGGACGAAGGCGTGATCAGCTGGTTGATCATGCGCAGCGATGTGGTCTTGCCGCAGCCTGAGGGGCCAACGAAAATGGTCAATTTTCCTGTCGGCGCGGTGAGCGACAACCTGTCTACAGCCGTTGTCGCGCCACGATAATGCTTGCTGACCTGATCGAACGTTATCACGCACACAATCCTCTGTAGCCGGGGTTTTTGACCACCCTCTATTGCTGCCCTCAAGTTGTCTATACAATCACGAAGCTTTCGATTTCGCAAGCGGGTGTGCCTAAAGATTTCGCGTGTCGCGATTTTGATAATTCTTTGGGCGATTTGCGTGGGGTGTGGGGAACGTGACCGTTTGAAATTGAAAGAGAAATCGCCCCGCACTGTCTTTCGCCCAAGTCGGTGGAAAGGGGGCTGCCCCAGTTAGCAATCACGATGTCGAGAAAAAATTCTGCGCGGGCTGAGCGCGGGGCGACGGTTAACGCTGGCTTCGTTTCGGAAACTCAGCGGCAGACATGTGTGTTGCCGGTGAATGATGCCGCTCGCACCGTTCCCGTAGATAAGCCGCTGGAAGCTCGCGCCCGGGTCGTGGCCCGTTGGCTGGAACGGCGCGGCTTTGAAATTGCTCTTCATCTGCATGGTTCCGAAGCCGCTGCCGCATTAGCTCTTCTCTCGCACTCGGGTTTGCGTCCCGCGAGCTCTCTGGCTAGCCTGTACGGCGCTCCCGCCCGGGGGGCGAGTGGCGCGAAGTGAACGGTGAAAACTTGGCGTTGCAAGGCACCCCCCACCTTCCGTTAGTGTGGAAATGATCCGTGGAAGCGAGGGGTGATGGTCGAATACAATCCGGGCGCGTCTTCGATATCGTTTCAGGTTTGCGTTATTGGGGCGGGGCCGGTCGGGCTCGCGCTTGCCTTTGCCCTCGAAAGACAGGGCGTAAGTGTTCTGCTGGTGGAGGCGGGCCGAAATGGTCATGATGGACGGCTTGCCAGCATTACAAACCACCACCATGCGCCTCTGGCTTCTTCAACGGCAGGAGGGCTTGGCGGGACCACGTCACTGTGGGGCGGGCGTTGCGTGCCGTTCGATGACATTGACTTTCTCGAGCGTGCGCATGTTCCCAATTCCGGGTGGCCGATCGGTCATGAGAGTATAAGCCGCTATTATGCCGATGCCCTGCACTTTCTGAATGTCAGGGCTTCGGCTCTGTCGCCGGGCGTCGGTGCTTCACCGGCGGGAGATATCCATCTTGACTCTATCGAGTGGTGGAGCAGCCAGCCGGACCTTGGCGTGACATGCCGGGAGCGAATTGAAAAATCCCGTTTGATACATTTTCTTTCGGATACATCCGCAACGACAATCGATGTCGACGCCACGGGGGCGGTTACGGATGTCCGGCTCAGCAACGGGCATGGCGACATGCGTGTTCCGGTAACGATGCTTGTGCTGGCCTGCGGCGGCGTGGGCAATGTCCGCTTGCTTCACGAACTACGCAAGAAACAGCCCGAGCGTATTTCTCCGACGCTCGGGCATTATTATCAAGGCCATCTCACCGGTTATATTGCCGTGATCGAGCTTGAGAATGACGCCACGGTGGAACAGCTGTCTTTTCAAAGAGCGCCTTCCGGCGGAATTTTCCGTCGAAGGTTCCAGCTTTCCGGGGATGTCCAGCAGCGTCTGGGTCTGCTCAATTCCGTCTTCTGGCTTGATACCATCTCCATATCGAACGCGATTCACCATTCTGCCGGTCTTTCCGCCCTCTTTCTCGCCCTGCAATTAACCGGACTTTATGGTCTGCTGGCCAAGGGCAAGGCCGCAGGGTCCCGCCTGAGCACAGGCGTTCGTTATCGCGAGCATTTCCGGAATCTGGTCCCTACATTGTCGGCTTTTCGCGATCTGCAGGCCACAGTCGGCCAGCTCCTCCGCCGCCGCGATCGCAATAAACCGCTCGTGAATCCGGCACGGCGCTATCTCCTGCGTTATCACGCAGAGCAGATACCTGATCACGCCAGCACGGTTCTGCCGCCTCCCGCCGGCGTGGAAGATCGGCCCGCCGCTGTTGCGATAGACTATCGGGTCAGCGAGGAAGATCTTGAGTCGATCGAAAAATCCCATGCCTTTTTGGATCAGTGGCTGCGGGAAAATGGGGTAGGGAAGCTCGACTTTCTACACCCCTCTTCGGAGCGGCGGCAGGCTCTTCGTGTTCAGGCCTATGACGGGTTCCATCAGATCGGCTTGACCCGGATGGCCGCAACAGCCGATGCGGGCGTGGTCGACAGTGACTGCAAGGTCCACGGTATCGCCAATCTCTATGTCGCCGGGAGCTGCGTGTTCCCGACGGGCGGGCACGCCAATCCCACCTTGCCGGCCGTGGCGCTTGCCATGCGGCTTGCCGACCATCTGGGCCAAAAGCTCAAGGGCCGCGAGCCAGCGTTCCACGCCGGTCCCTGAAATACGTCCTCACGAAATGTTAAATCTCGGAACTCCTTTCGGGCCGCGCAGTTCGACTGGTGCGGGCCATGAGGCGCGCGAGTGATAAATCACCAACATGAGGAGACATACCATGGCAAATCAGGGTGGTACGCACGAACAGCACGTGAAAGCAGGCCAGCAGAGCCATAAAGGCAGCGATAAGCGTTCGCAGTCTGCATCGGCCTCCGGCAGCGGTGACAACGGCAAAACCCGCGGCGGCACGCATGAGCAGCATGTGAAGGCCGGCCAGCAGAGCCATAAAAACTCCTAGTGACTACCGATAGCCGAAAGATCCCCGCGCACGCCGCGGGGATTTCTTTGTTTATTTTGTGAAAGACAGGAAAGCTCCATGACCGGTTACCCGCAGCCCCCTTTTCCAGAACAGCAACAGAAAATCCCAGGCCGTACCAATGAGATGTCACCTGTTCCTGATCATGGTGAAAAGACCTATGTCGGGTCTGGCCGACTGGAAGGAAAAAAGGCGATCATTACCGGCGGCGACAGCGGTATCGGACGGGCAGTCGCCATCGCTTATGCGCGCGAGGGCGCCGATATATTGATAGCGTATCTCGACGAACACGATGACGCTGAAGAAACGAGGCGTCTGGTGGAGGAAGCCGGACGCAGGGCGGTTCTGGTGGCGGGCGACATCCAGTCATCCTCCCATTGCCGCCAGATTGTCGAGAAGGCCCGTACGGAACTGGGCGGCATCGACATCCTTGTCAACAACGCGGCCCATCAAAACACCTTCACCGAAATAGAAGACATCAGTGACGACGAGTGGGAGATGACTTTTGCCGTCAATATCCACGCAATGTTCTACCTGACAAAGGCAGCCGTTCCACATATGAAGGCCGGGGCGGCAATCATCAACACCGCCTCCGTCAATTCCGACAGTCCCAATCCGACTCTCCTTGCTTATGCGACCACGAAGGGCGCGATCCAGAATTTTACGGCTGGCCTGGCGCAGCTGCTGGCGGAAAAAGGCATCCGGGCGAATGCGGTCGCGCCCGGTCCGATCTGGACACCCCTCATACCGTCCACCATGCCCGCGGAAAAAGTAGCCGAGTTTGGCAAGCAGGTGCCGATGAAGCGCCCGGGCCAGCCGGCCGAATTGGCGACAACCTATGTCATGCTGGCTGATCCTCTTTCGAGCTATGTGTCCGGCGCAACCATAGCCGTGACCGGCGGCAAGCCGATCATCTGAACCCGGTGGGCAAGCCGTGTGGAGGGGCGCGTGCCTGGGCGACGGGTCAGCTGCCTTGGGGCTCGCTTCGGCCGCGGCGATGACCCCGACAGCGTCGTATCGTGGAGCCGAATACGACTCTCTTGGAAAATGAGCATCCCGACGGCAATCGGTGGGGTGCGACAGGAGCGAGGAACGGACAATGACCACAGCAGCCGATATTCTGGTGGAGACATTGATCGAATGGAACGTCGATACCGTCTTCGGTCTTCCGGGCGATGGTATCAATGGCGTGATGGAAGCGCTGCGCAAGCGTCAGGACGCCGTAAGGTTTATCCAGACCCGGCATGAGCAGTCTGCGGCCTTCATGGCGACGGCCTACGCCAAATGGACGGGAAAGCTGGGGGTCTGTCTCGCGACCTCGGGACCCGGCGGCACCAATCTGCTGACAGGCCTCTATGATGCCAAACTCGATCAGGTTCCTGTCCTTGCGATCACCGGGATGCAATATCATGACCTAGTCGAAACCTTTACGCAGCAGGATGTTGACCTGACACGGGTCTTTGAAGATGTCAGCGTCTACAATACTGTTGTCAGCGACGCGGCACATATGGAAAATGTCGCCAGCCTTGCCTGCCGCACCGCTCTCGCCCGCCGCGGTGTGGCGCATCTTTCGGTCGCCAACGACACGCAGGAGAAGCCGGCCGAAGAGGAAGGCCGATCCCGGCGAAACCTGCCGAGGCACGTTCCGAATGAATGGTTCTCTTACCGCCACGAACCCGCTGACAATCTTGTCCGAGAGGCCGCTGGCTTGCTCAACGACGGAAAAAGGGTGGCTATCCTGGCCGGGCGCGGTGCTATCGAAGCGCGCGACCAGCTGAAGCAAAGCGCGGAACTGCTGGGCGCACCGGTGGCGAAGGCGCTTCTCGGCAAGGCGGCCTTGGATGATGACGACCCATACACCACCGGCGGTATCGGTATCCTGGGCACTGCACCATCCCAGGAAATCATGAAAAACTGCGACACGTTGCTGATTGTCGGATCGACTTTTCCCTATATCGAATTTTACCCTGATCCCCGGGCAGTCAAGGCAGTCCAGATCGATCTCGACCCGCAACGCATTGGGCTTCGTCATCCGGTGCAGTGTGGCCTTGTGGGCGATGCGGGCGACATATTGCGCCGCCTGAACGCCATGCTGGACAAAAAGGGCGACCGGTCTTTTCTTGAAGCCGCACAGGACCAGATGCGCGGGTGGCGTGATCAGATGGCGCTTCTCACCTCGGACCGCTCGCACCCATTGAAGCCACAGCCGGTGGCTCATGCCTTTGGGCGACGCATGGGTTCGGACGCAATGCTCGTGACCGACTCAGGCCAGAATACCGAGTTGGCGGCGCGCCACATCGATCTTAGGACCACAAACGCCTTTTCCGTTTCGGGTGCACTCGCCTCGATGGCCTCCGGTTTGCCCTATGCCATTGCCGCAGGGCTGGCGTGTCCCGGCCGACATGTGCATGCGGTTGTGGGCGACGGCGGCCTTGCAATGCAACTGGGCGAATTTTCCACCGCCGTGCGGCATCGCCTGCCGCTCAGGATCCTGGTCATATGCAATGGAATGTTGAACCAGATCGCCTGGGAGCAGATGATGTTCCTCGGCCACCCGCAATTCGCCTGCGAACTCGCGCCGATCGACTTTGCCGCGGCGGCAGATGCAATGGGGGGAAGAGGTTTCACGATCTCCACATTTGATGAGATCGAGCGGGTTCTTGACGAGGCGTTCGCGGTGGAAGGACCGGTCATTATCCAGGCCAATGTCGATAGATACGAACCGATGATGCCACCGAAAATGCCGAAGGATTACGCAGCAAACTTCAAGAAGGCTCTACCGGAAACCTCTGGCCATCAGCGGATCGAAGAAAACATCGCGCGCGAACCGCTGCTGACGATGATGCGGGGCGGAGAGAACGCTGAAACCGACGGGGACTGATCGGTGCCGGTTGGGAAGGCAGGTGACCGCCCTTGGCTGATTGTTCAGCCACGCAAGCCTCCTGAACGGTTTCCCCGGCATTCATGTTGCACGCATCGGATGTCATGACGTCATGGACGTCATCAGCGCCTCTGGTTGGCGAACACACGATCGGTTTACGGTTCAATGGTGTGCATGCTGTTCATTGCGCTTGCGGGTGGCCGCAGCCTTCTTGGCGGAGGCGGACCGTTCGGCCTTGGGTCTCGCAGCCGCGGCCTCGCCGCCCTTGCGGCCACCCTTTTTCGATGGCGCGTGGTTTTCCGCGTGTCCGCGGCCGGCGCCGGATTTCTTGCCACCGCCGCTCTCCTCGTTCACCGTGGCCCAGGCCCTGCGTTCGGCCTCTTTTTCGGGTACGCCACGATCCTCATATCCTTCTTCGATATGTTCGGCCTTGCGCTTCTGCTTGTCCGTGTAGGACGATTTGTCGCCGCGAGGCATCGCGTTTCTCCTGTTGTTGAACCGCCCCTAACCCGCCTCGCCAGATGATGTTCCCGCCGGCTGAGGTTCGCGCTTTTCTCTCAGGGTATCAATTGCTGCCCCTGGGATGCGGATGAAGTCAAAAAACGCCTGTCAGGGAACAATTGCCGCAGTGCCCGGTTCGAGAGCGGCCCGTCCGATGGGCTGTGTGGCCAAGCGCTCCGAAACTGCCCCTGGCTTGGTCACCGTGGACGACCTCCCCAACTGGCCTCCTCCAAGATGCTTTTGGGGAGGTCTCTTTTTGAGATATTGCAGTTTCAACCTGTGTTGCCTGCCAGCCCGGGATTCGACCTCGCACACGACCATGTCCTACTTGCCCGCCGCCTTGATGATTTCGGGAGAGGCGCCGTATTTCTGCTTCGTGTGACGGTGGTAGGCAAGGAATTCGCTGGCGGGAAGCGCTTTCGCAAACAGCCATCCTTGACCGAAATCCACACCCTGACCTTCCAGATAGTCCCGCTGGTCTTCCGCCTCGATACCTTCTGCCACGGTGAACAGGCCAAGCGCTTTCGCCATGCCGATGATGTGTGATGTGACCGAACTCGTTGCGGTGTCTTTGCCCACCGTGTCGACAAAGGATTTGTCTATCTTCAACGCGTCCAGGGGAAGGCCCTGCAAATATTGAAGGCTGGAGTAGCCGGTTCCGAAATCGTCGATCGCCACCGAATGGCCGCGCTGGCGCGCCTCGGCAAGAGTGACCTTTGCCGCGTTGATGTCGATGAAGCCGCGCTCGGTGGCCTCAAGCCAGATCTGCTCGGGCCGGATGTCCGTATGCCGAAGCTTGCTGGCGATGACCGCGAGAACACGCCCAGACTTGATATCGTCGGCGCAGAGATTAATGGCGATGTGCAGGGTTCGGTCCTCGACAAGCACCTTGCGAAGATCGGCAATGACGGCGTCGATGACCTGATCGGTGATCGGCATGATCAGGCCGCTTTCTTCCGCCAGGGGGATAAACAGGTCGGGGCGGACAAGCGTACCGTCCGGCCGCCTCCATCGCACCAGCGCTTCCGCCCCCACGCAGATGCCCGTCTTCAATTCCACGATCGGCTGGTAATGAACGATGAATTCCCGTTTGCGAACGGCGATCTCGAGCTCCGCGAGTGGCGACAGGCGCCTCTTCGACAACCATGCCACGATGCCGACCACAAAGGTCGCGACAATTGCCCCGGCGGGAAGAAACAAGATCCGTTCACGCCGCACCTGCTCTGCGACGTTGGAACGTGGCTCCATCGCAATCGCCACCAGATCGTCACGGCGGCTGACAGCATAGATGGTGTCTTCCGTCATGCCCTTTTCGGGCTTGCCGAGCGGTGCCGGCACCAGGGCGCGGTCAGGTGCATTCAGTTCATTTATCAAAATGCCCCGGTCGTTCGTAAGAGCCAGGGACATGCTGTCATCCATGAGGATGTCGACAAAACGCGAGGGTTTGACAAGTGCGCCGTGCGCGCCGTGGTGAAGGGCGATCATCCGTGTGCCGCGACTGGCGCTTGGCTCCACGCGAATAGCCACCTCTAATCCCTGCCCGGTCGTAAAATCGATCGGCGATTGGCGTATCGTTTCCTGGGTGGCTCCCCAGGAGGTGCATTTCAGGACGCCGTTTTCGAAATATCCGATTTCTTCCACTGAGGGTGCATTTATCGTCAGTCTGCGCATCAGTTCTATGTGGTCGTTGGAACAGGAAGGCAAGCGGGCAGCCTCCACCTCATCGAGCGCATTCTCTGCGTCCCGGAACGTGTCCGACGCCCGTTGAATAGCCTGATCGGCAAGCGTCTTCAAAATGTCCTGATCCTTCCTGACCGCGATGATCCATGATGCGTAGGCCATGGTGGCGATCGGTATCATCGCGCCGAGAAGCCCCAGAATTATTCCAGTCGTGATGACGCGGTTTCGTCTTGTTTCCATCACCGGTCCCTCGGCATGTGCAATGCTGGCCCCATAGCCATCAACCCCATGAGATATTCCTGCCGCAGATGGTCGCCTGCCGACGTGCACCCGGAAGGGGCGTCCGAAGGTTTGACCAGATGGCTGCCCTGATCGCTGGATACACGTTTTCGTTGAGCGGGTCTTGATCCGATCTGATCCCTCGACGCAATTTCCAAGCTCTGTCGGAGTTATCTCAACGATCCGGCCTGCCGTTACGCCGGATTCTTACGGGTGGTTTCTCGGGCTTTGTTAAGGGTCGCTGTTCATCTGAGGTTCATGTGCAGGAGGCGAATTTGTCTCCGGTCGCTCCGCCAAGCGGCACGATAGAGGCTCGTTGTTTGAAAAGAACAACGGGCCTCTTTTGGCTCTCGGGCAAAACTGCATTGCGTTCATCCAAAAGCCGCGCGAATGCGGTGGCCTTGGGTGGAATGTTTCAAGGGGTCAACCTTGGAAGAACGGCACGGATGTGGTCACCCAAGGCCCTGGCTGCAGGGGAGCTCTGCGGGCCGGAGCATTCGATTGCTATGCCGATTGTCGGCAGCGGAGGCAGCCAGCTTTTAACGACGTGCAGATCCGGTGGAACAGCGGTTCTCGTGAGCACGCTGATGGCATGGCCGGATCGCGCAATTGCGATGAGGCCCGCTAGGCTGTTGCTGGCAAAGGCGATCCTGTAGCGGCGATTGGCTGTTTCCATGGCGTTGCACGCCGCGCGATGATCCAGCGTCGCCGGTGCCGAAAGAGCGAGCGGCAGCACATCCTTGGCAAGAAGTTCCGTGTCCGGCCTGTCCGCCACCCAGACGAAGCTTTCCCTTCGAAGAACCTCGGAGTGATCCGGTTCCGAGCGCGAAACCAGCGCCATGTCGATCTGACGGCGCTGAAGGAGAGGGCGCAGCTCTATCGTCGGCGCGCAGACCATACGCAAATCCACTTCCGGATAGGTGGCGCAGAAGCCCCTGAGCAATTCGGGAAGAAAGGCGATGGAATAATCTTCGGGACATCCGAGGCTAACCGTGCCCTGGACGGTTGCGCCGTTCATGTCGGCGAGGATTTCGTCATGACGAGCAAGCAGGGTGCTGGCATGGGCCAGCAGTTTTTCGCCCGCCGCCGTCACCCGTACGCCCGCACCGGTTCGTTGCAGCAACGGTTGCCCCACCTGTTCTTCCAGCCGCTGCATCTGTGTGCTGAGCGCCGATTGCGTGCGCCCCACCTGCGTCGCTGCGGTGCTGATGGAGCCTGCGCGGGCAACGGTGACAAAGTTCTTCAGGAGTGTGAGATCAAGCATGGCGATATCAAAATTATCTATATCCGCTTGAAATACTATCAATTGGACTGTCGCTGCAAGAGCCTGTTATCGTCCGGCAAAATCAAACACAGGGAACCTCGGCATGGACGATCTTTCGAAGAACTTCACATCGTTGAATGAGGAGCCGGCCTTCTGGGCGGCGGCCAACAGACATCTCACCCGTTATGGGCCTGCCTTCGAGGAGATCATTGTTGAGCGGGCCGAGGGGAGTTTCGTTTATGATGCGGATGACCGTGCCATCCTCGATTTCACCTCCGGCCAGATGAGCGCCCTGCTCGGGCACACCCATCCCGACATCGTCGCCACCGTCAACCGGCAGATGGCGTCGGTTGCGCATCTGTTTTCCGGGATGTTGTCCCGTCCCGTGGTCGAGCTCGCGGCGAGGCTGGCAGCCCTCGCGCCCGGTCTCGACCGGGTACAATTGCTGACCACGGGCGCCGAATCCAACGAGGCGGCCATCCGTATGGCGAAGCTCGTCACCGGTGGTCACGAGATCGTCGCTTTCGCCCAGAGCTGGCACGGAATGACCGGCGCAGCGGCTTCCGCGACCTATAGCGCCGGCCGCAGGGGCTATGGCCCTGCAACGGCTGGCTCGCTCGTCATCCCCGCACCGAACGCCTATCGTCCGCGTTTCAGGAATTCTGATGGATCGAATGACTGGAAGGCGGAGCTTGATGACGCCTTCGAACTGATCGACCGCCAGTCCACCGGCAATCTTGCCGCTTTCATTGCCGAACCAATTCTGTCGAGCGGTGGCATCCTCGAATTGCCCGTCGGCTATCTTGCTGCCCTCAAGAAGAAGTGCGTCGAGCGCGGCATGCTGCTCATCCTCGATGAAGCCCAGACAGGGGTCGGAAGGACCGGGCACATGTTCGCCTTTCAGCAGGATGGCGTTACACCCGACATCATGACGCTTTCAAAAACGCTGGGCGCCGGCCTCCCGCTCGCCGCGGTAATGACCAGCGAGGAGGTGGAGCAGAAAGCCTTTGAGAGAGGTTTTCTCTTCTATACGACGCACGTGTCGGATCCGTTGCCTGCGGCTGTCGGCGTTACGGTTCTCGACGTGGTGGCCCGCGATGGCCTTGTCGCGCAGGCAATCGCCCGTGGCAACCGCCTGAAGGAAGGCCTTCTTTCACTTCAACAGCGGTTCGAATGTGTCGGCGACGTGCGCGGCCGCGGGCTTCTGCTGGGGCTTGAGGTCGTGGCCGACAGGCATACGAAAGCGCCCGGTTTCGAGCTGGGCGCCCGCATCATGCAGGAGGCGATGCTGCGAGGGCTCAGCATGAACATCGTCAAACTGCCCGGCATGGGCGGTGTTTTCCGCATTGCGCCGGCGCTCACCGTATCCGATGCCGAGATCGACCTTGGGCTGGAAATACTGGCGGACTCAATCGAATCCGCCCAGGCGACGCGGTAGCATGTCGATGCCGGGCTTCTTTCCTGAAAATCAGGCGAGAAGCGCCGGCGTCTTCCGAAGTGCCTCCGCCCAGACCGCGTAACCTGCGGTATTAAGGTGAACCAGATCGGGAAGATAATAGCGGAACATCGGCAGGCCGTTTTCCCCCATAAGGCCGGCATTCGGGTCCAGCCAGACGGCGTCGTTGGAGTTTTCGCACCAGTCCTGCGCCATGCGGTTGAAAAGGTCGAATTCGCCACGATAAATCCAGCGCGCGGGGCTGTGCTTGATGGCCAGAACAAAAACCTGCGTCTGCGGCAGCTTCTGCAGGATGCGCTGTCTGAGCGCCTGCAGATGTTGCAGCGCCGTGGCCGCCTTTAAGCCATCGCTGGCTATGTCGTTCTCGCCGAAATAGAGCGCCACTCTCCGGGGTCTCAGCGGCAGCAGGAGTTTTTCCATGTAGTGAACGGCCGAGAGGCAGGTGCCGCCGCCAAAGCCGAGATTGACGATGTCGAGCGTGCCCAGATCCTCGGCGATGGAGTTCCATATCCGGAAAGATGAGGAGCCATAAAAGGCAATCGGGTCCACCGGCAGCCCGAGTCGCTGAAGGCGCGTCAGGATGGTGAGGATATCGTTTTCGTGACGGCTGGTGCCGATGCTGGCCGGATAATCGTACATGTTGGTCCCTGGTATTGTGAAGGCCGGACACCAGGTGTCCAGCCGGCGTTTCCATTCAGGAAAGCGTCTTCTGCAGAACCGCCAGGGCTCCCTTCGTCAACGCGTCGTCATCGCCCATTGATATTCTGAGGCCGAATTCGCCAGCGGCAATCAGATAGAGATCGTTGAGCCCATCATTGCCCACAATCGCCGCATCGTCTCCCTCTGCGTACCATCCCGCATCGCGGGCCTGCCGAAATTCCTGTCCGATGACCAGCCCACGGACATAAGACCGCAGCTGCTGTGCCGACAGTTTGCCGGCGAGCCCGCCTGTGCGTGCGGAAAACAACAGCGACAGCATGGCTGCGGATTTTTTGGCCTCTTTCAAACCCCACAGGTATGCCTCCGGATCGTCGACCGGCGGCTGTGCGGAACCGCGCGCGATGAAGGAGTGATTGATGAGTAGGTTGAAGATTTCACCGGTCACGAATGTCTGGAAACCATCGATCCGCCCTGTCTTCACCCGTGCCCATTTGCTGTGGGTTCCGGGGATGATGAGGGTGGCGTCTTCCGTAAGGCCGTGGCCGACGATCTGGGTTTCCTCGCCGCGCATGACATCCGGAAACGGCTGGCGGCCGGGGTCGTTCAGGCCTGGCAGGAATACAAGGTCGGACCCATTGGGCAACGTCCTGCGCACCGTGCCGGCGGCAAGTTCCGCCGGTCCCGCCGGGCAGGGCACATAGGCCACCTCGACCCAGCCGTTGCGGCTGGTGATCATGCCAAGCGCGGCCACGGGCAGAGCGCCGTGTTTTGAAAACCAGGGGGCGAGTGCGTTCATGAGGGCAGGCTCATGTTGCCCTTCGGCAAGGCTCGAAATGCCGTCGGCGGTTTCCAGATGTTCAAGTTCCGCCCCGTCGTTACCGACAAGCGCCGCTCGCAATGATGTCGTTCCCCAATCGACGATGATCGATGTCGCCCGTGCTGCCATTTCCCTGAACCTCCTCGTTCATTTCATCTGGGGGCTTGTCATAGGGCTCAAGTCTATGTAGTGTCAATTAGTGAATTCAAGGTATCAATATATGATACTCAATTGGGAGGAGTAAGATGGTGGCTGGCCTGAAGGGAATTTTGCCCGTTTTGCCAACGCCTTTTCTGGCGGATGGCGGTATTGACCAAGCGGGTATGGAGCGACTGGTGATCTTCGCGCTCGAAAAAGGCGTGGATGGTGTGGTGTTCCCGGGTTTTGCCAGTGAGGTTGAGACTTTGGATGCTGCAGAGCGTGCGTCGCTGCTGAAGATCGTTGTTGATGCTGTTGCTGGCCGGGTGCCGGTCGTGGCGGGCGCGAGCGCGGCAGACTGGAGAGACGTGGTTGAACATGGCCGCGCCGCATCTGATCTCGGTATTCGCCACCTGATGGTTCAGCCGCCAAAATCGGTCGGGACTGATGCGCCGGCGCTGATCGAGTTTCTGGGTAAGGTTGTCGAGGCGCTGCCCGGGGTTGAAATCATCCTGCAGAACGCGCCTGCGCCGCGCGGGTCTGATCTGTCGCCGGAGGCGATTGTCGAGATCGTCCGGTCTCTGCCGCAGGTCACCTACGTCAAGGAAGAAACGCTGCCGGCCGGTCCCGCCATCAGCCATATCATCGCCCATGCGCCCTCAACATTGAAGGGTATCATCGGCGGCGGCGGCGCCCGTTACATTCTGGATGAATATGCGCGTGGCGCCACCGCTGCCATGCCGGCGCTGGAGATCGTCGAGGAACACGTGGCAATAGATCGCGCTCTCCGCGCGGGCCGTCAGGATGAGGCCCGGAAAATCTATGTCCGCACTCTTCCGCTTCTGGTTCTGCAGGCGGTTTATCGCATGCGGCTGACCAAGTACGTGCTGGCCCGCCGTGGGGTGATCGAGGGTCTCGGTGTCCGCGCGCCCACCCCGGAACTCGACAAGGCGGCGATTGCCGATATCGACGCCAACCTCGTCGAGCTCGGCCTTGTCGCCCCGGAGGCCGCATGAACAGCCCCGTTGCAACCATCGAAGTCTTCACGCTGACCCAGCCACGCAAAGTTCCCTATCTCGGAGCGCTGCGGGAAGGTGAAGTGGTCAACCCCAATGGATACATCGTCAGAAAGGGCAACCGCACGGTCTATCCAACCTTCGACCGCAGCGTGCTTCTGCGAATGACGACGGAAGCCGGCACCGTCGGCTGGGGTGAGACCTATGGCATCGTAGCACCCGGTGCGGTGGCGGCTCTCATCAACGACCTGCTGGCCGGTTTCGTGATCGGCCGCGATGCATCCGATCCATCGGCGATCTACGACGATCTTTACGATATGATGCGCGTGCGCGGTTATACCGGTGGCTTTTACGTGGATGCGCTTGCTGCAATCGATATCGCCCTCTGGGATATTGCCGGACAGGAAGCCGGAAAATCCATTCGAGACCTGCTGGGTGGCGGCGTGGACAATTTTTCGGCCTATGTTTCCGGCCTGCCGGAGAAGACGCTGAAGGCGCGCGGAGAGCTGGCGAAATACTGGCAGGATCGTGGCTTCGACGCCTTTAAATTCGCCACGCCCGTTGCCGATGATGGGCCGGCGGCGGAACTTGCCAATCTTCGGCAGGTGCTCGGCCCGCAGGCGAAGATCGCCGCCGATATGCACTGGAACCAGACACCGGAGCGGGCGCTGGAGCTCATCGCAGAAATGCAGCCATTCGATCCATGGTTCGCCGAGGCGCCCGTCTGGACGGAGGACATTGCCGGGCTGGAAAAGGTTTCGAAAAATACCGACGTGCCGGTCGCGGTGGGCGAGGAATGGCGCACCCATTGGGATATGCGCGCCCGCATCGAACGCTGCCGTATTGCGATCGTGCAGCCGGAAATGGGCCATAAGGGTATCACCAATTTCATCCGTATCGGCGCTCTCGCAGCCGAACACGGCATCGACGTCATACCGCACGCTACCATTGGCGCCGGCATATTCCTTGCCGCCAGCCTGCAGGCATCGTCGACGTTGCCGACGCTGAAGGGGCACGAATTCCAGCATTCGATCTTCGAGCCGAACCGCCGCCTGCTGGAGGGCGACATGGATTGCCGCGAAGGCAGGTATCACCTGCCGTCGGGTCCGGGACTGGGCGTAAGACCGTCGGAGGCGGCGCTCGCCCTTATTGAACGTATCTGATTTGGTTCTTTGGAGGAGGAAACCATGACCAAAAGAATGAAGAAGCTGGCGCTGGGTACGGCGACCGCCGTTTTGATGACGATGAGCGCCGTTGCCCCTGCCATGGCCGATACCGTCCTGAAATTCATTTCCTGGCAAACGGATGACGCGGGAACGGGTGAATGGTGGCGTTCGGCAATCGCCGCCTTCGAGAAGCAGCATCCCGGCGTGAAGATCGAGTTCACCAAGGCGGAACGCAGCTCCTACGCGGATACGATGACCACGCTTTTCGCTGCCAACCAGCCGCCGCAGATCGTGCATCTCGCATCCTTCGAGTTCCAGATGTTCGCCGACAGCGGCTGGCTGGAGCCGCTCGACCCGTGGCTTAAGAAGGACGGCATCGACATGACCGGCTGGGCCGGTCAGCAGAAATGCGAATGGAACGGTGAGACCGTGTGTATTATGACGAACTACTTCGGCTTCGTCATGGCTTATAACAAGAAGATCCTGGATGAGGCGGGCGTCGCGGTTCCGAAGACCTATGACGAGTTTCTGGCGGCCGCAAAAGCCACCACCAAGGATTTGAACGGTGACGGTATCATCGACCAGTTCGGGACCGGCCACGAGACCAAGGGCGGTCCCGGGCAATATCTGACGGAGATGCTGAACTATGTCCTCGATGCCGGCGCATACTGGACCGACAAGGACGGCAATATCACCATCGATACGCCGCAGATGGTGGAGGGTCTTTCACGCTGGAAAACCGTCATGAAGAGCGGGATCAGCCCGGTCGACATGAGCGCCAGCGACGTGCGCAAGCTTTTTGCCGATGGCAAGATGGCGATGCGTCTCGACGGGCCTTGGCTTTACGGCACCACCGAGAAGGGTTCAGCCAAGGCTGACATCGTTTACGCGGCACCCCCGCTTCATCCGCCGCTGGGAGGATCGTCCAACGTGCTCGCCATGCCGGCCGATATTCCCGATGACCAGAAGGCGCTCGTCTGGGATTTCATCAAGCTGACGATGTCGCCGGAGTTCCAGCGCAGCTATGCCACCCTTGGCGGCAACACCCCGCCAAGCCCCAAGGCCGACGTGTCGGGTGTCGAAAAGACCATCCCGCATTTTCCGGTACTGATCGAGACGATGAAGGCCGCATCCGAGGCGGGTATCGACCGCATTCCGACCGGACTTGAGCTCTTCTACAATGAATTCAGCAAGATGGTGATGGAAGAAAGCCAGCGGATGATCATTCAGGACCTCGATCCCGCGGAGGTGGCAAAGACCATGCAGGCGAAGGCCGAGGCCATCAAGGGCTGATCCCGTTTTGCCATGGCCCGCCTGGCGGGCCGTGGTTACCATCCGCATCCGGCAGGAGGACCATCCATGACCGCACCCGCTCGGGCCGGGCGCCGCAAGTTCTTTGATCTTGCGCGTCCCAGCCGGCAACATCTCCTCGGCTATATTCTGATCGCACCCGCGGTCCTGATGGTTGCCGCCATCATCGTCTGGCCGCTTGTGCTGGCCATCGACCTGTCTTTCCAGCAGGTCAAGATACCGCGGCTCGGTGGCGCAAGCCGGCCGTTTTCACTGGGCAATTACACCTGGCTTTTCTCATCGCCGGAATTCTGGCTCGCCTGCTGGGTGACGCTGAAGCTGGTTGTCGTTGTCACCGCGGGCAGCGTGGCCGTTGGCCTCAGCACGGCGCTTCTGGCCAATAACCGCTTCAAGGGCCGAACCGTTGCGCGGCTGGGAATGGCGCTGCCCTGGGCAGTGCCGGAAATCATCGCGGTCGTCATCTTCGCGTGGATGTTCGATACGTCCTTCGGGCTGTTCGGATGGCTGGCGATAAAGCTCGGTTTCACCGACCAGATGATCCCGTGGGTGAGCAGTTCGACAGCCGCCTTCTGGGCTGTCGCTATCACCATGGTCTGGAAGGGTTTTCCTTTCGTGTCGATCATGTGCCTCGCCGGTCTGCAATCCATTCCGGCCGATTATTATGCGGCCGCCAAGGTGGATGGCGCGAGCGTCTGGCAGCGTTTCCGCTGGATCACCATGCCGCTTTTGATGCCGGTGCTGGGCGTGACGCTGGTGCTGACGCTTCTGTGGGTGTTCCGCGACTTTTCCATCATCAAGGTTCTGACCGGTGGCGGACCGCTGAGGTCGACCCAGACCCTGTCGATCATGACCTATGACCAGGCCTTCCAGTATCACAATTTCGGCCGCGCCGCCGCCGTCGGCGTGCTGACACTGGTGATCTGTATCGTCGCGAGCCTTCTGATGCTCGGCCGGCGTTCGAAATCGATCTATTGAGGAGGCTTTGATGAAACGGACATTTTTACAGAGCCTTGCCCTTTACTCGACTGTCATCTTCACGCTGGTGATGATCCTGTTCCCGGTCTACTGGCTTCTGGTCACGGCGCTCTCCACCACCGATGAACTGTACCGCCTTCCGCCGACCTTCTGGCCGGATGATGCGCAATGGGACATTTTCGCCAGGGTCTGGGCCGCGAAGCCGATCCTGCTATGGCTGTGGAACTCGATGCTTGCGGCCGTCGGTTCGGTGGCGCTGTCGATGCTCGTCTCCGTCAGCGCCGGTTATGCCCTTTCGCGTTATTCCATGCGGGGCGGCGCGACCATGGGTCTCTTCGTCCTGACGGCGAAGATGCTTCCTGCAACGCTGCTCGTCATTCCGCTGTTTTCGATCTTTTCCAGCTTCGGTCTGATCGGCAGCCTCTGGACACTGGTGCTGGCGCATTCGACCATGATCATTCCTTTCGCCACATGGATGCTGAAAGGCTATTTCGACACCATTCCGAAGGAACTGGAGCAGGCCGCGATGGTCGACGGTTGCTCGCCGATCGGTGCAATGGTCCGGGTCGTGCTTCCGATCGCCACACCCGGTCTTGCTGCCACGGCACTTTATGCCTTCGTGCTCAGCTGGGCGGATTACGCCTATGCCCGCACCTTCCTCGTCAACTCGCCGGACAACTGGACGGCCAATCTCGGCATCACCACGATGCAGGGCGAATACGTCACCTACTGGAACGACATTTCCGCCGCATCCGTGTTCATCGCGCTGCCGATCATCGCAATCTACCTGTTTCTGGAACGTTATTTGGTCGGCGGACTCACCGCTGGCGCGGAGAAATAAGCATGGCCAATATTTCCATTCGCAATGTCAGCAAGTCCTATGGCGCCCTCAACGTGCTCAGGCCCTTTTCGCTCGAGATCGAAAACGGCGAGTTCGTGGTGCTGGTCGGGCCTTCCGGCTGCGGCAAGTCGACGATGCTGAAAATCCTTGCAGGCCTTGAACCGGCAAGCGAAGGGCAGATCTTCATCGGCGAAAACGAAGTCACGGATCTGGCGCCGGGTGACCGCGACATCGCCATGGTGTTTCAGAATTACGCGCTTTATCCGCACCTGACGGTCCGGCAGAACATCGGCTTCGGCCTGAAGATGCGCGGCACGGACAAGACGGAGATTGATCGCCGGGTGGATGACGCGGCGCGCATTCTCGAGGTAACGCCCTATCTCGATCGCAAGCCGAAGGATCTCTCGGGCGGACAGCGGCAGCGCGTGGCGCTCGGCCGCGCCATCGTGCGTCAGCCGCAGGCCTTTCTGATGGACGAACCGCTGTCCAACCTCGATGCCAAGCTGCGCGTCCACATGCGTGCCGAAATCGGCGCCCTGCACAAGCGTATCGGTGTCACCACCGTTTATGTGACGCATGACCAGGTGGAAGCCATGACCATGGCGGACCGGGTGGTTATCATGCAGGGCGGCATCATCCAGCAGATCGCGGCGCCCGATGAGCTTTTCAACAATCCGGCCAACCTCTTTGTCGCCGGTTTCATCGGATCGCCCGGCATGAATTTCCTCAACGCGGAACTGCGTGACGGCGCACTGACTGTTTTCGGCCAGAAGGTAAACCTGCCGGCGGCATCTGCCAGGCAGGGTAGCGTGATCGTGGGCTTGCGGCCAGAGCATCTCGTTCTGGGCGATGGGCCGGTGACCTTCAGCGTTCGCCCGACGCTGGTGGAAAGTCTGGGATCGGAAAAATACGTCTATTTCGATGCGGAAGGCGCAAGGGTCGCAGATGGCGAGGAGGGCAGGTCCAAGGGGCTGATCGCCCGCGTCTCGCATAGCGGCAACCTTCGGGCTGACGAAGCGCTTCAGCTCGGCTTTGATCCGGCACAGCTTTATCTCTTCGACGCAAAGACCGGAGCACGGCTATGATCCTCGTCACCGGATCGGCAGGCCGTGTGGGTCGTGCTGTCGCCGCTGCCTTGCGTATGGACGCTCGGGCGGTCCGCGGCTTTGACCTTCGTCCGTCGGGTACGGGCGGTGAGGAGGTCGTCGGATCGCTGGAGGACGGGCAGGCGCTGTCCAAAGCCATGGAAGGTGTGAGCGCCGTTCTGCATCTCGGGGCCTTTATGTCATGGGCGCCGGAGGACCGGGACCGCATGTTTGCGGTCAATGTCGAAGGCACGCGCCGTCTTCTGGATGCGGCCGCAGCCGCAGGCGTGCAGCGGTTCGTCTTCGCCTCTTCAGGAGAAGTCTATCCGGAAAACCGCCCCGAATTCCTGCCGGTCACCGAGGATCATCCGCTTCGCCCCAGTTCGCCCTATGGCCTGACCAAGCTTCTGGGCGAGGAACTGGTTCGCTTTCACCAGCGGACTGGCAGCATGGAAACCGTGATCCTGCGCTTTTCTCATACGCAGGATGCGGCTGAGCTGCTGGATCAAGACAGCTTCTTCTCCGGCCCGCGTTTTTTCCTGCGACCGCGCATTCGGCAGCAGCGGAATTTCGGGAACGTTGCGATTGCCGAACTGCTACAGTCCCGGGATATCGGCGAAGCGTCACATATATTGGCGCGTAATGAAAACGGCCGGCCATACCGCATGCACATAACCGATACACGCGATATGGTGGCCGGGATCCTGCTCGCCCTCGATCACCCTGACGCGGCGGGCTGCATCTTCAATCTCGGCGCGGATGAGCCATCCGATTTCGCCGAGCTTCTGCCGAAAATGGCCGCGGTGACCGGCCTCCCCATCGTGACTGTCGATTTTCCCGGCGACGGCGTTTATTACCATACGTCTAACGCGCGGATCAAAAACACCCTGGGGTTTGAGGCACAATGGACGATGGACCGGATGCTGGAAGAGGCGGCCGCCGCAAGGCGGCAGCGTCTCGCGAAGGAGACGCGATGAAACCCGAGACACCGGGCGGCACCGCTGCGCTGGCGAAGGGGTTGACCCTTCTCGACATGGTGGCCGATGCGCCGGAGCCGCCGCGTTTTGCGGAACTGTTGCGCGCATCCGGCCTGCCCAAGCCGACTTTTGCCCGCATCCTGCGCACCCTCATAGCCTATGGGCTCGTCCGTCAGGATGAGGCGCGTGGAACCTATGTTCTGGGCCAGCGCTTTCTCGAAATGTCCCACAAAGTCTGGGAGAGCTTCGATCTGGTATCGGCCGCGACACCCGAACTCGAGAGGTTGGCTGCCGAACTGGGCGAGACCGTAGCGCTCTGCCGGCTGGACGGCATCATGACGCAATATCTTGCGGAACGTTCTCCAAACGGTCTCTCCGTGCGGGTAGAAGTGGGACGCCGGGTTCCTTTGCATTGTACCGCGCCGGGCAAGGCGCTGCTTGCCTTTCAGGACCCCGCTGTCGGCCGTTCCCTGCTCGATCGGCTGACGCTGGATGCGCAGACGCCGCGGACGATTACCACGCTCGATGCACTTCAGGCCGATCTGACGCTGACGCGGGCGAGGGGTTACTCGATCTCCTATGAGGAGCACCTGCCAGGGGTGAATTCCGTTGCCGCACCCGTCATGGGCCGTGACAATACGCCGATGGGTGTGCTTGTCGCGCTCGGGCCGTCGTCGCGGCTCGATGCGTCCAACATTCATCCTGCCGGGCGCGAACTGATTGCCGCTGCACGCCGGATTACCGGCGCCGCCGGGGCTGTCGCCATCAGCTCGCGGCCACGACCGCGTTCGGTAACAGGACGCCCCAGCGCCGAACTCAGCTGCATTCTTCCCTGGGGGGCGCAGCTTGGGGAAAGCCCGGTCTGGCATGAAGGCGAAAACGCGCTCTACTGGGTGGATATTCTGCACCCCGCCGTCCATCGTTTCGATCCCGCCACCGGCCGTAACGAAACCTGCGAGACAGGTAAGCTGGTCAGTGCCGTCATTCCAGTCTCCGGAGGGCGATTGCTGGTGGCGTCGCAGGATGGCGTCGAATGGCTGGACTTCACTTCGGGCCGGCTGACACCCTTCGTCAGCCCGGAGGCTGGCATTGGCGATAACCGCTTGAACGATGCCAAATGCGGGCCGGACGGCGCCATCTGGGTCGGGTCGATGCGCATCGATGCCTCCAAGCCCACCGGCGCGCTTTATCGGATCAATGCCGATGGGGCATTCGAACGCAAGGAAGGCGGCATCGTCGTCTCCAACGGTCTCGGCTGGAGCCCCAATGGCAGGACCTTCTATTTCGTCGATACGGTGCCCGGCCTTATCCATGCCTATGATTGTGATCCGACGACGGGCGCCCTGTCGCAGCGCCGTGAATTTGCCCGTATTCCCGTGGCCGACGGCCGTCCGGACGGCCTCGCCGTGGATGCGGAAGGCGGGGTGTGGTGTGCGATCTGGGACGGCTGGTGCGTGCGCCGCTATCTTCCGAACGGCAAGCTGGATCAGGTGATCGAGATGCCGGTGCCGCGCCCGTCGAGTGTGGCCTTCGGCGGGCCGGACCTGTCGACGCTCTTCATCACCAGTGCCCGCACGCGCCTGCCGGCATCCACGCTCGCCGACGCCCCGCTGTCTGGTGGCCTGTTCTCCTGCCGCCCCGGAATTGCCGGCGCGCGCATTTCACTGTTCGAAGGATAAATTATGCGTCTTGAAAGCGTCTTTGGTTTGAAAGGCCGCACGGCGCTCGTCACCGGTTCCAGCCGCGGCATAGGGGCGGCCATAGCGGAAGGGCTGGCGGGGGCCGGCGCGCATGTCATCCTGCATGGCGTGAAGCCGGGTGCGACAATCGCCGTGCGGAAACGCATCGCGGACGGCGGTGGCTTGGCCCAAGAGCTGGCCGGTGATCTCTCCGAACCGGGCGCCGGGCGCGATCTTGTCGAGCGCGCTGAGACGGTCGCACCGGTTGATATTCTCGTCATCAATGCGAGCGCCCAGATCAATGCGGTACTGTCGGAGCTGAACCCCGATGATCTGGCGTTTCAGCTGGCGGTCAATCTCGGGTCGACAGTGGACATGCTGCAGACGATCCTGCCGCGCATGGCGTCGCGAAAATGGGGAAGGGTGGTTTCCATCGGCTCGGTCAACCAGTTGCGGCCGAAGGGCATCGTCACCGCCTATGCCGCCACCAAGGCTGCGCAGCATAATCTGATCCAGAGTCAGGCGCGCGACTATGCGAAGGACAATGTTCTCCTCAACACTCTAGCGCCCGGTCTGGTCGATACGGATCGCAATGCCCATCGCCGGGACGAAGACCCCGAAGGCTGGGCTGAATATGTCCGGACCCTGAACTGGATGGGACGAGCCGGTCAGCCGGAGGAAATGGTGGGCGCCGCCATCTTCCTGTCTTCGCAGGCCTGCAGCTTTATGACCGGCGAGAGTATTTTCCTGACGGGCGGTTATTGACTTCTCCGCATATCCTGCGCGGAGAAGCGTTTTTGAAGCGTCTACTCATGAGAAGCGGTGCGGTCCGTTCGTTTCAGTGTCCGCCAGCCCGGATCATTCGGCGGGCTGCGCTGCCGGAGACCCACCCGGATGCCTTCGCTCCGCCGAGAGGCTGCGCTGACCAAGCCCAATGATCGTCACCGTTGAAAGGCTTGCGGCGACCGACACCCAGAAGCCATTGTCCGGGCCGAAATTGTCGATCACCCATCCCGAGACGAAAGCGCCCAGCGCCATGCCGATACCGATACCGGTCATGACCCAGGTCACGCCTTCCGTCAGCATCGATTCCGGCACCCGGCGTTCAATCAGGCCGAAAGCGGTGATGAAAATGGGAGAGATTGCCACACCGCTGAGGAACACGGCAAAGGCAAGCAGGGCGACACTGGATGCCGCGACGAGGAGCGGCAGCGCCGTCAGGGCAAGAACGCTGACAGCGATCAGCAATTGCCGGTGCAGCGGCGTTTTCGGGTTGAGCGCACCAAGAAGCAGGCCGACGACGAAAGAGCCAATGGCATAGACGCCGATGACGAGGCTGGCTGCTTCCGGCTGGCCGAGTTCCTTGGTGATGGCGACGGCGCTCACCTCGGCGGTGGCGAAAGTCGAGCCGACGAAGATGAGTGCGACCGTGATGATCTGTACCGGACGCAGCCATATTGCAGAACGCTGCCGACGGCCGCCCTCGACCGGGCGCACTTTGGGTTCTGTGGATCGCTGCAGAAGAAAGGCAAATGTTCCGACCGCCAGAAATGCCGTGCTGATCATCATGCCCGCTTCTGGAAAAAGCGAAACCGCAAGCCCGACGGAAAGCGATGCACCCGCAATGTAGACAAGTTCGTCAGCCGCGGATTCGAAGGCAAAGGCCGTATTCAGTTCCGGCCGGTCCCGAAAGAGTTCCGTCCAGCGGGCCCGCATCATGGCGGGGATGCTTGGCATGGCGGCGGCGAGGAAGGCGGAAAGAAACAGCGTCCACGCCGGCCATCGCTGATTGGTGGCGATGATCAACGCCGCAAAGGCGAGGACGGATAGAATGGTCGCGGGGATGAGAACGCTGCTTTGGCCCCGGCGGTCCACCAGCCGCGAGATTTGCGGCGCGACGGCGGCATTGGTCAGCGCGAAGGTTGCTGATACGGCGCCTGCCAGCGAATATTCGCCATGCGTTTGCGACAACATGGCCACGATGCCGATCGGCGCCATGGCGATGGGGAGGCGGGCAAAGAAACCTGCAGCTGAAAAGCCTTTGGCGCCTGGAACCCGGAAAATTTCTCTGTATGGATTAGACATCGGATGCACCTTGTTTAGGGAGTATCCACCACAAACATACGTGGCGTATGTAAATGAAATAATTGCATACGCGGCGTATGTCAACTAATATACGCGACGTATGTGGATGCTGGAGCAAAAATGCGCAAACCTCGCAGTGAAATGATTGCTGAAACGCGGGCAAAGCTGCTGGCTGCCGGACGCAGGGCGTTTGGCAGTATTGGTTATGCTGAGGCCTCCATGGATGATTTTACCGCCGAGGCAGGGCTGACCCGTGGTGCGCTCTATCATCATTTCGGGGACAAAAAGGGTTTGTTGCTGGCGGTGGTGGCCGAGATCGACGCGGAGATGACAAAACGGCTTTGCGAGATTTCTTCGAGAGCCTCGACGCGTTGGGAAGGGTTCGTCGAGGAGAATGTCGGCTATGTCCGTATGGCGCTTGAACCGGAAATCCAGAGGATCATGTTTCGCGATGGACCGGCCGTACTTGGCGATCCATCCCGCTGGCCAAATGCCAACGGCTGTATTTCCGCTGTTTCGCGCAGTCTCGATGCGCTCAAGCAGGAGGGAACGATCGCCGATATCGATTCCGAGGCGTGTGCCCGTTTCATCAATGCGGCGAGCAGCAGCGCCGCCCAGTGGATTGCCAATTCTGACGATCCGGAAACAACGTCGGAACGGGCCGTAAGGAGTTTCCGGACCTTTCTGGATGGATTGCGCATCAGCAAGGGCTGATCCCCGGGCGCCAGTGCCCCGACACCCGATCCTGCAATGTTATCTCGCCTGCCCGGCATGAATCGGGAAAAGCAGCTGCACCCTTGCGCCCTCACCGGGCTTTGAATGGATGTGGGCTTCGCCACCGCTCTGGCGCACGAAACCATAGACCATGGCAAGTCCCAGGCCTGCGCCTCCATGGTCCCCCCGGGTGGTGAAATAGGGTTCGAAGGCCTTGTCCACGGCCTCCGGCGTCATGCCGATGCCCTCGTCCGAGACGGTTATCACCAGAGTATCCTTCTCGCAGGCCGCCTCGATTGAAATCAGGCCGCCCTCCGGCATGGCGGCCGCGGCGTTGAGGCAGAGATTGAGGATGGATTGCTCGAAGAGGGCGGGGTCGAGCGGGATGGCGGGAAGATCATCATCGAGATCGAGTGCAATACGGCATTTGGGGCCAACCGCGATCTCGAGAATATCGGCCATGCCGCGCAGGAGATTGGCCACGTTAATGCAGCTTGGATGGATGGGCTGCTGGCTGCCGATGGTCAGCATGCTGCTGGCCAGGGAGCGGCCGCGATCAGCTGCCTTGCGAATGCGGGCAATATGCCGGTTCTGGCGGTCATTGAAACCGGCCTCTCGCTCCAGAAGGCCGAGGCTGCCGGTGATGATGCCGATCATGTTACCCACCTCGTGGCTGACCTGGTGGGTCATGCGCATGATGCCGTCCAGCCGCTGGGCCTTGACTGCTTCCGCCTCCTGCCGGTCTAGCGCGGTCACATCGCGGGCAAGCAGCACGATGCCGCCATCCGGCTGGCGCGACATCGATATTTCTATAACCCGCTGGTCGGCGGTTCGATGCCGCACCACGGCGCGCTCCAGCAGGTTCCCATGCCCACCATCGAAGGGCAGCAGCATCGAATCGATTTCGGGAATGGGCTCGACGAACCGGCGGATCGGCAGCTTTCGGGACGAGCCGGAACGCCCGACAAGTTCGATGATGCGGCGGTTCATGGTGATAGGCCGCCCGGCCGGATCGAACAGCGCTATTCCCTCATTCATGTTGCGGAATGTGGAGCGGATGGTGCGGGCTGCGGCTTCGGCCGTACGCCTGAGGCGAGAGACGCGGTCGACGCTGTCGTGGAAGGCGCGAAACGCGTCGAGCAGGCGGATGAGCTCCGTCTCGGGACCCGTATAGGAGGGCGGCCCGACATCCGTTTCCCCCTTGGCGAGGGCATTCATGCCGTTGGAGAGCGTCACGATCCCGCGCGAGACACGCATCACCGACCGGATCGAAAAGATCGCCACGATGAGAACCAACAGCGAGGCAACGGCGACAATGATCAGCAGCCGGTTGAGAGCATCGGAGGTGGAGATAAGGTCTTCGTTCAGACTGCGCGCGACCGCGTCGCCCTGCGTTTCGGTCACATGCGAAAGATCGCGCGAGACGGTGTGAAGGCGCGAGACCGAGGCGCGGATCGCGAACATCTCCAGAAGGTAACGGCTCTGGGCCTCGAAAACCCGCTCATAGGGCTGAAGCTCGGCAATGGGCAGGCGCTCGCCCGGATAACCCTGCTGACGCGCCGTTGTTTCCGCCACATAGCGGCGGCGCAGTTCGCCAAGCTGAAAAAGACTGTCGGACGCGGACGCGGCCTGTACGATGCCGTTCATCCGCCGGCGCAGCTCCGGATCGAGGATACCCTGACCGGTGGCGATTTCGCCAAGCGCGGCTGCCGCCTCCGCCTTGTGGCCCTGCGCGGCATCGGCATCCTTAGCGAGATCGAGTGTCTGCGCTCGGATACGCTGCAGCAGTTCAACGATACGCTCACTCGCAAAGCCGCGTGCTGCTCGCTCGCCGCTGCCCGGCTCTGTCATCTGCAGAAGCAGATCGACCTGCTGGACAACGGAGCGGCTTTCGCTGGAAACGCGATAGGGCGAGGCGGCATTCATCAGGAAAGGTGCACTGGAGACGAGATCGGAGACCTGCCGCGAGACCAGCGAGGCCTTGGCGAGACTGGAGAAGGCCTGCAATCCATAGGCCGCCATTTCATCGCGGGCGCGCTGCAATCCGTAAATCGCGATGGCGGACAGGCTAAAGACGAGGACGCAGGTAAAGACGATCGCAAAGGGCAGGCGAAAGGCGATGGAGGAAAGGAAGGAGCGGCTGATCACGGGTAGGGCTCGCCCTCATCGGTGTGGAGCACGTAACCCTTGCCGCGCCGGGTCTTGATATGGCGCGGCAGATCGGGGTTTATCTCGATCTTGCGCCTCAGCCGCAGCACCAGCACGTCGACGTTTCTGTCGATATAACGGTCGCTCTCCGAACCCAGCCTGTCGAGAATCTGGGAACGGCTGACGGCCTGGTTGGGCGTCTCGGCAAGAATTTCCAGAAGCGCGAATTCGGCGCTCGTCAGTGTCCGGCTGCGGTCCGCGAGGCAGACAGCGCGGCGTGCATCAAGATCGATCGCCCAGTCGCCAAGCCGCAGCGCCGCGCGCCCGTGGTCACGCTCGCTGTCCTTCTCCTGTTTTAGCGAGGGAATTGTCCGGCGCAGGACGGCCTTGATCCGCGCCGTGAGCTCGATTGGTTCGAAGGGTTTGACTACGTAGTCGTCGGCGGCGGTCTCCAGGCCGAGCACCCGGTCGGCGGCACTTCCGGCGGCGGTGACCATGACGATGCCGATGTCGATCTGGCTGCGCAGCCGCTGGGCGAAGGTGCGCCCGGACGTGCCAGGCAGATTGTGATCGACGAGGACGAGCTGCATCCTGTCCTTTGCCAGTATCTCGTCGGCCTCCTCTGCGGAGCGCGCACAGGTGGGCAGCCAGCCCTCAGCCTCGACGAGATCCGAGATAAGCTCGGCCATATCCGGATCGTCCTCGACGATCAGAATGCGAACCTTCTGATTAAGCACTGCAACTTCCTCCCGCCACCATCATAGGCATGGTGGCGGCTATCTTCAAAGGCTCGCTGGTTATCTCTCCTGTCATAATTGTAATATCTGTAATCTTGTTCGGCAGTGCGGTGAAAGATTGGTAACCATTCTTCGATTGCGGTGCGGACAGGATGTGACATGCTGTTGATGGAGACTGGAACGGGGAGGTTCCAGGCAGGGAGGCTTAATTGAAAGCATTGACCGCACTTGCGGCGAGCATGGTCCTTTGGCTGTGCGGCGCAGGGCATGGCATGGCCGAACCGAAGTTGAACGTCCTGTGCGGCGTCGATGAGGCCTGGTGCGTGACCATGCAGCGGGCATTCGAAGCCAAGACCGGACTTGAAATTTCGATGGTTCGCAAAAGCACCGGCGAAATTCTCGACCAGATTCGCGCCGAGCGATCCCATCCGACAGTCGACGTGTGGTGGGGCGGCACCGGCGATACACATTTGCAGGCAGGTTCCGAAGACCTGCTGGACGAATATCGGCCCGCCAATCAACAGGATCTGTTGCCCTGGGCGCAGAACTTCAATGCGATGTCCGGGTCGAAATCGGCTGGAATTTATGCTGGCGCGCTTGGTTTTGCCTATAATTCGGAACTGCTTGCCAAAAACAGCTTACCCGCTCCCACCTGCTGGAAGGATTTGGCCAAGGACGTCTATCGTGGCCATATCCTGACCGGCAATCCGAACTATTCCGGCACGGCCTTCACCATGCTCGCCACGCTTGTGCAGCTGTTCGGCGAGGAAGAAGCCTTTGGTTTCATGACGAAGCTGAACCTCAATGTCGTGGGTTATACCAAGGTCGGTTCGGCACCCGTCAAGGCGGCGGCGCGGGGTGAGGTTCTTATCGGGATTTCCTTCATGCATGATGCCGTGACCCAGAAGATCGAGGGTTTCCCGCTGGTCATCGTCGCGCCCTGCGAGGGCACCGGCTACGAGATCGGGGCGGTCAGCATTGTCAAGGGCAACCACAATACGGCGCTTGCGCAGACCTTCGTGGAATTTGCGCTGAGCCCTGAAGGACAGGAAACCGGCGCCATAGCCGGCCAGAACCAGGTGCCGTCCAACGCCCGGGCGACATTGCCGCTGACGGCACCTGATATATCGATGATCAAGATGGTGGATTACGACTTTGCCACCTTCGGCCAGCCGGAAGAGCGAAGTCGATTATTGAGCCGCTTCGACAGCGAGATTCACCCGAGCCAGACCCAGTAGGGCCAAATACCAAAAACCCCGAAACGACAGCACGCGCGCCACAAGGTGCCGCGACCGGCAGCGCCATGTCTGCGCGTGACCCGAAATTCAGACGCAAGCTACAGGAGGATAACCATGCGACTGACGATACTTTCCACTCTGCTTTTTGCCGGTACGGCACTAAGCGCCGTTTCCGCGCAGGCGGCCGGCGAACTGAACCTGATCTGCTCGGCCGATGTCGTCATCTGCGAACAGATGAAGGGCGATTTTGAAAAGTCTCATGACATCAAGGTCAATATGGTGCGCCTGTCTTCGGGCGAGACCTATGCCAAGGTGCGCGCGGAAGCCCGCAACCCGAAAACCGATATCTGGTGGGCCGGTACGGGCGACCCGCACATGCAGGCAGCCTCGGAAAACCTGACGCTCGAATACAAGTCGCCGATGCTGGACCAGTTGCAGGACTGGGCGGTCAAGCAGGCGGAGAGCACGGGTTACCGGACTGTCGGCGTTTATGCCGGTGCGCTGGGCTGGGGCTACAACACCGAGATATTCAAGTCCAAGGGTTACAAGGAGCCAAAGTGCTGGGCCGACCTTCTGGCGCCGGAACTCAAGGGCGAAATCCAGATCGCCAATCCGAACTCTTCGGGTACCGCCTATACCGCGCTTGCCTCACTTGTGCAGATCATGGGCGAGGATCAGGCCATCGATTACCTGAAGAAGCTCAACGCCAATATCTCGCAATATACCAAGTCCGGCTCGGCACCGGTCAAGGCGGCGGCGCGCGGCGAGACGGCGCTCGGCATCGTCTTCATGCATGATGCGGTGGCCCAGACCGCGGAAGGTTTCCCGGTCAAGTCAATCGCTCCGTGCGAGGGCACGGGTTACGAGATCGGCTCCATGTCGATCATCAAGGGCGCCCGCAACCTCGACAATGCCAAGACCTGGTACGACTGGGCGCTGAAGCCGGAGGTCCAGTCGCGCATGAAGGACGCCAAGTCCTTCCAGCTGCCGTCCAACAAAACGGCGGAAGTGCCGAAAGAGGCACCGAAGTTCGAGGACATCAAGCTCATCGACTACGACTTCAAGACCTATGGCGATCCTGCCAAGCGCAAGGCGCTGCTGGAACGCTGGGATCGCGAAGTTGGTGCGGTCGCCAACTGATCTGAACTCCGGCGATCGGCATCCCGGCTTTTGAAGCCGGGGTGTCCGCCACTCTTTCATCGGCATGAAACAAGCGAGGTCGGCCATGACACGTGGCAATCGCAGGCTGGACATCGTCCTGGCGTTCGGGGCTTTCGCCCTCATTCTTCTTCCCTGGTATCGCATCGAAGGCGGCTTTTACAGCTTCCGCTGGCTGTCCGGGTTTTTCTCCTCCGCCAGCAATGCGCCAGGTGTGTTGCAGATACTGTCTTATGGAAAACCATGGCTGGTCGGCATTGTCATTTTCTTCCTTGCCGCATGCCTTGTCCGGCCGATCCGTGATCCGATGCGCCGGGGCGGTTTGCTTGCATTCATTGGCGCTGCTGGTCTCGTCTTCCTCGCCTTGCAAGGGCTGGCCATCGGCTTTACCGGCTGGACCTGGACAATCAGCGAAAATCTCTTCGGCATGCTCGCCGATGGCCAGCCGTCCATGGGGGCGGGGGCCGTCGTCATGTCGTTCGTCTTCGTGCTTCTTTTTGCCTTCGGGCTTGCCGAACGTGGTGTCATGAAGGGCGATGCCTTTGTCGTCGGCGCCATTTCCGTTCTGGTTTTCCTCGTTACGGTTTTTGTCTTCTATCCGATCGGCAGTATGCTGGTTGCGTCCGTTCAGGATTTCGACGGCTCCTTTAATGCCGATGGATTCATTCGCAATATCAAGGATCCCGGCATATGGAGCCTTGGCTGCGTCGTGGGTGAGGAGCGCTGCGGTGTTGCCTGGCGCACGCTCTTCCTCGCGCTGATGACCGCTTTCGGTTCGACCGTGCTCGGCCTTGGCTTTGCCCTGATCGCCACCCGCACGCGCTTTCCCTTCAAGAAGGGACTGCGGCTCCTGACGGTGCTGCCAATCATAACGCCGCCTTTCGTTATCGGTCTTGCCCTGACGCTGCTCTTCGGCCGCGCCGGCGTCGTCACCGAATGGCTTTCCTATCTCTTCGGCATCGAGCCGGGTCGCTGGCTTTATGGCATGACCGGCATCTGGATCGCGCAGGTTCTTTCGTTCACGCCCATCTCGTTTCTGGTGCTGATCGGTGTAGTCGAAGGGGTAAGCCCCTCCATGGAAGAAGCCTCTCAGACGCTGCGCGCCGACCGCTGGCGCACTTTCTGGCGGGTTTCCCTGCCGCTGATGAAGCCCGGTCTCGCCAATGCCTTTCTCATCGGCTTCATCGAAAGCATGGCGGATTTCGGCAACCCGCTGGTGCTTGGCGGCACACACGGCGTCCTGTCGACGGAAATCTTCTTTGCTGTCGTTGGTTCGCAGAACGATCCGTCGCGCGCCGCGGTCCTGGCGATCATCCTGCTGTGTTTCACGCTTTCGGCCTTCCTTGCCCAACGCTTCTGGCTGGCAGGCAAGAATTTCGCCACGGTGACGGGAAAGGGCGACAGCGGCGCGCATATCGCGCTTCCGCGTGGCCTGTCCATCGGCGTTCATGCCGTTGTCGTGCCGTGGATGGTCTTCACAATCGTCGTTTATGGCATGATCCTTGTGGGCGGTTTCGTGAAGACCTGGGGTCTCGACAATTCCCTCACCTTCGACCATTACCTCCGCGCATTTTCCGTGAGTTTCTCCAACGGCTCCATCGCGTGGACCGGCGTTGCCTGGAACTCGTTCTGGACGACCATGAAGATCGCGCTGATTTCCGCTCCGCTCACCGCCGCAGTCGGTCTCCTGACGGCCTATATCATCGTGCGGCAGAAATTTGCCGGGCGGAACCTGTTTGAATTTGCGCTGATGATGAGCTTTGCCATTCCCGGCACAGTCATCGGCGTCAGCTACATCATGGCCTTCAACCTGCCGCCGGTAGAAATGACCGGCTCGGCGCTGATCCTGATCGCCTGCTTTGTGTTCCGCAACATGCCGGTCGGTGTGCGCGGCGGCATTGCGGCGATGAGCCAACTCGACAAGAGCCTCGACGAGGCCTCGCTGACGCTGCGGGCCAACAGTTTCCGCACCATTCGCAAGGTCATCCTGCCGCTCCTGAGGCCCGCGATCACGGCCGCACTGGTCTATTCCTTCGTGCGCGCCATCACCTCCATCAGCGCCGTCATCTTCCTCGTCAGCGCCGAATACAACATGGCGACGTCCTACATCGTCGGCCTCGTCGAAAACGGCGAATATGGGGTTGCGATTGCCTATTCCTCCATGCTGATCGTGGTGATGATCACCGTCATTGCCGGCTTCCAGTTCCTCGTTGGCGAGCGTCGGCTGCGGCGCGAAAACCGCGTCGCTGGCCTACCATCCGCTTCCCCCGTTCCTCTTGCCCAGGAGAAAACCGCATGATTTCCGTTAAGCCCGGCTCCGTTACCTTCAAGAATGTCCGCAAGACCTTCGGTGCTTTCACCGCCATACCGGACCTGTCGCTCACCATCGAACCAGGCACGCTGGTAACTCTGCTCGGCCCATCCGGCTGCGGCAAGACGACGACGTTGCGCATGCTGGCGGGCCTCGAACACCCGACGTCCGGCCGCATTCTCATCGGCGATCAGGATGTCACGATGCTGCCAGCCAACGAGCGCGATGTCTCGATGGTCTTCCAGTCGTATGCGCTGTTCCCGCACATGACGGCGCTCGACAATGTTGCCTATGGCCTGCAATCCTCCGGGCTACGCAAGGCGGAAGCGCGGGAAAAGGCGGAAGAGGGGCTGAAGCTTGTCGGCCTTGCCGGCATGGGGCATCGCCTGCCTGCCGAACTTTCCGGTGGGCAGCAGCAGCGTGTCGCGGTTGCCCGTGCCCTGGTACTGGAGCCGCAGGTGCTGCTGCTGGACGAACCTCTTTCGAACCTCGATGCCCGCCTTCGTCGCCGGGTCCGCACCGAAATCCGTGAATTGCAGCAAAGACTTGGCTTCACTGCGGTTTACGTGACGCATGATCAGGATGAGGCGCTCGCCGTTTCCGACCGCATCATCGTGATGAAGGATGGAGAGATCGCCCAGTCTGGCGCCCCCCGCGAGCTGTATGAGGCTCCAGCCTCCGCCTTCATTGCCGATTTCATGGGTGAGGCGAATGTCGTGGGCTGCGAAGTGATAAGGCTGGATGGGCCGGACGCAATGGTCCGCGTTGGGGGCATCGATTATCGGCTTTCCGCAGGCAACGCCAGGCTGGGGCCGGCGAAGCTTGCGGTTCGCCCGGGCTCGATTTCAATCGGTCAGCCCGGCGGGCAGGGGGTTGCCGGGCGGGTGCTGCACAGCGCCTATCTGGGCGGCCACGTGGAATACGAGGTGGAAACCGAGATCGGCACGCTTTTCATCATCGATCATATGGCGGAAACCGGCCTGCCGCCGGCAAGCGACGTCACACTCGGCTTCAGGAGCCGCGGTATCGCTTTGATCCAGGCCTGATCCCCAGGCAAGCCAGATGCGGTTCCGGCCTGCTTCTGGCTGTCGACGCGCTGTCAGCACGCCGCATTCCAGATCGCCGCCGTGCCGGGCGAATAGCTCCGGCAGACGAATCAGTCCTCATGTCCGGCTCGGGAAAGGACACGACATCGCGGCAGTGATGAGAAATTGCAGGCTCCTCGATACAGTTTTTCCTGTGCGAAGAAAAACCGGTTGTTCCGGCGGATTTCTGTTTACTTTTGCCGAGGTTACGCGCCATCACGCTGACTGAATTCGCTGCCAGGCGTATCGTAAACCACGGAGGATGAGATGAAGGCACTGGTGCTGGAAGAAAAAGGGAAGCTCGCGCTCAGGGACTTTGACATTCCCGGTAAACTCGGACCGAAGGATGTGCGTATCCGCACCCACACGGTCGGCATTTGCGGCTCCGACGTCCATTATTATACACATGGCAAAATCGGACATTTCGTCGTCAACGCCCCGATGGTGCTCGGGCACGAGGCCTCTGGAACGGTGATCGAAACCGGCGCCGAGGTAACGCATCTCAAGGCTGGCGACCGTGTTTGCATGGAGCCGGGTATTCCCGACGCAACGTCTCGCGCGTCGAAGCTCGGCATCTACAATGTGGATCCGGCCGTCCGTTTCTGGGCGACGCCCCCTGTGCATGGTTGCCTGACGCCGGAAGTCATTCATCCCGCTGCTTTTACGTACAAGCTGCCGGACAATGTGTCCTTTGCGGAAGGCGCCATGGTGGAGCCCTTTGCCATCGGCATGCAGGCGGCGCTGCGTGCCCGCATCCAGCCGGGCGATGTCGCCGTGGTAACAGGCGCCGGTCCGATCGGCATGATGGTGGCGCTTGCCGCGCTCGCGGGCGGCTGCGCGAAGGTCATCGTAGCCGATCTTGCCCAGCCCAAGCTCGATATCATCGCCTCTTACGATGGCATCGAGACCGTCAATATCCGCGAGCGCAACCTCGCCGAAGCGATCGCTGAGGCGACGGACGGCTGGGGCTGCGATATCGTCTTTGAATGCTCGGGCGCTGCCCCTGCCATTCTTGGCGTTGCCGCCCTCGCACGACCGGGCGGCGCAATCGTGCTCGTCGGTATGCCGGTCGATCCGGTTCCGGTCGATATTGTCGGCCTTCAGGCCAAGGAACTTCGGGTCGAAACGGTTTTCCGCTACGCCAATGTCTATGATCGCGCCGTAGCGCTCATCGCATCCGGCAAGGTCGATCTGAAGCCGCTGATTTCTGCGACCATTCCCTTTGAAGACAGTATTGCCGGTTTCGACCGTGCGGTGGAAGCGCGGGAAACGGACGTCAAACTGCAGATAGTGATGCCGCAATAAGTGCCAGACATTCGCTCGCTGATGCATAAGCGGCGAAAGGTGCGCGGAAAAGTATAAGTAGGGTCTGCCTGTGGCAGGCAGGCCCTACTCCAAAAATTCATCACAGATCGCCTCCTGTTGAGAATTGTTTGGGCGCATCACGGCAAATTGAGCAAAAAAAACAGGCTCTCCGCAACGTTGGCTGTCAATCACGTTGAGGCACTATTCAATTTCTCGCAAAAAACAGTCAAAAAAGTATCGGTAATTTCTCCGGCGTGATGTGGATGTTTTGCCGCGGCCCGCCCTATGCTCCTCATCAACGCCTGGGACGAGCCATAAAGAGGAATGGCTTCGCTTCGCAAATGCGGCGGACGTGACTGATGGGAGGAACCATGATGCAGCCCGATCTGGAACTGGTGCACATCCGCAAGGGCGAATCTTTCGCTGCCTGGCGGCATGGCTATCCGTTCCGTACCGTGCGCTGGCATTATCATCCCGAATATGAAATTCATCTGGTCGTCGCGACGTCAGGCACCTTCTATATCGGTGATTTCGTCGGCCGTTTCGGCCCCGGCCAGCTCATCATGACCGGCCCCAATCTCCCCCAGAACTGGATCAGCGAGATCGAGCCGGACGAAATCGTGCCGACGCGTTCCCTCGTGATCCAGTTTCCGGAGAGTTTTATCGAGGATGCCTGCGCCTCCATGTCCGAGATGGAAGTGGTGCGCGGCCTGCTGGATCGCAGCCGTCGCGGTATTCTCTTTGACGACGAGACGAGCGATCGCGTTCGTCCGCTGATCCTTCGGCTTATCGAGGCGCAGGGCCTGACGCGTCTGGCACTTTTCTGGGAAATTCTCGATCTCTTGGTCAATGCGCCGACATCCGAGGTGCTGGCAAGCCTCAGCTACGAACTGGATCTGACCGGGATTGGCGACAGCGGCATCAATCGCGCCCTCTCTCATCTGCGCGAGCATCTGACCGAACAGGTGGAGGAAATCGATCTCGCCGACATGGTGGGCCAGAGCCCGAGCGCCTTCTCCCGGGCCTTCAAGCGTCATACCGGCACGACGCTGGTGCGCTATCGCAATCAGTTAAGGATCGATCTTGCCTGCCAGATGTTGCTGGCGGATCAGGATGTGAAGGTGGCCGAGGTCTGCTACGATGTTGGCTTTTCCAATCTTTCCAATTTCAACCGGCATTTCCTGAAACTCAAGGGAATGTCACCGTCGAGGTTCCGAACCATTTTTGCGGCCCAGAAGGCAGCTGTTATGGCGGAGTAAACCAGCGACACATCGCCGATTTTTACCAATTCGGGCAGAGGTCTGTCCGGAAACGGGCACTTGTTGCCCCAACTTTCCTAATGGGAGGAAGAGTGAGATGAAAATGAAATCCAAGTTTCTGATGGCGACAGCCGCAATTGCAATGATGGCCGCTCCGGCGCTGGCGCAGGAAAAGCTGAAGATCGGCATGACCTTCCAGGAGCTGAACAACCCCTATTTCGTGTCGATGCAGGAAGCGCTGAAGGAAGCTGCGGCAAGCATCGGCGCTGACGTTGTCGTGACCGATGCCGGCCACGATGTGGCAAAGCAGATTTCCGACGTTGAAGATATGCTTCAGCAGAAGATCGACATCCTGCTTCTCAACCCAACCGACAGCGCCGGCATCGAAGCCGCCGTGCACGCTGCCAAGGCTGCCGGCGCAATCGTCGTTGCGGTTGACGCCAACGCCAATGGCCCGGTCGATACCTTCGTCGGCTCGAAGAACCGTGACGCGGGCTACAAGTCGTGCAAGCATCTCGGTGACGCGCTCGGCGGCAAGGGTGAAGTCGCGATCCTCGACGGTATCCCGGTCGTGCCGATCCTTCAGCGCGTCGAAGGTTGCAAGGCCGCACTCGCCGAATTCCCCGAGATCAAGCTGGTCGATACACAGAACGGCCGTCAGGACCGCTCCGTCGCTCTGGGCGTCGTTGAAAACATGATCCAGTCGCGTCCGAACCTCGCCGGCATCTTTTCGGTGAATGATGGCGGTGCGATGGGCGCTCTGGCTGCTATTCAGGGTTCCGGCAAGGACATCAAGCTGACCTCGGTCGACGGTGCTCCGGAAGCTGTGAAGGCGATTGCCGAGGGTGGTCCTTTCATCGAAACCACCGCGCAGTTCCCGCGTGACCAGGTGCGTGTCGGCCTTGCCATGGCGCTCGCCCAGAAGTGGGGCGCTCGCGTCGTGCCGAAGGAAGTCCCGATCGACGTTATGGTCGTCGACAGCAAGAACGCCGGCGAGTTCAGCTGGTAAGAACTCCTCCCAGGCTCCGTCCCCGCTTTATGCGGGGGCGGGGTTAAATCCCGACCATTGAGGAGGGTGAAATGCTGGAACTGAATGGAATAAGAAAAAGCTTTGGCAAGATCGAAGTCCTGCGTGGCGTCGACCTTGAGGCGCGCGCCGGCGAGGTGCATGCGCTTCTGGGCGAAAACGGCGCCGGCAAGTCGACTCTGATGAAGATCCTGAGCGGCATCCTGCAGCCCTCGGAAGGAACGATCCGCATTGACGGCAAGGATCGCCGCTTCGCCAATTACGATGAGGCGATTGCCGCCGGTGTCGGCATCGTGTTTCAGGAATTCAGCCTGATCCCTTATCTCAACGCCGTTGAAAACATGTTCCTTGCCCGCGAAATCCGCGGGCCGCTGCGCCTTCTGAACAAGGGCGCGATGCGCAAGCGCGCAGCCGAAATCATGGGCCGGCTCGCCGTGGATGTTCCGCTTGACGTCCCGGTGCACCGCCTTTCCGTCGCCCAGCAGCAATTTGTCGAAATCGCCAAGGCCTTGTCATTGGATGCCCGCATTCTGATACTGGACGAACCCACCGCCACGTTGACGCCTTCCGAGACGGAGCACCTTTTCAAGGTCATGCGCGAGCTGCGCCGTCAGGGCGTGGCAATCATCTTCATTTCGCACCACCTCGAAGAAATATTCGAGATTTGCGACCGCATTACCGTCCTGCGCGATGGCGAGCTGATCGGCTCTTGCCTGACGTCGGAGGTCGACAATGACCGCCTGGTTGAAATGATGGTCGGCCGGCGCATCGAAGCCAGCTTCCCGCCGAAGCCGCAACTCGATCCTTCCGCCGCGAAGGTGATCGAAGTCGAGGAGCTGCAACTGAAGAAGGGCGGCCCTGTTTCGCGTTTCGCGCTGCGCAAGGGCGAAATTCTTGGTTTTGCCGGGCTCGTTGGTTCAGGCCGCACGGAAACAGTTCTCGCCATGCTCGGCGCGCATTCCGCGACGCGCCGAAAGATCAAGCTCGATGGCGTCGATACGCGTTTGTCAGGCCCCGATGATGCGCTGACGCGCGGCATTGGCCTGCTGCCGGAAAGCCGCAAGGAGGAGGGACTGATCACCAGCTTCTCCATCCTGCAGAATATCTCGCTCAACAATTACGGCAAATACCGCAAGGCGCACTGGTTCCTCGATCTCAAGAAGGAACTGGAGTACACGACAAAGGCCATGGCGCAGGTGCAGGTGAAGGCACAAGGGCCTTACGCCCGCGTCGACACGCTGTCCGGCGGCAACCAGCAGAAGATCGTTATCGCGCGCTGGCTGAACCACGACATGCGCGTGCTGATCTTCGATGAGCCGACACGTGGCATCGATGTCGGAGCGAAGGCAGAAATCTATTCGCTGATGCGCGAATTTGCTGCCAGGGGCCATTCGATCATCATGATCTCCTCGGAACTGCCGGAAGTCATCGGCATGTCCGACAGGGTCTGCGTTTTCCGGTCCGGCGGCATCGTTGCCACGGTCGAGGGAGACGACATCAATTCAGAAACAATAATGACAAACGCCACCACCGGGAGAGTTGAACATGTCGCTTGATGCAAACACCGGCGTTGCCGCGAAAACGGGCGGTTTCAGTCTCAGTGCCATGCTGCGCTCGCCGCTCGCCCTGCCGCTGGCGGGTCTGATTGTCGTATCCATCCTGATGGGGCTTGCGAGCGACAATTTCTTCAGCCTCAACAACATCATGAACGTGCTGCGGCAGGTTTCCGTCGTTGGCATTCTGGCCGTTGGCATGACTTTCGTCATTCTGACCGGCGGCATCGACCTGTCGGTCGGGGCGGTCATGGCGCTTATCGGAACGCTTTCCGCTGGCCTGATGGTGAACACCGGCCTCTCGCCTGCAATTGCGCTGCCGGCCGGCCTGTTCATCGGTCTCGGTATCGGCATCTTCAACGGGGCGCTTGTCGCCTGGGGCAAGATGCCCGCCATCATCGTCACACTCGCCACCATGGGCATGGCCCGTGGCCTTGGCCTTATCTATTCCGGCGGCTACCCCGTCAGCGGTATTCCGAGCTGGATTTCCTGGTTCGGTGTCGGCCGTATCGGTGTGGTTCCCGTCCCAGTCGTCATCATGGTGGTGATCTACGCCATCGCCTGGGTGCTGTTGCAGCGCACCGCTTTCGGCCGCCACGTCTATGCGCTCGGTGGAAACGAACTGGCAGCCCGTCTTTCGGGCGTGAAGACCCAGCGCGTCAAGCTTGCCGTCTATGGCATCTCCGGCGTCACGGCAGCATTTGCGGCACTGATCCTCACCGGCCGCCTGATGAGCGGTCAGCCCAATGCCGGTGTCGGCTTCGAACTCGATGCCATCGCGGCCGTTGTTCTCGGAGGCACGGCGATTGCCGGCGGCAGGGGCCTCATTCTCGGCACGCTCATCGGCGCGGTGCTGCTCGGCATTCTCAATAACGGCCTCAACCTGATGGGCATCAACCCCTATCTGCAGGATGTCATCAAGGGCGGCATCATCCTGCTGGCCATCTATATCGGACGGGAATGGCGCTGAGCCGGCCCGGAAATATCTTCATAAACGCAGGAGAATTAAATGTCTGAATCGCTGCAAGGCAAGATTGCGGTCATCACCGGCGCCGCATCCGGCATCGGGCTTGCCACCACAGAAGCGCTGTTGGAACAGGGCGCGACAGTTGTGATGGTCGACTGGAATGAGAAAGCCCTGAACGATCTGGTCGCCAAGCTCGGCGACCGTGCCATCCCGCAGGTCACCAATCTGCTGGATGCCGACAGCTGCAACGCGATGATCCCTGAGATCCTCAAGAAGGTCGATCATATCGACATTCTCTATTGCAACGCCGGCACCTATATCGGCGGCGATCTCACCGAAACGACCCCTGAAGCCATCGACAAGATGCTCAATCTCAATGTCAACGCCGTCATGAAGAATGTTCATGCCGTCGTGCCGCACATGTCGGAGCGCAAGACGGGCGATATTATCGTCACCTGCTCGATTGCCGGCCACTTCCCGACCTATTGGGAACCGGTCTATTCGGGCTCGAAATGGGCGATCACCAGCTTCGTGCAGGGCATGCGCCGTCAGATGATCCCGCACGGTGTGCGCGTTGCCCAGGTCTCTCCCGGTCCTGTCGTTTCTGCACTGCTGGCCGATTGGCCGGAGGAAAACCTCCGCAAGGCCAAGGAATCCGGCAGCCTGATCGATGCGAGCGAAGTGGCCGATGCCGTCGTCTACATGCTGACGCGCAAGCGGACCGTCACCATCCGCGACATGCTGGTCTTGCCGACCAACTTTGACCGCGTTTAAAAACGTCTGGAGCGGCGGGAAGCCTGAAACGGTTCCGCCGCTCAAATCTGTTCAAGCACCGGATGATCCGCTCCGAGGAGTATCGCAAATGGCTTCCTATCTTGTTGGCGTCGATGTCGGGACCGGCTCGGCGCGGGCCGGTGTCTTCGATGCGGCGGGTAAGCTCCTGGCCACCGCCAAGCGCCCGATCAGCATGCATCGAGAAGACGGCGGCATAGCCGAGCAATCGAGCGCAGAGGTTTGGCAGGCGGTTTGCGATAGCGTGCGGGAAAGCGTTTCGCGCGCTGGTATCGATCCGGCTGAGGTCGCCGGCATCGGTTTTGACGCAACCTGCTCGCTCGTTGTCCGCGGGCCAGATGATGAGACCCTGCCGGTCGGCGCTGCCGATCATCCCGAACGCGATATCATCGTCTGGATGGACCACCGCGCCGTTGAACAGGCGGAGCGCATCAATGCGGGCGAACATGCCGTCCTGAAATATGTCGGCGGCCGCATTTCCCCGGAAATGCAGACGCCCAAGCTGCTGTGGCTCAGCGAAAACAGGCCGGAAATCTATACGCGCGCCGAGCATTTCTTCGACCTGACGGATTTTCTGACATGGAAGGCTTCCGGCGCGCTCGATCGTTCCGCTTGCACGGTGACTTGCAAGTGGACCTATCTCGCCCACGAAAACCGCTGGGATGCGGAGTATTTCGCCAAGATCGGCCTAGGAGATCTGGCGGAGCAGGGCTTTCGCCGCATCGGTGAGAGCGTCGTCCATCCCGGTACGGCGCTGGGCGCTGGGCTAACCGAAGATGCGGCAAAGGCTATGGGGCTGGTTGCTGGTACCGCCGTTGCGGCGGGCCTCATCGATGCCCATGCCGGTGGTGTCGGCACGGTGGCTGCCGGTGGTGATGCTTCGAAATGCCTTGGTTATGTCTTCGGCACTTCCTCCTGCACCATGACCACCACTGCCGAACCCGCTTTCGTGCCGGGTGTCTGGGGTCCTTATTACTCCGCGATGGTTCCCGGCGCATGGCTGAATGAGGGCGGTCAGTCCGCTGCCGGTGCGGCCATCGATTATCTGGTTCAGCTACATCCGGCAGTCCCCGAAGCGAAAGTGCTTGCCGAGAAGGATGGCAAAGCCTTACCGGTCTGGCTTGCCGACCGCGCCCTCGGCCTCGCCGAATCCGCTTCCGCCGCAGCAAAGCTTGCAGAGGATTTTCATGTGGTGCCGGAATTTCTCGGCAACCGCGCACCCTTCGCCGATCCCCATGCCCGCGCGGTGGTTGCCGGGTATGGCATGGAAACCGGCGTGGATTCCCTTGTCGCGCTTTATGTGGCCGGGCTTCTCGGCCTTGGTTACGGGCTTCGTCAGATCATCGAAACGCAGGCCCGCAACGGCGCGCCGGTGGAAACCATCAGTATCAGCGGCGGTGCGGGTGCCCACCCGCTTGCACGGCAGTTGTTGGCCGATGCGACCGGGCTTCCCGTCGAATTGACCGAATGCGAGGAGCCGGTGCTGCTTGGTTCGGCCATGCTGGGCGCCGTCGCCGCCGGAACCTATCCGGACCTGATGGCGGCGATGCCCGCGATGTCGCGTATCGCCAGCTGTGCGGCTCCCGATCCCGCTTTCCAGAAGGTTCATCAGGCACGCTACGACGCCTTTCTTGCGTTGCAGAACGCAGCGCGCGCCATTCGCGCCGCCAGCCATTCCTAAGCCGCGTCACAAGCTTAGATCATCCGGCCGCATTGGCCGCAAATAACGAGGATTCCATGCAGTTTTCCGGAAAATCCGTCATCATCACCGGCGCAGGCAAAGGCATTGGCCGCGCCTGCGCGCAGCTGATGGCCGCACGTGGTGCGGAGGTCGTGGCGATCAGCCGCACGCAGTCCGATCTCGACAGCCTCAGAAGCGAAATCGGCGGCCGTTCGATCCGAGCCGATCTTGCCGACGTCGCCGCCACCCGCGCCGCCATGGCCGAAGCCGGCACCTGCGATTTCCTGATCAACAGCGCCGGCATCAACGTGCTGGAAAGTGTGCTTGACATGAGCGATGCAGGCTACGAGGCCGTGCTGGGCATCAATCTGCGCGCAGCCATCGTCACCTGCCAGGAATTCGCCCGCGCGCGTGTTGCAAGGGGCGGCGGCGGCGCCATCGTCAACATCACCTCGATTGCAGGGCATCGCGGCTTTCAGGATCACCTGTGTTATGCGGCGTCCAAGGCCGGGCTTGAGGGCGCAACCCGCGTGCTTGCCAAGGAACTTGGCCCGCATGGTATTCGCGTCAATGCCGTCGCGCCCACCATCACACTCACTGAACTGGCTGCGGAAGCGTGGAACGATCCGGTCAAAAGCCAGCCTATGATGGTGCGTCATCCGCTCAATCGCTTCGCAGAAGCGGAAGAGGTGGCGCAGAGCATCGCGCTGCTGCTTTCCGATGACAGCAAGATGATTTCCGGCGCCGTATTGCCAGTGGACGGCGGCTTCCTCGCCGTTTGAGCAAAACAACAGCTGCTCTCGGCGCAGGCCTATTGAAACCTGAAAAAATCGATGCGCGGGGTGCGATACGCATTGCCCGCGCATTTCATCTATGACGGATGGAGTTAGTTCAGGTCCGGGTGCCGGCCGACGAGCTGACTGCGTTTCGCCTGCAGAATTTCCTTCTGCTGTTCCAGTTTGAGAAGCTCCTCGTCAATCTCTTCAACGCTTTTTTCGATGTGCAGATATTGCGCGGCGAGAAGCGATTTCGCCTCCTTGCGGCTGGAGGCGTTGGGCGTATCGCCATAGAGAGGCCGGTTCGCCGTCTCTTTCAGAAAGAAGGTCGTGACAATGCCGAAGACAGCGGCGACCATGAGGTAATAGGCCGGCATATAGATGTTGTCGGTCGCTTCCACCAGCCAGGCCGTGGCCGTTGGAGTCAGGCCGGCGACGATGATCGAGATGTTGAACGCGATCGCCAGGGCGCTATAGCGTATGCGCGCCGGGAACAGGGCGGGCAAGGTCGAGGCCATGATTCCGATCAGGCAGTTCAGCGCGACGGCGAGAATAAGCAAGCCGAAGAAAATCTGGACCACCTGCCCGCTGGCGATGAGATGGAAAGCCGGTAGCGAGAGAAAAAAGATCGCCGTGCTGCCGACAGCGAGGAAAGGTTTGCGGCCTATCCGGTCGCTCAAAAGCCCGATGGCCGGCTGGACGAACAGCATACCCACCATGACGGCGATGATGATGAGGACGCCGTGATCCTCGCTGTAATTCAGCGTCTTTGACAGGTATGTGGGCATGTAAGTCAGCAGCATGTAGTAGGTGACATTGGTGACGAGAACCATGCCGATGCAGATTGCCAGCGAACGGAGATGTTTGCTGGTGATCTCCGCGATGGGGACCATGGGCCGTTCCTTCAGCGACTGACGGTCCTCCTCTTCAGCGCGGTGAAGGCGTTCGGTGAAAGCCGGCGTCTCCTCCGCGGCGTGGCGAAGATAAAGGCCGATCAGTCCGAGCGGAGCGGCAAGGAAGAACGGAATGCGCCAGCCCCAGTCAAGAAATTTCGCCTCACCCATGGCGGTGCTGAGCAGCACCACCAGCCCCGCGCCAAGCACAAAACCGGCAATCGAGCCGAAATCGAGCCAGCTGCCGAGATAACCGCGTTTGCGGTCGGGCGCATATTCCGCCACGAAGATGGCCGCACCGGTATATTCCCCGCCCACGGAAAAGCCCTGAACGAGCTTGCAGAGCAGCAAAAGGATAGGGGCCCAGATGCCGATGGTCGCATAACCCGGAATGAGGCCGATGCAGAAGGTGCTGGCCGCCATGATGATAATGGTGAGAGAGAGGACTTTCTGCCTCCCGAACCTGTCGCCCATCGCCCCGAAGAAAACGCCACCTAGCGGACGAATGAGAAACGGCACCGAAAATGTCGCAAGTGCCGCCACTGTCTGAACGGCGGGGGCAGCCTCCGGAAAGAAGACCTTGCCAACGGCGTAGGCGACAAAGCCGTAAACACCGAAATCGAACCACTCCATGGCATTTCCGAGGGCGGCTGCCGTCACGGCTTTTTTGACCTTCTCGTCATCGATGACGGTCACGTCGTCAATGCTCAGTGGGCTGGCCTGAATCTGACTGTTCAATTGTTGTCCCCTTGAATGCCTTGCAACCATTTATTGCGCGACGTGAAAATGCGTGACATGCGCATGTGTTCCATTTGCAGGCGGAAGCGGTGCGGGGCGGGGTGTGCCCCAATAAACGAACGCCCGGCAATGGCCGGGCGCTTCTGAAATCTGGTGGGATGCATTCAGTGACGATGCTCGGGCATGTCCTTCAACTGATCCTTCGTCCATGAGGTCACTGCGTGGACATCGCCGTCCTCATCGCGCATGAAGTCAAGGTCGCTGAGCGGAACTGCGACGGGCTTTGCGCCGATGCCGAGAAAGCCGCCGACATCGATGATCGCCGTGCTGCCGGCGCCGACGCCGTGTACGTGGTCAACCTTCCCGACCTTGTGGTCATCGGCGCCATAGACGGTCGCGCCTTCTAGAACCGACGGCGTCAGTTCGGTTTCAACCAGACGTACGTGATTGCTATGATCCATTTTTTCCTCCTGTCGTGGTTTACAGGAACGAAACTCCCGCGTTGCAAAACCGTTCCATTGGCTGTTGCTCGCAGTCATTGCGCTGCCTCGCGAACAGACCTGCAAGCTTCCGGAATGAACATGCCGATACTTTGTCATTCGATAGTCATGTTTGACCGAGAAAACCCTCTTGAAATTAATGAACGCGTGTGCAATATGAACACGCGTTCACTCAAAAGAAATGGTTTTGCGCATGGACTCGATGCCCTATCCGGATACATTGGCAGCTCGCGCTGAACTGTGCCGCAGCGTTATTTTATCCGCCGGCGAACTGGTGCTCAAAGGTTTTCAGGGTGAGGCGACACGAAGCTTCTCCATGAAGGGGCCGCAGGATTTTCTGACTGTGACCGATGCGGCTTCCGAGGCGCATATTCGCGGGGCGATCTCGGCTTGTTTCCCAGACGATAGTTTCTTTGGTGAAGAAGGCGGCGGTGAGATCGGCGATCGGGTGTGGGTCGTCGATCCCGTTGACGGCACCGCGAATTTCGCGCGTGGCATCCCGCATTTCTGCATCTCCATTGCTTATGTCGAGAAGGGGCGAACGGAAATCGGCGCGATCTATAATCCTGCGCTTGACGAGCTTTATTTCGCGCGTCGCGGTGAAGGAGCAACGCGCAACGGGCAGCCGATTCAAACCGCGGAAACGACGCGCTTTGATGCGTCATCGATCGAGATGGGCTGGTCGACCCGGGTCGCGAATTCCACATATCTCGATATCGTCAGGAACCTGCTCGATATGGGCAGCAATGTTCGTCGTGCAGGCTCTGGAGCGCTGGCACTTGCCTATGTGGCCGACGGTCGTTCCGACGCCTATCTCGAATTACATATGAATTCATGGGATTGTCTTGCGGGCTTGCTACTCGTCAGCGAAGCTGGCGGCGATGTCTGCCCATTTCTGGAGATTGGCAGTCTTCGGGATGGCGGGCCTGTTCTGGCTGCGGCCCGCGGTGTTGCCAGAGGCGTCAGCCAGGCAGCGAATATACCCCTTGCCGAAAGGACGCCGTCGGACCGGCAGCGCGCCGCCTCGGCCTGATTTCAGGCGAACACCTGTTCGGGGTGTTCGCGCATGTGGAGGAATGAAATGGATGGACCCGTTTATGCCCGCCCGGCAATCAGCCTGATTGCGGAAGGGCTCGGTCCGCATAATGCCGCCCTTTACATCGGCGGCAGCGATGGTGCTGGCGACCGGGAGCTTCTGCGCCGGCACGGCATTACGACCGTCGTTAATTGCGCCGTCAATCTTGATATCAATCTCGTGCAGACGATGGCCGAAGAAGGCGACCGGCGGGCTGTGGGTTATGGTGACATCCGCTATTACAAGCTTGGCCTGATCGACGGCGATGGCAGCCCTGACACCATGATGCTGGGCGCTTATTACATACTCGATGGCGCACTTCGCCAGACCATGCCTAAGCGGGAGACTTATCCCTTTGTCGATGGCGGCAATGTGCTTGTCAACTGCCGCAGCGGCCGCAGCCGTTCCGTCTCGCTGGTGGCGCTTTTCCTGCACAAGCAGCAGCCCGACCTTTATCCGACACTCGACGATGCGCTGGCCGTGATCCGCACGAAACGGGAATTGCGGCCTGACGAATGGTTCGAGACGCCGAAACCGATGCTTTATGCCGCCGCCCGCCGTGCTTCCGAATGGATCGACTTGGTTGAGGGCAGAAAGATCGCGCAATCATGCTGACACATATGCTGCCTTCCGTTGCCGTCATTGCCGATGCGCATTTTCATGATACTTCAGCGGATTTCGGGTTTCCCGGCATCGAAATCGAAGGCGAGCGCATCACCATGCGTAGCTGGTCGGAAACGCGTGAATCCACCCGGGTTTTCAACGAGAGCGCGGATGCATTGCATGCGGCGCTGGAAGAGGTGCGCCAGCGTGGCATTCGCCATGTGGTGCTGCTCGGCGATTATACCGATGACGGCCAGCGGGTGACGACTGAAACGCTGAAGGGCATTCTGGAGCGCCATCGCGATACCCATGGCACCGCTTTTTATGCGCTGCCCGGGAACCATGACATTTTCGGCCCTTGCGGCCGAAATCACACCAAGGAATTCCTGACGGAGAACGGCAGAGGCGTCCTGGTTTCCAGCGATGCGCGCCGCACCGGGGAAGGGGTCGTCATAACCGACCGCATGTACTGCGAAGGTTATCCCGCCGGCCTCGATCCGATGGGGGCTTTCGGTTATTTCCGCCAGCCGGATTATCTGCATTGGGAGACGCCCTTCGGCGCGTCCGACGCGCCGGAAGACCGGCTCTACGACGTGCGCTCTCCCGATGGGCGGAATGTCTATCGCTTGATGGACGCCTCCTATCTTGTCGAGCCGGAAGAGGGCCTCTGGCTACTGATGATCGATGCGAATATTTTCGAGCCGCTCGACGGTGTCTTTCAGCGAGGTGAGGAAGCCGCCTTTACCGACAGCACTTCGGGTGGCTGGAACGCGCTCCTGCGTTGCAAGCCCTTCATCATTGACTGGATTGCCGACGTGCACCACAGGGCGGAGCTGTTCGGCAAGACCTTGCTCGGCTTTTCCCATTATCCGGTGCTCGATCCCTTCGACGGAGCAAGCCGTGCCGAAGGTGCCCTGTTCGGTGAAACCAATGTCGTGCGCCGTACGCCACGCAAGGCGGTGGAAGACGCGCTGGTGCGGGCTGGGTTAACCGTCCATTTCAGCGGGCACCTGCATGTCGAGGGCGTGACGCAGGGTGGGAAGGGTGATAGGCCGCTCACCAATATTGCCGTCCCTTCGCTCGTCGCCTTTCCTCCCGGATTCAAGGTCATCCATCCAGCCCGGCAGGACATCAGCGTGGAAACGGTGGAAATGACCGCTCTGCCGGTCAATGACCGTATTTGCCAGGGTTACGCGCAGGAGACGGTACTGGCAGGTGAAGAGGACGACCCGTCTTTTGCAGCCGGTGATTATGGTGGGTTCCTGCTTGGCCACAAGCGGGCGCTGATCAGACATCGCTATTTCAGCAAGGAATGGCCGGCAGAGATCGTTGCGGCAATCTCCGACAAAACCGTGCAGGAGGTTCTCCTCCTGCTTGGGCAGGATGGCCACGAACTGTCTGATGGACTTGCGCTGTCATTCGAATTGCCCATGTTCGAGCTGATCGCCGACTGGTATTGCCTGCGACAGGCGGCGGGTCTAGCCCTGCCGCATATCCCGCATGAGCGGCTCTGCCTCTATCGGAAATTGGCGCAGCGTTTCGGCCGCGCGCCGGATCGTCACGACGGGTCCGTCAGGAGTTTTATCGAAATCTTCCTCGGAGCGCTCGGCCTGTTTCTTGAGCGCGCAGAAGGCAGCCCGCGCGACATTACGCTTCGGCTCGGGTCGCAGCGTGAACGCGTTGCAGTTTGATCCGACGATTTGCGGAAGGGGCGGTCTATCATGGCTGGGTTGATTGCTGTCCGGCCGCCGGGACGGCAGGCGGGGTGATTGAATGGAATCGGTCGTTGTCGGCATCAACCTGTTCGGCGCCGTGGCTTTGCTGCTTTTCGGGCTTGCGCAGATAAAGGATGGCATGTCACGCGCCTTTGGTGCGAGGCTCCGCATCGGTCTGGCCGCCGGCACGCGCGGCCGGTATCGTTCCTTCTTCGCTGGTCTCGTGGCGACAATCGCCTTGCAGAGTTCCACTGCCACCGCGCTGATGGTCGCCTCTTTCGTCGAGAAGGACCTCATCGCGCCGGCCATGGCGCAGATCGTCCTGCTCGGCGCCAATGTCGGAACTGCGATGACGGCGTGGATTGTCGCTCTCGGGCTTGGCTGGCTGTCGCCGTTGCTCATCCTTGCGGGTGTCATCCTGTCGCGTGGCAAATCGGTGCAGCGGCAGGGAGGCGGGGCGGCGGTGGCCGGTGTCGGTCTCATGCTGCTGTCCCTTCATCTTCTCTCGGCTGCAACTGATCCCATCAGGCAGTCGCCAGCACTGGGTCTCTTTATCGGCATGCTCGGTGATGCCTGGCCTGTGGCGCTGATCTTCTCCGCCGTCCTTGCTGTTCTTGCCTCCTCCAGTCTCGCCATCGTCGTTCTGATCCTGTCGCTTGCCGCCAGCGGCGGCATGGAAACGAGCCTCGTGATCGTTCTGGTGCTCGGCGCCAATCTCGGCGGCGCGGTGCCGCCGGTACTGGCGACGCTGAAAGCCCCGATCGCGGCACGCCGGGTGACGGTGGGAAATCTCGTCGTCAGGGCCATCGGCTGCCTCGCAGCGCTGCCGCTCGCCGGATATGCCGCGGCCCTGCTGGACATGTCACCCTTTTCGCATGCGAATCTAACGGTGGATGCGCATCTCGCCTTCAATTTCGCTGTTGCCGCCTTCGCGTGGCCGCTCTCGCCAGTGCTTCTGCGAGTAACGACGATGCTGCTGCCGGACAGAGAGAGCACCGAAAACAATCACAGCTATCTCGACAGTCACGATCTCGATCAACCGGTTGCGGCGCTTGCCGGCGCAAGCCGCGAGGTGCTGCTGGTCGGCGACCTGATCGAGCTTATGCTGCGGCAGGCGAGTGAGGCCATGCGGGATAGTGATGCCGCAAAGCTCAACGATATCAGCAGCCTGGAGGGCCGGGTCGACCGCCTGCAGCATGAAATCAAGGTTTATGTCTCGAAGGTCGGACAGAATGGCCTGGCCCGCAAGGACCAGCGCCGTGCGATGGATATTGTCGAATATGCCATCAATCTCGAACATATCGGCGATATCATCGAGAAAGGCATCCGTCCGGAGATTGCCAAGAAGATCGATCTCGGCCTCCGCTTTTCCGATGATGGGAAAAGTGAACTTGAGCGTCTTTTTGCCGTCACGCTCGATAATATCCGCATGGCACAGTCCGTTTTCGCCACTCGCAACGCCGATCTTGCCCGTCGGTTGGTGGAAGTGAAGGAAGATGTGCGGCGGCTGGAAAAACAATCGTCAGAAAGCCATCTCCAGCGCCTGCGCGACGGCCGGGTTGACAGCATTCAGACCAGTTCGGTGCATCTGGACATGTTGCGCGATCTCAAGCGCATCAACGCCCATCTTGCAGCCGTTGCCCACCCGATCCTCGATGAGAGCGGGCTGCTGATCGAAAGCCGGATCCGGCAGGCGGGTTAGCGTGCGGTAATGCGCTCCACCATGGAAACGGGCACGACCTGGAGCCGCGTTTCCGGCTCATCGCTGTCAAGAGCGGTCAGGACCTTCTCCGTCAACGCGTCGAAGGACTGGGCAACGGTCGTCAGCTGGTAGCTTTTCCAGCCCGCCTGCGGAATGTCGTCGAAGCCGACGATCGAAATGTCTTCCGGCACCCGGCGGCCCATTTCAAGACGCGCGGCGTCCATGAAGCCGAGCGCGAGCAGATCGGTCACGCAGAAGGCGCCATCGATGGACTTGTCCGCCAGCAATTCGCAGCCGGCCTGATAGCCGCTGTCATAGCTGGTCGGACCACCGGACCACGGCACGACCTCGATACCTTCAACCGTCATGCGCTGGGTGAAGGCACCGGCGCGGCGCAGCTGAGCCGGCGTCTGGCTACCGCTGGAAACGACCGCGACTTTCCTGCATTTCGCCGCCACAAGCCGCATGGCGGCAAGATCGGCGCCATGGGAATCGTCGCTCAACACCATATTCGTGTCGGTGCGATCAAGACGCTGATTTATGAGAATGAGGCGCACGCCATTGGCGATGCATTCATCGACGATCGAGGCCGGCGGTTCGCCGGAAAGGACAACGATGGCCTGCGCGCGGAATTCGAAGAGAAGCTCGATCAGCGGCGCAATGTCCTTGCGGGCATCTGCCGCATTCAGCAACAGGCATTGCAAGCCCCGGCGCAGGAGGCCGATGCTGAGGAGATCGAGCTGTTTTGAAATAAATGGGGAGCTGAGATTGGCACCGACGACCCCGATGAGATTGGAGCGGTCGTTGTTGAGACCCTGCGCCAGACGGTTGACGCGGTAGCCGAGTTCCTGTGCGGCTTTCAGCACCTTGCGCCGGACGGCCTTCGATACGCTGCCGCCGGGTGTGAAGGTACGAGAGACGGCGGAGCGTGAAACCCCGGCCTTTTTCGCCACCTCTTCGGCCGTCACGAACCCTCTTGCCATCCGACTCCCCCGGTTCCGAAATCCAATGCCTGATATCACAGGCTACGGGATGTCGGCTATTCCAATTTCACCAGCACCCCGTCACCCTTGAGAAAAGCTCTCTGGCGTTTCAGGAAATATCCAATCCGTTCCACAGGCGTCGGGACAGGAAAAAAAATTCCTGCCCGGCGCCGTTCAAAAATTACAGTTTTGCGACAAAAACACGTTTGAAAACAAATAAATAACTTAATGATCACGTGTGCATTTTTTCATTGACAAAATGTCGTTTAAGACGGATCATGCATTCCAAGGTAGAGCGAGATATGGAATTTTTATTCCATAATCGCTTTGCCGGCGATGTTTTCGGGAGGAGCTGGGATCATCGTTGTGAGTGGGTGAATCGCCCGCTTCTGAAGCACTGATGCATTGCTGAAGGTTACGCACGCGCCGCCTGTTCTACGGGTCGCGCGAAGGCAGGTTTTTGCCGGCGCGTGAGGGCAAAGCGTGGCCATATGGGGAGAGAGAATGGCTCTTTTAAGCGAATCGACGAAGGCGGAGGCGCTGGGAAGTCCCCCGACGACCGCGCCTTCGGCATGGCAGGCCTGGCGGTATCGTCTCAAGGTCGCACTCAGGGAGCCGACGACGCTGATCGGCGTTCTGACGGCTCTGCTTTTCACCTATCTGATCGTCGTTCCGATCATTTCGATCATTCTCGATGCCGTCCGCGTCCAGTTCGGCCACGAACGGCGCCTCGGCAAGGATGTCGGCGATCTCACGCTTTATTATCTCGACAGGGCGTTTTTTTCGCCCGTTGCATCGGATCTTTTCTGGCGTCCGCTCTTCAATACGTTGACCGTCGCATTCGGGGCGATTGCGCTTTCGCTCGTCATCGGCACCGTTCTTGCCTGGCTTATCAGCAGAACGGACATGTTCGGCCGCCGCTGGTTCGCCACCGCCTTGATCGTGCCCTATATGCTGCCGGCCTGGACCTTCGCGCTCGCCTGGACGACGTTGTTTAAAAATCGCACCGTTGGCGGCCAGCCCGGCTGGTTCGAGGCGATAGGCCTCACGCCGCCGGATTGGGTGGCTTACGGGCGTTTCCCGATCACCATAATCCTTGCCCTGCATTACACGCCTTTCGTCATCCTGCTGTTCGGCTCGGCGCTTCGCCGCTTCGACTCGCAGCTTGAAGATTCCGCCCGCATTCTCGGTGCCCATCGTTATCAGGTCGCCTTGCAGGTCATCCTGCCGCTGATGCGCCCGGCGCTATTGTCCTCGATGGTGCTGATCTTTGCGAAATGCCTTGGCGAGTTCGGCGTACCCTATGTTCTCGGGCTGCCCGTGAAGTTCGAGGTTCTCTCCACATCGCTGTTCCGCAGCATTGCGTCGCGCCAGACGGGTGTTGCCGGTGTCGTCGCGGCCTCGATCATGCTCATCGGCATCATCACGCTCATGATCGACGCCCGCCTCGTTCGCGAAGCCCGCCGTTTCGTGACCATTGGTTCGAAAGGCTCGATGAACAGACAGAGCCGTCTCGGCAAGATGCGGCTTCTGGCGACGGGCTTCGCGGCTGCCATCTTCGTTCTCAGTGTCGGCCTGCCGCTTCTGACCCTGGCGCTCTCGACGGTCATGAAAATGCCGGCCCGCTTCACGTTCGACAACTTCACCCTCGATTACTGGATTGGCAGCAACCTCAATACCGTCGCCTTGCAGACCGGCGTGCTCCTGAGCCCCGACCTATGGGCTGCAGCAAAAAACACGATGATGATCGTCGGGCTTGCCTCGCTCACATCGGGCATTCTTGGCCTGCTCGTCGGTTATGTCGTCATCCGCACGCCGGTGCGTGCCCTGTCCGTCTACCTGCGACAGGTGACGTTCCTGCCCTATCTCGTGCCCGGCATTGCCTTTGCCGCCGCCTATCTGTCGCTCTTTGCCGTTCCGCGTGGGCCGATGCCGGCGCTCTATGGTACGGTGACGATCCTCATCCTGGCGCTGATCGCTGACCAGATGCCCTACGCTTCGCGAGCCGGCATTTCCGCCATGACGCAGCTTGGAAAGGACCCGGAAGAGGCTGCCCAGATCGCCGGTGCAGGTTGGTTCCGCCGCATGATCTCGATCGTCATCCCGATCCAGAAAGGATCGCTGGTGACCGGGGTTCTCCTGCCCTTCATTTCGGGCATCAAGGGTCTCAGCCTCTTCGTGATCCTCGCCGTGCCGAGCACGGATGTTCTGACCACCTATTCGCTGCGGCTGGTCGACTACCACTACACGCAGGCTGCCAACGCCGTGGTGCTGATCATCGCCGCCATTGCCTATTTCGGCACGCTGTTGGCCCAGAAGCTGACCCGCACAAATCTTGCAGAAGGACTTGGAAGCTGATGCCTACCATCAACCTGCGCGGTGCGCAGAAAAACTACGGCGTGAATTCCGCGAATGCGGTTTCTGATCTCGATCTCGAAATCCGCGACGGCGAGTTCATGTGCCTGCTCGGGCCTTCCGGCTGCGGCAAGACCACCACGCTTCGCATGATAGCTGGCCTCGAAAACCTCTCGGGCGGAGAGATCCGCGTCGGCGACCGGGTGATCGATTCCGTGACCGAAGGCATTTTCGTGCCGCCGGAAAAACGTGAAATGGGCCTTGTTTTCCAGAGCTACGCGCTATGGCCGCATCTGACCATCGAGCGCAATACCGATTTCGGCCTGCGCCTGCGCAAGCTGCCGAAGGCCGAGCGTGAAGCCCGTGTCGAGCGCGTCATGCAGGCGCTCGACATCGCCAAATATCGCGACCGCTATCCGTCGCAGCTTTCCGGTGGTCAGCAGCAGCGTGTGGCGCTTGCCCGCATGCTCGCCGTCAATCCGGGCGTTCTGCTTCTCGATGAGCCGCTCTCCAATCTGGATGCCCGGCTGCGGCTTGAAATGCGCGCCGAGCTGAAGCGGCTGCACAAGGAATTCAAGACGACCATCGTCTTCGTGACGCATGACCAGTGGGAAGCCATGACACTTGCCACCACCATTGCCGTCATGAACGAAGGCACGCTGCAGCAGATGGGCACGCCGAACGATATCTACGACCGTCCGGCCAATCGTTTCGTCGCCGAATTCGTCGGCAGCCCGCCGATCAACATACTGACTTTCGGCCAGCCCGGGGTGTCGGACATAGCGGACAGGGCGGAAGCCTATTTCGCAACCCGTTATCCGCAACTGCGCGGCATTGCCTCGATCGGCATGCGGCCGGAAGCCATGGGCTATGTGATGAAGTCCGAGGATGTGCCGCAAGGCAGCTTCGCCGGCGAGATGACGGTGACCGGCGTGCTGCCGACCGGCGGCAGCTGGATTCTCGAACTCAGAAGCGAGAACCACACGCTGTTCCTGACCACCCACTCCCTGCCGCGTATCGACAGCGGCGACCGCGTGTTCTTTCACGTGCCGCCCGAAGCCCTTCACGCCTTCGATGCCAGGGGGCAGAGGATCACCGAGGCGGACGCCGTTCTGCGCCACAGCACCTACAACTGAAAACGCCGCCGAGACGGCTGAAGGAGAAGCAGGATGAAGCGGACAATAGCGGGCCTGAGCCGGCTCTTATGCGCAACGGCGATTGCCGCAACGCTTGGCGGCGTGGCGAAAGCGGGAGAGCCTTTCGACCTCAATGCCCTGATCGAGGCGGCGAAAAAGGAAAAACCGATCACCGTCTATGACAGCACGGGAAAGATCGTTGAAATGGCGAAGAACTTCGCCGCGAAATACGGTGTCGGCGCTGAGGGCGCGAAGGTGAAGGCCTCCGCCCAGCTGGAGATGATCATCCGCGAGGCGCGCGCCAACAATATTCAGGGCGACGTCTCGATCATCAGCGATGCGCCAGCCGCGATGGCGCAGCTTATTCCGCTCGGTTTTGTCGAAAGCTGGCTGCCGCCGGATATGGCCGGCAATATTCCGCCGGAGTATCAGGACCCGCTGACCGTCGTCACCAGCGCCAATGTCTGGGCTTATAATAGCGAACTCTTCGACAAATGCCCCGTTTCCAATATCTGGGAACTGACCGACCCGAAGTGGAAGGGGAAGGTGGCGATGCAGGATCCGCTCGGCAAGGCATCCTATGTCGACTGGTTCAACCAGATGGCCAGCCACGGCGACGGTGAAGTGAAAGCGGCCTATAAGGCGCTTTACGGCAAGGACCTCGAAACCGGGGAAAAGAGCGCGACGGCAGCCTGGGTGAAGGCGCTTGCCGCCAATGCTCCGCTTCTGACCGACGCCGATGCGGCTGCTGCCGAAGCCGTTGGTGCTCCCGGTCAGAAAGAACCCTTCATGGGCCTCATCAGCTCGGCCAAGTTCCGCGACAATGCCGAGAAGGGCACGAAACTCGGCCTCTGCAAGGAGCTGAAACCCTGGGTCGGCTGGCTCTATCCGGGCGTTGGGCTGATCACCAAGGGCACGAACAGCCCGAATGCGGCGAAGCTTTTCATTCACTACATCATGACTGCCGAAGGCATCGCGCCGCAGGCGATCGACGGCAAAATGTCGACCAACAGGGAGGTAAGTCTGCCCGCCGACGAGCCATCGGGTATTGGCGCCGTCCTCGATAACATCCTGCCCTACAGCATGGCGACCAGTCTTGAAGACTGGGATGCGCGTGAAACCTGGCAGGACTTCTGGCGTGTGAACTACAAAAAATAATGGGGGGTCAACTCGTGACGATCATGGCTAGGAATAATAATGGCAACGAGCGCAGGCGGCGGGGGACCGCCTCCGCACTTTGCCTCGGCGTCTCGCTGGCACTTGGCGGGGCCGCGCATGCGCAGGAAGCCTTCAATCTCGATGAGCTCATCGCTGCCGCGAAGAAGGAAAAGCCGATTACGGTTTATGCGGTGACCGGTAAGATCGTGGATACCGCGCAGGCGTTTACGGCCAAGTATGGCGTGCAGGCCAGCGGCAAGAAGGTGAACGAGGCGACGCAGGTCGAGTTGATGATCCGCGAACATCGGGCTGGCAATGTCGTCGGCGATGTGAGCGTGGCCACGGATGTTGCCTCCGCCATGGGCGAGCTTCTGCCGGCAGGTATCGCTACCAGCTGGACGCCGCCTGATATCGAAGGCGATATTCCGCAGAAGCTGCGGGATCCGCTCGTGGTCGTCTCAGACCCGCATGTCTGGACCTACAATACCGAGAAATACGACACATGCCCGGTCACCAACATCTGGCAGCTAACGGAGCCGCGTTGGAAGGGCAAGCTTGCCATGCTCGATCTATTCGACAAACCGCTTTATGCCGACTGGTTCAACCAAATCGAAACCCACCACGATGCCGATGTCGCCAAAGCCTACGAGGACCTCTACGGCAAGAAGCTGGAAACGGGCGAAAAAAGCGCAACGGCTGCCTGGGTGAAAGCCTTTGCCGAAAATGCGCCGCTCTTGACGGATTCCAGTTCGGTGGCGGACGCTGCCGGTGCTCCGGGACAGACCGATCCCTTCTTCGTCATCACCTCGGTCGCGAAGTATCGTGACAATGAAGCCAAGGGGCTGAAGCTCGGTCTTTGCAGCGGTGTAAAGCCATTTTCCGGATTCCTCTATCCCGGTTTCGGCCTGATTGCCGGGCAAACGAAAAGCCCGAATGCCGCGAAACTCTTCCTGCATTATCTGATGACGGAAGAAGGCATCGCGCCTCAGACCGCTGACGGCAAGCTTTCCGGCAATATGAAAATCGCCCTGCCGGCGGATGAGCCTTCGAGGGTCGCCGATCATCTCGATGAGCTGATGGCTTTCGACGCCGCAACGGCGGCCGACGATCTCGACAAGCGCGAAGGCTGGCAGGATTTCTGGCGTGTGAATTACAAAAAATAAACGGAAGGCGGGGTGCAAACCCGCCTGTCTTTTCCTTGGGAGGGGAAACGATGCGAAAAATGAAATTGAGGGCTGCCTCGGCCATGGCCGCAGGTGCAATGATTATAGGCGCTTCCGCTCTGCCCGCCGCGGCTGAAGAGCCCTTCGATCTCGACGCTGTCCTTGCGGCGGCAAAGCAGGAGAAGCCGATCAACATCTATGACAGCACCGGCAAGATCGTTGAGATGGCGGATAAATTCAGCGCCAAATACGGGCTGAAGGCGACGGGCGTAAAGGTCTCCGCCAATAGCCAGCTGGAGATGATCATCCGCGAAAGCCAGTCGAACAATGTGCAGGGGGATGTGGTGTTGATTACCGATGCGCCCTCTGCACTTGCCCAGCTTCTGCCGGCGGGTTTTGTGGAAAATTACCTGCCGGGCGACATGACCTCGAAAATTCCGGCGCAGTTTCAAAACCCACTGGCCATTTCCACCAACGCCAACGTCTGGGCGTATAATACCGAAGCCTATGACAAATGCCCGGTGACGAATATCTGGGAACTGACCGAGCCGAAATGGAAAGGCAAGGTCGCCATGGTCGATCCGCTCAGCAAGAGCACCTATACCGACTGGTTCAACCAGCTTGAAGCCCACGGTAATGAAAAGATAGCGGCGGCCTATAAGGCTCATTTCGGCAGGGAGACGGAGGAAAAGAGTGCGGCAGCTGCGTGGATAAAGGCGCTGGCTGCGAATGGCCCGCTCGCCACCGACGGCGACGACCCGGTTGCGGAAGCGGTCGGCGCGCCCGGCCAGAACCAGCCCTTCTTCGGCCTGCTAAGTTCAGCCAAATTTCGCGACAATGCCGACAAGGGCTACAAGCTCGGCCTCTGCACCGACCTCGATCCCTGGGTCGGCTGGACCTATATCAAGCTCGGCCTGATGGCCTCCAAGACCAAAAGCCCGAACACGGCCAAGCTCTTTATCCACTATATCCTGACGGAAGAGGGCATCGCCCCGCAGATGAAGGACGGTAAGCTGCCGACCAATACCGACATCAAGATGCCGGATGATGAGCCTTCGGGGCTGATGAAGGTTGCCGACCGGCTGATGGGATACAATTCTGCTACGGGTCTCGATGATTTCGATCGGCGCGAGGAATGGCAGGATTTCTGGCGCGTCAACTACACGAAGTAATCCCGGCTGGCGCGGTCCTGGCCGCGCCGCCTCCTCCTTTTTGCGAATGAACGGAATGGACATGCCGATGCAGACCTCATTGAGCGAACGAAATCCTGGAGATGAGGGCGCATTTTCCCGCTCCGTGCGGTTGATGAAAATCGCCGAAACAGCGGCGCGTGCCGTGCGCGATCCTCTGCTTGCGGCATTCCGATCGGATATGACAGTGGACTACAAGGTCGATCTCCACGATATCGTGACTATCCACGACAAGCGCGCTGAGGTCGCCATTCGCACCATCATTCTCGAACGGGAACCCAACTCGGCCATCATGGGTGAGGAGGGCGGCCAGATCGGTAGCGGTGAGGTGCAATGGTATGTCGACCCCATCGACGGCACGGCAAATTTCGCCCGCGGCCTTGCCTTCTGGTGCGTGTCCATTGCCGCCGTTATCGACGGGAAGGTTGTTGCCGGCGTGGTTTATGACCCTGTCGCGGAGCAGATGTTTTCGGCCGATGTCCAGGCGTCTTATCTGAACGGCGAAAGGCTGCGCTCGCGTAGCGTCTCGGACGAGACACGGGCGACGCTCATCACCGGCTATCCCGTCTCGCGCGATTTCCGGCTGGATGGGCGGGAAGCGGCGCTGGCCAATTTCGGTACTCTTACTGAGACCTTTTCTACATTGCGCCGGCCCGGCAGCGCTGCGCTCAGCATTGCTCACGTCGCGGCGGGCTGGACGGATGCGGCCGCTGGTTTCGGCGTCAACGCCTGGGATGTGGCAGCCGCCATCCTCATTCTCAAAAATGCCGGCGGCACCTATGAACCTCTCACTCTTGGAAAGGTGGCGGAAGGCGCCGCCGAATTCCTTTGCCCGGGTTATATAGCCACGGGTGAGGGGGCCAACTATCCGACATTGCAGCGGGTGGCACGAGCCATATCCGCAAGCCGCAGCGCCAAGACGTCGGTGCAACACGGGCCAACCGCCGCAGAAACTGAAAAAGCAAAGATATGACGGCTGCCGTACCGGTGCCGGGGAGACATGACATGCCGCAACCGCAACAGACCATAGCCCGAGAGCAGGAGAGCGGCGAACTGCCGAAGCTCAGCCGCATCTATGAACGGCATCCGCTTTATGGTGTCGATCTCTTCATTTCGGGCAAAGAGGGTGCGAGCGATCTCAATCTTCTGCGTCAGAACGGCATCACCACCGTCGTCAATTGCGCCGTCAATCTGGACTTCAATTTCGTGGAACAGTCCGATGTGGTTTCAGATCATGAAGGCAGCGTCTATGGGCCGGGCGAAATCCGATATTACAAGATCGGTCTGATCGACGGGGCCGGAAATCCTGATACTCAGATGGTGGCAGCCCATTATATTCTGCGGGCGGCGCTGGAGCAGATTCTGCCGGAAAAACCATCTTACCCCCGCCGGGAGCGCGGCAATGTGCTCATCAATTGCCGGGGCGGCCGTTCCCGCTCTGTCGCCGTCGTCGCGCTCTTCCTCCATCTCACACTGCCAGCGGAGTTTCCGACCCTGGACGACGCGATAAGCTTCGTTCGTCTGAAACGAGAACTGCCGGAAAATGAGTGGTATAAGGCTCCGAAACCCGTCCTGGCCGAAGCCGCTCGGCGGGCTGCCGGCTGGATCGCGATGATCGACGCGGCCCACTGAAGAAGGCGCTCATTCGGGCCGCGCTTCCCATTCCGCACAGGCATCTCGTTTCTTGTCGATCTGCAAAAAAGAAGGGTCGCTGGGCGACCCTTTAGTCGGGGATGGGAAAGAAGTATCAGGCAAGTCCGCCGATATGGAACGTCTTTATTTCCAGATATTCTTCGATGCCGACCTGCGCGCCTTCGCGGCCAAGGCCGGATTGCTTGACCCCGCCAAAAGGCGCGACCTCGGTGGAAATCGCGCCGGTGTTGAGGCCCACCATTCCGAATTCCAGCGCTTCACCCACGCGCCAGGCGCGTCTGAGGCTTTCAGTGTAGAAGTAGGCCGCAAGCCCAAACGGGGTACCGTTGGCGATGGCGATCGCCTCTTCTTCCGTTTCAAAACGGAAGAGGGGAGCGACCGGGCCGAAGGTCTCTTCGCTTGCCAGACGCATGCCGGTCGTTGCGCCGATCAGCACAATGGGGGCGGTGTATTGCGGACCTTCCGGTAGAGGGCGGGGTCTGGTGATGATCTTCGCACCTTTGGCCACGGCATCTTCCACATGGGCGCGGATCTTCGTTATGGCCGGCTCATTGATCATCGGGCCGATGGACACACCGGCCTCCGTTCCGGGACCGACCCGCATGGCATCAACGCGATCCGCCAGTTTTTTTGCAAAGGCGTCATAAACGCCTGCCTGAACGAGAATGCGGTTGGCGCAGACGCAGGTCTGCCCACCATTGCGGAACTTCGAAACGAGCGCGCCTTCCACGGCCAGATCGAGATCGGCATCGTCGAAAACGATAAAGGGCGCGTTGCCGCCCAGTTCCAGCGAGAGCCGCTTTACACTGTCGGCAGCGCCTCGCATCAGGAGTGAGCCAACGCGGGTTGAGCCCGTGAAGGAAATTTTCCGCACCGTCTCATTCGCCATGATTTCGTTGCCGATATCGGTCGGCATGCCCGTCACGATGTTGATGACGCCAGCGGGAATACCGGCCCGTTCGGCGAGAACACCGAGCGCCAGTGCCGAATAGGGCGTGAATTCGGAAGGCTTGATGACGACGGTGCAGCCGGCGGCAAGCGCGGGTGCAACCTTGCGCGTGATCATCGCGTTCGGGAAGTTCCACGGGGTGACGATGCCGCAGACGCCGACCGGTTCTTTCAGCACCACGATGCGCCGGTCCGGTGTCGGTGAAGGGATGGTGCTGCCGCCAATACGGCGAGCTTCTTCCGCGAACCATTTGACGAAGGATGCGCCATAGCGGATTTCTCCCTTCGCCTCCTCAAGCGGCTTGCCCTGTTCCGTGGTCAGGATCAGCGCAAGATCGTCCATATGCTCGATCATCAGGGCGAACCATTTTTCGAGAAGGGCCGCCCGCTCGGCATGGGTCTTTTTTCTCCAGGGGCCGAAGGCCGCATCGGCGGACTCGACCGCCGCCCGGGTTTCCCCTCCGCCCATATCCGGCACGCTGCCGATGACTGCCTGCGTTGCCGGGTCGATCACGTCGACCGCCTTGCCCGATGCCGCTGCCTTCCATGCGCCGCCGATCAGGCCGGCCTGGCGAAAGAGATCCCTATCCTTCAAACCTTGCATCATCTGTCTCCGAAATCAGTCGAGCGCTGCGAGAACTGCAGCCGTTATGGCGTCCGTCTCATCCCTGCCCGGCACGGTGCCGATACCCCGGCCGGTCGTCGTTTCCAGTGCGGCCATAATCCGAGCCGCGGCATTCTTTTCCCCGAGATGCTCGAGCATCATCGCCCCCGACCAGATGGCGGCGATTGGGTTCGCGATGCCGAGATGGGCGATGTCAGGCGCTGAACCGTGCACCGGCTCGAACATGGAGGGCGCGCTGCGGTCGGGATTGATATTGGCGGAGGCGGCAAATCCGAGACCGCCCTGAATGGCCGCGCCCAGGTCGGTCAGAATATCGCCGAAGAGATTGGAGGCGACGACGACATCGAGGCTTTCCGGCGCCATCACCATGCGCGCCGCCATGGCGTCGATGTGGTAGCTGGAAACCTCGACACCGGGATATTCGGCGGCAAGCCTGTGCGTTACCTCATCCCAGAACACCATCGAATATTTCTGGGCATTCGACTTGGTGATGGAGGCCAGCTTGCCGCGACGTTTCTGCGCCTGTTCGAAGCCGAAACGCAGGATGCGCTCCACGCCCGTCCGGGTGAAGATCGAGGTTTCCACGGCCACCTCATCGTCCGTGCCCTGATGGACCCGGCCACCGGCGCCGGAATATTCGCCCTCGGTATTTTCGCGAATGCAGAGGATATCGAATCGATCCGCCTTCAACGGACCTTCGACACCGGGAAGCAATCGGTGCGGTCGGATATTGGCATATTGCACGAAGGCCTTGCGGATCGGCAGCAGCAGGCCGTGCAGAGATACCGAATCCGGAACTTCGGCCGGCCAGCCTACGGCCCCGAGGAGTATGGCGTCGAAACCGCGCAGGGTCTCAATACCGTCCTTGGGCATCATCGCGCCGGTTTCCTGATAGAAGGCGCAGGACCAGGGGAACTCCGTTCCTTCAAGCGCAAAACCGGAGGTTCTGGCGGCGGCATTGAGGACCTGCCATGCGGCATGAGTGACGCTCTTGCCGATGCCGTCGCCGGGAATGAGTGCGATGCGATGCGTTTTCAAGAAATTTCCCCTGTCACAGTCCAATCAGGACGCTCTTGCTCTTGCGGTTGGCGAGATAGGCTTCCCGTCCGAGATCCTTGCCGATGCCGGAACGTTTGTAGCCGCCGGTAGGCAGAATGTGGTCGCGCGAGCGGCCGTAACGGTTGACCCAGATCGTACCCGCCTGGATGGCGCGGGACAGGCGCATGACGCGTGAGACGTCACGGCTGAAAAGACCCGCCGCCAGACCGTAGGTCGGATGATCGGAAAGCGAAAGAGCCTCTTCTTCCGTGCGGAAGGTCTGCAGCGTCAGCACCGGCCCGAAGATTTCCTCGGTCACGGCGGGGGAGGTCTGGTCGACGTTTGCGATCAGTGTCGGCTGGTAGAAATAGCCGGGGCCGTCCATGATCGCGCCGCCGGTGAGGCATTGGCCGCCATGGGAGACCGCTGCCTGCACGATGCCGTCGATGCGCTTGCGCTGCACCTCGGAGATAATAGGCGAATATTGTGTTGTCTCGTCCCAGGTGGGCCCGGGCTTCACCGCCTTCATGCGGGCGATGATTGCGGCGGAGAGGGCATCTGCCGCACTGTCCTCCACGAGGATGCGCGAGCCGGCCACACAGGCCTGCCCGGCATTGGAGAGAATATTGCCGGCGATGGCCGTCGCCGCCTTTTCGATATCCGCATCGGCGAAGACAATCTGTGGGCTCTTGCCACCAAGTTCCAGCGTCATGGGCTTGATCCCTGTACGGGCGATATTGGCCATGATGGCGGCTCCCGCGGCGGTGGAGCCGGTGAAGCTCACCTTCGAAATCTCGGGATGGCCGGTGATGGCGTTGCCCGTGACGGGACCGTCGCCCAGCACGATGTTGATGAGGCCGGCGGGTAACCCGGCCTTGATCGCCAGCTGCGCCATGAAAATACTGGAGAAGGGCGTCATCTCCGAAGGTTTCAGCACCACGGCATTGCCTGCCGCAAGCGCCGGGCCGAGCTTCCAGCCAGCCATGGAGACCGGAAAATTCCACGGTGTAATCGCACCCACCACGCCATATGGCTCCGTCATGATCATGCCGAGGCTCGTGTCGTCGGTCGGCACCAGATCGCCGCCTTCCTTGTCGGCGAATTCGGCGAAGAAGCGGATTTGCTCGGCGGTCACGGCGATATCGCCGGCGATCAGTTGGCCCACCGGCCGGGTCGAGGACAGCGCCTCGATCTTTGCCAGCGTCTCGGCTTCCTGCTCTATCAGGTCAGCCCAGCGTTGCAGGACCCGGGTGCGCTCGCGCGGGCGCACCCCGCCCCAGTTGCTGCTTTTCAGTGCGGCCTTGGCCGTTTGCACCGCTTCATCCACCAGGGCTGCATCCGCCTTCGGGCACCCGGCATATGGGGCCCCGTCCGATGGGCGGTGCATGTCGATACCGTTTTCAGCGGTGACGAGCCTGCTGCCGATGAAGTGGCCGATTGGCAGGGACAGGCTGTCTGGATCGAAGCTGAGCGTCATGGGAAATCCCCTTTGAATATGCCCTCAAAGCTAATTCCTGTCGGCAAGCGAAATCGACCGACTGCAGCCGTGGCAGTGAACGAAAATCCCGTTTTACCGTTGCCAGACAGCGCAATCTTTGGTGCGTGCTGCCTGTGGTCTCTCGCCGGTTCCGTTGTCGCGGGCAACCTGGAAAACCGGCGAGATACGCCTCATCCGTTCACTGTGACGTAGATTTTGCGCACCGTCTCGATGGTCTTCCAGACGCCGACGAAACCGGGTTTCATTACGAAACTGTCGCCCGCCGTATAACGCTGCGGTTCGCCGCCATCAGGGGTGATTTCGATGACGCCGGCCAGAATATGGCAGAACTCGAAGGTCTCACCTTTGATGGAACGGCTTTCCCCCGGTGTCGCTTCCCAAATGCCTGTCTTCACGGTTCCGTCGCGAGCTTCGTCAAGCGCCCAGGTCTTGAACGACGGGTCGCCTGCAATGAGGCGTTCTGGCAGCGCCTTGGAGGCCTTGGGCTCGAAATCGGGGTTGGTATCGATGGGCTTGAGAAGCGGCATGGATTTTCCTTTCTGAAACAGGCGTGATGATCAATATCCGCGGCGGCGGTCGACAAGGCCGAGCGGTTGAAGACCGGACTCGTGGCGTTTGATGTTTTCGACAACGGTGCGTGCCGCGGAATGGGGCTGAGTGACGCTGGCGATATGCGGCGTCAGGAGAATTTTGGGGTGGGTCCAGAAAGGATGGTCTTCGGGCAACGGTTCGGGATCCGTAACGTCGACCACTGCACCCGAGAGCCGGCCTTTATCGAGCGCATCGAGGAGTGCGCCGTGATCGAGCTGTCTGCCACGTCCGGCGTGAACAAGTCCCGCGCCATCGGGTAAAAGGCTCAGGCGCTGGGCGTTGAGAAGTCCGGTGGTCTCGTCCGTCAGCGGCAGCAGGCAGATGAGGATGTCGCTGGTGGAGAGTATGGCTTTCAGCCCGTGATCGCCATGGTGACAGGTGACGCCATCGATCTCGCGCGGCGACCGGCTCCAGCCGGCGAGCGGAAAGCCGAAAGTTCTTAACCGCTCCAGCGCTGCGACGCCCAGCATGCCGAGGCCAAGGACGCCAATCCGGCAGTCTTCTGCCTGCCGTTGCGGCAGCGCCTTCCACAACTGCTGCCGCTGCTGTTTCAGATAGGCGGGGAGATTGCGGTGAAGGGCGAGCACGCCGAGGCAGATATATTCCTGCATCATGCGGATGATCCCCTCATCCACCATGCGTACGACTTTCACCGTCTGCGGGACCGTATCGATGTGAAACTGGTCCACACCGGCCCCGATCGAAAAGAGGATTTCGAGGTTACGATAACGCGCTATATCCTCCGGCACCGTCCAGGTGATGAGGTAACGGACTGCATCGGGATCGACCTTGGAGGCATCCATTGCGAAGGGGAGATCCGGCAATTCGTCAGCCAGGGCCTGCCGGAAGATTTCGCCGCGTCTGGCGTCGGAGTTAAAGAGAAATGTCATCTGATCCGTGGTCTCGAGGGTTCATGCCGTGCAGCGCCGGCCGAGCATTTCCAGCATCGACTGGCAGGCGGAAAGTTCGCCCGCTGTTATGAATTCGTCCGGTTTATGGGCGCGGCCGATATCGCCGGGGCCGCAGATGATGGCGTCGATGCCCGCAGCCTGAAAGAGCCCGGCCTCCGTGCCATAGCTGACGGCCGCGAGACCGGGAGTGCCGGTCAGTTCCTCCAAAAGCGAGGCAAGCGGGGCCTCGGCGAGAAGCGACAGCGCCGGATAGGCGCTCATCGGCAGCCATTCGATATCGACACCTGTCGCGGTGAGCGCCTCCACGCTACGTCGTACCGGCTCCAGCAGGTCGATTGGCGAGACACCTGAAATAGCCCTTGCCTCCAGTTCGATGGCGCAATGATCGGGAATGATGTTGATCGCCTGTCCGCCGTTGACGGTACCGATCTGCAGGGAAGAGTAGGGCGGCTCGAAGGTCTTCTCTAAAGGACCCCGGGTCAACGCGTCTGCCGCCTCCACCGCCGTCGCGATGATGCCTGCCATCAGATGAATGGCGTTCACTCCCTGATCGGGCCGTGAAGAATGGCCTGACCTGCCACGGATGCTGACCCGCGCCGCGGCTTTTCCCTTGTGGGCACGCACGGAACGCAAATTGCTGGGCTCGCCGATAATGGCGCCCGCCGGTGGCGCGCACAGTTCCGGCAGGCGCGCGATGAGATGGGGAACACCGCGGCAACCTGCCTCCTCGTCGTAGGAAAAGGCGATATGCACGGGGCGCTGAAGCGTCATGCGCGAATAGGCAGGGGCTGCGGCGAGGACGGTTGCCAGAAAACCTTTCATGTCGGTCGTCCCGCGTCCGTAAAGCCTGTCGTTTTCCGTTCTCAGCCGGAAAGGATCGGAAGACCATTCCGGTTCTCCGGCGGGTACCACATCCATGTGCCCGGACAGAATGTAACCGGCCCGATCGGCTGGTCCGAAGGTGGCGAAGAGATTGGCGCGGTCTCCCTCCGGCCCCGGAATCACGGATACTCTTGCGCCATGGCTTTCCAAATATTCGGCAATCCATCCGGCAATGTCGCCATTGGCCGTTCCCACCACTGACGGAAAGGCGACGAGACGCTCAAGGATTTCGATTGCGTTCATGGTCGTCCCCGTTGGCCCGTTATGATGGCCGCATTGCTCATTGCAAAAGCTTAGAACGGCCGAAGGCGTTTATCTGCTGAAAAGCGAGGTATTTCGGTAGATTGTTGTGTCCTTCCAGTGCTTTCAGAAAATTCGTGCTGGCATGGCTCGTTATCCTCGGACGTCATGGCTTGGACGCCGGGAACGCTGGTTCCCCGCGCTGGAGGGAGTGAGAGCCGTTTGCGATGGAGCTGCTCAAAGTCGATAGTTTCGAGTTGCGGACCGTGGATATTGCCGATGTGGAGGCAGATCGTCTGCACGCCCTCTCCATGGCGGTCGGATGGCGCTATCACGCCAATGAATGGTGTTTCCTGCGGCAATGCGGTGTCGGTCTCGCTGCGCTGGACGAGATCGACCGTGTTGTCGCGACAGCGATGCTCTTTCCCTATGATCAGGGTTTCGCGACGCTCGGCATGGTCATCGTATCGCCACGTCTGCAGGGGCGTGGCGTGGCGCCCTGGCTGGTGCGGCAGCTTCTGGCAAAATACCCGTCAACCGTCTTGCGGCTGAACGCCACCGACGTTTCACGTCGTCTTTTTGCAGGGCTAGGCTTTTCCGGAGATGCGGAAAAGGTGCAGCTGTTTCGGGGCAGGGCGCGCTCCCCCGTGCAGACACCGGGGCTTGGCAGAAAGCAACGGATCGAGCCCCTCTCGGAAGATCATTTGTCGGCGGTCGTGACGATTGACCGGGTGGCTTTGGGCGTATCGAGGCGGGGCGTGCTGCAACGTCTTCTGCGCGACAATACTGGCTATGGCCTTTTCGAGGTCGATCGTTTGGTGGCTTTCGCGCTGCGCCGGGCGGCCGGGCGAGGTCACATCGTCGGTCCGGTCGTCGCAGTTGAGGAGAAAGATGCGGTCGCGCTGGTGAGTCGGCATTTTGCCGATCTGGACGATCAGCTCGTCCGTCTGGATGCCGTGCAAGACCAGGGCGTATTGACCGATTTTCTGACTCAATCCGGCCTGGTCGTGATCGAAACTCTTACCACCATGTCGAAACAGGCGCCGCAGCCTGCGGGTTCGGGTCCGGCGAGGATTTTCGCCCTTGCGGGTCCATCGCTGTGCTGAAGCGCAGTTTTGAACCGCCTCAATTCGACTGATTATGTGGTGGTCCTGTTTCGGGCGTCGCTCGACGCGATGCGTTCCGCTGCGCTGGAAACATGCTTTGATGATTGACGCACTGCCCCTTGACCCTTATGTGAGAAAGCGACGGTTCCTGCAGCCGAAAGGCGAAGGGATTAATAGGGAACACGGTGCGGGCGATGATTATCGCCCAATGCCGTGGCTGCCCCCGCAACTGTAAGCGGATTGCCGCTCATCCTCGTGACGCCGATGGCGTCATGCCACTGCATTCTCCGGAATGCGGGAAGGCAGATGAAAGGCGCAAATCCGTGAGTCAGGAGACCTGCCGTCAAAATATAAACCATCGTTACGGGCGGGGAAGCCCGGAAGAGGAGATTGTAATGTTATTTCATAACATTTGGTTTGCGTCCTGTTACCGTTCTCCGTACAAGACGTTCCGTGGTTGCTGCGCGTTCTGACGCCGCTGCTCTGGAACAAGCGATTTCATTTCGATTGGAGAACACATGTTTCATTCTGGACGCCTGCCGGTCCGCGCCGGCTTTCTCGCTGCTGCGCTTGCAGTTCTGCCCGCCGCCACCGCCAATGCCGCGGAAACGGCATATCCCTTGACAATCAAAAGCTGCGGTCACGACATCACTTTCAGGCAGCCGCCCGCCCGCGCCGTCTCCGTCGGCCAGAGCACGACTGAGGTTCTTTATCTGCTCGGGCTGGCCGACAAGGTCGTTGGCACGGCCCTGTGGATCGGCCCGGTCCTTGCGGGCTATGAGGAGGCCAATTCCAGGGTGGAGCGTCTGGCCGACAATGATCCAAGCTTCGAGGCCGTCGTCGGAAAGAGGCCGGACCTCGTCACAACGCAGTTCCAGTGGCAGATCGGCCCCGAGGGCGTTGTCGGTACGCCGGCGCAATTCGCCGAACTCGGCATTCCTGTTTACACCTCGCCGGCAGATTGCGTGGGCAAGGACAATTCCGGGGGCGGCGACGGCGTGCGCAAGACCGGCTTCACAATGGATTTGATCTATCAGGAAATCCGCGACCTTGCGCAGATTTTCAACGTCCAGGATCGCGGCGAAGAAGTGGTCAATGATCTCAAGAAAAGGGAAGAGGCTGCCCGCGCAAAGATTGCTTCCGCAAACGGCAAGCTTTCCGCCGTCTTCTGGTTCTCCAGCGCGGAACTGGATATCGATCCCTATGTGGCGGGCCGCAACGGCGCGCCCGGCTACATCATGTCGGCGCTCGGCCTGAAGAATGTGATCGAGAGCGACGAAGAATGGCCAACGGTCGGTTGGGAAACCATCGCCAAGGCCAATCCTTCGGTGATTGTGGCCGGAAAGATGGACCGCCGCCGTTTCCCGGCTGACGACATCGCCGTCAAGCAGAAATTCCTCGCAACCGATCCCGTGGCCAGCATCATGCCAGCTGTCAAGGAAGGTCACGTCTTCGAGATGGACGCCCAGGCGATGAACCCGACCATCCGGACGATCGAAGGCATTGAAACGCTGGCTGAGGCAATTTCGGCTGCCGGTCTCGCCAAGTGAGCGGGTTTTCAATCCATCTCGGCAGAGGAGGGCTGGTTTTTGCCGCGCTCGCCCTGCTGCTCGGCGCGCTGATGGCCGGGGCGGCCATCGGCGAAACCGCCATTCCATTCGATGTGGTGGCGAAAACCATCGCCAACCGGGTGTTTGACGCCGGTTATCCGCTGGAGCCGCTGGATGAGGGAATTGTGTGGAGCTATCGTCTCAGCCGCGCCGTCGTGGCCGCCTGCTGCGGGGCTTCACTGGCGCTTGCCGGCGCGGTTCTGCAATCGCTGCTGCGCAACCCGCTTGCCGACCCCTATATCCTCGGTATTTCCGCGGGCGCCTCCACCGGAGCGGTGGGCGTGGCCCTTCTCGGCTTTGGGGCGGGCTTTCTGACAATGCCGGCGGGGGCACTGATCGGTGCCTTCGTCGCATTCTCGCTTGTCAGTCTTCTGGCGGTGCGTGCAGGGCACGGCAACAGTGCCATCATCCTGGCCGGTGTGGCCGGTTCGCAACTGTTCAATGCCATGACGTCCTTCATCGTCACCAAATCCGCCAATGCCGAACAGGCGCGCGGTATCATGTTCTGGCTGCTGGGGAACCTCTCGGGCGTGCGCTGGCCGGATGTGTGGCTGGCCCTGCCGGTCAGTGTTGCCGGTCTTGCGGTTTGCCTCTGGCACGCCCGGGCGCTTGATGCTTTTGCCTTCGGCGGGCAGGCGGCCGCCTCGCTCGGCATTCCGGTGCGGCGGACCTATGCAGTACTGATCTCGGTTTCGGCGATCATGACGGCGGTGATGGTCTCGCTGGTCGGGTCCATCGGCTTTGTCGGCCTCGTCATTCCCCATGCGGCACGCATCTTCGTCGGCGTCCGCCATGGACTGCTGCTGCCGGTGACAGCATTGACCGGTGCGGTATTCATGATCATCGCCGATATTTTCTCCCGCATTGTCATTCCCGGGCAGGTGCTGCCCATCGGCGTTATCACCGCGCTTGTCGGCGCGCCCGCCTTCGCCTTCATCCTCGGACAGAAGAGGGGACGTTCGTGAAGCTATCCGCTCATGACCTGAAATTTCGCGCAGGCAATATCGACATCGTACGCGGTGTCTCGCTCGATGTCGGCTCCGGAGAGTTTCTCGGCATAATCGGCCCGAATGGGTCCGGTAAAAGCACGCTGCTCTCCATGCTGGCCGGCATCCGCAAGCCGCGCTACGGTCACGTTATGCTCGGCGGCGATCCGCTCGCCTCCCTCGGACGGCGTGAACTCGCTCGCCGGCTGGCTTTTGTGGAGCAGCAGGCCGAAACCACCGAGCGCATCACGGCACGACAGGCGGTGGAATTGGGGCGCACGCCCTATCTCGGTCCACTTTCGGCGTGGTCTGTGCATGACGACGCGATCGTCGAGGCCGCGCTCGATAATGTCGACATGGCCGACAAGGCGGAGCGCAGCTGGCACCACCTTTCCGGTGGTGAGCGCCAGCGACTGCATATCGCCCGCGCATTGGCGCAGGAGCCCAATATTCTGCTGCTGGACGAGCCTACCAATCACCTCGACATCGGCCACCAGATCGGCTTGCTCGATCTGGTGCGCCGGCAGGGATTGACCGTTGTGGCGGCCCTTCATGATCTCAATCACGCCGCCATGTTCTGCGACCGCATCGCCATTATGCATCGCGGTGAGATCATCGCCATCGGCGCGCCGCGCGAAGTCCTGACGCCGGCAACGATAGCGTCCGTCTTCGGAGTGGAATGCGTTGTGACGGTTGATGGAAGCGGCTTTTCGCACATTCGTTTTCTGCCGGCCCACGGACGGGCCGATCATGCAAGAAAGGTCATGGCATGATGAAATTGCTGAGGCTTGCAAGAGTTGCAGGCGTTGCCGTGCTCATGGGGTCGGGTTTATCCGCACATGCCTCGGCAGAAACCTTCGAGGTGAAAATGCTGAACAGGGGCGAGAAGGGCCCAATGGTGTTTGAGCCCGATTTTCTGGAGATCACCGCCGGTGATCGCGTGCGCTTCGTGCCGACCCACAAGAGTCACAATGCCGCGACCGTTGAGGGGATGGTTCCTGAAGGTGTGGAAGGTTTCAAAAGCCGGATCAATGATGAATTCGAGACCGGTTTCGACAAGCCGGGTTTCTACGGTATCAAATGTTCACCGCATTATGGCATGGGCATGGTCATGCTGATCAAGGTCGGCGATGCGACCCTGCCGCAGAGCTACCGGACGGTCGATATGCCGGCTCGGGCAAAACCGCGCTTCGAGGAACTTTTCGAGCGCGCGGAAAAATGAGGTGCCGGTCAGTCCGTGCAACAGGGCAGGGAATGATCCGCCCCCAGTCACCGTTGCGCATTTGTCATCAGAAGACCGTCTTCTACGGTCAGGGACTTGACGCTCTAGATCTTTCGATCTGGCCTGAGGACACACAGACGGAGCCTCAGGTTTTGCCTGTGATGTCCGGCTTCACCGCGCAGACTGCATAACGATGCTGCAGCCCCCGGAGTATACCTTTCAGCAGGCTGAAATTTTTCGCCTGGGCGCGGTGAATGGCCTGGAGTTCCTGATCGATTGCAACAGGTTGGAAACCCGTCTGTCGCAGAAGCGCTGCAACTTCGCCGGCTCTCGCACCGTTTGAAAAATAGACACGCGACAGGATGCTGGTGAAGGTGTTTTCCGGATCAGCTGGCTTGTGCGGCTGATCCTGTTTGACCAATCCCAAGCCTTCGAGACTTGCCGCAAGTTTCTTTACCAGTTTTTCGCGCCAGCTGGTATTGACGAAATCGCCATCCACGATCAGCAGGCGTCCACCCGGTTTCAGCACTCGGAACCACTCCGCGAAACTTGCCCGCGGATCGACCAGCGTCCAGACCAGATGGCGGGTGATGATGACATCGGCGCTCTCATCCGGCTCCATCGTGTTTTCGGCATCGCCGACGAAGAAACGGATGCTACGCCCACGGCTTTTTGCTTTTTCACGGGCAAGCGCCAGCATCGTTTCGGACCAGTCCATGCCGGTAACCTGAAATCCGAGATCGTCCATGAGGTGAGAGATGACGCCGGTGCCGCTGGCAAGATCGAGCGCGCTGCGCCCCTCACCCGGACCAAGATGTTTCAAGATCAGCGCGTGCCACGCCTCTCGCTCCTCTTCGGAGAAAATTTCATGGCCGGGGGACAGGTCGAAAGTCGCCGCCCGGCCGGACCAGTAGGCTTTGATTTCGTCTCTCAGGCTGTCGTTTTTGCCATATTCTATGGTGTCGATCATTGGTCTTCAGCTCATGTACCGGTCAGTTAAGAATGGCTCTAAAACATAAATGTTGACTAGTATAGTCAGAAAATAATACAGCCGCGCCAGTCAACACTGGAGAGCAATATCCGATGCGCATCTCAGCCAAATCTGCGGCATTTGCCCTTGGCCTTCTCGTATCTGCGGCATGGCCGGCATTGGCCGAAAAGGTCACCGTCAAGGATGTGACCGGCCGGGATGTCGAAGTCAACGTTCCCGTTTCGCACGTCATTCTCGGCGAAGGCCGGCAAATTTACTTCCTGGCGGCGCTCGACAAGGAAAACCCTTTCCAGCACGTGGTCGGCTGGCGTGACGATCTGTCGAAGGCCGATCCGGAAACCTACGACGCCTATCTCGCCAAATACCCCGATATCGCCAAGCTGCCGACTTTCGGCGGCATGAAGGACGGCACCTTCGATGTCGAGCAGGCCGTTGCCCTGAAGCCCGACGTCATTCTGATGAACATCGACGCGAAGACGGCGACCGAAGAGGCAGGTTACATCGAAAAGCTCGCAAAGGTCGGCATTCCGCTGGTCTATGTCGACTTCCGCGAAAAGCCGATGGAAAACACCGAGCCGAGCATGCGTCTGATGGGCAAGCTGATCGGCAAGGAAAAAATCGCGGAAGACTTCATCACGTTCCGGGCGGAATCCATCGCGAAGGTAACGGACACGCTTGAAAAGGCAAATCCGAAGAAACCTGTTGTGTTCATGGAGCGTGCCGGCGGTTACTCCGACGATTGCTGCATGTCTTTCGGCAACGAGAATTTTGGCAAGATGGTGGAGCTGGCGGGCGGCATCAACATGGCCAAGGATATTATTCCGGGCACCTTCGGCACCGTCAATCCTGAGCAGATCATCGCTTCCAACCCGGAGCAGATCATCATCACCGGCGGCAACTGGAACGGTTATGTTCCCGGCGGCAACTGGGTCGGCGTCGGTTACGGCGCGGATGTGAAGGAGGCCCGTCGCAAGCTGGAAAACCTGACCAAACGCCCGGCTTTCACAGGCGTCCAGGCCGTGAAGGATGGCAATGTCCACGCCATCTGGCACCAGTTCTATAACAATCCCTATCAGTTCGTGGCCATTCAGGAAATCGCCAAGTGGCTGCACCCTGATCTCTTCAAGGATCTCGATCCCGAAGCCACGTTCAAGGAACTTCACGCCCGCTTCCTGCCGCTTGACTACAAGCCCGGCTACTTCGTTTCGCTGAAGGATGGGAAATAAGACAGGGACGGTGAAGGAGGAGCGCCGGTCCACTCGATGGATGAAGCCGCAGCCACGCGGCTTCATCGTTTTGTTTTGAACTTGATGAGGACCTTCTCATGCGGCTCAGCGCCCTCAGGCATCTTGCGATGCTGGCCTTCTCCCTTCTCGCCGTCCCGGCTCATGCCGGGGAGATCACCGATGTCACCGGACGCAAGATCGAGCTGGACCTGCCGGTCAAGCGTGTCCTCGTTGGCGAGGCGCGTCAGGTTCACGTCATCGCGGTGCTGAAGGGCGACCAGACTTTCGATACTATTGTTGGGTGGCGTGACGACCTGCTCAAGAAGGACCCGGACAGCTACGCCGCCTACGTCGAGCGTTTCCCCGAGATCGAGAAACTACCACGCTTCGGTTACGTGCCACAGGGGGATTTCAGCCTCGAGTCGGCCATCACGCTTTCGCCTGATGTCATCACACTCAATCTCGAAGCGGAGAAATCAGCCAAGGAAAGCGGTTTCGAAGAAAAAGCCGAAGCTGCCGGTATCAAGGTCGTCTATCTCGATTTTCGCATCGATCCCGAAAAGAACAGTGAAGCCTCGGTCGAAATCCTCGGCAAACTCTTCGGCGCCGAAGAGCGCGCGAAGGAGTTCATCGCCTATCGCCGTGCCGAAATCGCGCGTGTGACCGACCGGCTCGCCAGCGTCAAGGACTTGAAGCGCCCTAACGTCTTCATTGAGCGTTCGCCCGGCATTTCTGGTGAAAACAACTGCTGCCGCACTTTTGGCCCGGCCAATTTCGGCGCCATGGTCGATCTCGCCGGTGGTCGCAATATTGCGGATGGCATCATCAAGACGACCTTTGGCGACCTCAATCCCGAACAACTCGTCGTTGCCGATCCCGAGCACGTGATTGTCACAGGTTCGAACTGGGCGGCTGAATCCGACATCAATCAGTTCGTTCCCGTAGGACGCGGTGCGGATATGGCTCTTTCCCGTGAGCGACTGGCCAACCTGATGAAGCGCACGCCGTTTCCGGAACTGACGGCCGTCAAGCAAGGCAACGTGCACGCCGTCTGGCACCAGTTCTATGGTGCGCCTTACGAGTTTTTCCCGATCCAGCAATTCGCCAAGTGGTTTCACCCGGACCTCTTCGCCGATCTCGATCCGGAAAAGAATTTCGAGGAGTTTCACCGGAAATTCCTTCCCGTCACCTACAAGCCGGGCTATTTCGCCTCGCTCGAAAAAGGTTTGAACCAATGAGTTCGCTGAATGAAAGCGCCGTTGGCGTCAGCGGGCGCGATCAATATCGCGCCCTTGCCGCGCGCAGGATCGTCATCCTCTTCGGGCTTTTCATCGCCCTGTGTTTCAGCATGGCCGCAGACATGGCGCTCGGTCCGGCTCGCTACACCCTCTCCGACGTGCTTGCGACCATCGCCGATCCGGCTGCGGTGGGAAACCAGCTGCGTGTGGTCATCTGGGACATCCGCATGCCGATCGCGCTGATGGCGGTCACCGTGGGCGCGTCCCTTTCGGTGGCGGGCGCTCAGATGCAGACCATCCTGTCGAACCCGCTCGCCAGTCCGTTCACGCTCGGCATCTCGGCCGCCGCAAGCTTCGGTGCGGCGCTGGCGCTCGTCGGCGGGGTGGCGATCTTTCCGGGCGCCGTGCACTACATGGTGCCGATCAATGCCTTCATCATGGCAATGGTAGCGGCCCTCTTCATCCATTTCGCGTCGACCCTTCGCGGTGTGACGGTTGAAACGATCGTGCTGCTTGGCATCGCACTTGTCTTCACCTTCAATGCGGCGCTGTCGCTGCTCGAATACCTCGCTTCCGAACAGGCTCTTGCCGCCGTCGTCTTCTGGACCATGGGCAGCCTGACGAAGGCGACCTGGGACAAGGTCTATGTCACCGCCGCCATTCTTCTCGTTACCGTGCCGATGTTCATGCGCAATGCCTGGGCGCTGACGGCGCTCAGACTCGGCGATGACAAGGCGGCCAGCATGGGCATCAATGTGCGCCGTCTGCGGCTGCAGACGATGCTGACGGTCAGCCTGCTGGCCGCCATTCCGGTTTCTTTCGTCGGCACAATCGGTTTTGTCGGGCTGGTGGGGCCGCACATCGCCCGCATGCTGGTGGGTGAAGATCAGCGCTTCTTCCTGCCGGGTTCGGTGATCTGCGGAGCATTGCTGTTGTCTGCAACCTCGGTCATCAGCAAGATACTCATTCCCGGCGCTGTTCTGCCGATCGGCGTCATCACGGCGCTGGTGGGCGTACCTTTCTTTTTCGCGCTTATTTTCGGTAACAGGAGACGCGCATGGTAGCCCTCGCATTGAAGGATGTTGGCGCCGCCTATGGGCGCTCCACGGTTCTCTCCAAGGTGGGCATCGATACGCTCGAAAGCGGTAGCGTGACGGCGGTGATCGGCCCGAATGCCGCCGGCAAGTCGACGCTTTTCAAGCGCATCGCCAGCCTGATCTCCGGTCCCGGGCTGGTGGAACTTTCCGATACCGCCCGTGGAGACCGCGCCATCTGCTACATGCCGCAGGACACCGGCGCAAACGCGGTACTGACGGTCTATGAATCCGTTCTGCTTTCCGCCAAGCAGGGCGGCGGCTGGCGCGTTCAGGATCATGAGCTGTTCGAGATCGACGCCATTCTCAAGGCGCTGAAAATCCATGACCTTGCCTTCCGCGGGCTTGGCGAATTGTCAGGCGGCCAGCGCCAGCTGGTCTCGCTGGCACAGGCGCTTGCCCGCAAGCCGGAGGTGCTGCTGATGGATGAGCCGACTTCCGCACTCGATCTCCACCGGCAGATCGAGGTTCTGGGCTTCGTCACCGAACTCGCGCAGAAGACAGGCATGATCGTTCTGATTGCGCTGCATGATCTCAACCACGCGCTGCGCTATTGCGAGAAGACGATGGTGATCGCACAGGGCGAAATGGTGGTGAGCGGCAGCACGGAAGCGGTGATAACATCCGACATGCTGCGCGAAATCTATCGCATTGATGCACGTATCGAACCCTGCTCGCAGGGCAGGCCGATGGTCATCGTCGACGGGGCAATCTGACGATGGAAGAACCCGGCTGCAAAAATTGCCGGGTTCCCTGGTAACTCGGGCCATGGGCCCGCGTCGGCGCACTAATTCTCGGTGATGAGGATGGTACGGACAAGCTCGATGTATCCCCCTGGGGCGCAACATCGGTGGACGATTTGTTGTGGTATGATGATAATGGAAATGCCGTTATCCTCTTGGCCACAGACACGTCCGTCTCCGTCACGCTGAACGGCGTCGATGCCAATGTACTCGACGCATCGGACTTCATTTTCGCCAGCGCATCGGCGCTTGCCGCGTAAAGGAAAAACCGGCTGTGGGCTTTCAAAACCAGCAGCAGACACCGCCGCAGTCCCTCACTGCGGCGGTCGTTTCGCCCCTCAAGACTACGTTTTTCGGCCTCACGCTGGTCAGCGGTGTCGTCAACATATTGGCGCTGACGTCGCCGCTTTTCATGTTGCAGATCTATGACCGGGTACTGACAAGCGGCAGTCTGCCGACCCTGGTCGGGCTCGCTCTTCTTGCTCTCGGGCTTTATGGTTTCCAGTGCCTGCTCGATATTATCCGTGCCCGTGTCCTGATCCGTATCGGCGAAGACTTCGACCTGCGCTACTCCCGCAGAGTGCATGATGCCGTGGTGCGCCTGCCGCTCGTCAACCGCATGCCGGGTGACGGCCTTCAGCCGCTGCGTGATCTCGACAATGTACGCGGCTTTTTATCCGGCACGGGTCCGACTGCCTTTTTCGACCTGCCGTGGATGCCGCTTTATCTCGGCATATGTTTCCTGTTCCATTTCTGGATCGGTGTAACGGCGCTCGCCGGCGCTGTGCTGCTGGTCTCGCTCACAATTTTCACCAATATCTTTTCTCAAAAACCAATCCGCGACACCATGGTGGAAAACATGGTCCGCAACCGGCAGCTGGAGGCCTCCCGCCGCAACGCAGAGGTGGTGCAGGCCATGGGGCTTGGCGGCCGGCTCGGTAAACGCTGGCAAAATTCCAACGAGGCCTATCTCGCCGCCAATCGCAGGGCGGGCGATGTGGCAGGCGGCCCCGGCAATATCGCAAAATCGCTTCGGGCCGTTCTACAATCGGCAATTCTTGCTGTCGGCGCTTGGCTCGTCATCGAGCAGGAAGCCTCCGGCGGCGTGATGATCGCCAGTTCGATCATGATGGGCCGGGCACTGGCGCCTGTCGATCTCGCCATTTCCAACTGGAGGTCCTTCGCGGCCGCCCGGCAGAGCTGGGCACGGCTGAGAGAGCTTTTTTCGCAAATGCCGGCCGATGCCGCTGCCATGGCCCTGCCGAAGCCAGAGAAGGAATTACGGGTCGAGAATGTCACCATCGTTCCGCCGGGCGGAAAAAAGCCCATCGTTGCTGGGCTCGGTTTCGTCGTGACAGCGGGAAACGCGCTCGGCATCATCGGTCCGTCAGGTTCGGGCAAATCGACGCTATCGCGCATTCTCACCGGCGCGTGGATGCCTGCCGCCGGCAAGGTGCGGCTCGATGGCGCAAGCTTCGATCAGTGGGACCGGGAAGCGCTTGGCCGCCACATCGGTTATCTGCCGCAGGGCGTGGAACTTTTTGAAGGCACCATCGGGGAGAATATCGCCCGTTTCGCGGACAACCCAGATCCCGAAGCCATCATCGCTGCAGCTAGGGCTGCCGGCGCGCACGAGCTGATCCTGCGTTTCGAAAAGGGGTATGACAGCGATATAGGCGAGGCGGGTTCAGCTCTCTCGGCCGGGCAGCGCCAGCGCATCGGTCTGGCCCGCGCTCTTTATGGCAATCCCTTTATCGTGGTGCTGGATGAACCCAACGCCAATCTTGACGCGGAAGGCGAGGCGGCAGTGGTCCGGTCGATTGCCTCCGTCAAGGCGCGCGGTGGTATTGCCGTTGTCGTCGCCCATCGGCCAAGTGCCATCGGTGCGGTGGATTTCATCCTGATGATGGAAGAGGGAAGGATGAAGGCCTTTGGCCCGCGCGACGAGGTGCTGTCCAAGGTGCTGCGTGTTCCGCAGGGGCAGGGCGGCAAAGGTTTCACCGCATCCGCGCAAACGGTCTCACCGCTGCGCGTCGTGGCCAATACCCAGGCCCGGCCCGCCGGGCTGGAAGACGGCCGTGAAGAGAACAGCCGGAAGGGAGAGACGGATGTCAAAGATTGATCAGCGCAGCAGCGTTTCCCGCTCCATCCGCAAGCATCTCTTTGCGGGACTCGCCGCAAGCATTGCGCTTCTGGCCGGTGTCGGGGGCTGGGCCGCGACGACCCGTCTTGCCGGTGCAGTCGTCGCCTCCGGTCATCTGGTTGTGGATTCGTACACGAAAAAGGTCCAGCATCCGAGCGGCGGTGTCGTCGGTGAAATTCTTGTGAATGAGGGCGAGAGGGTGAAGGCCGGCGATGTGGTCATGCGTCTCGATGCGACGCAGACCCGTGCCAATCTCGCCATCGTGACCAAGCGCCTGGACGAACTGACTGCACGGATGGCCCGACTGGAAGCCGAGCGGGACGATTTGCCTGAACTCGCCTTTCCGCGGACTCTGATCGCGCGCATGGATGACCCGAATGTCGCTTCTGCCATGCGCAGTGAGACGAAGCTGTTCGAATTCCGCAAGTCCTATCGAGAGGGCAGGAAAGCGCAGCTGTCCGAGCGCATCACCCAGTTCGAACATGAGATCGAAGGTCTGAAGGCGCAGGAAGTGGCCTATGATAACGGGCTTGCGGTGTTGCAGGCTGAAATTGCCTCGCAGAAATCGCTGCGCGAACAGGGCGTCGTCTCCGTGCAGCGGCTGAACAGCCTGCAGACTCAGGCCGCGACATTCGGCGGGGAGCGCGGCGAAAAAATCGCCTATCAGGCACAGACTGCGGGGCGCATCACCGAAACCAAGCTGCAGATCCTTCAGATCGATCAGGAATTGCGGACCGAGGTCGGGAGGGAACTGCGCGAAATACAGGCCCAGATGGGCGAATTCGTCGAGCGCAAGGTTGCCGCCGAAGATCAATTGAAACGCATTGATATCGTCGCGCCGCAATCGGGCACGGTGCATGAAATGGCTGTGCATACGGTGGGGGGCGTCGTAACGCCGGCAGATCCGATCATGCTGATCGTACCTGACGGAGATGACCTTGCGCTCGAGGCGCAGATCCTGCCGAAAGATATCGACCAGCTTCAGGTGGGGCAAAAGGCCATGCTGCGCATGACCGCCTTCAACCAGCGCGTCACGCCGGAGCTGGAAGGTCATGTCAGCCGCATTGCGGCGGATATCACGACAGATCAGCGCACTGGGCTCTCCTATTATCTGGCACGGATTTCCGTCCCGGTTACCGAGCGGAAGAAGCTGAACAATGCGCCGCTGGTGCCGGGCATGCCCGCCGAGGCCTTTATCCAGACCAGCGAAAGAACGGCGCTGTCCTACATCGCCAAACCGCTGACGGACCAGATCAGCCGCGCCTTCCGGGAGGACTAGGAATTCGAACCCGACCTGAGGGCGTTATCCACCGTCGCCAAAACGGAAGCCGGCGAACCCTCTCGTTTGCGTCGGGATAGCCCAGACGCCGCCCGAAAATGGCGCTTTCTCAAGCCGGTCTTCGGACATGTTGTGGCGGTGTGATGTCAGGAAAAGGATGCTGAAATCAGGCCCTCCGAAGCAGGGCATCGTGGGGTGAGGGACAGGAGCCGCGATCACGTTCGTCAGCTTGCCATCGGGCGAGAAAATGTTCAACACGCCAGCGGAAACGCCCGCGCTGTAATAGTTGCCGCTGCTATCGAGACAGCCGCCATCGGGTCTTCCTGTTTCTTCGGTCATCCGGGCCACCTGTACGCCCTCATCGAAGGTGCCGTTCAGGCGGTCGAATTTTCGCCGGCGTATCCATTTCTGGACGGAATCGCTTTGCCACATAATCGAGCCGTCGGAAGAAAAAGCGAGGCCGTTCGGGCATGTCAGCCCGGTCTGCATGCGCTTGGCGCTTTTTTCCGTGATCCGCCAAAGCTCGCCATGGGGCTCCATGTCCGAAAGCGGCACATTGTGCATTGTTCCCACCCAGAAAGCGCGGTCGGGGCCGATCCGTCCGTCATTCAGCCGGCACGGGATGCCTTCGGGTGCCGGAATGGAATGGAGGAGACGCGTTTTGCCGCTGTCCGGATCGAGGATGACGATGTCCATGCCACAAGTGACGATGAGTTCGCCGTTCTGGCAAAGGCCGAGACTTGAAACTGTCCTGGGGAACGGCCATTCTTGATAGACGCCGGGCTCAAGACCTGCGCACCGCACGGTCTTTCCGAGAATATCGCACCAGAAAAGCACCTGTCGCCGCTCGTCCCAGACAGGGGATTCCGCCAATGTACTCATCGTGTCGCACAGAAGTTTCGTTTGCGACATGGCAAGCGCTTGTCCGGGATTTGCCGTATTCATGATGTTCGAACCGTTGAAAAAGATGCCGCAGAATTACTCGAAATAGTCCTGGTGGTTCTCGAAGACTTGCGAAAGAATGCCGAGGACACGTCTCAGATGTTTGCGCAAATTATCGGTCGCGCGGGCTTCGTCTCCTGCCCTGATTGCGTCATATACCGCCTCATGTTCGGAAAGCAGGCGTGCCATATGCGCTTCGTCGGTTATGGCGAGTGCCCGCAGTCGATCCAGCCCCGCCTTCTCGCGGATCAGCAGGGATTCCAGTCTTTCAAGCCCCGTCGCGGCGGCAAGCGCGCTGTGGAATTGGTCGTCATGAACTCGGAAAGCCTTTCTGTCTCCATTGCGCATTGCTGCCCGCTGGCCGTTCAGGGCGTGTTCGATCTCCTGTTCCGCTTCCGCTGTCAGGCCGATCTGGCACAGCCTGCACACTGCCGCCACCTCAAGTGCCTCGCGGATGAATTGCGCGCTGCGGATGTTCTTTTCCGATAATCTCGAAACATAGGTGCCGCGGCTTGGCAGCGTCACGATCAAACCATCGTCGCGCAGACGGCTCAGCGCCTCCCGCACCGGGGTTCGGCTGGAATTGAACGACTGTCCGATTTCGTTTTCCGAGACTGCCTGACCGGGAAAAAGCTCCCGCGAAAGGATGGCGGATTTCAGCGCGGAATAAATCTGGTCCACGACCGGACGGTTAAGGTCCAGTCGCTCCATTGTCGGCACGGTGCCGCCTGTCACGGGAATCTTCGGCATATACCCTCCAGCGTTCTCATAACCGGTATACCGGAACACAAGTCTGTTGACAACCGGCATACCGGTATGCAAATGATTGCGCATTGGGAAGGAGGCTCCCGAAATGCAAAATATCAAGACCTGCGTCATCGTTGGTGCCGGAATGGTAGCGAAGACGCATGTGCTTGCCTGCGCGGCAAGCCCTGAAAAAATTCACCTGAAAGGCATAGTCGATGGTGGCTCCGGCCGCGCCAAGGCGCTGGCCGCCGAAGCCTCGAAAAACACCGGATATGAAGTTGCGGTTTATTCCTCAGTCGAGGAGGCGGCGCGCGATACGGATGTCGATTTCGCCATCATCGCAACACCGCCAAATGCCCGTATTGATATCGTCGGGAAACTGGCGAAAGCCGGCAAGCACATCCTGATGGAGAAGCCCGTCGCTCGCAATACGCAGGAAGCAGACGGTCTTGTTGCCCTTTGTCGCGAGGCAGGTGTTACTCTCGGCATCATCTTCCAGCACCGCATGCGGGCTGCATCGCAAAAAGCCCGTGAGCTCGTTGATGGCGGCACGCTCGGCGCACTAGGCCTCTGCGAAATCTCCGTGCCCTGGTGGCGGGCGCAATCCTATTACGACGAACCGGGTCGCGGCACGCTGGCGCGCGATGGCGGCGGCGTTCTGATCTCCCAGGCAATTCATACGATCGATCTGGCATTGAGCCTGACGGGGCCAGTGGCCCGTGTTCAGGCCATGGCTGCGACGACGCGGTTCCATCGCATGGAAACCGAAGATTATGTTTCTGCCGGACTGCGCTTCAAGAACGGTGCCGTTGGCTCGCTGGTGGCAAGCACCGCAAGTTTCCCCGGCGCTGCGGAATCGATCCTGCTGCACTTCGACAATGCCAGCCTGCGGCTCGCTTCGGGTCTGTTGCATCTCGACTGGCGCGATGGCCGGCAGGAGACTTTTGGCGGCGCGGCCGCTGGCACGGGCGGCGGCGCCGACCCCATGGCTTTCACGCATGAATGGCATCAGGGCGTCTTCGATGATTTCGCAGACGCCATCTCTTCAGGACGCGCGCCGGTCGTCACCGGTGAAGCGGCTCTTTTGTCTCACAGATTGATCGACGCGATCATCAACTCGGCCGACACCGGCAAGGAAGTGGAACTGCAGGATGAGTAAAGCAATCAAGTTCGTCGCTCTCGGGATTGAGCACCGGCACATTTTCGGCATGGCCCAGAACCTGCTGGATGCCGGCGCCGAATTTGCCGGCTGGTGGACGGAAGGCGAGCCCGATGTCGTGGAAGGCTTCGTCAAGCGCTTCCCGGATGTGCCGCGCGCAGCATCGAAAGAGGCGCTGCTGGCTGACGGCACCGTCGATCTCGTCGTGATCGCCGATATTCCCTCCAAGCGCGCCGATCTCGCGATTGCCGCCATGGAAGCCGGCAAGGATGTCATGTCCGACAAGCCCGGTTGCACCACATTCGAACAGCTCGACCGCCTGCGCCAGACGGTGGCAAAGACCAAGCGCATCTGGACCGTGGATTTCTCCGAGCGCTTCGAAGTGCCAAGCGTGACCAAGGCTGCTGAACTCGTTGCCCAGGGCGCCATCGGCCGCGTCATCCAGACTGTCGGCCTCGGCCCGCACCGCCTGAACCGCCAGATTCGCCCGAAGTGGTTCTTCGAGCGCGAAGCCTACGGTGGTATCATCACCGACATTGCCAGCCACCAGATCGACCAGTTCATGTTCTTCACCGGCTCGACCGAGGTTGAGATCGTGTCCGCCACCGTTGCCAATTACGCCAACCCGCACGATCCGGGTCTTCAGGATTTCGGCGAGGTCGTGCTGCGCGGCGACAAGGGTCACGGCTATATCCGCGTCGACTGGTACACACCGGATGCGTTGCCGACGTGGGGTGACGGCCGTCTGACCATCCTTGGCACCGAGGGTTACATCGAGCTGCGTAAATATGTTGACGTCGGCAACACCGAAGGCACTGATCGCCTCGTTCTCGTGAATGGCGACCGCTGCGAGTATATTGATGCTTCCGGTGCTGGCCTGCCCTATTTCGCCCGTATCTGCGACGATATCCGCAACCGCACCGAAACGGCAATGACGCAGGAACACGTCTTCAAGGTCTGCGACCTCTCGCTTCAGGCGCAGGCCAAGGCTGAGGGAGCCTCGAAATGATTGGTGTTGCCATCATCGGCGCCGGCATCGGCGCCCAACATCTGACCGGTTATCGGGCGCTGCCAAAGCGCTTCGTCGTCAAGGCGATCTGCGATCTCGATCTGGAGCGCGCCCACTCCGTCGCCGGCGATGATACCTCCATTCGTCTGACCACCGATCTCGATGAGGTTCTGGCCGATGAGAGCATCCAGCTGATCGACGTCTGCCTGCCGCCGCACCTGCATTTTCCGGTGACGCTGAAGGCGCATGCGGCGGGCAAGGACGTCGTCTGCGAAAAGCCGTTGGTTCGCTCTCTGGAAGAAGCCAATGCGCTGATCGACTCCGTCAAGAAGACCGGTCGCGGCGTGTTTCCCGTCTTCCAGTACCGCTTCGGACAGGCGATGCGGCAGATGCGCGCGCTCATCGATGCCGGTCTTGCCGGCAAGGCCTTCGTCGCGAGCTCGGAAGTCCATTGGAACCGTGGCGCGAGCTATTACGACATTCCCTGGCGCGGCACCTGGAAGGGTGAATGCGGCGGTGCAATCCTCGGTCATGCCATTCATGCCCATGATCTTCTCTGCCACGTCCTCGGTCCGGTCGAGGAAGTTTTCGCCATGGCCGATACGCGGGTCAACAAAATCGAAACCGAAGATTGCGCAGCACTCAGCTTCCGCATGAAAAGCGGTGCGCTCGCGACTAGCTCGGTCACGCTCGGCGCGGCCGAAGACACCTCGCGCCTTCGTTTCTGCTTCGAGGGCTTCACGGCGGAGAGCGGCACCTTGCCGTATCGTCCGGCGGAAGACACCTGGCGTTTTATCGCCCGCGCCCCGACGACACAGGATCAGATCGACGCCGTTCTGGCGACCGTAGCGGATGGCGAAAACGGCTTTGCCGGTTTTGTCGAAGCCATTGCCGACGCGATGGAAGGACGCGGCGGCAAGGAAGTGACGGTTCATGACGGCTTGCAGTCAATCGAACTCGTGACAGCCATCTACCGGTCCGTCCGGGAAGGAAAGCCGGTTCGTCTGTCCGACGCCGCCGAAGGTGAGTGGATCAAGGGCTGGGCTCCGAGCGCATCCGCAAAAGCATAATCATCTAACGGGAGGAAACCAGATGACCAGAAAATACAGCATGGCATTGGCGCTCGCCATTGGCGCGGCGTCCTTTGCCGGTGCCGCGCAGGCGGCCCAGGAAGTGCGCTTCACCTGCGCTTATGACGGTAACGGCTGCGAAATCCTGAAGGATATTCTCGCACGTTACGAAAAGCAGCATCCCGATGTGAAGATCGTCACCGATGTCGTGCCCTACAAGGCGCTGCTGGAAGGTCTGCCCGTGCAGCTCGCCGGCGGCAGCGGTCCTGACTTCGCAACCGTGACCGATCTTGGCGGTCTCAACCGCTATTATCTCGATCTGACGCCCTATGTGGACGCGAAGTATTGGGAGGACAATTTCTCCAACGTGCTGAAATGGTACCGCAGCGGCCCTGACGACAAGGGCATCTACGGCATGCACACGCAGCTCACCATCACCGGCGCCTTCATCAATCGCACCCTGTTCGATCAGGCAAACGTCGCCGTTCCCGGCAAGGATGCAACGCTGGATGACTGGGCAAAGGCCGCCAATGCCGTAGCCAAGGCAACCGGCACGCCTTACCCGATGGCGATCGACCGTTCCGGCCACCGCATCGCCGGCCCGGCCATTTCTTACGGCGCGAAGATTTTCGACGCTGACGGGAAGCCGATCCTCGTCGATGAAGGCTTCACCACGTTCGTGAAGAAGTTCGTGGAGTGGAACAAGGACGGCACCATGGCGCGTGACGTCTGGGCCGGACAGGGCGGCAATACCTACCGCGACGCCGCGCAGGAATTCATCAACGGCCAGCTGGTCTATTATTATTCCGGCAGCTGGCAGACAGCGCGCTTCGACAGCCAGGTGGGCGATGCCTTTGACTGGGAAGTCGTGCCGCAGCCCTGCGGTGGCGCAGCCTGCACCGGCATGCCCGGCGGCACCGGCATCGTCGGTTTCAAGCAGACCAAAAACCCGAAGATCGTTGCCGACATCCTGAACTTCCTTGCTCAGGACGAAAACTATCTCGACTTTACGGTGCGCACCCGCAACGTTCCGGCGAACAAGTCGGTGGCTGACAAGGGCGTGACCTATACCGGTGCGACGCCTGCGACGCAGAAGGCCATGAATGCCTGGCTCGACCAGATCCCCGGTCTCAGCCCGATTGCCTACGCCTACCAGGGCTACAAGAACAACCGCGCCATGTTCAACATCTCAGTCCAGCGCATCACGCAGGCTATCGTCGGTGAAAGCACCGTTGATGAGGCCATGGCCCGTGCGAAGACGGACCTTGAGGAAGCGTTGAAACAGGCGAAGTGATCCATCGCCTTCCGGCGCGGCGCATGCCGCGCCGCGCCGGATCGAAGGAGGACCCTCATGTATAAATTTCTTGCGCCCGTCATGGGCATCGTTGAATTGCCCTTTTCCTTTCTGCAGAAGGTTCTTGGCCACAGGCGGATTGCGTGGGTGTTTCTGACACCCAACCT
>NZ_JAINDY010000017.1:0-146609 GCF_026191755.1 Agrobacterium sp. InxBP2
TAAAGCAACGACGTAACCGCGACATTCGGCCTTGCCGAATGCGCTGGACGCGGGGTGGAGCAGCCCGGTAGCTCGTCAGGCTCATAACCTGAAGGCCGCAGGTTCAAATCCTGCCCCCGCAACCAAAATTACGAAGAAAGCAAACACGAAAGCCCTCTCCCAAAAGAGGGCTTTCTTGCGTTTTGGGCATAGCATAACACTAGCACAAATCCGCCCCCGAGCACGCGCGCAAGTGGATGCACCCAAACACAGTCGAACAATCCGAAAACAACCCGGCTTCACAAAGTCCCGGATGCACCCTGGCCCGAAGCCGTGCTTGCCTGTGCCGATCACGTCCACGGCTGCTGCCAATGAGGATAGGTCACATAAGCAGTCAACGCTCCTTCTTCGTGAGACCGGATCGTAACCCTGTCGCCTTTCTGCATGGCGATGATCTCTCCCGGACCTGCCATCACCGTCTTGTGGCTATCGGAAACGGTAATACTTCCTTCCAGGATGACCATCGTGTCGTGTACGGCCATTGTTTCTTCGAGAATCTGGTTTGGTCCATAACGCCCGAATCCGATAGTGACCGGCCCGCCATGGCGCTGATCGAGGAGGTTGGCGGTGAAAATGTCACCGTCTTGTCCTGGCGAGCGTTCAAATGCCGCATCAGCAATGGCGAATTTATGAATGACCATGCATTGTCTCCTTAAATGTTAGAGCCGTGCATGGAGCCGGTTTGAACCGCAGCACGGGCTTGCGCACTCCGCCGAGAAGCTTCTTGTCTGGCGATAACACCGAAAATCTTCATTCAGTATGGCAGCGTTGATCATCAACACGCCATGGGAATAACCGGAATAGGTCTCCAGTGTTCCGTTTTACGATTATTGCTTGCGGAAGGCTTTGGCCCCGGAAGAGTTCAGCGCTGCAGGTCGGCGACGGGCGCTGTGCCAAACATGCTCTTATACTCCCGACTGAATTGCGAAGGGCTTGCGTAGCCCACGTCATACGCCACGCGGGAGACATTGGTGCTTCCGGAGGCGAGAAGCTTTCGGGCTTCCAGCAGGCGTATATGACGCTGGAAGGCCAGGGGGCTAAATCCCGTGACAGCCTTGAAGTGCCGGTGAAAAGAGGTGACGCTCATGCCGGACGAGGCCGCCAGCTCGGGAATGACAATCGGTTCGTTGTGATTGGTGGCAAGCCAGTCGGCCGCCGTCTTGAGTTGCTGGAACCGGTCGTTTCGCCGTCCGACCTGCCGAAGCGTATCGCCCATCGAGCTTTGCAGCAAACGATAATAGAGCTCGAACTCGTAGTGTGGCGCGAGCGCGCCGACGTCATCGGGCGTGGCCAGAAGTCCGACAAGGCGAACAAATGCATCGCCGACAGGTCCGTTCAGATTGTCTGATGCGACCGCACATGTCCAGCGATCCTCATGCTTGGGCATGTCGAGCACGACACGCGTGAGCATTCCGATATCGAGATGAAGGCTCATGCCGATGTAGGGAAGCTCTGGCGTCGCGTCAGTCAGCTGGTGGATATAGGGCAGGCCGAAGGACGATGTCGCGCAGTCGCCCGCCAGCAGTTCGAAACGATTGGCGCCCATGGTCAAAACCTTCGTGCCCCGTAGAACGGCGTAGAACATCGGCTCGAACACCGCCGGTGTGGGTGGCGTGGTGCGTGTACTTGTCCATAGCGTCAGGCGCGGGACAGGGGTCGGAATGGCAACGGTTCCCCCCTGACGCTCAACAAAGGGAGCAACGTCCTTCAGCAGTTGGGTGATTGGTTTCACAGAGCCGGCCATCATCTCAGGCATGTAGTGATTTGGAAGGATCAGGCAAGTCTCTGGGAAGATCGGGCATGTAGCTTTCGCCGTGCCCGCCTATCTTCAGGCTTAACGAATTGAGCTGCCACGATCCCCGGTAATCAGGTGGAACATACCTCGAGACCGCGCATCGGGGCGACATGAGATTGAAAGGGTCCGGATTATGCAGGAACTGGCTGGAAAGAACGCTCTGGTAACGGGTGGTTCGCGTGGCATAGGTGCAGCAATTGCGCGCGCTCTTTCTGGGAAGGGAGCGAATGTAGCAATAACCTATGAGCGGTCAGCCGAGAGCGCCGCGCAACTCGTTCGGGCAATTCATGCCGCGGGGGGCACGGCCGTCGCGATCCAGGCTGACAGCGCCGATCCGGCCGCAATACAACACGCCGTGGACGAGACGGTCCGGGCTCTGGGCGGCCTCGACATTCTCGTCAACAATGCCGCGATAGGACGATACAATAATATTGCCGATTTCGCAGTCGAGGATCTCGACGCGTTGCTGGCGGTTAACGTCCGCGGGCCTGTTCTGGCGTCGAAGGCAGCCATTCCACACCTCAAGGAAGGTGGCCGGATCATAAATATCGGCTCAGCGGGCGCGGATCGCATCGTCGGCGTCCCCGGTACGGTCTATTATATGACCAAGAGTGCGCTTCAGGCATTCAATCGCGGACTTGCGCGAGAATTGGGTGCTCGGGACATAACGGTCAATCTCGTTCAGCCGGGATCGACGAACACCGACTCGAATCCCGAGACGGGAGAATCAGCGGACTACCAGCGCAGCCTGAGCGCGCTCGGCCGCTTCAATCAGCCGGAAGATGTCGCGGCCGCCGTCGCTTTTCTCGCAACGCCTGCCGCCCGGCAGATCACAGGGACGATCCTTACCGTCGACGGCGGCGCGCTTGCGTGAAAGCGCACTGCAGCCGGTGCTTCGCACGATGAAAATCGGACGGGGCACCGATCGGTAACCGATCCCTGTGGAAAAATCGGCGCAGTCTGCACATCCCTTCGTTCCCGAACCGCGAAGCGAAAAAATAGCGTCGCATCATGCTCCCTGCCAGCCAAGGAAAAATACATGAAAGCCGCAGTTTACGACAACCCCGGTCCTCCTACAGTTTTGAGATATGCTGATGTGCCCGATCCGGTTTGCGGGCCGGATGATGTGCTTATTGCCGTCGAGGCGATTTCCATTGAAGGCGGCGATCTGATCAATCGCCGGTCGACACCACAGCAATCCCCGTGGATTGTCGGCTATGCCGCTGCAGGGACCGTGATTTCCGTTGGTAAAAATGTCCGCGACCGGGCGGTCGGCGAAAGGGTGGCTGCATTCGATATGCAGGGGTCCCATGCAGAACTCTGGTCCGTCCCGGCCTCGCGCACGTGGCTTTTGCCGGAAGGCGTCGGAATGGCACAGGCCGCGGCCCTGCCGATTTCGTTCGGCACGGCTCATCATTGTCTGATCACCAAAGGCGGCTTGCAAAAGGCAGAGACAGTTCTGATACAGGCTGCCGCCGGCGGCGTGGGTCTGGCTGCCGTCCAATTGGCGCGTGACGCGGGCGCGACCGTCATTGCTGCGGCGGGCGGTAGTGAAAGACAGGCACGCCTGCGCGGCCTCGGCGCATCACATGTCATCGATCGGCTGGAAAAGGATGTCGTTGAGGAGGTTCTCCGGCTGACCGGTGGCATGGGGGCTGACCTCGTCATCGATCCTGTCGGTTCGACTTTGCAAGCGTCCTTATCCGCTCTCGCGCCCGAGGGTCGCCTCGTGTTCGTCGGGAATGCAGGTGGCGGCAGCCTCCATGCCGATCTCTGGCCGCCGATGCAGAACAATCAAACGCTGCACGGTGTCTTCATGGGGCCGCTCTTCGAGAGGACGGCGGTATACGGAACTGTCATCCAGCTTCTCAAGGCGGTGGCCGAGGGACGCATGGAGGTCGTGATCGACCGCGTGTTTCCGTTGAGCGACGCCTCGATGGCACATGAGTATGCGGAGAGAGCCAAGCCGCTTGGCCGCGTCGTGATGACACCTTGAGGTTGCTGCCACCCATTCATGCGGTCAGGCGCTTGAGCCCTTCCCACTGCCGAAGCACTCGATCAGCATTTCGGTCAGCACCCGGACTTTTCTTGCGGGATGCTGACCCGGCGGCCGGACGACATATATCCCGGCCGGGGGTGGAGGATGACCTTTCATCACTTCCACCAGTTCGCCCGCAGCCAGATAATTTTTGACGAGGTCGTAAGGCAGCACGGCGACTCCCAATCCGGCCGCCGCGGCGACAGCAAGAGCAACTCCGTTATCGGCCTTGAACTGTCCCTGCGGACGAACGGTTATCACCCTGTCTCCGTCCATCACCTGCCAGGTTTCCGTGCCTTGCATGAGAGCCTGATGAGCCACAAGTTCTTCGGGTGTTTGCGGCGAGCCGTGGACCTTGATGTAATCCGGGCTGGCAACAAAAATTCCATAGAGCGGACCGACGCGTCTGGCGACGAGGCTTGAATCCGGGAGGTTCCCGACCCGGATCGCGCAATCATATCCTTCGGCGATCAGATCCACGAAACGATCAGTGTAGCAGGTCTGGATCTGAAGCTGGGGATAGCGGCGCGCCATTTGCGCAATCACGAGCGCGAAATGCGTTGGGCCGAAAGAGAGCGGCGCTGCAATCCGCAGACGCCCGCGAAGCTCACCAGCCGGAAGAATCGTCTCCCGCGCCATATCGATGTCGGCTGAAATCCTAGCGGCATAGTCCCGGAAGGTGGCGCCCGCCTCCGTCAGGGAAGCGCCGCGTGTGGACCTGGCCAGAAGCTGAACGCCAAGTTCAGCCTCAAGCCGCGCCAGCCGCCTGCTGACCATGGACTTGGATATGCCGAGCCGCACTGCGGCCGAAGAGACACCTCCCGCATCTGCAACTTCGACAAATGTCCTGATGTCTTCGATATCCACTCTGCGTTCCCCATTCTGCAACACAGCTCAACGCTGACAAGGACTACCGCATCATAAACAGGAATGACAAGTTTCCTCCCGCGGCAACGCCCGAAGGGATGCAGGTCCCTTGCGCAAGCGCCTCGATAAACCGCCAACACAGGATGAACCCATGACCTTTCGTAACGGCCTTGATTCACTTCTCCGCCCCGAAGATTCCGTCCTCGTTCTGATTGATCATCAGCCCTATCAGCTCGCAAACCTGAACAGCCACGATCCGCAGGCTGTGGTCAATCTCACGACGGCGCTGGCGAAGCTGGCCAAAGCCTTCGATGTTCCGACTGTCCTCACCAGCGTAATTGCGGCACGCGGCGGACTTCTCTTCAAGCAGATCACCGACGTGTTTCCTGATCAGCAAGTCATCGATCGCACCTGGGTGAACACCTGGCAGGACGAGAATGTAGTGAACGTTGTCAAGGCGACCGGCCGCAAGCAGCTGATCATTGCCGGACTGTGGACCGAAGTCTGCGTTGCAATGCCCGTGATCCAGGCCGCCGGCGAAGGCTGGGACGTGACCGTGATTACCGACGCATCCGGCGGGATTTCGAAGGAATCTCATGAAGTTGCCATCCAGCGTATGATCGCGGCGGGCGCAAATGTGATGACGGTAATGGCGCTTGCGGGTGAATGGCAACGCGATTGGGCCCGCACCGAGCATGTTGAGGAGCTGACCGAAATTCTCATCCAGCACTTCGGCGGCAGCGGCATCGCCTATCTCTGGGAGCAGCAGTTGCTCAACACGCCGGCGCCGTCCACCAAGGGCGGCCACTAACATAGAGCGGGATGTTGGGGTGCGGGACGGAGAGCTGCGTAAGGCCCATCGTCGCAAGCTTCTTCATCCCAGCCCTGCATCCGCATTGCACGAGAAATCGTCCGTGGCGAGTTTCGTCATGAAGCTGTTACCGAAAGGGTCGCTTACCCATGGTGCGGGGCCGCGGGCAGGAGCTTAAAAGTGCCCGTTGCATCACGGGTGGTGCAACGGGCGCTTATCCGACCTACAAGTGTTTTCAGTTCGGACTAGACTGAGGCTCGGTATCGGGCACGACCGACAAGGTGTGCTTGAGGCATTTGAGTGCAAAGCAGGAGCGCGAATGGCGCACGCCCTCGATCTTGTAGAGCTTGCGGCGCAGAAATTGCTCGTAACCTGCGGTTCCCGCCACCGCGACCTTGATGAGATAATCATATTCGCCGGTGGTCAGATAAGCTTCCAGCACCTCTGGAAGAGCCGCCATGGCTTCGCCGAAGCGTTCCAGAACCTCATCATCGTGACGCTCCAGCATGACCTCGATGATTACCGTCTCGGTCAAGCCTAGCTGCGCCTGATCGAGAATTGCCGTATAGCCGCGGATGACACCTTCCTCTTCCAGCCGCTTGACTCGCTGCCAGCAGGGGCTGGGTGAAAGTCCCACCTTCTCGGATAGTTCCGTATTGCTCAGCCTGCCGTTTTCCAGCAGGGCGCGGAGTATTTTGCGGTCGATCCTGTCGAGCGGCTTCGTCATGCCGGTCTCTCCCAAACATGCAGCGAAAAAATCTGCCGCCGATCCGTCGGCGTGCGAAAGAAGTGTCTTGGTTTCGATGCTTTGGCTGCGCCATTCGAAAGCACCTTCGGCTGGTTTTTTAGTACCGTACTGCATGGTACAGGCAGCAGGGAGGAGCGGGCATGGCACCGATATCGCAGCAGCATTTTCCAAGACCCAGGACGTTGATCCATCCCGGTATTTCCGCGCCTGTGCGCATCAACAGCCTGCGCTCGCCCTCGGCGCGCCATGTCCGGCTGTTCATCAAGCCGGGGCGCAGCCTTTACGACGGCATCGTTCAGCCGCTTGCGGGGGAAGGCATTGAAAGCTCCTCCCTGACCATACTCGGAGGGCACTTCGATGGATTGTCCTATTGCGTTGCTCCGCCTGATCCATCCGGCAACGCCGTCATCGCTTATACGAAGCCCATCGACGCCGGTGCGGCGTGGCTCATCTTCGGCAACGCCACGCTTGGGCGCAGCATGAAGGGCGAGCCGATCGTGCATTGCCACGCCGCCATGCGAACCGCGGCGGGTTTGGTCAGAGGCGGTCATTTGCTGACAGAATCCTGCATTGTCGGCGAGGGTGGCATTTCCGCGCTTGTGACCTCGCTCGACAGTTTCCTGTTGCAACAGTCTTTCGATCCAGAAACGAATATTCCCCTTCTTCAACCGAAAAATCGCATGGAGCGCGCCGATGAACATGCATGATATTGTCGAATCCGGTTCCATGGGGCGCGTGGCCTATGCCCGCATAGCCCCCAATGAAGATCTTGTGCTCGGCGTCGAGAAACTGTGCCTGGCCGAGGGCTTCCGCAATGCCTTCGTGCGCGGTGCGCTGGGCAGCCTGGTGGATGCGTGCCTCGGCACCCGCAGCGGCGATTTTCTGCAGATAAGCGGCCCCGCCGTTGAAATCGTTTCGATAGCCGGCGAAGTACGCGCCCAGCCTGATGGCTCGTTGCGCGCTGCGCTGACCGGCGTTGTGGCCGATACGGAGGGTGCGGTTTACGGCGGCCCCTTCATCGCAGGCGCCAACCCTGTCTGCATGACTTTCGAGGTGACGCTGGAGGAATGGCTGCCGACGGAAAAATCGCAAGCGGCGTGAACAAAATGGGACGAGCAGGGGCGCCGTGTCGCCAAACGTCCCTGCGCCGCTCAAGCTGCGGCCTCACGTTTCTCCGTCAGAAGAAGTTCGAAGGTGACGCAAACGGGGTTTTTGCCGCGCACCAACCGCCCGCCGCTGATGTGGCGGGTGAGATCGACCATCGCAATATCCAGCGCCGTGCGTTCACTGTCGGAGCTGATATGGCCTGCGCGGATAAGGATTTCGCTGGCGTAGGCGGTAATGGTCGTTCCGTCATCGTAGTCCGCGCCAATAAGGCTTCCAATGCCATTGACATCGGCTTCCGGCAGGCCGAATTCCGTGCAGGCCGCTTCGAGGGCGAGGCAGATGTCGGTGTTAGGCCGAACAGTGCATAAAAGCGCCCTCAGTCCCGCATCCTGATGCCTACGCGGCCGGGGGATGGGTGTGAAAAGCGGAAAATTCGTTTCCTCATCCTGCCGAGCGTCGAGGATCGCTCCGTCAAGCGCCAGCGCCTCAAATTGTATTTCTTGGGCAAATTCGGCTTCGAAGGGAAGCAGGTGTCCCATGGAGACGACGCCCTGAGCACTTTTCCACGAACCATGGCAGTGCAGAAACGGCTGGCCATCGCGACGTCCCATATGAAGGCCGGCATCGATGATCGTGCCCTCAGGCATGGAAAAGGTTTCGCTGTACCAGGCCGCATGGGAGGCATCAGGAGCGGCCGCGGGCATAACGTATTCCAGCCGCTTCATCGGCACGTTTTTTAGCCTGATGTAGCCACCCTCGAAACCCCGTTCCGCAAAGGCAGCGGCAATCGCTTCGTTGACGCACATGCCCGCACGGACGGTTAACGTGACGGGATGGGCACGGCAGCCGATGGCGCGAAAGCGCTCGGGTGTCTCCGGCCCGGGGTGGACGATGCTGCGCGGAAGCGCTGCCTGTGCCATCGGCGTCATACCGCCAGCCCCGCGGTGATGAAGCCGCCATCCACGGCAAGAACCTGACCATTGACGTAGCTCGCATCATCCGACACCAGAAACGCCACGGCAGAGGCGATTTCATCGGTTCTGCCATAGCGGTGCATGGGAACACGGCTATGCCACTGATCGCGAACATTCTCGGTATGGACCGCCTGGGTCAGCGGTGTATCGACCGGGCCGGGTGCAATTGCATTGACGCGGATGCCCGATTGTCCGAGCTCGTTCGCCATCACCATCGTCAGGAGATTGACGCCGCCTTTCGAGGCACCATAGGCGCTGCGGCCCCGGTTGCCACACATGCCGGAAACCGAGCTGATGTTGACGATGGAGCCGGGAATCTCACGGTCCAGCCAGTAACGCGCCGCCGCGCGAGCCACCGCGAAGCTGCCGACGAGATTGACGTCGACGATGCGGCGAAATTCTTCGACGCTGGTCTCGACGGAAAGCTTGTCGATGCCGATGCCGGCGCTGTTGACGACGGCCACCAGATCAACCGCCTGTTCAACGCCATTCACCGTCAATGCGGCGAATGCCTCCTCTATCGACGCTTCATCCGCCACGTTGCACACGATGCCACGCGAGGCGTCGATACCGAGCTTCTCGCAGGCCGCGTCCAGCGCTTCGCGCTTGAGATCCAGCAGCCAGGGTTGCCATCCGCGCGCCATCAGCAGCTGCGCGGTGGAAAAACCGATGCCGGATGCTCCGCCGGTGATCGCGACAGCCCCTTTTGTCCCTGCCGTCCGTTGTGTCATACCCTCTCCTCCCGGTTGAATGCCGCGCGCGTCAGCCTGTCCGCTTTTCCTCGAAAACCGGCATCTGGCCGCGCTTTTCCAGCTCTTCGCGGATCATTTTCTTGGTGATCTTGCCATAGGCGGATTTTGGCATGGCATCCCAGAACACGACTGTTTTGGGCAGCTTGTAACGGGCCATCTTGCCTTCCAGATAGGCCTTGAGGTCGATGCCGGCGATGTCAGCGCCTTCTCTCGCCACGCAGACCGCCACGCCCACTTCGCCCCACACCGCATCTGGCACACCCAGAACCGCCGTCTCGCTGATATCGGGATGCATGAGAATTTTTTCTTCGATCTCGCGCGGATAGATGTTCGAGCCGCCGGAAATATACATGTCGGAGGCGCGCCCAGTGATGTAAACGAAGCCGTTTTCATCGCGGTGGCCGAGATCGCCGGTGCGGAACCAGCCGTTGCGGAAGGCTTTGGCATTGGCGTCGGGGTTGTCGTAATAACCGGCGAAGACGGCGGGACCGATGACGCAGATCTCGCCGGTTTCTCCCGCCTCCACCTCTTCGCCTGCGTCGTTCTGGATCTGCACCTCCATGCCTGTCCGGTCGAACCCGCAGGTGCCGACCCGCGCTTCCGGACCGTCTTCTGCGCTATGGAAGGAAGGGGGAAGCACGGTGATATTACCGGTGACTTCGCCGAGGCCGAAATATTGCACCAGCACCGGACCGAGCTTTGCCAATGCCCGTTTCTGGTCGGCGCGATACATCGGCGCGCCGGCATAGATGACATAGCGCAGCGAGGAATGATCGAAACGATCCACGGACGGGTCTTCGATCAACATTTTCAGAATGGTCGGCACGGTGAAGGCATTGGTGACACGCCATTTCTCGATCAACGCCCAAACTGCGGGGACATCGAGTTTTTCCGCTGCCGGCAGCACGGTCTTTGCCCCGTGCGCCACCTGCACCAGCTGGTGAATACCCGCGCCGTGCGAAAGCGGAGCGACAACGATGGATGCGTCGCCTGTTCCCGTGCCGGGCATCAGATCGCAGAGATGGTTGGTGATGACAAAGGCCATCTGCCCGTGGGTCAGCACCGCCGCCTTGGGGCGCCCGGTGGTGCCGGACGTGAAGAAGAACCAGCAGGGATCGTCGCGATCCACCGCCTCGCCCTTGACCTTCTGACCCAGATGACGGGCGACAATCGCATCATAATCCTCACCGAATTCCGCCTGACCGATGGCGATGGTGAAATCGATCGCTGCGGCTTCACGGCTTGCTTTCGCATGTTCGGGAAAAGCGCTGGCGCAGATCATGCCGCGTGCGCCGCTGGCCTTCGCCAGGTAGCCGACTTCATCTGGCGATTGGCGGTAATTGGTCGGCACCCACACTGCGCCCACCCGGAAGCAGGCGAACATCGATTCGAACATCTGGTTGTTGTTGGAAGACTGCACCAGAATACGGTCACCCTTGACGACACCGAATTCACTGACCAGCGCATGCGCCATGGCGTCGACGCGGGCTTCCATTTGCGCCCAGCTCCAGGTCTTTTCACCCCAGACGAAGCCGATATGATGCGGGTTGCGGCGCGCGGCCTGCGTCAGAAAATGCGAAAGGTTCATCACCCGCGTGGTTGATGGTGTGACACCGCCCGGAGGATGCTGCACGGGGCCAGGTGTCCTCATTTCACGCGCTCCATGATCGAAACATAGTTGGCAACCGCGGTGCCGCCCATGTTGAAAACGCCGGCAAGCGAGGCGCCGGGGATCTGCATGTCTCCAGCCTCGCCCATCAATTGCATCGCTGCCATTACATGCATGGAAACGCCGGTCGCTCCGACCGGGTGGCCTTTCGATTTCAGTCCCCCTGAAGGGTTGATTGGCAAACGGCCGGTCTTCAGCGCGGTGCCTTCGTGCACGACCCGGTGCCCTTCGCCTGGTTTTGCAAGCCCCATGGCCTCATATTCGATAAGTTCGGCTATGGTGAAGCAGTCGTGCGTTTCAACGAAGGAAAGGTCGTCGAGCGTAGCGCCCGCAAGTTCCAGCGAGCCTGCCCATGCGCGGCGGGCGCCCTCGAAGGCCAGCGGGTCGCGGCGGCTCAGCGCCAGAATGTCATTGATCTGTTTTCTGCCCCGAAAGCCGATAGCCCGGTGGAGGCTGGCTGCGGTTTCTTCGTCGGCCAAAACGATGGCCGCCGCGCCGTCGGAAATCAGCGAGCAGTCGGTACGGCGTAGCGGGCCTGCGACATACGGGTTCTTATCGGACACGGTGTTGCAGAATTCGAAGCCGAAATCCTTGCGCATATGGGCATAGGGATTGACCGCGCCGTTGGCGTGGTTCTTGGCGGCGATCATCGCAAGCTCCTCCGAGCGATCGCCATAACGCTGGAAATAGGCCTGGGCGATGCGACCGAACTGGCCGGCAAAACCGCCGGGGATATTGGCCTCTTCTGCGCGGTAGCAAGCAGAGAGCAGAATGTCGCCTACCTCGGCGGTGGGAAGCGCCGTCATTTTTTCGGCGCCCACGACGAGCGCAATGCGGCCCCGCCCCGCCTCGATGAAATCCATCGCGCTGTACAGGGCGGCCGATCCCGTCGCGCAGGCATTTTCGAAGCGCACGGCGGGCGTATAGGCCAGTCTTTCATCACCCATTGCCACCAGGGCGCCCTGAAAATCCTGTTTCGAGAAACCATTGTTCATCACACCGACAAAAATGCCGTCGATATCGCCAACGTCGATGCCCGCATGGTCTATGGCCGGCGCGACGACTGACGCCATCAGCTGTTCGGTATTTTCAAGGGTCGATTTGCCGAAAGGCGAATGCGCCCAGCCGACGATCTGCGCTTTGCTCATTTGCTCGTTCTCCTTGCCTGTCGCTTCGGTTCGCCGTCGCCGCGCGTACGTGCGCGGCTGGCCATCATTTCTGCGATGCGTGTTTCGATACGTGTCACCTCTTCGCGCAGCAGCGCCGCCAGTTCTGGCTGACGCTCCGGCCGCATGCGGCTATCGACGGCGGCGATGCTCAACGCTCCCGCCACCGCTCCATCCGGCGTGCGGATTGCGACACCGATACCCCATGAATTGGAAAGGATGAGGCCGGGATTGAGCGAGTAGCCGTTCGCCCGGGTCAATTCGACATCACGGCGTAGCCCGTCGAGCGTGATGCCGGGATAATTCGCGGCGATGAGGCCGCTATTGGCGGCGATGACGCTATCCACTTCGGCATCGGGCAGGGCGGCCAGCATGGCGAGAGATCCGGCGCCGATACCCAGCGGGTGCTCGAAACCGGCCTGGAGCGCATGGGTACGCACGGGCCAGGTGCCTTCCTCACGATAGAGGCAGAGCGAAAACGTATCGCGGCGTACCGAAAGGAAGCTCGAATCCTCGGTACGGCGGGAAATACGCGTCAGTCCGTCCTGGGCCATCTGCAACAATCCGAAACGGCGTGACGACAGGCTGCCCAGCACGTAGGCTTCCTCGCCGAGATAATATCGGCGTGTCTCCTCGTCCTGTTCCACGAGGCCTGCCCGGATCAACGCCAGCAGCAGGCGGCGGGCCGTTGGCTTGTTCAACCCGCTTTCGGCGACGATGCCGGAAAGCGACACACCGCGTTCGGCGTGCCGCCCCACCATGGACAGCAGCGCCAGCGCCCGGTCCACGGCACGTGCCCCTGTCAGATCGTTTTCCGCCGCAACCACCGTGGCCATATCAGGTAAACGCCCCCACTGCGCAACTTTGGCCGCCGTCGACCGGCAGGCAGATGCCCGTGATAAATTTTGCTTCATCGGATGCCAGAAAAACGGCGGCGCGGGCGATATCGAAGGCATCACCCATGCGCCCCACGGGCACCGCGGCATTACGCGCCGCCACCATTTCCTCGACGGAGGCGTACTGGCTGCTGATCTGCTTGTAGATCAGCGGCGTATCGATCATGCCCGGCAGAACGCAATTGGCGCGAATGCCTTGCCGTGCGTATTGCATCGCCAGCGCCACGGTGGCCTGGTTGACCGCCGCCTTCATGGCGTAATAGGCGAAATAAGGATAGCCGGTCCAGCGGATCGAGGCGAGTGAGGAAATATTGACGATGGCGCCGCCGCCCTGCCTCAGCATCACCGGCAGAACAGCCTTGGCGGTGCGATAGACAGAGCCGATGTTGAGATCGACGGAGGCGCGAAAGCGCTCCTCATCCAGCTCCACCGGCCCGCCCATATGCGTCACGCCGACATTATTGTGCAGGATGTCGATGCCATCAAAGGCATCGCAGGTTCGTGCAACTGCCGCTGATACGGATTCCAGCTTCGTGACATCGGCGGCAACGGCGATTGCCTCAAAACCTTCTTCGCGGATGATCTGCGCGGTTTCTTCAGCCGCGCCGGCGGAGAGGTCGACACAGGCCACGCGCGCGCCCTCACGGGCAAATTGCACGGCCGCAGCCTTGCCATTGCCAAAGCCCGGCCCCGATGATCCTGCGCCAAATACAAGCGCGCGTTTTCCCGTCAGGCGACCTGTCAAAACAGTCTCCATTAAAACAGCCAGAAGTGATCGGATCGGCCCCGCTTGCGGCGGGACCGATTATTTGCTGACCCGTCAGGTCAGGCTGGCGCCAACGGCCTTTTCGAGAATGGCCCAGGCTTCGTCGCCATATTTGCTTTTCCACTCGGAATAGAATCCGGCTTCCTTGAGGGCTGCACGGAAGAGCGATGCGTCAGTATCGTTGAAGGCCATGCCCTTGCTGATCAAGTCTTCCTTCACCGAGGCGTTGAGCTTCGCCACGTCGGCGCGTTCATCCTTGCCGGCCTGATTGAGGTTCTTGGCAACGATGGTGCGCAGGTCGTCCGGCAGCCGCTCCCACGCGCGCTTGTTGGCGAGGAACCAGAAACCATCCCACATGTGATTGGTAACCGAGCAGAACTTCTGCACTTCGAAGAGCTTCGCGGTGGAAATGATGGCCAGAGGGTTTTCCTGGCCGTCGACGACGCCGGTCTGCAACGCGGTGTAGACTTCCGCGAAGTTGATGGAAGCGGGAGCCGACTTGAAGGCCTTGAACATCGAGGTCCAGAGAGGGCTCACCGGCACGCGGATCTTGAAACTTTCGAGATCGGCAGGCGTGGTGATGGGTTTCGAGGCGCTGGTGATCTGGCGGAAACCGTTGTCCCAGATCGTATCCATGGCGACGAGATTCTGTTTGGCAATTTCACCGCGTACATATTTGCCGAGATCGCCGTCCATGGCCGCCCATACGGAATCATAATCCGGGAAGGCAAAGCCGATGCCGCTGATGGACGCGTTTGGTACCAGCGTGGACAGGATCAGCGGCGAGAGCGTGAAGAATTCAACGCCGCCGGAACGCACCTGGCTCAGCATGTCGGTATCGGCCCCCAACTGGCTGCTGGGGAATATCTTGATATTGACCCGCCCGTCGGTTTCTTTCTCGATACGATCGGCCGCTTCCTTGGCGCGCACATTCATGGGGTGCGCGGCCGGCAGGTTATTGGCATATTTGTAGCTGAATTCCGCGGCGCGTGCGCGCGATACGAATGCGGTGGCAAGAACGGCAGAACCGGCGCCCGCGAGCATGGTACGTCTGTTGATGATCATTGCTTTCTCCTCCCAAATAAAAGCATGTGTCGTTCGTCGGCATGGCGGGCGGACCCGCCACGGTGTCAGAGCAGAATTGTGGACAGACCCGGAATTCCGGCAATCAGCAGCAGGCCGATGACCATGGCTGCGAGATAGGGCCAGATGGCACCCATGGCTTCATCGGGCGAGACGTTGCCGATCTTGCAGGCAATGTAGAAGCCGATGCCGATGGGCGGCGCCATCAGGCCGATATTCATGGCGACCACCACGACCATCGAATAATGGATGTCGTTGATGCCGAGCGTGCGGGCAATGGGGAACATGATCGGTGCGAGCAGAACGATTGCAGGCAGTCCTTCCAGCACGCAGCCGAGGATCATGAAGATCAGGATCGATACGATCATGTAGGTCATCCAGCCGCCCGGCAGGTCGGTTATCATCGCGGTCAATTCGAAGGCGAAACCGCTTTGCGTCAAACCCCAGGCCATGGCGGAGGCGCAGCCGAGGATCAGCAGGATCGCGCCCGAGAGCGCCGCTGTCTCCACCAGCATCGAGTAGAGTTTTTTCAGGCTGATACCGCCATAAAGCACCGCGCCGATAATCATGGCATAGAGCACTGCAATGGTGGATACTTCGGTCGCGGTTGCCACACCGCCGCCCACAAGGCTGCGGATAAGGAAAGGCAAAACCAGAGCGGGTGCGGCAACGAGTGCCGCCTTGCCGACCAGCGGCCACGGAGTGCGTCTGGCGCCATCCATGTTTTCATTGCGCGCTTTCCACCGGGCCAATACCGCCAGCACCAGAAGCAGCACCATGGCGATCATGAAGCCGGAGGTAAACAGGCCGGCAATCGATACGCCCGCTGCCGAACCGAGGACGATGAGAACGATGGACGGCGGAACGGTATCGGCCATGGCGGCGCCGGTGGCCAGCAGTGCGATCATTTCCTTGGGCTTGTGGCCGCGTCGCTTCATTTCCGGAAACAGCGCAGGTGCGACCGTTGCCATATCTGAAACCTTGGAGCCGGAAATGCCCGAGACCAGAAACAGCGAACCGAGCAGAACATAGGACATGCCCGCGCGGATGTGGCCGAACATCGAGGACAGCAGTTCGACGATCGCCTTGCCCATGCCGGTTGCGTCAAGGACGCAGCCCAGCAGCACGAATACCGGCACCGACAGCAGAATGATGCCCGACATTCCTTCATCCATGCGCCCGACCATAACGATCATCGGAACCCAGGTGGTGAAAGTCAGATAGGACAATGTTCCAAGGCCGAAACAGAAGGCAATGGGCACGCCGAGCGCCAGAAACACCGCCACGAACAGGCCGAGGAAGATCGCCAGGTTAAAATTGCCAAAGGATTCCAGTGTGGGCGACGCAAGAAACAGCAGGCCGGCAGCCACCGCAACCGTGACGATAGCAGCGACGATGTCCCGCAGCCTTTCCCTCCGGAAGAGGTTGTTCATGACCAGGAGCAACATCAGGGAGGCGCCGAATGGCAGGGCTGCGGCGCGGAAAGTCATGGGAATGTTCAGCGCCGCCGATGTGACGACCCATTCCTCGATGGCGTATTCGATTGCGGGCTTGATGATAGCCGCAAGAAATGTCGCCACCAGCACCAGCGCCAAAGAATTGATGTAACCCAGAAAACGCTGCGGAAACATGTTGAGGAACAGCGTCAGGCGCAGGTGCTCGCTACGGTCGATGGCAATGGCCGCACCCAGCATGGCAAACCACAGGAAGCACAACGACGCCGTTTCATCGATCCAGACAATCGGCAGATGCAAGGCATAACGTGATGTCACGCCGAGCAGAAGCAGGCCGATCATCAGCGCCAAAAGAATGGCTGCCATGGCCTCGACCGGCCGCATGAACCAGGAGCCTGTTACCGGCTCCGTGTGCAGTAGCTCGCCGTCGAGCACAAAGACGTCGTCATTCGCGTTTGCGGTCATGGTCATTGGGGCCTCCTCTCCCGCAGAACAACCTTCGCAATGGATGGTGGTCAGCAAGGCAGAATGTCCGGGCCCCAGCCACGATCATGGCCGGCATCAGGATATATCTGTCATCGCAAGACCGGCCAGACCCCTCCAAAAGTCTGAGCGTATCGGTATATCGCCTCCACGATATGGACCGTTACAAAACCATACGTTCGGGATACACAGGAAGAATGATAAAATCAATAGTAAAAGGCCGCAATTACGCAGTTTTAGACCCACGTATAGAGGTCCATATAGTGGATCATACTTTGGTCCATTCGAGCTTGTGCCTGTGCGATGATCCGGGCGACAGCCGCCATTCTGCCTGAAAGTGAACATCGTCGTCATCGAATGATCCCCTCGATGCGCCCTGGGGCCGGGCCGCAACGCGACCCGCGCCTCAAATGTCCTTTGCGAGGCGCAGGGCGTCGTAGATCGCCGCATGGGTGTTGCGCGCCGCGACGGCATCGCCGATGCGGAACAACCGATATGTGCCTGTCGGATTGCGCGCGACGGTCTGAGCCTCTCCGGCGAGCAGGGCGTCATAGGAAACCTCCCCGAGATTTGTCGAGCCGGGCTTGAGTTCGAAATACAGTTCATCCAGCGGGACTGTACCGTGATTGACGACGATCTGGTCGACGGTGCGCTGTCTGGAAATGCCGCCATAGTCGCTGCCGACGTGGGCGACGATCTGGTTGCCGCTTCTTTCGGCTGCTTCCAGCCGGTAAGTGACGGTAAATGTGGCGTCGAGCTTTTGCAGCGAGCGCATATAGGGAACGAGATTCATGGCCATGACTTCAGGGGCGAAGGAGCGATCCGGTGTCATGATTTCCACCTTGCCGCCAGCCTTGGCGATGAGCTCGGCCGCCTGAAGGCCGGCATGGTCTCCCGCGTCGTCATAGACGAGAACATTGGCACCCGGCCTGACGTCTCCGGAAATAATATCCCACGCGGAGACGACCAGTTCGTTGCCCTTAGACAGCACCTCGGTATGCGGCAGTCCGCCTGTGGCGATGATCACCACATCGGGTTTTTGCGAGAGAACCGTGTCCGCTTCCGCCCAGCTGTTGAAGTGGAAGACGACGCCGAGCTTTTCGCACTGGCTCATGCGCCAGTCGATGATGCCGGTCATTTCCCGGCGGCGTTCGCTCTGCGCGGTGAGGCGAATCTGCCCGCCCGGATGGCTCGCTGCCTCGAAGACCACGACCGTATGGCCGCGTTCGGCACAGACCCTTGCGGCTTCGAGGCCTCCCGGCCCGGCGCCGACGATAACCACCTTCAGGCTTTTCGCAGCCCTGGTGATGGCGTGCGGCATGGTTTCCTCGCGGCCGGTTGCCGGATTGTGAATGCAGAAGGCAAGGCCGCCCTGATAGATGCGGTCGAGACAGTAATTAGCGCCGACGCAGGGGCGGATATCGTCCTCCCGCTTTTCCACGATCTTGCGCACGATATGCGGATCGGTCATGTGCGCGCGGGTCATGCCGACCATGTCCACCTTGCCGGTGGCGATGGCATGCCGGGCTGTGGCAACGTCCTGAATTTTGGCGGCATGGAAGGTCGGGAAACGTGTCGCTGCACGGATTTCCCCGGCAAAATCGAGGTGCGGCGCACTTGCCATGCCCTGAATCGGGATAACGTCGGTCAGGCCGGGATCGGTGTCGATATGCCCCCTGATGACGTTGAGATAATCGATCAGACCGCTTTCTTTCAGCAGTCTGGAGATTTCGAGGCCTTCTGCCTTTCCGGTGCCACCCTCCAGACATTCATCGGCGGTGTAACGAACACCGAGGATGAAGTCCTCACCCACGCGCCTGCGTATCGCCCGGAAAACGTCGAGGCAGAAACGCATGCGGTTTTCGAGCGAGCCACCATAGGGGCCATCCAGCTCGTTGGTCAGCGGGGAGACGAACTGATCGATGAGATGACCATAGGCCTCCAGTTCCACCCCGTCCATGCCGCCAGCCTTCATACGCTCGGCGGCGTCGGCGAAATCCTTGATGACACGCTCAATATCCCAATCCTCGATCTTTTTCGGAAAGGCGCGATGAGCGGCTTCCCGCTGGTGTGACGGTGCGAGCACCGGCAGCCAGTCGCCCTTGTCCCACCGGGTGCGCCGGCCAAGATGAGTGAGCTGGATCATGATTGCCGACCCCGCCTCGTGGACGGCGTCGGTCATTTCCCTGATCCACGGAACGATTTCATCCTTGTAAGCGAGCAAATTGTTGAAGACGGGAGGGCTGTCTTTCGAAACGGCGGCTGAGCCTGCGGTCATCGTCAACGCCACGCCGCCTTTCGCACGCTCGACGGTATAGGCGCGATAACGCCCTTTCGGCATGCCGTCTTCCGGATAAGCGGGCTCATGCGACGTCACGATGATACGGTTGCGCAGCGTCAGGTGCTTCAGCTGATAGGGTTGAAGAAGGGGATCGTTCGACATGGGCCTGCTCCAAGGGGGGGTATGGTGCGAGGCTAAGAGAAAATGTACATATGTGTCAATTAACAAAACACCAGTGTCTATAAGTTAGACAAGAGCGTACGCCTCGCCTTGTCGCGCAGGGACTGATTTGGTACTCAACTGTCATGGACGCGACATTGAACGAAACCGGTTGGCGTGGATCGCAGGAGGGTTGGCTTGAGGCCGCCTACGAGTCCCTGCTGGAATCGGGGGTGGATTCCGTCAAGATTTTGCCGTTGGCGAAGAAGCTCAATCTCTCGCGCACCAGCTTTTACTGGTTCTTCAAGGATCGGGAGGAGTTGCTGGCGGCGCTTTTGTCCCGCTGGCGCGACAAGAACACGGGAAGCATCCTCAGGCAATCGGAGGCCTACGCGGAAACCTTGGCCGAGGCGATGCTGAACGTCTTCGATTGCTGGCTGGATCCCTCGCTTTTTGACAGCAAATTCGAATTCGCGGTGCGCAGCTGGGCGCTGCAGTCCGATGATATCCTTGCCGAGGTTCGCAAGGCGGATGCTGTGAGAATGGAGGCGCTTTCGCGCATGTTCGTCCGTTTCGGCCACCCCGAAAATACTGCGGATGTGCGCGCCCGCACCACTTATCTCGTGCAGATCGGCTACATTTCCATGCAGGCCGAGGAAGATGTGGCAGTGCGGATGAAGAGAATTGCGGATTATATCGCCATCTATACCGGCGAGGTGCCGCAACAACGGGAGCTTGATCGATTTTATGCGAGGCACGGATACAGGCCAGGCCCCGGGGCCTGACGCCCGCATGCCGATCTCGACAGGCGCGGACAACCCTCGGGACAGCGATAAGTGGCGCGGCCAACGCCTTCGATGCCAGTCGGATTACGCCGTTTGGGATGGTACAAGAAGAAGGGGCGGCCGGGCTGCAATCTATCTGCAACATTCATCAATCAGTGGTGGGGATGGCAAGAGCTCATCTTTGGGGGAAAGTCATTGCGAATCCTGCTTCTCGAGGACGAACCCGAAATGGCGCGTGCGCTGCTCGAAGCCTTGCGCCGGCGCGATGTGCTTGCCGATCATGTCAGTACCATCAGCGATGCCGATGTCCTTGCGCGTGACGGCTCCTACGATGTGCTTGTCCTGGATCGCCGCCTGCCCGATGGTGAGGGGCTGAACCTTGTATCGGCGCTTCGCCGCAGCAAACATTCCGTACCGATCCTTGTCCTGACGGCGCTTGGAAGTGTCGATCACAGCGTTGACGGGCTGGATGCCGGCGCGGATGACTATCTCGCCAAGCCTTTTGCGATAGAGGAACTGCTCGCCCGCCTCAGGGCCCTTCACAGGCGCGGCCCTTCCATTTCCGACAGATATGCGATTTTCGGAAATCTGAGCATTGATCAAAGAAGCAATGAAGTCAGCGTTGCCGGCTCCATCCTCGAGTTGCGGCGTCGGGAATATCTGGCGCTCGAAGCCCTGATGCGGCGCCCGAACCGTATCGTGACGCGGTCCAACCTGATCGAGGCGGTTTATACGCTCGACGACGAGATCGAGTCCAATGCGCTCGATGCCCACATCTCCCGTATCAGAAAGAAGCTGGCGCAGGCGGGAGCCACGGTGGAGATTAGAGCCGTGCGCAATATCGGTTATCTCATTCGAGCAAAGTCATGAGTTCGCACCACAACCAATCCCTGCGTTGGGGGCTGATGAAGCGCCTTCTCGTCCTGCAGGCTTTCTTGCTCGTTCTCTTCGTCGTTCTTCTCGTTGGCTGGATCTGGATCATCGATCCAAGGCTGGAAGGCGCCAATGAAGAGGCTGTGCGCATCATTGCGGAAAGCGTGACAAAGGATGGGCAGGGGCGGACGCAGGTGTCGGCTACACCCGATCTGGAGGCGCTGAAACAGCGCTATCGCAATCTCTGGTTCATGGTGCGGGACGCGGAAGGAATCGACCTTCGATATGGAGATATCCCCACTTCCGTCGTGACGGGGACATTTCCTTTGGGCATCGAAAGGGCGCGTCTGGAGGCTGGGGAAACAGTCCGGGCCACGATGGAGAACCGCGATACGCCCGCCGGACGGCTGCAGTTCATTGCCGGGACGGAAAAAGGTCTCGCGAATGATGGCGTGAATATCTGGATCAACATACAGCTGGATCTGGAAAAGGATGCGGATGGTGCCATTCGTTGGTTGACCGTGCTGCCGGGAATTGGGTTCATCATTCTTGTGGCCGTGGTGCCCATGTTGCTGCTGACGGGTATTGCGACATTGCTGGTGACCCCACGTGCGGTCGGCCGTTCACTGAGTGGCCTCATGGAAACGGTCACCCAAGCGCAGTCGATCAATTTCGAGAACCGGTCCGCCCGTATCGCTCGCTCGAAGGTGCCGAGTGAAATCATTCCGCTGGTGGATGCCTTCAATGTTGCCCTCTCGAAACTGGACGAGGGCTATAATCGCCGCAACCGCTTCCTGGCCGACGCCGCCCATGAACTGAGGACGCCGATTGCGATCGTGCGCGTCCGCGCCGATCTTCTTCCCGATGACGCGCTGAGCCGGCAGCTGCGGGCGGATATCGACCGGCTTACCCGCGTCGCACACCAGCTTCTCGAAATGCAGGCGGTGGGCGCGGTAGACCTGCCTGCGGAAGAGCAGGATTTGAATGTTCTCGTCGAACGCATCGCGACCGATCTTGCCCCGATTGCGATGGATGCCGGTTACGAGTTCGATTTCGAGCCGAGCGAAACAGAAGCCCTGCTGACGGTCCAGACGTCGATCATTGAGATGGCGGTCGTCAACCTCATCCGCAATGCCATCGATCACGGCGGCGGCAGGGGCGCCATTGTCGTCCGGGTGGGTGCAGCAGGAACCATAGATGTCTGCGATGAAGGTCCGGGCATACCCGTTGACGAACGCGAGCAGGTGTTCGAACCGTTCCATCGCATCAACACCAGCTCCTCCGGTGCCGGCCTTGGCCTCAATCTCGTGCAGAAAGCAGCTGAGCTGCATGGGGGCAGGGTGCTGTTCCTCGACCTTGATCCCGGCTTCTGCGTTCGGCTGGAGATCCGCTCCGTCACGCCAGGGAGCGGTGCGGGGCCATGAATCGCCTCCGGGAAGTCCGGACTCTTGAAGTTCTTAAAATAAGATTAAAGAAATAAGTATAAGCACATGAAAAATAACAATTATATTTAAATAAAACAGCCGCGTGTAATCCAGGCGCAATTCTCGCGCGGAAAATGCCCGTATCTGCTGCGCTCATTCGCACAGGAGACCATGGGAGCCGGTTTCCGGTTCTTCAACGCGAACGGAAACCCTGGCGCCTCAGATTGAGACGCCCCTGGTTTCGTCTGGAGTCATTCATGTCGTTCATTGCAAAATCGCTTGTTGCCATCAGTATTATGGCCGCACCGAGCGCCTATTCCGCTGATCTTGCCAACTACAATGCGCAGCAATTCGATTATACCAGTCCGCCAGCCTTTTCCTGGAATGGGGCTTATATCGGCGCACATGGCGGCGTCGCCTCACCAAAAGTCAATCCTCTGGCCAGTGGCCGTGGTCTGACGGGTGGCGTACAGGCCGGTTACAATTTCCAGTTCGGCTCCGGTGTCGTCGGGGCGGAGCTGGAGGGCTCGTATCTCGGCAACGAGGCGCGGGTGCCGAATGGCCGCCTGAGAGAGCGTTTTCGTGGCGCCGCCAAGCTGAAGGCCGGTGTGGCGCTTGATCGTACCCTTCTTTACGGCACCGCAGGTCTGACCACGACGAAATTCAAGGATGGAAACGGCGTTACCGGACCGGATGACTGGAAGCGGGGCTATCTCGTGGGAGCGGGTGTCGAACAGAGTTTCGGCGGCGGCCTGTCGGCCAAGTTTGAATATAACTACGTGAACACGGGAAATGTATCGACGACGACCTCCAGCGGCAGATCGAAGACGGATGTCAGCGATCACGTCGTCAAGGCGGGCCTCAACTATCGTTTCTGATCCGCTGACATGTGACGCAGAAGCATAAGACCGCCGCTTTCAGGTCGAAGCGGCGGTAAGGGGAAATGGCTCGAACGGCGAGGGGCCGTAAGAGGATCATTCGCATTCGAGTGAGGGTTGCCGGAAGCTCGTTACATACCAGTCGTTACCGGAACCGCGGGTGTAGAAAGTGTAGTAGCAATCGATGCGCTCGACATAACCAGGCGTTTCGGACACGTCGTAACGCTCGCCATGCCGCGTCGAGCGGACCTCGCCGCTTGATGATCCGGCCACAACCTGCGTCTTGTTCTTGCGCCACTGATAGGCCTGCTGGCCGGGGCCGAGGCTATAGACATTGTCAGGCGGCCCATAGTCCAGCATCACGCTGGTGATGGGTGCGCCGACATAAGTTTTCATCACGGTTGATGCGCAGGCTGTGAGCAAGAGCGATGTGGCGGCGATGAGGGTGATTGCCGGCGGGACTGCAAGTGATGACCTGTCGGACATGGGAATTCCTTTCAGCTGCGGTAAATTTCAGCAGGGATAGGAACAGGTCATTGCAGGTACATTACACTAGCAGACGGCGCGATGGACGGTCGTCTCGACGGGCCCGTGCTTCAGCGGGGCGCACCTGAACGGAATTTCGGCTTTGGTGCGCTGACAGGCTGTTGTTGACTGTGATGATACTGCTCTACAGCACCAGGGCTACGGGCGGGATTGACCGCCCTGACACGGGCCGCGGAGCCAGTATCAGCTTCCATCCGAGAGCCAGCCAGCCTTTTCAGGCAGACGAGTTAGCGGCTGCGGGCGTTCCGAAGCTGGGCGAGGGTTGCCAGCGTATTGCCGCTGATGGACATTTTGCCATTGCCGAACAAGTCGAGACGGGGATCGGAAGGCGAATTGTTCATTTCATACCTCAGCAAAAAGCGGTCAATCAGCTTGTCGACCTTGCCGGCTTCCTGCAGGTCCCTCATCTTCAGTTTCTTTTCGATCATCTTTGCCTGCATCTCGACCTTGGAATTCGCGGTTTCCGCGGGAATTCCAAGGGCGGTGCGGGTGAATTCCGAAAGCGCATTGTCAGCCAGTATGTCGTAGGCATTGGAAATGCCTCCGGCCATCCGCTTGAAATAGAGAGCAAGACGAACACCGGCGTTTTCTTCTCCCGCCCTTTCCTCCAGCGTCTGCCGAACGTATTTGTCACGCGTTTCCATCAGGCCGCGGTTGTTCTGGACATGCTGGCTGGCTGTCGCGCGAATATTCCCCTTGGTGTCGAAGTTGAAGGAACCGGCAAGCGCGCGAAAGCGGGGATCCTTTTCGGTGTTGGCGAAGCTTTTCGGGTCCTTGAGGTCGGATTTGAAGATCTTTTTCAGATAATCGGTGCTGACCGATTTGGGGTCGATGCGTTCGGCAACAAGCATGAAATCCACCAGACGACGGTCGGCAAGCAACTGATCAACGGTTTCCAACGTCTCCATCTGCTGGCGGTAATAGGCGGCCTCCGTCTTTGCCTTTTCCTTTATCTTGTCTTTGCTGTTTTTCTGGCGATAGGCGGCGAGTTCCTCATCCTGCTTGCCTGTTGTCTCCCTGCTCTTCGAGGCCGTGTTCCATCGGGTCATTTCGAGAACGTAGTTCCGGGAGATGCGGGTAATCTCGTTTTCGGCCTGGGCCAGCCGTGGCGAGCCTATCCTGCCTTCGGCATCGGAATTGTAGGCTTTCGCCAGCCGGACGAACCTTTCGTCTTTGAGGCTGCGGACATAACTTTTCGGGTCCGACAGGTCACTGGTGAAGACCTTCTTCAACTTGAACGTGGAAACCTCTTCGGGGCTGATGTTGAATGCCTTCAGCGCGAAATTGCGAATGGTAACGGCTGCCGGTGCAGCGGAGAGGAAGTCCTCCAGGTTTTTCGTCAGGCCGATATAGCGTTTGTAGTCCTTGATCGTCTTTTGGTCCGCCGCCTCCTGTGCGTCGTCGTAGCGGCTAAAATAAAGTGTCATCATCGTACTGAGCTGGGCGGCGGTCTGGATCGTCTTTCCGGCAGCGATCTTGCCTTCCCGGTCGAAATTGAACGCTCTCGCAAGATCAATGAAGCCTTTGTCCTTTTCGGTGTGAAGCGCGCTTTGCGGATCGTCGGGATTTTCGCGAAGCGCCCACTGGATTTTCCTGTCGGTATCGGTGTCGTCCCTGAGGTTGAAGGCGACGATCAACATCGTTCTAAGACGGGAATTGGATATGAGTTGTCCGGCATCGGTAATCTCGTTCATCTTTTGCGCGAAGAAGTCGCGATTGAGAACTGCGCCGGTCTGCGTCAGGCGAGGATACGATAAAACATAGGTTTCGTTGATCAGCCGCTTCTGGGTTGCCGTCTGCGCTTTCGTGCCGTCATCCACCAAACCGTCATCGCGGAAATTAAACGCTGCCGCCATTTCGAAGAGCTTGTGTGCATTGGCGATGCGCTTGTTGTACTGGCCGAGCAGATAATCGATTTTGGCCAGCGACGCCTTATCGGCGGAGGGGACTTTTGCGCGTTCGATGCGCAGATCGGCGGTCTTTGCCTGCCATTCCTCGACCAGAGGTTTGTAGGTGCTGTTGACGTAACTGTCGGCGCTGCTGATATCGCTGGTCAGAACATCCCGCAGATGTTTGTAGTTGAAGGCTTCGGCGTCGATGCCGAAGGATTTGAAAACATAGTCCCGCAACCGCGTGTTTTTGAAGATGTCATCCACATGGCCGACCGTGTCGATGACGATGTTGTAATACCGCGTTTCCTCCTTCAGTTCGTCGTCTCGTTGTTTGTGTGCATCGTGATAGGCGGCAACCAGCCGGTCCTGCTGGGTTTGCGTTTGAACCGTTTTTTCCGATTTGATAGTGCCGAAATCAAACGCCGCCGCGAAGTCGCGGTAGCGGGTGTCCTTCAGCTTGTTGGCGAAACTGTTCGGGTCGTTGAGATTGCTTTCCAGCACCTTCTTCATGAAGGCGGCGGCATAGGTCATCTCGCCCAGGCCATAGGCCTTCATGGCGTAGGAATATAGCCTGTGGTCCTTCAGAAACTCATCGAGATTTTTGATCTTGCCAATATTGTCGGCGTAATATTTGGCGTCGCGCGATACGATCGGATCGTTTGCGACGCGTTTCAGTGACGATGCCAGGTCGCGATTATAGAGGGTGTAAGTTGTATATGCGGGCAGCACCCCAAGCCTCCGGACAATATTCATTCGTGAAAACTGTCAATATTGTTTCGGATATAACTTGTGTGTGGCTGTATTTATTTAATTTATACTTCATATAATTCTTTAGTGTTTAATTTATAAAATATTGATTCATTTAATTATTTTGTTCGCAGCGGTGTCGGTACAATACATCGTGGCTGGACGTAGTAGAAAAATCGGCGGTTTATCTAAAGCAGGGGAACGGGAGCGCGCGCCCGGATCGGGGCGCAACGGCATGTCGAAATCTCCGCGGGGACAGTCCTGCGCGTCGGGTTATCCATCGCGTGCTTGGCCGCAAGGCAGGTGCGGCTGCGCTATGGATTGCTGCGGGAAACCGGCGCAATGGCGGCCATTTGCTGCAATGCCCGCTCGTTCGTCCGCTTTGCCCGTGCAAGCGCATCGTCTCGATCTTCCGGCAGCGTGTAGGTCATATAGGAGAGGGAGGTTTCGAGATCGTTGTTGTTATGCCCCAGAATGGCGGCGAAATAGCTGTTCTTGGTCACGTGGGGAGGTGCGAAATTATGATAAGCCACCTCCGCATAGAGATGCCGAAGACCATAGGGCTTGGGAAGCTCCTCCTTCGGCCAGAGATCTTCGAACAGGTTAAAAACCGTGTCCCTGAGCAGCAGGCGCGTCTCCGATGAAAAATCATCGATCGACATGCCATGCCACAATTTTCCCTGCCCGCTTTCGCGCAGGCGCTTGTAGGCGGCAAGAATGGTTTCCGAGCGGGCAAGCACCGGGATCTCATAGGTCACACCGTATTTCGTTCCCTCGCCCTGTTTTGTCTTGGCCTGGCCGTTGAACAGGACGCTCCATTTGGAAATGCCCTTGCCATAGGGAGCAGGCGAAAATTCCGCCTGGGTAAAGACTTCGTAGGGTCGGCGTCCGGTCATGCCGATCAGGCCGATGCCGATCATCAGGGGATCGGCTGACAGGAGTTTGTCGGCACAGATCTTCAGAACCTGGCGGTAATTCTCGAAGGTGATCAGCGCGCCGTGCTTTCTGGCGATCTTCTCCATCTTCACCCGTCGCGCATCGTCATACATCGCAGCGTCGCCGGTGGCGATTTTCAGCATCGGGTGATCGTCGCCAAACGCCTCGCGGATGGCGTTGCGATATTTGGTGATGTAGGAGATGATCGTTGTCTGGGCTCTGCCCTTCATGGTGCTGATTTCAGCATTCCACAGGGTCTGCATCTCTTCTTTCGTGCCCATGCCGTTCATCGCAGAAATGAAATCCGCGATGCGCAGAAGAACGGTGGGTTTGCGTCCGGCTGTATTAAATTCCGCGCGTTCGATTTTCTCGACGATCGAGGTTGCTACGCCCGTTTTCGGATAGTCGGCACGTTCGATGTAGGTTTTCAGCCGCTCGCGCAGTTTTTTCATGTTGCAAATGGCAAGCGGCGTGCTCTTGGGACCGAATTCGGCCTTCAAGGCGTTACGGTACTTCATGATGTAAAGTTCGAGAGTCTTTTCGGTGCGCCCATTGTCGAAATGGTAGCGGACCTCGGCGTCCCACAGATCGCGGATCTTTCTGTTGCGCGAGGCGTCGTCGTTTTTCATCGCCTCTTTGACTTGTGCGACAAAGTGGTCGATGCGTTCCACCAGGACCGGCGTTTTTGTTTTTCGTTTTGAGGAAAGCATGCGGCGGCTCCCTGAACCGGTCCGGATATATAAATCGATGGTTTGCGATCAACAGCAGCAGGATTGCAGAAATAGATCAACATCCACTGCAGTCCGGTTCTTTTGAATAATAGTTTAGGCGATTCCGCAAGCGCGATGCGGAAAAGCGTCGGCGGTCCATTCGCCGCCAAGGATTGTCGAGGGCTCCTGTCGTAGCCCGGGTCAAGGTGGTGAGTGAGACGCCGTTATTTCGGCAGCCGGGTCTTCAGCGACGTCACGATACGCTTGGCCAACCCTTCATAATCCTCGTCAAAGTGGTGGCCGCCCTCGATGCCGACCGCCTCCACGCCCTTGGCTTTCAGGCCGGGGCAGGGGTCTTCGTCTTCTTCTTCCGTGCCATATATGCATTGCACCAGCTTCGGATCGATCTTCGCGATGTCATCGACCGTTTTGCCGCCCTTGCCTTCGCCGGCCACGCCAAGCCAGCCTTCGACGGAAATTTCGAAATCCACTTCGGTGGAAAGACCCATCAGGGTCAGCTGCACGACATGCGATTTGTCGCGGTCGGGCAGCAGATTATAGGTGGCGGGGATAATATCGGCACCGAAGGAATAGCCGATCAACACCACATTGCGGACTTTCCATTCCTTGCGATAGGTATCGATGATGCGGCCGAGATCGCTTGCGACCTCCTGTGGTTTCTTTTCCTTTCAGAAATAGCGGAGTGAATCGACGCCGATGACGGGTATGCCTTCCTTCTGGAAGGCGCCGCCCACTTCTTCGTCAAGATCGCGCCAGCCGCCGTCGCCGGAATAGATCACCGCCATGGTGTCCATGACAGGGCTGGTTTCCAGAACCTTGATCGGCAGGCCGAGCGGACTGTCGGTGTCGCCTGCGGCGTCGACCTGGTCGGAGAGGGTCTGGGTCAGAACCTCGTCCGCCTTATCATCCACATCCGTCACGTCGATATCGGGATGCAGCTTGACAAGCGCGTTGACGTGGTCGCGGCCCTTCTGATCCGCAGCAGAGGTGAACAGCACGCTGACGGGGGCAGGAAGGGGACCGTCGGTCAGACCATAAACGGTTTCGCCATCCACTTTATCCTTGGTGGCGGGGGTACAGAGGATCTTCTCGAGAGGCAGGCCGGCCTTGGGGTCCACGGCGATGGCCTCCCGCACGGTGGAGACAGGGCTCTGCGCAATCATCGCCAGCGCCAGCGTTCCGCCCTTGCCGATGCCGGAAAGGATGGGCTGGCGATAGCTGCTGGTGCCAGCGGTGCGCTGGATCTGCTGCGAGAGTGACTCGATGTCCGAGATCATATAGATGCACTCGTCATCGTCGGCCTCGAGCGCCTTCAGATATTCCTTGAAGTCGATGCCGACCACGGCGGCGCCCTTTTCTACCAGCGCCTTGGCACGGGTCTCATCGGCCGCCGACCATCCGTCCGCATCGGAAATCAGGAAGACGCTGGCGAGGATGTCGCCATCAGGCACCATGATGTGCCCGGCGGGGATCATGCCGGTTTCGTATGCGGGCTTGTCCTCAGCAAAAACGGCGCTAGAAACGAACAAGGGGGATGCAAACAGGGCGGAGGCGGCCAGAACTGCTTTGAGCATGCTGAATCTTCTCATTTTCCGATCACTCCTCTGACACCGCCGCTGATCAGAACCGTCGCATCCATCAGCGCCAGAGCGGCATCTGCACCGTTCTGTACGGCGAGGTAACGCGGTTCCCATTTCGGGTGGAACTTGGCCTTGAAGGCGCGAAGCCCCTTGAAGTTGTAGAATCGTTCACCGTGTTCGAACAGTGTGCTGCCGATCCGGTCCCAGACGGGCGCCGCGTCGCGTTTAGACATGCCGGACATGGGCGCCATGCCGAGATTGAAGCTCTCGTAACCGGCCTCGCGCAGATATTGCATGATGCTGACGAAGAGAAAGTCCATCGAGCCGCGCGGCGCATCCGGGGAAAAGCGCATGAGATCGACGGTGGCTTCCTTTTTCGTATCCGTCACCATCAGATTGGCGAAGGCGGTGATCTTTCCATCCTTGCGCAGCACGGCAACGGGTTGCGACAGAATGTAGTCCGGCTCGAAAGCACCGAGCGAAAAGCGTTTTTCGCGGGTGTTATGGTGGGCGAGCCAGCCGTCGGAAACCTGTTTCAGCTCTTCCAGAACATCCTGCACCTGGGTCTTTTCGATGACCTCGAAGGTCAGCCCGTCGCGCGCGCCGCGGCTCAGCGACTGGCGAAGATTGGCAAGCTTGCCACCTTTGAGTTCGAATGCGGTGAGATCGACCAGGGCCAGTTCGCCCAGCTTGAAGGCGCGCAGACCCGCATCGGCGCAATGGGACAGCAGGAAGGGCGAAATCTGATAGAAGGCGGCACGTGCGCCAGCGGCACGGGCTCCTTCGACGAATTGCCACACGAGGTCAGGGAAATCATCTTCATCGCCGACCGGATCGGCAAACGCGATCCATGAGCGGCCCTGAATGCCGTACATGATGAAGGCATTGCCGCTTTCGGAAAACATCACGTGCTTGTCGCCCATGCGCACCAGATTGGCATCGGCCGCATCCTGCTTCATGACAATGTCTGTAGCACTTGCGATATCTTCGGCCTTGATGGCATCCGGGCGGAAGGCTACCGGCCTCATGAGGCTGAAGATGGCGATGGTGGAGGAGGCAAGCACGAGGCCTAAAAGGGCGCGCAGTCCGCGTGGCGCTTCCTCGGAGAATTCGAACTGCCACCAGAGCGTATGGCTGTAATCGGTATCGCGATAGACGAAGAGAAGGATGGTGGCCGCGCCGGCGACGATGACGGCCATGGCCGCGAGCCAGCTTGGCCCGAGCGCCTGTTTGACCAGAGAAGCGTGACGGTTGAAGCTGCGCATGTTGGCGGCGAGCGCGACGATGAACAAGCCGAGAAAGATCGCTTCGAAAACCGCGATCGCCTTGAGAAGCGAGAGAATGAGCGCCAGAGATGCCGCAACGAGGGCGATCCACCATGCGCCATCCAGTCTCTGCCCCAAGCCGCGGGAGGCGACGACGAGGCCAAGGCCGAGAATGCTGGTCAGAAAGTGAGCGGCCTCGATGATAGGCAACGGGACGAAGTTCGAGAGGAAATCCAGGTTGCTGCCCGGCGTCGGTGTCACGCTCGAGAAAATCAGCATGGTGCCGAGAATGATCGCGAATGTGGAGAGCAGCGGTGGCGCCAGCCGCACGGCAAGCTGGCTGATATCGAATACAACGGGCTTTGCCGCAAACTGCTTCATTTCCGAAACGATCATCACCAGAATGGCGACCACCAGCGGCAGCACGTGGTAAATGACGCGATAGAGAACGAGGCTTCCGAGCAGCTGATCAACGCTGATCGCATTGCCGAGACCGGCAACCATCACGGTTTCGAAGACCCCGAGGCCGGCGGGCACGTGGCTGAGAACGCCAAGCCCCACGGCCGTGGCATAGATCGCGAAGAAGGTCGGCCAGCCGAGATGCGTTTCCGGCAAGAGCACGTAAAGAACGGAAGCCGAAGCGGCGATGTCGAATGCAGACACCAGGAACTGCCGCGAAGACGTACGGCTGTCTGGAAGGCGCAGCCGCCATTTGCCGAGGCGTATCGCCCTGCCATTGCGCCCGATATAGGCCGTGGCCACGAGAATGGCGATGACGGCGAGCGCCGCGCCTCTCAGCACGAGCGGGTCGAAACCGATGATTGCGGCGATGCGGGGCGCGACGATGAAGGTTGAAAGCGCGCTCACCGACAAAAGCCCAAGGCCGAACGACAGCGTGACGAAGGCGATGACCCGTGCGATGTCTCCCGGGGAAAGCCCCAGCCGGGAATAGGCGCGGAAGCGGATGGCGCCGCCGCTCAGCGGCCCGAAGCCAGCGGTGTTGCCGATGGCATAGGCCGCGAAGGCCGTGACCGCCATTGACGGAAACCGCACTTTCTTGCCGACATATTCGATGGCATTGGCATCATAAAAAATCAGTGACAGGAAGCTCAGCGCGGTAAAGACGATAGCAAGAAGAACCGAGGAAAAAGACGTGTCGAGAAGGGCCGCAATCACATCGTCGTATCTTACTTCCGAGGTGAGACGATAAATTGCAAACGTCATCATCACGAAGATGAGCGTTATGGCCGCGGCCGTCAGGTAGGCACGGTTCCTGGCAAAAAAGCTTTCAACCGCGGAGTCGGCAATATCGGTCTCTGTAATTTCGCTCTTGTCTGCCATTTATCTTTTCCAGCGCCGTCCCGTCGGTTGGCGAACCACAGGATTGTGTCGCTAATTCGTTTCAGTTGCGGAAATTTGCTTAGCAGAAATGCGTGACGTGTCGATGTGAAGTTTGGACAGGTTTCCGGATGATTTTGCCAATTATATTCCGATGAATGCAACCACGAAATGTGCGATTTCCGAGTTTGATGAAAACGCGACGAAATTGATCGCGCCGGTTGCTTGGTGGCGGCATTTGATGCAACTACACGCTCCTTTGGATTGAAGGAGATACCAATGAACACGCCCACAAGAATAGTCGTTTCACTCGTCGTCGCGCTCGTGGCGGGCGCCGGATACATGGCGGTGGACAAGATGCGCGGTGCCGAATGGGTCGTTTCGCCGCAGCAGATTGCCGAGGCTAAGGCAAAGGGCCAGATGGGTTATGAATCGCAGCCGGGAACCGTAACCGTGCTGCCGATCCGCAGCGAGACGGCGGACGTGCTGCCGATGAAATGGGCCATGATCGGGCTGGTGGCCGGGCTTCTGACCTTCCGTGCGACCGGCAGGAAAAAAGCGGCAAAGGCCTGAAGGCCCGCCGCTTTCTGTCTCCGGCGCTTTGCGCCGGGGATGAAACTTTATTTTTGGCTCACGCGCCCCAGGTCTTTTCCAGCACCCGAATCCAGTTGCCGTGGCAGATTTTGGCAAGCGCCACGTCGTCATAACCGCTCTTGCGCATCGCTTCGACCAGCAATTGCAGATCGGCCGCATCCTTCATGGCGGCGGGTATGGTGGTGCCGTCGAAATCCGAACCGAGCGCCACGTGATCGATGCCGATGCGGTTCACGATGTAGTCCACATGGCGAACGAGTTCGTTGAGATCGGTATCCGGGTTCTTCACGCCGTCCTGACGCAGGAACAAGACACCAAAGTTGATGCCAGCGAGGCCACCCGTATCGCGGATGGCGTCCAGCTGACGATCCGTCAAGTTGCGGCTGTGGTTACAGATTGCGTAAGCGTTGGAGTGTGATGCCACCAGCGGTGCATCCGATATCCTGGCGATGTCCCAGAAACCCTGTTCGTTCATATGCGACAGGTCGACCAAGATCTTCAGTTCGTTGCAGGTCTTTATCAGCCGCTTGCCGGCATCCGTCAGGCCCGGGCCGATATCCGGTGTTGAGGGGAAACGGAAGGGAACGCCGTAGGCGAAGATGTTCGGGCGGCTCCAGACCGGTCCGAGTGTGCGCAGGCCCGCCTCGTGAAGAACGTGGAGGGCATCGAGATCAGCACCGATCGCTTCTGCGCCTTCGATATGGAAGACGGAGGCGAAGGCGCCCTCGGCCATGGCCTTGCGGATATCGGCGGCCGTGCGGCAGACCTTCAGCGCGCCCTTTGACTGCTTCTCGGCCCGGAACAAAAGGCCCGCCATGGCAAGCGTCGCCTTCAGCGCATCCGCCTCGGTGGGCGTCGGGTAGTCGCCGTTGGCGTCCTTATCCATGCTGGGCGAAGGTACATAGACGGCGCAGAGGCCACCGGCGAGGCCGCCTTTTTTTGCACGAGGCAGATCGATATGGCCGACGGTATCGCCTTCGATCAGAAGTGTTTCGGGAGAAGCGTTGCCCGATCGCCATAACCGCAAAAGCACATCATTGTGGCCGTCGAAGACGGGTACGGTTTTTTGATCAGTCATGGTCTCACCTTCGGAAATGGGATTGCGCGGACGCGCCTGCGGACAAGTTTTCGGAATTGGTAGAGGAAAGGTCAAGGCGGGAGCAAATGCAATCCGTGCATAGGCTCTGCCAAATTTGGAATTGGTCGGGCCTCGTTTGCTCGTGGTAATCGCGGGAAAACATAAAAAAAACGACTGGATTGGGGCAAACCCACCATTTTCCGAAAAATAAGGTCCGAAAGGGGATTTTCGATGATTTCAAGACGCAACCTGTTGATTGCCGGCGCCGCCGTTCCGTTCCTGTCCTATGCGCGCATCCCGGCCTTCGCCGCCACGCCGAAGGATATTCTGGTCGTTGCGCAGCAGCTGGACAACATGACGAGCCTTGACCCACATGAAGGTTTCGAGGCTGTCGGCGGTGAAATCATCTCCAACATGTATCAGAAGCTGGTGCGCGCCAACCGCGAGGATTCCACCAAGGTCGATCCCGTCATCGCCAAGTCGTGGGAAGCCGATGCGGACAGCAAGGTCTTCACCTTCACCATCGGCGACGACGCGACCTTCTCGAGCGGCGCCAAGGTCACGGCGGAAGACGTTGCCTTCTCGCTGCAGCGCGCCATCAAGATGAACAAGAGCCCGGCCTTCATCATAAGCCAGTTCGGCTTTGCGCCTGACAATGTCGAGACGACCATTGTTGCCGCCGACGAGAAGACGGTGAAGCTGACGACGGCGAGGCCGACCGCCATCTCCTTCCTGCTTTATTGCCTCTCGGCCAATATTGGCGCGATCGTCGAAAAGAAGGTGGTTCTTGCCAATGCTTCCGGTGAAGACCTCGGCAATGGCTGGCTGCAGAAGAACAGCGCCGGTTCCGGCGATTTCGTGCTGCAGGCCTGGAAACCCAGCGAAAGCGTCGCGCTCAACGTCAACCCGAACGGTCCCTACAAGGGCAACATCAAGCGTATCATCCTGCGCCACGTCACCGATCCGTCTTCCCAGCTGCTGATGCTGCAGAAGGGCGATATCGACATTGCCCGTGACCTGACCTCGGAGCAGCTGCGTACCGTCAAGGACGACGCCAATATCGAGCTGGAGCGCAAGTCCATCGCTTCGCTGGTGCTGATCTCGCTCAACCAGGGCAATGAGAACCTTGCGAAGCCGCAGGTCTGGCAAGCGATCAAGTGGGCGCTGGACTACAAGGGCATGCAGGAAAACATCGTGCCGCTGACGCACGAAATCCACCAGAGCTTCGAGCCGAAGGGCTTCCCCGGCGCCGTCAACGACATTCCGTTCCAGCGCGATGTCGAAAAGGCCAAGGCACTGATGGCCGAAGCCGGCCTTGCCGATGGTTTCGAAATCAGCATGGACCATTATTCCGCCCAGCCTTATCCGGATCTGGCGCAGGCCATCCAGGCAAACCTTGCCGATATCGGCATCAAGGTACGCCTGCAATCGGCCGAGAACCGCCAGGTTCTGACCAAGATGCGCGCCCGCGAACACCAGATGGCGCTGTCGGCCTGGGGCACGGATTATTTCGATCCGCATTCCAACGCCGATGTCTTCAACATCAACAAGGACAATGGCGACGACGCCAAGTCGAAGCCCTTCCTGTGGCGTTCGCGCTTCAAGAACGACGACTTTGCCGCCAAGGCGGAAGCCGCGCGTGACGAGAAGGATCCTGCAAAGCGCGTGGAGCTTTATGAAGCCCTGCAGCGCGAACACATGGAAAACAGCCCCTTCGTGTTCATGTTCCAGACCACCAAGACGGCAGCCTTCCGCAAGGGCGTTTCCGGTTTCGAACTCGGCGTTCTCTCTGAGGGCAATTCCTACCACGATGCGAAGAAAGCGTGACATTGAACAAGCGCGTTAAAAGCATATCGTCGATACTGAGCAGCGTCCTCCTGACGCTGTTCGGTTTGATGATCATCACCTTCATGATCGGGCGCGTCATGCCCGTCGATCCCGTCATCGCGGCGGTCGGCGACAATGCGCCCGAAGACGTCATCGTGCGGGTCCGGGCCGAAATGGGTCTCGACCAGCCGCTGGTCGTGCAGTTTTTCCATTATGTCACGCAGGTTCTGCATGGCGATTTCGGCAATTCGATCCTGACCCGCAATCCGGTCTGGATCGATATCAAGCGCGTTTTCCCCGCCACCTTCGAACTTGCCACCGCAGCGCTCATTCTTGCCGCGCTGATCGGCATTCCGCTTGGTGTCTGGGCCGCCGTCAAGCAGGGCAAGCTGACGGATCAGGTCATCCGCGTCGTCTGCCTTGCCGGCCACTCGGTGCCGGTCTTCATGCTGGCGCTGATTTCGCTGCTCGTCTTTTACGCGACGCTTGGCGTCGCACCGGGGCCGGGGCGTCAGGACATCATCTATGACGGCATGATCACGCAGGTTACCGGCCTGATGACGGTCGACACGCTGCTTGCGGGCGACTGGGACGCCTTTTACGACGCCATCGCCCATATGGTGCAGCCCGTCTGCATTCTCGCCTATTTCAGCATGGCCTATATCACCCGCATGACGCGCGCCTTCATGATCGATGCGTTGAAGGGCGAATATGTCATCACCGCCCGCGCCAAGGGGCTTTCTGCCATGACCGTGATCTGGGGACACGCCTTCCCGACGGTCGCCGTGCAGCTCGTCACGGTTCTCGCGCTCACCTATGCCGGCCTTCTCGAAGGCGCCGTGGTGACGGAAACCGTCTTCAGCTGGCCGGGCCTTGGTCAATATCTCACCGTCTCGCTCATGAACGCGGACATGAACCCCGTCGTCGGAGCAACCCTGTTGATCGGCTTCATCTATGTCGCCCTCAACCTGCTCGCAGACGTGCTTTACAGAGTTATGGATCCTCGCGTTCGATGATGTTAGCTAATTTCAGAAACTGGGCGCTGGATGAGACGCCGCATTCGCGAACACAGGCTGCCTGGGGCAACCGGTATCGCATCTGGCTCAACCTCAAGTCCAATCCGCTGGCGGTGGTCGGTCTAACGATCATCGTCCTCTTCATCGCGCTGTCGCTGCTGGCGCCGCTGCTCGCTCCCTACGATCCGGCGACGCAGAACCTCGGCAACCGCCTGGCGTTCCCGAGCGCCGAGCACTGGTTCGGCACGGACGAACTCGGCCGCGACATTCTCTCGCGTATTCTCTACGGTGGTCGCGTCACGCTTGGCATGGTCATTGCCGTCGTCGTTCTCGTCGCCCCCATCGGTCTCGCCATCGGCTGCATCGCCGGATATTTCGGCGGCATCGTCGATACGGTGCTGATGCGCGTGACGGACGTGTTTCTAGCGTTTCCGCGGCTCATCCTTGCGCTGGCCTTTGTCGCGGCGCTGAAACCGGGCGTCGAAAGCGCCATTCTCGCCATCGCGCTCACCGCCTGGCCGCCTTATGCGCGTCTGGCCCGCGCCGAAACCATGACGGTGCGCGGCAGCGACTTCGTCGCGGCCTATCGCCTGACCGGTGCTTCCGCCTGGCGCATCATCGCCCGTCATATCGCGCCGCTCTGCGTGCCGAGCCTTATCGTGCGCATCACGCTCGACATGAGCTCCATCATCATCACCGCCGCCAGCCTCGGCTTCCTCGGCATGGGCGCGCAGCCGCCTTCGCCGGAATGGGGCGCGATGATTGCGACAGCCAAGCGCTTCATCTTCGAACAATGGTGGGTCGCCACCATTCCCGGTATCGCCATCTTCCTCGTTTCGCTCGCCTTCAACTTCCTCGGCGATGGCCTGCGCGACGTTCTCGACCCGAAGGGACATTGAGCCATGCTGGTCGAAATCGAAAATCTGAAGATCGCCTTCCAGACCCGCACCAGCCGTTTCGAGGCGGTGCGTGGTGTCTCCATGAAACTCGGAACCGAAAAACTCGGCATCGTCGGCGAATCCGGTTCCGGCAAGAGCCTGACGGCGCGGGCGCTGATGAAGCTCCTGCCCTCCAATGCCGATATCCGCGCCGACAAGCTCGCCTTCGATGGCATCGACGTGCTGTCCGCCAGCGAAAGGCAGATGCGCCAGATCCGCGGCAAGCGGGCCGGCTTCATCCTGCAGGACCCGAAATATTCGCTGAACCCGGTGAAGACTATTGGTGCGCAGGTAGCCGAAGCATGGCGCACCCACAAGGGCGGCAGCAAGCGAGCCGCCATGGAAGCGGCAATCGCGCTGCTCGATCAGGTGAAAATCCGCAATCCGCGTCAGGTCGCCTCGTCCTATGCGCATGAGGTTTCAGGCGGTATGGGCCAGCGCGTGATGATCGCCATGATGCTCGCCCCCGATCCGGAGCTGCTGATTGCCGACGAACCGACCAGCGCGCTCGACGCCACGGTGCAGGCGGAAATCCTGCGGCTGATTGAGGAGCTGGTGTCGGAGCGGGGCATGGGTCTTATCCTCATCAGCCATGACCTGCCGCTCGTTTCTCATTTCTGCGATCGTGTTGCGGTGATGTATTCCGGCCGGGTGATGGAGGAGCTGAAGGCTTCCGAGCTTCTGAAAGCCCAGCATCCTTATACGCAGGGACTTTTGAACTGCATTCCCTCGCTGACGCATCCGCGCGAGCGTCTTCCCGTTCTCAACCGTGATGCAGCGTGGTCCAGCCAATGATCGACGTCGATAATCTCCGTATCAAGTTCGGCGACCGCGAAGTGGTGAAGGGCGTCTCCTTTTCGGTGGAAAAGGGCGGCAGCTTCGGCATCGTCGGTGAAAGCGGCTCGGGCAAGTCCACCATCCTGCGCGCCATGGCCGGCCTCAATGAAAGCTGGGAAGGGCGTATCGCCTTTGCCGGCAAGGATGCCCCTCTGCGTCGTACGCCGGAATTCTTCCGGCAGGTGCAGATGGTGTTTCAGGACCCCTACGGGTCGCTGCATCCGCGCCAGACCATCGACCGTATCCTCAGCGAACTGCCGCTGGTGCACGGCATGGACAATATCGAAAAGCGCATCCAGCAGGCGCTCTCGGATGTGGCGCTGCCGCAGGCGGTGCGGTTCCGTTTTCCGCATCAGCTTTCCGGCGGCCAGCGCCAGCGCGTGGCGATTGCCCGCGCCTTGATCGCCGATCCGCAGGTGCTGCTGCTTGATGAGCCGACTTCAGCGCTCGATGTCTCGGTGCAGGCGGAAATCCTCAACCTGTTGCAGGACCTGCGTGCCGCGCGCAACCTTACCTATATTCTCGTCAGCCACAATCTGGCTGTCATTGCGCATCTTTGCCCGCAGGTGGGCGTGATGTTGAATGGGGAGATGGTGGAGCAGCTGAGCGCGGGTGATCTACGCGAGGGACGGACGAAACATCCGCATACGGAAGAGCTGCGTAGCCTGAGCATCCGGCTGGAAGAGCCGGCCTGAGTCCACGCGACCGTGGATCGAGCGGGTGCCGCTCGCTTCTTCTCCCCGCCGGGGAGAAGTCCGCGGCAGCGGGATGAGGGGGCCAGCTCTCCGCATATCGCTGGCGTCGCCCCCTCATCCAGCCCTTCGGGCCACCTTCTCCCCGGCGGGGCGAAGAAACAAGCGGCGGTGCCGAGGCTTTTCTGTAAAGACGACGAGATAAGAGACCAAACCATGCCACAGCAACTGGACTGGAACGCCGCGTCAGCCCTTTCAGAGACCTTCGTCTCGCAGTGGACAGGCAACGAGCCGGGCGGGGCGGTCATCGGTTTTGATCTCGATGGCATCCGTTTTACCCATGCCGGCGGTGTCGAGAGCCTCTCGACCTTTGCGCCCTTCACGCCGCAGAGCGTGGTGCGGTATGCCTCCGTCACGAAACACGTTTTCTGCGCCATGGTGCTGGCCAATGCAGATCTGATCGGGCTCGACGATCCGCTCGGCAAACATCTGCCGGAGCTGCAATCGCCGCTCCGCGATGTCACGGTCGGGCAGGCGCTGGATATGAGCGGCGGCCTGCCGGATACGCGCGAGTGTCTCTCCTTGCTTGGGCTTTCCGTCTATACCGAAACGAAGGCCGGACCGCTTCTCGAATACCTGTCCCGGCTGACCCGGCTGAATTTCGATGCCGGCAGCGAAGTTTCCTATTCCAATACCGGTTACCGTCTGGTGGAAGCGGCGCTGGAACGCAATGGTTTCCGTTTTGACGATTTCGTGCAGCAGCATATTGCCGCGCCGTTCGACGTGTTTCTGAAAGCGCCTGACGTCTGGAACGATCCGGTCAACGGCCTGGTGCCGGGTTACTGGAAGTCTGAAGAGAACTGGCAGCTTTCTGCTGCCGGACTGCATATCTCCGCATCCGGCAGCCTTGCAGGCAGTGCCGACGCGCTGGCTCGCTGGCTGCAGGGGCTGATGCGGGGCGAGGGCAGCTTTGCGGGTGTTCTCGACAGGCTTTCGGCTGAGCGGCCGCTCGCCGACGGGCGGATGAGCGAATATGGCCTCGGTCTGCGCTGGTCGCATTTGGGCGGCCGCCGGTTTGTCGGCCACGGCGGTTCTCATCCCGGCTACAAAACTTACTTCCTGCTCGATCCCGAAAACGGCACGGGATTCGTCGTGGTGTCCAATCGCGAAGATACCAACGGTTTCAAGATCGCGCTTGAAAGCATGGCGGCTTTGACCGGCCTGCCTTTGCCCAAGCCGGCCGCCAACCTGCCGGAAGGCCTCTATGTCACCGAAAGCGGTCCGTGGTGGCTGGAGATCAAGGGCGGCACATCCACCTTCATCGATGGCGATGACACGCTCTATGAAGATGTCGATGGCTGGGTTTCTTCCCGCTCCGCATCGTCGCCCATGCGTCTCAGGTTAGATGGCGATGCCATCGTCGGCGAGGCCGGTCATGCCCCGCGCCGTTTCCTGCCTGTCGGGGAGCATACGGTGCCGGATGATCTGTCGGGGTCGTGGCGTTCGGATGAGGGCGCTGAATTTTCGATCAACGGCTCCTCACTGACGATGGGTATCGGCCCCGTCCGCCGCAGCATGCCCTTGAAGGCGCTCGGCAATGGCCGTTTCCTCTTCACGCTGATTGATGGGCCATGGACGAAGCGTGTCTGCCTCAATCGTCTGGGGGACGACCGGATCGAGCTGGTTTGCAGCCGGGCGCGGATGATTGAATATTCACGGAGCCGCTAACGAGACCGAGGCCAACTCCCGCCGCGCGCCACATGCTCGGACCTCTCCAGAGGATGTGCAAGCCGAGGGATGACGAGAATGGGGCTCGGGCTATTTCCTCAACAGCCTGAAACCTTCTAACGGGTTTCAATCAGCTCCTATTCCTCCTAATAAAGAGCCGTGTTCCCGGCAGGCCGGGATGGCATCTTTGTGGGAGAACAGACCCTTGGAAGTCAAATGGCTCGAGGATTTCCTGGCGCTGGCCGGAACGCTGAATTTTTCGAAGGCGGCGGATGAGCGGCATGTGACGCAATCGGCTTTCAGCCGGCGCATCAAGCAGCTGGAAGCCTGGGTGGGCGCGACGCTGGTCGACCGGGCATCCTATCCTTCCCGGCTGACAGAGGCGGGGGCGAAATTCGTGCCTGTCGCCCAGGAAACGCTGAAACAGCTTTACCACGCACGGCGCACGCTTCTTCAGGAGGAGGGGGCGGATGCCAGGACGGTGCGGCTGACAGCGCTGCATACTTTATCCTTCACCTTCTTTCCGGATTGGCTGAAACGTGTGAACGAGAAGGCCGGGCCGCTGTTTTCGGTTCTGCGGCCCGATTCCGGCAGCATGGAGGAAAACCTCAATTCACTGGTGGACGGGCAAAGCGATTTCCTTCTGACCTATGCCCATCCCGAAGTGCCGATGTTGCTCGATGCGCAGCTTTTCGAATTCCGCGTGCTGGGCGCGGAAAAGATCATTCCCGTTTCAGCGCCCGCAAAAGACGGTTCACCGCTGCACGCGCTTCAGCAAGGTGCGAAAAAACCCTTCGCTTATCTGGATTATGAAAAAGCGTCGTTCTTCGGGCCTTTGCTTCGCGATCTTCTGAGCGCGCGGCTGCCGCAATTCGAGCGGGTGCATGAGGGCAGCATGTCGGTGGGGCTGAAGGCCATGGCGATGGCCGGCTGGGGTGTGGCCTGGGTACCGGAAAGCCTGATGCGGCACGAGCTTGATAGCGGTGCTCTGGTGCGGGCTGCAGACCCGACCTACGATATCGCGGTCGATATCAGGCTCTATCGCTCCAAGGAGAACCGCCGGCCCGTTGTCGAGCGCATCTGGGCGGTTCTCGAAGACTAGAGCATTTCCGGCCGCGGTTCTCCGACCGGAAATGCGATAAACAAAACGCGTTCGATCAGATCGCCGTGCGGCGTGCGTTTTCGAGGTAGAGCGCGCGCAGGCGGCTTACCATCGGTCCGGGCTTTCCGTTGCCTACCGGCTTGCCGTCGATCTTCGTGACCGAAACCACGAAGTTGGAGGCGCTGGTCAGGCAGGCTTCATCGGCATTCAGCGCCTCTTCCAGCGTGAAGGGGCGTTCCTCCAGCGTGAAGCCTGCTTCCTTTGCCAGTTGCAGGGCGGCGAGGCGGGTGCAGCCGGGCAGGGTCTTGTTGCTGTTGCCGCGGGTGATGATCTTCTTATCGGCGGTGACGATATAGGCGGTGGAGGACGCGCCTTCAGTGACGAAACCGTTCTCGATCATCCACGCCTCGTCACAGCCTTCGGCCTTGGCGATGCGCTTTGCCATGACCTGCGGAAGCAGGCAGACGCTCTTGATGTCGCGGCGTTCCCAGCGCTGGTCGGGAACCGACTTGACGGCGATCCCGACCTCTTCGACCGGAGTGCCGATCAGCTTCTTCGCCTGGGTGAACATGACCAGCGTCGGCTTCAGATCGGCAGAGAACAGGAAGTTGCGATCTTCCGCACCACGCGTCAGCTGCAGATAGATCATGCCTTCGACGAGATTGTTGTCGGCGATCAGGCGACGTTCGGCCTCGACGATCTCGCCGGTCGTGACCGGCAGGGCGACATCGATCTCGCGGGCGCTGCGTTCCAGCCGCGCCATATGCAGGTCGCTGTCGATCAATTTGCCTTCCAGAACGGAGGTGACCTCGTAGATGCCGTCGCCAAACAGGAATCCTCGGTCGAAGATGGAAAGGCGGGCGTCCGCTTCGGGCAGGAACTCGCCGTTGACGTAAACGATGCGACCGGATGGGCTAGTCATGAAAACTCCGTCTGGAAAAGTCAGGCTGAAAGAAGGGTTTTGAGGGTGTCGATGGAAATGGCTTCGACCGTGGAGGCCTTGCCGGTGCCGGCATTGAAGCCGGTTGTCGTTTCTGCTGCGCAGAGCGAATTGACGATCGCTTCCTCCGTCGCCTCTATCGTGGCTTCGAAGAGCGGCGAGATCGCGTCGTTGGAAAGCTCGGGGTAGTCCGTAACGGCCTTGCGGCGCGCAGGCGTGCGGCGCAGGCGCTGATCGGTGGAAAATGCCAGCGCATAATCACCGGAGCCATTGCTGAGTGCCGCACCCGTGCGGGCAAGTCCGCCGAAGCTTCTGGCCGCCAAGCGCTTCAGATTGCGGGAAGAGAGCGGCGCGTCGGTGGCGACAATGATGACGATGGAGCCATCCTTGTCCTGGTGATCAGCGCTGACATAGGGTTTGCCGCAGACCAGCAGATGGCCGCCATAGTTGGATTGTACGAGAACGCCGATGGTGTAAGCATCACCGGCAATGGTGACGAGGCGGGAGGCGGTGCCGATGCCGCCCTTCATGCCGAAGGCGACCGTGCCGGTTCCTGCGCCCACCCCGCCCTCTGCGATGGGGCCGATGGTCGCATTTTTCAACGCGGACGAGATTTCCTCGACGGTCGGGCGGCCGGCGCGGATGTCGTTCAGGCGGGAATCGTTGGTCTCGCCGACGACGGCATTGATCGAGACGACTTTTTCATTCCCCGGCTGCGCCAGCGTATGGCGGTTGATCGCCTCGATGGCACGACCGGTTGCCAGCGTATTGGTGAGGATAACTGGCGTTTCGAGTTCGCCCAATTCCTCAATCTGGGTTGAGCCTGCAAATTTGCCGAAGCCGTTATAGACGGCGAAGGCGGCGGGCACCTTGTCCTGAAACAGGTTGCCGTAATGCGGCAGGATCGCGGTTGCGCCGGTGCGTATTTTGTCTCCTTCGATGACGGTCGAATGGCCAACGGCCACCCCTTCGACATCGGTGATGGCGTTGAGCCGGCCGGTTTCGAAATGGCCGGGCCGGAAACCGATATCGCGCAGTCTCGGGCGGGTCGTCTGATGCATCGGGCGATCACTTTTGCGGCGGAATTCGGGCTGAGGTCGAGGCGAGCGCATCTTGCGAAAAGCTTTGCTCTGACTTGACGTTAGCCTAGTTCGCCGGGAAACGGCATCGCAAAAATGGAATAGTTTTATGCGGGCAATGGATGCCCTCAGGAGGCGCGCAGCGCGGGTTCGCCATCACGCTCCTGCCATTGCCGTATCGCGTCTTCCGTCTCTTCGCGCGTCGGTGCGCCGGCCCGGCCGCCGAAGACCGTGCATTTGAGCGCGGCAGCAACGGAGGAGAGGCGGATGGCGGCGCGGCTTTCCATGCGCTCAGCCATCGCAAGTGCAAACGTGCCGTGGAAAATATCGCCCGCCGCCAGCGTGTCCACCGCTTCGACCTGCATCGTTGACTGGAAATGCACCGTGGGATCACCGGCTTCCGTCCACCAACAGCCTAGTGGACCGGCGGTAACGGCGATGAAGGTCTCAGGGTAGCGAGCATGCAGCACCGGCAGCATTTCTTTCACCGTTTCAAGCCCCGTCAGCCGGGCAGCAGCGGGTTCGGAAAAGACGATATGGCTCGCGACTGGTGCAAGCTTCTCAAGGTTTCGACGGGTGCAACGTCTCCATCGAGAATGGCGGGTTTGCCGAGTGCGCGTGCCACGGTGAGCACGTCAAGCGCTAGTTCCGGCCAGCGCACATCCACCAGAACGGCGTCGAACGGCGCAATGTCTTGCGGCGTGCACGACCGCTTCTTCTCGTGCAGCCGGTGATCGTAGAACGGCACGATCAGCCGCTCTCCCCTGTTATCGATGATAATCGTTGACAGGGCCGAGCGTGCGCCAGTCGCGACCGTCATACCGCTCGTGTTGATGCCGCTTTCGCTAAGATCGCGAAGGATACGGCTTCCGGTCTCGTCGTCGCCCACCGCTCCCCATAGGCTGGCGCGGCCGCCCATGCGATGCACGGCATAGGCAGCGCTGGAAGCCATGCCTTCGGCGATCTGCAGCATTTCATAGGGCAGGACCTTGCCTTCACCCTTTGGCATGTCGTGAACGCGAAACAGGGTGTCGAGCACGGCTGCCCCCACGCAGAGGACATGCTTGCCGCCCTGATTGTCTGCCATGCTGCTCACTCCTGCCGTGTTCAAATACGCTTGCCGCTGTCTTTGTCGAACAGATGCACCGTTGCCGGATCGATGGCAATGTGGATCATATCGCCGAAGCGGACATTGAGGCGTTCGCGGAACAGGCAGGCGATGTCGTCGCCCTTGCAATCGAGTTTGGCATAGATTTCCGATCCGGTGCCTTCGACCAGTTCGACCCGGCCTTCAATGCCGGTCTCGGCCGCGCGGATATGTTCCGGGCGCACGCCGTAGACCAGGTCTCGGCCGCCGAGCTTGCCGATATCGGCATGGGCGGGCAGCGGCAGGCTGAGACCCTTGGCAGTGCGGAAGACGCCTTCTTCGACCCGGCCGCGAATGAAGTTCATGGCGGGTGAGCCGATGAAGCCGGCAACGAAGAGGTTGGCGGGATTGTCGTATAGCTCCAGCGGTGCGCCGATCTGTTCGATCACGCCGTCATGCAGCACCACGATCTTGTCGGCCATGGTCATGGCTTCCACCTGGTCGTGTGTGACGTAGATGGTCGTCGTGCCGATGCGCTGGTGCATGGCCTTGATCTCGCCGCGCATCTGCACGCGCAGCTTGGCGTCGAGGTTGGAAAGCGGTTCATCGAACAGGAAGACCTGCGGGTCTCGCACCAGCGCGCGGCCCATGGCGACACGCTGGCGCTGGCCGCCGGAGAGCTGGCGCGGATAACGGTCGAGCAGTTTTTCCAGTCCCAGAATGGCGGCGGCCCGGTCCACCTTGGCCTTGGTTTCCTCGGCACTCACCTTCTTCAGTTTCAGCGCAAAGCCCATATTGTCCTTGACCGTCATGTGTGGATAAAGCGCGTAGTTCTGGAAGACCATGGCGATATCGCGGTCGCGGGCGGGCAGGTGACTGACCTCGCGCGGGCCGATATGGATTTCGCCATCGCTCAGCTCTTCCAGCCCTGCAATCATGCGCAGCAGGGTGGATTTGCCGCAGCCCGAAGGACCGACGAGGACGACGAATTCGCCATCCTTGATGTCGATATCGATGCCGTGGATGACGTTGACGGAGCCGAAGCGCTTCTGGACGTTTTGGATATTGACCGGTGCCATGTGCAGGTTCCCGTATTTATTTGTTTGATGGTTCAGCCGCCCTTGACGGCGCCGGCGGTCAGGCCCGCCACGATCTGTTTCTGTGCGAACATGGTGAGCAGCAGCACTGGCAGCGTCACAATCAACGCGGCTGCAGCCAGCGGACCCCAGCTCACCTGTTCGAAGGACAGCATGTTGTAGACCGCGACCGGCAGGGTGCGGGTTTCACGGCTGGCCAGCACGATGCCGAAGACGAAGTTGTTCCACGAGAAGATGACCGCCAGAATGAAGGAGACGACGATGCCGGGCTTGGCGATCGGTAGCGCCACGAGGCGAAACACCTGCCAGGAGGATGCGCCATCAATGCTTGCGGCCTCTTCCAGCTCCTTCGGTGTCGTCTCGAAATAACCGATCATGATCCAGACGACGATCGGCACCGTCACGACAAGATGGATGATGATCTGCGGCCAGAGCGTGCCGAGCAGGTTCAGCCATTGGAACAGCAGGAACAGCGGAATGAGGAAAGAAAGGCCGGGTGTCATGCGGGCGATCATGATGACGACCGCCGACTTTTCCGCCTTCAGCCGCGCGATGCCGTAACCGGCGGGAACGCCGATGACGAGCGCCAGAATGGTGGCCGCCCCTGTCACGAGGACCGAATTCCAGAAATAGAGGAAGAAATTGTTCTCTTCGAACACCTTCACATAGTTCGACCAGGCGAAACGTTCGGGTATCAGGATTGGCGGATAGGCGCCGTTGTCGATTTCATATTTCAGAGACAGCGAGATCATCCAGATGAAGAACAGGATAACAGGCGAAATCATCACCAGCGCCACGAAGAACAGGCCGAGCCGGTCGAGATTTCTGCGTTTCAGGATTTTTGCGGACATCAGCGATCCTCCATCTCGTTCCATTGCGAGCGCTGGCGCACCATCAGAAGCACGAAGGAAAGCGCCACGATGATGATGAAAAAGACGACGGCCATGGCCGAGCCGTAACCGATGTCGTAATAAGCAAACGCCGTATTGTAGAGATAGATGTTGATGGTTTCGGAGGCCGTGCCCGGCCCGCCCTGGGTCATCGCATAGATGATGTCGAAGCTCTTGACGGCATCGATGGAGCGGATGATGACGGCGATCATCAGGAACGGCGCGATCATCGGCATGGTCAGGTAGCGAAATTTCTGCCAGGCATTGGCGCCGTCGATTTCCGCGCTTTCATAGGGTTCGCGCGGAACAGCCGCCAACCCACCGAGCACGATCAGCATGACGAGCGGCGTCCATTGCCAGGTTTCCACCAGCACCAGCGACGGAATGACGGTCGACTGATTGTAGATCCATTCCAGCGGGCCGATGTGGATGAAGGACAGGAGATAGTTCAGGACGCCGAGCTGCGGGTGGAACATCATGGTCCAGACGAGCGCGATGGCGACCGGGGTCGCCATCATCGGCATGACGAAAACGCCGCGCAGAAAACCGCGCAGCGGAAACTGCGCATCGAAAACCAGCGCCGCCAAAGTTCCGAGAAACAGCGGGGCAACGACCGACAGCACGGTATAAACGAGCGTGTGCCAGAGCGATTCCCAGAACCTGGCGTCGCTTGCGAGCCTCACGTAATTCTCGAACCCGATGAAGCTCTGCTCCTGCCCCAGCGTCCAGCGATGCGCGCTCATCCAGAGGGTGAAGACCCACGGAAAAACGATTACAGCCGAAATGACGACCAGTGCCGGGATGACGAAGGGCCAGTAGTTGGGAGCAAGCCTTGCGGGCCTGCTCCCTTCTTTGCGACTGACGCCTGTCTTGGTGTTTTCGATGCTCACGGAGGCCATTATCCCTCGCTACGCGCCAGAACGGGTGTGAACTGTTCCGTTGCCTTCTTGAGTTCCGCCGCCGGGTCGGCGCCGCCGATCATGTTGGTGAGGCCGACGCCGTAGATGTCGCGGAACTCCGTCACCGGAATGATAACGGGAAGGGCAAGCTGCGAGACCTTGCCGGAACCGACAACGGCATCCAGCCAGGCGGCCGGCATCTTGACGCCCTCGCGCACCTTCTGGTCCTCGAGGATGGACTGGCGGAACGGAACGCCGGCGCCCGCCTGCAGCAGTCGCGCACCCATTTCGTGTGAGATCGCCCATTGGCAGAAGAGGTAAGCGGCTTCCTTCTTGCTGCTGGCTTCGACGACACCGAGGCCATCACCGAATGTGCCAGCGGCCTGCGCTGCCGGGCCCTTCGGCATGACGCCATAACCAACCTTGCCGACGACACGGGATTTTTCCGGGTTCTCGATCGGCGGCGCAAAACCGACGCCATCGAACCACATGCCGATCTTGCCCTGCAGGAAGGCCGACTGCGCTTCCGCCCAGTTGAAGCCGGAGACGCCGGGAGGGGCGGCTTTGGTCATCAGGCGCTGATAGAGCTTGGCGGCTTCAACCGCCTCCTTGGATTCGGTGTTGACCTTGCCGTCGACGATCGGCTTTGCGCCGTAGCCGAGCATCAGCGAGGTCCAGACCGGTGTATTGGCGTTCTTGAGGCCACGCGCCACGAAACCATAGGTGTTGGTTGCGGGATCGGTGATCTTTTCCGCCGCCGTTACCAGCTCCTCGAAAGTTTCGGGGTATTTCAGGCCCTTCGCTTCGAAGAGCTCCTTGTTCCAGTAGACGATCCAGTAATCCACCGAGAAGGGCAGCGAGCGCAGCACGCCGTCGCTGTCCTTGGCGAACAGCATGCCGGCCTCGGCAAAGTCCTTTTCGGCCAACGACGGATCGGTGAGTGACGGGTCTTTCAGGAAGCCGCTGATATCAGCCAGCCACTTGCCCTTTTCGAACTGGCGCTTCTGCACATGGTAGCTCAGATGCACCACGTCGAAGCTAGGCTTGCCGGAGGAAAGTTCGATAACCACCTTCTGGCGCTGCTGCTGTTCCGGTGTCGCTTCGGCATTGACCTTGATGCCGGTCAGCTCTTCGAACTCGCCGAGATATTTGATCAGCGTTTCGCTGCGCGGGCTTTTGACGAGATTGACTTCAAGGGTAGTGCCCGCGTGTTTCTTCCAGTTCACCGCCGCCGATGCCGGGCGAATGCCGAGCACCGCGCTGCCGCCAAGCGCCGCCGTGCCTGCCAGAAAGGCGCGGCGCGTGGGGTTGAGCAATGAATGCGTCATGTCTGTTCTCCTCCAGTTAGCCGGAAATTCTCCTCACCCCGGCTTGTTGCTTATTCCCTGCAAGGCCGGCGCAGACCCTCTTTGTCCCGCCGGATTTGCCCTAAACCGCCAGCGCCCTGTCCCTTGCGTTGCGGATATGGGCGGTCAGCCGTTCCACGGCGTCTTCCACGGATCGCCTCTCGATGGCTTCGAGAATGGCGAGATGTTCCTTCATGACCGACTTCACATGGCCGGCGATGCGAAAGCGCTCCTGATTGATGAGGCGCATCTTGATGGAATTGACCCGGTAGGCATTCGAGATGATCGAATTGCCGAGCGCATCGATGAAGGCATCGTGCATGCCCCAGTCCACCTGCTGCGCGTGCTGCTCAAGTTCCGGCGATTCCCCGGCATTTTCGGCCGCTTCGGCGATATCGCGATGCTGTTTCAACAGTTTCGCAATAGCTGCGTCTGAGGCAGAACGGGTAAACAGCGCCACGGCCTCCTTTTCGAGGAAGATACGGAACTGGAATGCTTCGCGGATGAGATTGATGTCGATATGGGCAACCTGTAATCCCCGCTGCGGCACGGTCTTGATCAGCCCTTCCGCCTCCAGCCGCGGAATTGCCTCCCGGATCGCGCCGAGGGGTAGACCTGTCAGTTCCACAAGGCGGCGCTGCGAGATGAATTGCCCCGGGCGAACATCACGCGAGAGAAGGTGATGCGTAAAGCTTTCATACGCCCGTTCCCGCAATGTCTGTTCGCCGGTATCGTCCATGCTCAACCTTTCAGCTCCGTTCAGGCGGCCTGCCTGCGAAACAGCGCGTCGAAAGCGCCTTCGATCTGCCGCCGATCCTCAGGTGAAATCGCCACCAGCGGTGCACGCACATCCGACCAGATATTTTCCCCTGTCGTGTGTGATACCAGCACCTTGACGGCTGGTGTAACCGGGAATTTCAGAAGTTCCACAACAAGATCCTCGACGCGCTTGTCATCCTTGCCGTCGACGGCCATGGCGCGCACTTCCTGTGTGAGGAAATTGGCTACGCCCGATATCGCACCCTGACCGCCGAGGCGAACACCCTTGGCCAAGTCGCGCTCATCGCCGATCAGGATTGCGAGATCGCCGTGCTCTTTCAGCAGGCGCTCGGTGTGGCTCCAGTTGCCGGAGGAATCCTTCACGCCCGTGACGACGCCGGGAAATGCCTTTTTCAACCTTCCGACCAGTTCCACGGACAAGGTGACCATGGTTACGGAAGGAATATTGTAGACGAGAATGTCGCGCGCATCCTTGCCGATTTTTTCGAACACCGCCGAGAACCAGGCAAACAGGCCGTCATCGCTGACATTCTTGAAATAGGAGGGTGGCGCGAGCAGAATATTGCGGGCACCGGCTTTCAGCGCTTCCGCCGACTGGTCGGCCGCGTCCTCAATGGAATCCACCAGAACGCCAGTGACCAGACGGGCAGGCGCAACACCCGCCTCGATGAAGCGGGAGAGAATGACCTGCCGCTCGCGGCTGCCGACCGAGCATCCTTCGCCTGTCGTACCGAAAAGCGTCACGCTGTCGCAACCATTTGACAGGCAGCGGCGGGCATGGGCGATCATGACATCGATATCGACCGTTCCGTCCGTTTTGAAAGGGGTTGTCAGGGCTGCCGAAAGGCCGAATTTCTGGGTCAATTAAGATGCTCCTCCAAGGTGACTACGAATTGATGGCATGCTGACATGTTAGTTGTAAAGAGCTAATTGCAATATGATTGTCCGGAAGTGCGATTTGAGGTTTCTCTTCGTTTCTGGCCGCGCCGTCAGGTGTTGAGGCGAAGGGTCAAGAAAGCTTAGAGTAGGCTGCCCTGCCAGGGAGATGGCGGCCCCATGCTCTTTCCAAGGCGTGTCGATAGTGCGAAAATAAATTTGACTGTTGGAGTAAAGATTTTTATCAGGCAGTCTGAATATAGGGATAAAGGGACCATCATCATGACCATCGCCGAGCCGGCAGCGCCTGTAGCAGAGATCGAGCAGAGCCGCGTCAAGCGCCTGAAAGCTGCAACGCGCGGTGCGCATGGCGATCTGGATGCCTTCATCATGGCGGCGAAGCCGTTCATAAGCCGGGAGAACTTCGGCAAATTCGTGGAAACGCAATATCTCTTCCATCGCGATCTCGATGCCTTTTTCTCCAATCACACGCTTGATGGTCTGCTCCCCGACCTCAAGGGCCGTCGTCGTCTTCCCATGATCGAGCAGGACCTTGCCGATCTCGGTCTTGCCATTCCGGAAACGTCCGAACCGCGCTTTACCGCCGAAACGCCCTTCGATCTGCCGGAGGCTATGGGCTGGCTTTACGTGGTCGAGGGCTCCAATCTTGGCGCTGCCTTCCTGCTGAAGGATGCAGCCAAGCTCGGTCTGGATGAAGAATTCGGCGCGCGCCATCTGGCCGGCGCACCGGAAGGACGCGGCCTGCACTGGCGCACCTTTACTGCGGCCCTCGATGAAATTTCGCTGACGGTGGAAGAAGAAGAGCGTGTTGTTGCCGGCGCTGAAGAGGCGTTTCGGGCGGTCCATGCTTATGCGCAGCAGCGGATGGGCTGAGGGTTTCGCATAACTGCGCGGTTGTTGTCCTCGTCGCGCAGAAATGCCCCCTCGCGCGTGCGCATTTGATTGAGTCTTAACTCCCAACCGCCGTCACCCCGGACTTGATCCGGGGTCCAGTGCGATCAAGTCCTTGATCGCGAAAGATTCCATTCACGGCGCAGACGCGCCGTGAATGGATGCCGGATCGGGTCCGGCATGACGGAGGAGGGCCTTCGGATTTCTTAAATCGGTCTGCGACTGGGTAAGGGCCACTCGCCTTTGATGTGCCGCTCTCAATATTTGCCGAATAAACAGGCAAATATTTTTACCAAATGATAAAAATTTTGTCTTTTGATCAACGCTCTACGCAGCCCAAAATTTTATCCATTTGATAAAATTATTGTATTTGGTCTGGCACAGAACCTGCTACTCTTTTCTCAAGTCAGGAGACACCTGACGCAAAAAAGGGAACAGCAAAATGGAAGTTGGTGTTTTTATCCCGATCGGGAACAATGGGTGGCTTCTTTCCGAAAACGCGCCGCAATACAAACCGAGCTTTGATCTGAACAAGGCGATCACGCTGAAAGCGGAGCAGTATGGTTTTGACTTTGCGCTGTCGATGATCAAGTTGCGCGGCTTTGGCGGCAAGACCGAATTCTGGGATTACAATCTGGAATCCTTTACGCTGATGGCGGGGCTGGCCGCCGTCACCTCCAAGATCAAGCTGTTCGGCACCGCCGCGACGCTGGTCATGCCGCCGGCCATCGTCGCGCGTATGGCGACGACGATCGATTCCATTTCCGGTGGCCGTTTCGGCATCAACCTCATTACCGGCTGGCAGCGGCCGGAATATAGCCAGATGGGTCTTTGGCCGGGCGATGATTATTTCGGTGATCGTTACGAATATCTCGGTGAATATACGACTGTGCTGAAAGAGCTGCTGACGGAAGGTCAGTCGGACTACAAGGGCAAGTTCTTCCAGATGGATGATTGCCGCATGAAGCCGGTGCCGCAGGGTGATGTGAAGCTCATCTGCGCCGGGTCGTCCAATTCCGGCATGGCGTTTTCGGCCAAATTCGCCGACTACAGCTTCTGCTTCGGCGTTGGCGTCAACACGCCCAAGGCCTTTGCGCCCACCAATGAGCGGCTTCTGGCGGCAACGGAAAAGAGCGGCCGCGAGGTTAAGTCCGTGGTGCTGACCATGGTGCTAGCCGAGGAAAAATCCGAGGATGCCTGGGCGAAGTGGGAGCATTACAAGGCAGGTGCCGACGAGGACGCCATCAAGTGGCTCGGCCTGCAGAGCGCCGTTGACACCAAATCCGGCTCCGACACCAATGTCCGGCATATGTCCAACCCCGTCTCTGCGGTCAATATCAACATGGGAACCTTAATCGGCTCCTATGGGGAAGTGGCGGCCATGCTGGATGAAATGAGCGAGGTGCCGGGAACGGGGGGCGTGATGCTGACCTTCGATGATTTCCTCGAAGGGGTCGAAAAATTCGGCAAATACGTGCAGCCGCTGATGAAGAGCCGCGCGCATGTTCAAGCGGCACTGGAGGCAGCGGAATGAGCGAAGCCGTCGTGGCGGGTTACAAGGGCCCGGAGAGCCGTTCGGAAAGCGTGACGCTTCCCGCAAGGCCGGAGCCGATTACCCTGAAACCCAGCGAGACCGCCGTTGTCGTGGTCGACATGCAGAACGCCTATTCCACCGAGGGCGGTTATGTCGATCTGGCCGGTTTCGACATCTCAGGCGCAAAGGGCACCATCGCCAACATCAAGAAGACGCTGGATGCGGCGCGGGCCGCCGGTGTCCAGGTCATCTATTTCCAGAATGGCTGGGACAAGGACTATGTCGAGGCAGGTGGGCCGGGTTCGCCTAACTGGCACAAGTCCAATGCGCTGAAGACCATGCGCAAGAGGCCGGAACTGCAGGGCCAGCTGCTGGCCAAGGGCACATGGGACTACGCCATTGTCGACGAGCTGCAACCGCAGCCCGGCGATATTCTGGTGCCGAAAACGCGTTACAGCGGTTTCTTCAACACCAATATGGATAGCGTGCTGCGCGCGCGCGGCATCCGCAATCTGGTCTTTGTCGGCATCGCCACCAATGTCTGCGTGGAAAGCTCGCTGCGCGATGCCTTCCATCTCGAATATTTCGGGGTGATGCTGGAGGATGCGACCCATCATCTCGGTCCGGACTATATCCAGCAGGCGACGGTCTACAATGTCGAGAAGTTTTTCGGCTGGGTGGCCACCGTCAATGATTTCTGCGGCGTGATTTCGCAGGCAGCCCCCGTCACCGATTGATTGAGAAACACAAAGAGGAGAACGAAATGCCGAAAAAGATCATCGTCCCTGTTGGCACCAGCAAACCCATCGCTCCCTTTTCGCCGGGAACCCTCGCCGATGGCGTGGTTTACGTGTCCGGCACGCTGCCCTTTGACAAGGACAACAATGTCGTGCATGTGGGCGATGCCAGCGCGCAGACCCGCCATGTTCTCGAAACCATCAAGTCGGTCATCGAGACCGCCGGCGGCACGATGGAAGACGTGACGATGAACCACATCTTCATCACCGACTGGGCGAATTATCAGGCCGTCAACACAGTCTATGCGGAATATTTCCCCGGCGACAAGCCGGCGCGTTATTGCATCCAGTGCGGCCTCGTCAAGCCCGATGCGCTGGTGGAAATCGCCACCGTCGCCCATATTGGCAAATAGGGCGAAAAGGCAGATGATGCATTTCGAGGTTCATGGCCGGACTGATCCTGAGGCGCCCACTATCCTGCTGTCTTCGGGCCTTGGCGGATCGGGCGCCTATTGGGCGCCGCAGATCGAGGCCCTTTCCAGCCATTTCCGGGTCGTCACCTATGACCATCGCGGAACAGGCAGGACCGGCGGCGAGGTGCCGCTCGATGGCGGCATTTCCGCCATGGCGGATGATGTGCTGGAAATTGTCTCAGCCCTGAACCTCGAAAAATTCCACTTCATGGGACATGCCCTCGGTGGCCTGATCGGCCTTGAGATCGCGCTGCGGCGGCCCGGCCTTATCGACCGGCTGGTGCTTATCAACGCGTGGAGCAAGGCCGATCTGCATTCCGGGCGCTGCTTTGATGTACGAATCGAGCTTCTGGAAAAGTCGGGCGTCGAGGCTTTTGTCAAAGCGCAGCCGCTGTTCCTTTATCCGGCGGCGTGGATGTCTGACAATCAGGACCGGCTGGCACGGGACGATGCCCATGGCGTGGCGCATTTTCAGGGCAAGGACAATGTGCTCCGCCGCATTGCGGCGCTGCGAGCCTTCGATGTGGACGCACGGCTTGGCGAGATAGGCAATCCGGTGCTGGTGGTGGCGACGAAGGACGATCTTCTGGTGCCCTATACCCGCTCGTTGCGTCTTGCCGACGGTTTGCCGCAAAGCGAGCTTTGCCTTCTCGATTTCGGGGCTCACGCGGTCAATATCACCGAACCCGACCTTTTCAACGCCCGGCTTTTGCAGTTTCTGCTGCCGGTTGACCAAACATTCTGACAGGATTTTAGAGCACGATGACGAAAGCACTGGATGATGCAGCACTCGCAACGCTTTTCACCGAAGCACGCACCCACAATGGCTGGACGGACAAGCCGATCAGTGACGAGACGCTGCACGCGCTTTACGACCTGACGAAGATGGGACCGACTTCGGCCAATTGCTCGCCGGCACGTTTCGTCTTCGTGCGCAGCCCGGAAGCCAAGGAAAAGCTTCGGCCGGCACTCTCCTCGGGCAATCTCGAAAAGACCATGGCCGCGCCGGTCACCGTCATCGCTGCCATCGACAGCGAATTTTACGAGAAACTGCCGGAACTGTTTCCGCACGCCGATGCGCGTTCGTGGTTTACCTCCAGCCCTGCCGTGGCCGAAGAAACTGCCTTTCGCAATGCCACGCTTCAGGCCGGATATCTGATCCTTGCCGCCCGCGCGCTGGGGTTGGATACCGGGGCCATGTCCGGTTTCGACAAGGGCAAGGTGGATGCGGCGTTTTTTGCCGGCACGACGTGGAAATCCAATTTCCTCATCAATCTCGGTCATGGCGATCCGTCAAAACTCTTTGGCCGCCTGCCGCGCCTTGGCTTTGACGACGCCTGTATGCTGGCTTGATGGCCTGTTAAGGAAGGATGGGTTAGATGCAGATGATGTCTCTTGAAAAGGAAGCGGCAATGGAGACGAAGACTGCAGAGCAACGCAGCCTCGATTATAGAAACGCCATGGCGCGGCTCGGTGCGGCGGTCAATATCGTCACGACGGATGGCGCCGCAGGCCGGGCAGGCTTCGCCGCGACGGCGGTTTGCAGCGTTTCCGACAATCCGCCCACGCTTCTCATCTGCCTCAACCGCAATTCTTCCGCTTACAGGGTGGTGAAGGCCAATGGTGTGGTCTGCGTCAACACGCTCGCCGCCCATCATGAGGTGCTGAGCACGCTCTTCGGCGGCAAGACGCCTGCTGAGGAACGTTTCGCTGCGGGCAACTGGGGCGTGCTCGAAACCGGTGCGCCGGTTCTCGAAGATGCGCTCGTCTCATTCGATTGCCGTATCCGCGAGGCCCATGACGGCGGCACGCACGATATTCTCATCTGCGAGGTCGTGGATATGAAGATCAATGCGGGTGATGAGGCGCTGATGTATTTCAACCGGCGTTACCGGGTGCTTTGAAGGCGGTCTATCGACAACATCCCGCGGGACGATTCTGTTTGGCGCGGCCATAGCATCCGCACACCGTCACCCCGGACTTGATCCGGGGTCCAGCGCGATCAAGTCCTTGATCGCGTAAGACTCTTTTCACGGCGCAGACGCGCCATGGCTGGATGCCGGATCAAGTCCGGCATGACGGACGAAACGTATCGTCGTTTCTCAGAAAGTCGAAGGGCGTTCCCGGTCTCCTGGAAACGCCCTTTTCATTCACTTGATCAGCGGCAGAAGATCGTTGATCGACTTTTTCGCATCGCCATAGAACATCCGCGTATTGTCCTTGTAGAACAGCGGGTTCTCGATGCCGGAATAGCCCGTGCCTTGGCCGCGCTTGGAGACGATGACGAGTTTCGACTTCCACACTTCCAGCACCGGCATGCCCGCGATGGGCGAGTTGGGGTCGTCCTGCGCTGCCGGGTTGACGATGTCGTTGGAGCCGATGACGATGACGACGTCGGTGCTTGGGAAATCGTCGTTGATCTCGTCCATTTCGAGCACGATGTCGTAAGGCACCTTCGCTTCGGCGAGCAGCACGTTCATGTGGCCCGGAAGACGGCCAGCCACCGGATGGATGGCGAAGCGCACGGTCTTGCCGTCGGCGCGCAGCTTGCGGGTCAGTTCCGATACGGCCGATTGCGCCTGCGCCACCGCCATGCCGTAACCGGGCACGATGATGACGCTGTCGGCGTCGTTCAGCGCTGCGGCCACGCCTTCGGCGTCGATCGCCACCTGTTCGCCCTCGATTTCCATCGCCGGGCCCGTCGTGCCGCCGAAGCCGCCGAGGATGACCGAGATGAAGGAGCGGTTCATCGCCTTGCACATGATGTAGGAGAGAATCGCACCCGAGGAGCCGACCAGCGCGCCCGTGACGATCAGCAGATCGTTGCCGAGCGTGAAGCCGATGGCTGCTGCCGCCCAGCCGGAATAGCTGTTCAACATCGAGACGACGACAGGCATGTCGGCGCCGCCAATGCCCATGATCAGGTGGTAACCGATGAAGAAGGCGGCAAGCGTCATCAGGACCAACGTCCATGCGCCTGCGCCGTTGCAATACATGATGAGCAGCACCAGCGACAGGATCGCAGCACCAGCGTTCAGCAGATGCCCGCCCGGCAGCTTCTTCGCCTTGCCATCCACCTTGCCCGCAAGCTTGCCGAAGGCGACGACGGAGCCGGTGAAAGTGACCGCGCCGATGAAGACGCCGAGGAAGACCTCCACCTTCATGATCGCCAGTTCCACCGGCGTCTTGTGGGCGAGGATGGCGGAAAAGCCCGTCAGCAAGGAACGCGCGGTTTCATCGAGCGAGGCGACATGCGCTTCCTCGATATGGGCGTTGAAGCCGATGAAAACGGCGGCAAGGCCGACGAAGGAGTGAAGCGCCGCCACAAGCTGCGGCATCTCGGTCATCTGTACACGGCTTGCGACGAAGTAGCCGAGCACGGAGCCGCCGGCCAGCATCAGGAGCACGACGAGCCATTGCCCGACGCCCTTGCTGATTTCAGGGCCGAAGACGGTGGCGATGATGGCGAGGCCCATGCCTGTTATGCCGTACCAGACGGCACGTTTGGCGCTTTCCTGTCCGGAGAGACCGCCGAGCGAGAGGATGAAAAGAACGGCTGCGGCAACATAGGCCGCGGAAACAATACCAATGGTCATTTATTTGATTCCCCGCTTGGCTCAGGACTTCTGGAACATGGCGAGCATGCGCCGTGTCACGAGGAAACCGCCGACGATGTTGATCGTCGCGATCAGGACGGAAAGCGAGGCGAGGATCACCACCAGCCAGTTGCCGGAACCGATCTGCAGCAGCGCGCCGATGATGACGATGCCGGAAATCGCGTTGGTGACGGCCATAAGCGGCGTGTGCAGCGAGTGACTGACATTCCAGATCACCTGGAATCCGACGAAGCAGGCAAGCACGAAGACGATGAAGTGGCTCATGAAGCTTGCCGGCGCGTAGAGGCCAACGAGCAGCAATACGGCCGTGCCGGCGACCAGAAGCCCGACCTGGTTCTTGGTCTGTGCCTTGAACTCGGCCTTTTCCCTGGCGTGTTTCTCCTCCGGCGTCAGCTCTTTTGCTTTTTCCTTCGGTTTCTGCGCGGCAATGGCCTGAATTTTGGGTGGCGGCGGAGGATATGTGATTTCGCCCCCATAGGTGACCGTCGCGCCGCGGATGACGTCATCTTCCATGTTATGAACGACCTTGCCATCCTTGGCAGGCGTCAGATCGGTCATCATGTGACGGATATTGGTAGCGTAGAGGGTCGAGGCCTGCGTCGCCATGCGGCTTGGGAAATCGGTGTAGCCGATGACGATGACGCCGTTGTCGGACACGACGCGCTGGTCGGGAACTGTCAGGTCGCAATTGCCGCCGCGCTCAGCGGCGAGGTCGATGATGACCGAACCCGGCTTCATCATCGCCACCATGTCGGCAAGCCACAGCTTCGGCGCGTCGCGGCCCGGTATCAGCGCCGTGGTGATGACGATGTCGATCTGCGGTGCAAGCTCGCGGAATTTCTCCAGCTGCTTCTCGCGGAATTCCGGCGAGGAGGGGGCGGCATAACCGCCGGTCGCTGCGCCATCCTGCTGCTGGTCGGCAAAATCGAGATAGACGAATTCCGCGCCCATGGATTCGATCTGCTCGGCCACTTCAGGGCGAACGTCGAAGGCATAGGTGATCGCGCCAAGTGATGTGGCCGTGCCGATGGCGGCAAGACCGGCAACGCCGGCACCGATGACCAGCACCTTGGCGGGCGGCACCTTGCCGGCGGCTGTGACCTGCCCGGTGAAGAACCGGCCGAAATTATTGCCCGCCTCGATCACCGCGCGATAGCCGGCGATATTGGCCATGGAGGAGAGCGCGTCCATTTTCTGGGCGCGCGAAATGCGCGGCACCATGTCCATGGCGATGACGTTAGCGCCCTTTTCCTTCGCCTGCTCCAGAAGGTCCTTGTTCTGGGCGGGATAGAAAAACGAGATCAGCGTCTTGTCCGCAGACAGGCGATCAATCTCCGATGTTTCAGGCGGACGAACCTTGGCGATGATGTCGGAGCCGGTGTAAAGCGCCTCAGCGCTGTCGACCACGGTCACGCCTGCGGCGCGATAGGCGTCGTCAGAAAAACCGGCCGCCTTGCCGGCGCCGGCTTCGATGACGCAATCATATCCCAGTTTCTGCAAAGCCTGCGCGCTATCCGGCGTCATGCCAACGCGGGCTTCGCCCTCATATAATTCCTTAGGTGTCCCGATTCTCAAAACTGCTCTCCCATTCCCGTCCTGATAAGCCGTCATAGCCCATTTCGAGTGTTTTTGTCTTGTTCTTGCTGTTTTTCTACCTGCGGCGGATTGACAGGCTGGAAAAGCCCATTTTCGGCGATGGCGGTACGGCGGCAACAAAAAACCCGGCGCCGAAGCGCCGGGTGATTGCTGCGTTTCATCGACTGCCACTCAATCCATGGCGTGGATATCACGATCCTTGGTTTCCGGCAGGAACAGCATGCCGATGACCAGCGTGATGCCTGCAAAGATGATCGGATACCAGAGGCCATAATAGATGTCCCCCTTGGCCGCGCTCATGGCGAAGGCGGTGGCGGGCAGAAGGCCGCCGAACCAGCCGTTGCCGATGTGGTATGGCAGCGACATGCCGGAGTAGCGGATGCGGGTCGGGAACAGTTCGACCAGCAAAGCTGCGATCGGGCCATAGACCATCGTCACGTAGATCACGAGGACGGTGAGAACCGCGATGATGACAACCCAGTTCACGGCAGCCGGATCGGCCACCATGGAGAAGGCGCCGCCGCCGGCCACGGTGTAAACGGCCATTTCGGCTGCACCACCGGTTTCGGCCGGGGTCAGCAGCTTGTCAGCCACCAGCTTGTCGGTCGCAACCATCTTCTTGTCGGCAGCGCGAACGGCGTCTGCATTGAGGTTCAGTTCCGGGTTTGCGGCAATGAAGGCGTCCAGTTTCGCGTCCGGCACCTGTGCCGCGCCACGCACCAGCGGGTAACCGCCATCGTGGAGCGCCGTGTTGACCTGCTTCTGGAAGGCCTTGTCCTTGGCTGCCGCGTCCGCGCCGGCGGCGACGGCGTCGTAGCTGGTAATGGTGGCGTCGCCGATCTTCACGGTGGCCGGCTGGCCGGCTGCGCCCGCAACCACGTCATAAGGCACCGAGTTGCGTGTCAGGAACGAGGTGGCGATATCGCAGGACGTGGTGAACTTCGCCGTGCCCGTCGGGTTGAACTGGAACTTGCAGTCGCCCGGGGCTGCGGTCACGGTGGCGCGAACGCTCGCCTGTGCCTGTGCAAGCGCCGGGTTGCCTGCCCAGGTCAGTGCCTTGAACAGCGGGAAGTAGGTCAGCATGGCAAGGATGAGGCCGGCCATGATGATCGGCTTGCGGCCGATCTTGTCTGAAAGCCAGCCGAAGATAACGAAGAAGCTGGTGCCAAGAATGAGCGCTGCCGCCACCATGATGTTGGCCGACTGTCCGTCGACCTTCAGAATGCTCTGCAGGAAGAAAAGGGCGTAGAACTGGCCCGTGTACCAGACAACGGCCTGCCCGATGACGGCACCGACAAGCGCGATGAGCGCGATCTTGGCGTTCTTCCACTGGCCGAAGGCTTCGCTGAGCGGCGCCTTCGACGTCTTGCCCTCTTCCTTCATCTTCTTGAAGGCGGGGGATTCGTTCATCTTCAGACGGATCCAGACGGATACGCCAAGCAGCAGAACGGAAACGAGGAAGGGAATGCGCCAGCCCCAGGCAGCGAAAGCTTCCTTGCCGAGCGCGAACTGCACACCGAGGATAACCACCAGCGACAGGAACAGGCCGAGCGTCGCCGTCGTCTGGATCCATGAGGTGTAATAGCCCCTGCGGCCGTTCGGTGCGTGTTCGGCCACGTAAGTTGCAGCTCCGCCATATTCACCGCCGAGTGCAAGACCCTGCAGCATGCGCAGGACGATCAGGATGATCGGAGCGGCGATGCCGATCTGCGATGCGCTGGGCAGCACGCCGACGAGGAAGGTGGACACACCCATGATGAGGATGGTGATGAGGAAGGTATATTTGCGGCCGACGATATCACCGAGGCGGCCAAAGACCAGCGCGCCGAAGGGGCGGACGAGGAAGCCAGCGGCAAAGGCCAGCAGAGCGAAGATGTTACGCGTCGTTTCCGGATACTGGCTGAAGAAGTTCGCGCCGATGTAAATCGCCAGCGAGCCATAGAGATAGAAATCGTACCATTCGAAGACTGTTCCGAGAGAAGAGGCGAAAATCACCTTCTTCTCTTCACCCGTCATCGGACGGGCGGCGCCGCTTACGGCTGCAACATTTGCCATTGTCTGTCCTCCACAGATGTCCCAATCGACGCATTGCGGAGCCCAACTCTCTCCTCTGGACTCACCTTGCGGCTGCAATGCGCGGATCATGAGAGTGACAGAAAATTAACCCCAATAAGAGCGATGCTTTCGGATTATGACTTTAGTCTAATGTTAAACGTCCCGAATATGTCGCTGCGGCGATTTGTGCTTTGGTCCGAGTGGCTGCATGACGCGCCTTTTTCCTTGACAGAACCGAGAAACCTTCTAATAGCTTCTCGCGAAGAAGGAGCATCACCTTGCGCATGCATGTTGCAGACATGTTCGTCATGGAAGGACCGGCACAATCCGCCGGCGATGATCCGCGCCTTTCTTATTCTATCCGAATTACGGCCAAAACGACGATTAAAACCGTCTGACGTCTCTGGCCACCGCTCTCTCCCCGGTTTGGCTGGGGATCGAGGAAGCCGCGATATGATGCGGGTTCCCACCTCACCAAAAAGAGGAGAGACAGAAAGAGAGCTTGATCATGGGTTTCAAAGTTGCAATTGCAGGCGCCACCGGCAACGTCGGTCGCGAAATGCTCAATATCCTGGCCGAACGCGGTTTTCCCGCCGATGAAGTCGTGCCGCTCGCTTCCGCCCGTTCGCAGGGCACGGAAGTCTCCTATGGCGACCGCACGCTGAAGGTCTCGAACCTCGAGAACTACGATTTTTCCGACACGGATATCTGCCTGATGTCTGCAGGCGGCGATGTTTCCAAGAAGTGGTCGCCGAAGATCGGCCAGCAGGGCTGCGTCGTCATCGATAACTCATCCGCATGGCGCTACGATCAGGACGTTCCGCTGATCGTTCCGGAAGTCAACGCCGATGCGGTTGCAGGCTTCACCAAGAAGAACATCATCGCCAACCCCAATTGCTCCACGGCGCAGCTCGTTGTCGCGCTGAAGCCGCTGCATGATTTCGCCAAGATCAAGCGCGTCGTCGTTTCCACCTACCAGTCGGTATCCGGTGCCGGCAAGGAAGGCATGGACGAGCTTTTCCAGCAGACCCGCGCCGTTTTCGTGGCCGACCCGGTCGAAGCCAAGAAGTTCACCAAGCGCATTGCCTTCAATGTTATCCCGCACATCGACGTCTTCATGGAAGACGGCTACACCAAGGAAGAATGGAAGGTTCTGGCCGAAACCAAGAAGATGCTTGATCCGAAGATCAAGGTGACCTGCACGGCCGTGCGCGTCCCTGTCTTCATCGGCCATTCGGAATCGGTCAATATCGAGTTCGAAAACGAGATCACCGCCGATCAGGCCCGTGACATCCTGCGCGAAGCACCGGGTTGCCTCGTGATCGACAAGCGCGAAAACGGCGGTTACATCACGCCGGTTGAATCCGCTGGCGAAGACGCGACCTACATCTCGCGTATCCGCGAAGATGCGACGGTCGAAAACGGTCTCAACCTGTGGGTTGTTTCTGACAACCTGCGCAAGGGTGCTGCCCTTAACGCCGTCCAGATCGCCGAACTGCTCATCAATCGTGGCTTCATCAAGCCGCGCAAGGCGGCCGCCTGATCCGAGATACGAATTTTTAAGGTTCGTTAAGTATAACCCGTCTGTTCTGTGTGGGGCAGGCGGGTTTTATAATTGGCGAGATCACGGCCAGTTTATTTGCAGGCCTTGCTGCCGAAAGGCAATTTAGGCCGCCAAAAGACAGTTTTGGCACCTGAATCATACAGTATTGACGGTTTGGTTCTCGGGAAAAACTCCCCAAAGGATATCGAAGGCAGATTTTGATGCGGGCAATGAAGGTAATTCTGGCTGGTGTGGCCATGGTCTCGGTTCTGGCAGCGACGCCGGTTATGGCCGCGCAATGCGGCAACACTTCGGCGGGCTTCGATGCCTGGGTCAGCGCCTTCAAGCAGGAAGCGGCGGGTCGCGGCGTCAGCGCCTCGGTGCTCGACCGGGCTTTCTCCGGCGTCTCCTACAACCAGGCGACGATCCGCGCCGATCGCGGTCAGCACAGCTTCAAGCTGTCCTTCGAGCAGTTCATGCAGAAGCGCGGCGGTCAGACGATCATTTCGCGCGGCAAGACCATGAAGAAGAACAACGCCGCACTGTTCGCCTCCATCGAGCGTGCCTATGGCGTGCCGGCTGGTCCGCTGCTCGCCATCTGGGGCATGGAAACAGGCTTTGGCGGTTTCATGGGCAACCAGCACACGCTTTCCGCCGTTTCAACGCTTGCTTTCGACTGCCGCCGTTCGGACTATTTCACCGAGCAGCTTTATGCGGCTCTGAAACTCGTCGGCAGCGGCTCGCTGAATGTCAACGCCAAGGGTGCCGCCCATGGTGAAATCGGCCAGACGCAGTTCCTGCCGTTGAATGTCGTGCGCTACGGCGTGGATTTCGACCGCGACGGTCGGATCGATCTCGTCGGTTCGCGCGCCGACGCGCTGGCGTCCACCGCAAACTTCCTCGTCGGCCATGGCTGGCAGCGCGGTGCAGGCTACCAGCAGGGGCAGGCGAATTACGCGGCAATTCAGGGCTGGAACGCCGCAAGTGTCTACCAGCAGGCGATCGCCTTCATCGGCAAGGCGATCGACGGCCAATAAGGCCGCTTTCCACGCGCGAATTCCACTTCCGTCATGCCGGACTTGATCCGGCATCCAGTCACGGCGCGTCCGCGCCGTGAAAGAGTCTTTGGCGATCAAGGACTTGATCGCGCTGGACCCCGGATCCAGTCGGGGGTGACGAGCGTTGAGTTTGGCCGGTAGCTATTACCTGCCAATCACAGATCCGGGCGGCGGAAGTCGCCGGTCTTGCCGTCCATCACCCACAATTCGCCGGTCGAAATATCGAACCACGCGCCGTGCAGCTTCACCTTGCCGGCGGTTTCCTGTGCCTTGACGAAGGGGAAGCCGCGTAGATTGGCGATGGAGTTGCGGATGGAAACGCGTTCCAGCGCCGTCTGCCGCTCAGAGGCGGTCATGACGTCGTTGCTCTGGATTTGCGAGGCGGCCGACTTGACCATGTTCATCCATTTGCCAATGAAATCACCGGGCGACAGCGGCTCCAGATTGGGATCGAGCGCTGCCTGAATGCCGCCGCAGCGACCGTGGCCCATGACGACGATATCCTTCACCTTCAGCACCTGAACCGCATATTCGATGGCCGCCGAGGTGGCGTGATATTGCCCGTCCGGCTCGAAGGGCGGCACCATGTTGGCAACGTTGCGGACGACAAAAAGCTCTCCCGGGCCGCAGTCGAAAATGGTTTCCGGCGCGGAGCGGGAGTCACAACAGGCAATGAACAGGGTCTGCGGTTTCTGTCCGGTATCGGCCAGAACGCGGTATCTTTCGCGCTCGTCGGCATAACGACCGCTCATGAAGTTCTTATAGCCGTTGAGAAGGTTTTCCGGAAAATCTTTCATCTATCGCAGTACCGTTGTGGTTGGACCGAGATCAAGGGAAGAACTCGGTGCGTTGAAGACCAATCCTTTGGAGCATTTTCGGTTTTCTTCGAGCCGTGAAACCGCTCCAACTCCTTGCTTGTCGCATTTCCGGACGAAGACCAAGGGCCACGTTTCACGGAAATGCTCTAGCCGCTATTTGCGCTTGCTGCGCGAAGGATGCAAGAGATGACGCATCTGCACCATGGCCATGGGTGTGGAGAGGCTTGAAGAATCCGTCTCCAGCGTCAGTTCGTTCATGTCGCGTTTTTTTGTGCGGGCCAGAATTTCGAACACGCTGGCGGTTGCGAGCTGCAGCGCCTTTTCGTCATCCAGACCTTCCAGCAGGCGGGCAAGAAACAGCGCCGACATCAGGTCGCCGAGGCCGTTAGGCGCATTTTCAATGGCGCGATGTTCGGCGAGCAGCGCGTGGCGGCCGCTGAGGTAAAGGTTGCCGGTGCCGCCCGTCATCATCGGCACCGCCGAGGTGACCAGCATTTTTGGCGGGCCGAGGGAAAGCGCTGCATCCATGATGGCGCTGTTGGTCTCAAGCGCGGCGCCGCTCATCCAGGCGAGTTCATATCGGTTGGGCGTGGCGACCGTGGCAAGCGGAATGAGGTGATCGCGGATGGCTTCGGCGGTCTCAAGGGGAATATAAAGTCCGCCCAGATCACCCATGACAGGATCGCAGGCGTAAATCAGCGCCGGGTTCTTTTCCTTGAGATTTCGGATCAGCCTTGCGACGGCACGCACCTGCGCGGCGCTGCCGAAATAACCGGTCAGAACCGCCTTGACCTCGCCGATCCATTTGGCGTTTTCGAGGTCGGTCATCGCCTTGTCGAAGTCTTCGTCCTGGAAGCGCATGCGGGTGGATGGTCCGTGGCCGGGATGCCACGGCATGACGATGGTGGGCACCGCCCAAACCGGAAAACCGAGTGTCTCCAACGCGAAGACTGCCGCGCGGTTGCCCACGGAGCCCCGCATGACATGGCTGGAAATGACGATGACGGCGCCTTGGGTATTGTCCTGCATCACGGCCTTCTTGCGTTCAAACGCGGCAGAAAGCCCACCAATGCTGCCCCCGCCCAAAGATCAAGATGCGCTCTCATGACATATCGCAAGACCAGTTTCCACCGTTAATCCCGCAAAGGTCTGTCCCGCAAAAGCATGGCGGTCGTTTTGCCGCCGTCAGGGAACGCCTCTCGTTGCGGGATCGCTGCACCAATTTCTCGTTAAGGTGGCGGCTTTCGGAAAACCGCGTTACACTTTTCCGCCTGATGCCCTATAGTTGTATTCATGCTCGCTCTCATCATCGCCTATTGGCCGCATATTCTTGCCGTTCTCTCCGTTTTGATGGGAACCGTGGCGGCCGTGCACGCCACCATGACGAAGGAAGAAGTTCGCTCGGCACTGGGCTGGGTCGGCGTCATCGTGCTGTCGCCCATCGTCGGTGCGGTCATCTATGCCATTGCCGGCATCAACCGCATCCGCCGGTCCAACATCACCCAGCAGCGGTCCTTCATGCAGGACGAGATCATGGACCGCGTGGCCCGTTTCGACGCTGGCGGTGAGCTGGTAGCCGAGCGGTTCGGCCGCCGTTTCGCGGCGATGAAGGTACTGGGTGACCGGGTGACCCGCCATGCACTGACGACTGGCAACAGCATCGAACCCATCGCCACGGGTGACGCCGCCTATGCGGCGATGCTGGAAGCGATCGAGCAGGCGAAACGGTCGATCATCCTCGAAACATATATTTTCGATAATGACCGGATCGGCGCCCGCTTCGTTTCCGCCCTCCAGCGGGCAAAACAGCGCGGCGTGGAGGTGAGGGTGCTCATAGATGCCGTGGGCGCGCGTTATTCGGTTCCGAGCATCCTGCCGACGCTGCGGGAAAGGGGCATCGTCGCCAACGTCTTCAACGGTAACGTCATCATGGGTCTGCGGCTGCCCTATGCCAATCTGCGCACCCACCGCAAGATTCTCGTGGTGGACGGGCGTGTCGCCTTTAGTGGCGGCATGAACATACGCGAGGGTTTTACCGAGGAGTTCGGCCAGGGAAGACAATCGCACGACACACATTTCAAGATCAGCGGACCGGTGGTAGCGGATTTTTTCTCCATTGCGGCGGAAGACTGGCGTTTCACGACAAAGGAACTTCTGGATACGCCGGTCTGGGATATCGCCATTCCCGAAGGCGTGCCGGGCTCGCAGATCGTTGCCCGCGTTTGCTCCTCCGGGCCGGACAAAAGCATCGAGACCAATCACAAGATGCTGACCGGCGCTTTTTCCATCGCAAGGTCGTCGATTCTCATCATGTCGCCCTATTTTCTCCCGGATCGGGAGCTTATTTCGGCGCTGATTACGGCGGCGCGACGCGGCGTCGTCGTTGATATCGTCGTGCCGAAAAGCAATAATCTGGTGCTTGTCGACAGGGCGATGACGGCGCAGTTCGATCAGATGTTGCGCAACTATTGCCGGATATGGAGGGCGACGGGAGCGTTCAATCATTCGAAGATGCTGGTGATCGACGGACGGTGGAGCTACATCGGTTCGTCCAATCTCGATCCCCGCTCTTTGCGTCTGAATTTCGAGATCGATCTGGAGGTTATGGACGAAGCATTCGGACAGGCCATCACGCAGACGATCTCGACGGCGCGCGACGCCGCAATACCTGTAAGACTGAGCGAACTGAAAGCGCGTCCGTTCGTTGTTCGTTTTGTGGAACGGGTACTGTGGCTGGCCTCGCCCTATCTTTGAGCGGAGATGACGTGTGAAAAAAGACGGCGTGCTGGAAAACGAAAAAGCGGTACTGGCGCGGAATACCAGCCTGCCGGCCTTTGTGATGGACTCGCTGCGCAATCACCGTCAGCGGCAGAATGCCAAGCCTGCGGAAAAGGCGCATGATTTTCCCGTTATCGCCTCCTACAACGTGCATAAATGCGTGGGCCGGGACCGCAAGTTCGATCCTGATCGCACCAGTCGCGTGATTCAGGAAATCGGGGCGGATATCATTGCGCTGCAAGAGGCCGACAGCCGCTTCGGCGAACGCACCGGGCTGCTCGATCTCGCCCGGCTGGAAAGGGAAAGCGGCCTTGTCCCCGTGCCTGTACAGGTCGGGGTGAAGGCGCATGGGTGGCATGGCAATGTCGTCCTGTTCAAGGAGGGCGCGGTCAAGGAGGTTCATACCCTGAAGCTGCCCGGACTGGAGCCGCGTGGCGCGCTCGTTGTCGAACTGGATCTGAAGCGCGGCGGCACCCTGCGGGTCATTGCCGCTCACTTCGGGCTCCTGCGGCATTCCCGTGCCCAGCAGGCGAAGGCTCTGATCGGCCTTCTTGAAGCGAGGGATGAATGCCCGACCATTCTCATGGGCGACCTGAATGAATGGCGCCTCGGCAATGGTTCATCACTCAATACGTTTCGCGATGCTTTCGGCGCTCTGCCGCCAGCCGTACCCAGTTTTCCGTCCAACCTGCCGGTGCTGGCTCTGGACCGGATCATCGCCAATCGTGAAGGGCTGATCGAGCAGGTCGAAGCGCATGACAGCGCACTGGCGCGTATCGCTTCGGATCATCTGCCGCTGAAAGCCGCGGTGCGGACCGACCTGCTTCCGGCCTGATCTTGCAGCGGCGTGCCCAGGAAAGCTGCCGCAACAATCTCAGGAGGCCGGCTTAAACCCGTTGCGCCGCTGTCACGTGGCTGCGTGAGCGCGCTTCCAGCAAGGATGTGCGAATGGCTTCCATCAACCGCTCACGATTGTTTCTGGTCTTGCCTCTATCGAGATTTTGCGCGGAAAGCGCGAGATCAAGACCCTCATGCATCACTATCGAATAGGCAACGGTCGTCGCCCAGTTCTCGTAATCCTGCTCCATCATGTCGCCCCTGAACTAAATCATTTAGTCCGAATCACCCTGTTCTTGGAAAATAACACAAAATACAAAACATAAAATATCATTGTTTCTTCCTCTGCGCGCAGTCACCAACATCTATATTGACTTTTGCCAATTGTGGTGCGGCCAGAACGCGGCCTGTATTACCGTTAAGCACTTGAAACTGATTCAATTTCAGAAGAGGCGCATACACATCTTTCCATATGAAACGCCGCGCATCTCGGGATGCGCGGCGGGCTTGCGTCGAAGGTTGCGGTGGATAGGTGTCGGTCTCAGCCGGCCTTTTCGAGCTTGTAGTCCGAATTGGCCGGTTCTTCCTGCTTGTGCTGGATGAGCGGACGGTTGCCCGCCAGCTTGCGCACCAGCACATAGAAGACCGGAGTCATGAAGATGCCGAAGAACGTCACGCCGATCATGCCGGAGAAGACCGCGACACCCATGGCGGCGCGCATTTCCGCACCGGCACCTGTCGAGACGACCAGCGGCACCACGCCCATGATGAAGGCGAGCGAGGTCATCAGGATCGGGCGCAGGCGAAGCCGGCTTGCCTCGATGGCCGCCTGAAGCGGCGTTCGTCCCTCGAATTCCAGTTCCCGGGCGAATTCCACGATCAGGATCGCGTTTTTCGCTGAGAGACCGACAAGGACGACAAGGCCGATCTGCGTAAAGATGTTGTTATCCCCTCCCGTCAGCCAGACGCCCGTGAGGGCTGCGAGCACGCCGAGCGGGACGATCAGGATGATCGCGATCGGCAGGGTCAGGCTTTCATATTGCGCAGCGAGCACGAGATAGACGAGCAGCAGCGCCAGCGGGAAAACCACGATGCTGGAATTGCCGGCGAGAATCTGCTGATAGGTCAGATCCGTCCATTCGTAATCGACGCCCGCGGGCAGGGTTTCGGCAAGGATCTTTTCGATCGCGGCCTGTGCCTGACCCGAGGAGAAGCCCGGTGCCGGTCCGCCGTTGATATCGGCCGCAAGGAAGCCGTTATAACGGTTGGTGCGCTCCGGTCCGGTCGTCGCATTCACCTTCAGGAGCGTCGACAGCGGGATCATCTGACCCGTTGCCGAGCGAACCTTCAGGCGGCCAATGTCTTCCGCATGGGCGCGGAACTGTGAATCCGCCTGCACACGGACGCTGTATGTGCGACCGAAGGCGTTGAAGTCATTGACATAGAGCGAGCCGAGATAGATCTGCAGCGTCTGGAAGACGTCGCTGACGGAGACGCCCAGCTGTTCCGCCTTGGCGCGGTCGAGATCGGCGAAGAGCTGCGGCACGTTGATCTGGTAGCTGGAGAAAATGCCTGCCAGCTCCGGCGTCTGATATGCCTTGGCGATGACGGCCTTCGCCGCTTCGTCCAGCGTCTGGTAGCCGTAACCGGCGCGGTCTTCGATCTGCAGCTTGAAGCCGCCTGTCTGGCCGAGACCGTTGACCGGCGGCGGCGGGAACATGGCGATGAAGGCATCCTGAATGCCGGCATATTTCTGGTTCAGCTGCATGGCGATGGCGCCACCTGACAGTTCCGGTGTCTTGCGCTTTTCGAAGTCGTCGAGAACCGCAAAAACGATGCCGGAATTGGAACCGATGGTGAAGCCGTTGATCGACAGGCCGGGGAAGGCGATGGCGTGGCTGACACCGGGCGTTTCCATGGCGATCTCGCTCATCCGCTTGATCACGCTTTCGGTACGGTCGAGCGTTGCGCCATCAGGAAGCTGCGCGAAACCGATGAGGTACTGCTTGTCCTGCGCCGGCACGAAGCCGCTCGGAACTGTCGTAAACATGCCATAGGTGGCGGCCACCAGCGCCATGTAGACGATCATGACGAGGCTCTTGCGCGTCACCAGCCCGCCGACGGTCTTGCCGTAGCCGTTCGAGGCCGCGCCGAAGGCACGGTTGAAGCCGCGGAAGAACCAGCCGAGGATCTTGTCCATGAAGCGGGTGAGCCAGTCTTTCGGTGCGCCATGTTCCTTCAGCAGCAGGGCCGCAAGTGCGGGTGACAGCGTCAGCGAGTTGATGGCCGAAATGACGGTGGAGATGGCAATCGTCAGCGCGAACTGCCGGTAGAACTGGCCTGACAGGCCGGAGATGAAGGCGAGCGGCACGAAGACGGCGACCAGTACCAGCGCAATGGCGATGATCGGGCCGGAGACTTCGCGCATCGCCTTATAGGTGGCGTCACGCGGTGAGAGCCCGTTTTCGATATTTCGCTCGACGTTTTCGACGACCACGATCGCGTCATCCACCACGATGCCGATGGCGAGCACAAGGCCGAACAGCGTCAACGCGTTGATGGAGAAGCCGAAGGCATACATGACGGCGAAGGTGCCGATGATCGAGACCGGAACGGCGATCAGCGGAATGATCGAGGCGCGCCACGTCTGCAGGAAGAGGATGACGACAAGCACCACGAGGCCAACGGCCTCGAGGAGTGTATCGACAACCTTCTCGATGGAGGAGCGCACGAATTTCGTCGTATCGTAGACGATCTCGTATTTCACGCCATCGGGCATCGCCAATTGCAGATTATCCATGGTCGCGCGGACATTGTCGGCGATTTCGATGGCGTTGGAGCCGGGGGCCTGAAGGACCGCAACAGCCACGGCCGGCTCACCATCGAGCAGAGAACGCAGCGTGTAATCGGCTGCTCCGAGTTCGATGCGCGCGACATCGCGCAGGCGGGTGATTTCGCCGTTTGCGCCGCTCTTGACGATGATGTTGCCGAATTCTTCCGGCGTCGTCAGACGGCCCTGGGCATTGACGTTGAGCTGCAGGTCGACACCGTTCGGGCTTGGTGAAGCGCCGATGACGCCGGCCGCGGCCTGCACGTTCTGCTGGCGGATGGCGTCGGAGACGTCGCTGGCGGCGAGATCATGCTCGGCCACCTTCTGCGGATCGAGCCAGACGCGCATGGAATAGTCACCCGCGCCGAAGACCTGCACCTGACCCACGCCTTCGATGCGGGCGAGACGGTCCTTGACGTTCAGCGTCGCATAATTGCGCAGATAGGTGATGTCATAGGCGTCGGTCTTGGAGACAAGGTTGACGACCATGATGAAGTCGGGCGAGCTCTTGACCGTGGTGATGCCGAGCGCGCGCACTTCCGCCGGCAGGCGCGGTTCGGCCTGCGAGACGCGGTTCTGCACAAGCTGCTGGGCCTTATCAGGATCAGTGCCGAGCTTGAAGGTGACGGTGAGCGTCAGCACGCCGTCCGACGTCGCCTGGCTGCCCATGTACAGCATGTCTTCGACACCGTTGATCTGTTCTTCGAGCGGTGTCGCGACGGTTTCAGCGATAACGGTCGGGTTCGCACCGGGATAGGTGGCGCGCACGACGACGGATGGCGGAACGACTTCGGGATATTCCGAAATCGGCAAGGCGCGCATGCCAAGAAGGCCTGCCACCACAATCAGGATCGACAAGACGCCGGCAAATACCGGCCGGTCGACAAAAAATCTGGAAATATTCATATCCAGTCCCTCTCCGGGTATATTTTGGAATGCGAAGGCCGCTCCGGCGGCAATTCTGCCGCCGGTGAAGGCCGGTTCTGTCTGAATGCGCGTCTCGCGAAAGCGCGGGACGCTTACTGATCAAAGAGATGGATTACTGCGAGGCAGCAACCTTATCTTCCGCCTGAGGTGCGATGGTTGCGCCGGGACGGATGCGCTGCAGGCCGTTGACGACGATCGTATCACCGGCAGCAAGGCCGCTTTCGATGATGCGCTGGCCATCGGCCGGTGCGCCGGGCTTGATCTGGCGGTAGCTCACCTTGTTTTCGGCATCGACCACGAAGACGAAGCGCTTGTCCTGATCCGTGCCGATGGCGCGATCGCTGATGACGATGCGGTTTTCCGGCTTCGGTTCGCCCATGCGCACCCGCACGAACTGGCCGGGGATCAACCTGCCATCGGGATTGTCGAAGACGGCGCGCACACCGATGGTGCCGCTTGCCGAATCCACCTGATTGTCGATCAGGTGCAGCGTACCCTTGATCGGCGTGCCTTCATCCGAAAGCGTGCCGATTTCCACTGGGATCTGTTCGAGAGCCGGCAGGGCGCCATCGGTCTTCGGCAGCTCGGCAAGAGCCTTGGCCACCACGCCTTCGCTGGCGTTGAAGCTCGCATAGATCGGGTTGACCGACACGAGGGTCGTCAGTGCCGGCGAGGTGGAACCGGCGGCGACGAGGTTACCGGCGGTGATTTCGATGCGGCCGACGCGGCCTGAAACAGGTGCGCGGATTTCGGTGTAACCGAGATCGAGTTGCGCCGTGGTGAGTGCTGCGCGGGCGGCGCGAAGCTGGGCTTCGGCATCCGCAAACGAGCTCTGGCGCTGGTCGAGATCGCTCTGCGAGATGGTGCGGTTGTCGGAAAGTCGGCGGCCACGGTCGAGTTCCGTTTTCGCAAGGCTGACCTTGGCTTCGGCGGAGGCAACCTGTCCTTCAGCGCCGGCGACAGCGGCCTGATAGGGGGCCGGGTCGATGGTGAAGAGGGGATCGCCTTCCTTCACCAGCGCGCCTTCGCGAAAATGCACAGCCTTGATCTGGCCGGCGACGCGGGAGCGAATCTGCACCCGGTCAACGGCTTCCAGACGGCCGGAAAATTCCTCCCAGCGCATCACGTCGCGGCTTTCAACCTTGGCAACGGTGACAGGGATCGCTGGTGTTTCAGCAGGCGTGGAAGCGGCCGTTGCATCGCGACTGGTGGGGAGGTCGAAAAACAGTGCTGCTGCTGCAACGGACATGGCAAGCCCGATACCGGCGCCCGTCAGGGCCCGGCGCTTTGTGTTCAGCGTCATGGGTATCTCCTTCGCCCCCGATCGGGAGCAGGTCGTTCATCTATTTTACTTCGTCGCATGATCCGGACGTAAAACCGCTACGCACTTTTACTGGACATGCTCAAAATGCGAAATTTCAGTGGTTTAACTGGTCAACGAAAGTCTTGAACTCCGAACAGACGGATGAGACCCATCCGCCGCCCTCTCCTTGATAAAGCCCCGTCCAGCCGACGCCGGCGGGGAAAACATGCTGCCTAACGCTAACGCCTGAGGCGATGAGGCGGTCTCCGTAATTGACCGTTTCGTCGCGCAGAGGGTCGTCCTCGGCGGTAAAGATCAGCGCCGGCGCCACCCGGTTCAGCCGCGTGCACTGGCAGGGTGCGGCATAGGGGTGAAAAAACCCGCACGCCTTGGCAAGGTAATGGCTCCAGCCATCCGCCCAGCGCTGGCGCATACCGATCCTGTCCGCGTCGCGGAAGGATTCCGTCGTCATCATCGGATCGATCATGGGCGACAGAAGTATCTGACCGGCAAGTTTGCCCGGCATGCGGTCACGGGCCTTCAAGGCAAGCCCCGCCGCCACATTGCCGCCTGCCTCTTCGCCGGCCACGAACAGCAGCGATTTCGCGCCGCCATAATGCTTGCGATCCCGGCTCAGGCGATCGAGCGCTTCGTAAGCGCAGTCGATAACCATCGGAAACTCGTTGCCGGACGGCCTGCTGTAATCGGCCTCCACGACCACCGCGCCGCTTTCTGCAAGCGCGCGCGCGACCGGAAGTTCCGGGCAATTGCCGCCCGGCTCCAGGCCGGGTTCCAGAAACGAACCGCCGCGCAGATAAAGTACGACGGGCGGTTGGCTGCACAGGCTCGAACCTTCATATCGGCGCACGGAAAGCTGGGATGCGAAGCCCCCACAGCTTTTGATATTCTCCCAGTGCGCGTTCATCTGATCCGGTCCCGTTGCACCACCTTGAGCAGTGCATCACATTTGCAAAATCTGAAATTCATATTATTGTTCGGGGAAAAACGATCAAGTATGCCAAAATGAAAACACTATTCCAAAAAGACGGATAATCTCATCATGGATCAGCTCTCCGCCATGCGGGTTTTTACGCGTGTCGTGGAAACCGGCAATTTCAGCCGCGCCGCGACAGCGCTGAACATGCCGAAAACCACGGTCACCAATATGGTCCAGGCGCTCGAGGCGCATTTGCAGACCACGCTTCTCAACCGCACGACGCGGCGAGTGATGCTGACAACGGACGGCGCTCTCTATTATGAGCGTGCATCGCAGATTTTATCGGAAATAGAAGAACTTGACGGCAGCATGTCCAGCGCGCAGGTGCAGCCATCCGGCCGGTTGCGCGTGGAAATGGCCGGTGTCTTTGCGGACCTTGTGGTTATCCCACATCTTTGCGAATTTTACCAGCGCTATCCGCAAATCCGTCTCGATCTCGGTGTCGGCGACCGTCTGGTCGATTATATCGCTGAAAATGTCGACTGTGCACTGCGCGTCGGCGTGTTGCGAGACCAGTCGCTGATTGCCCGAAAAGTAGGCGAACTCCGGTTCGAAACATTTGCGTCGCCGTCCTATATCGAAAATTTTGGCATGCCCCGAGAACCGGAGGACCTGGAGAAGGATCATCTGTCGGTGGGTTACCTCAATGCCACCACCGGTCAGATCATGCCGGCCTCCTTCGACAATGGCATACGCAGCGTCGAGTTGACGCCCAACTACGTCGTTTCCGTCAATGACAGCCGCACCTACTTGAATGCGGCGCTCGCCGGCATGGGCATCGTGCAGCTGCCGATCTTCATGGTGCGCGACGCCCTTTCGCGCGGAGAGCTGGTGCCGGTGCTTTCCGAATGGCGACGGGAGGCGATGCCGATCTATGTCGTCTATCCCCAGACCCGGCACGTGACCAACAAGGTCCGCGTATTTGTCGACTGGCTTGCGAAGCTGGTACATGGGCTGGTGTGATAATCAGCGCCCGACCCTTGCGGCAAGGAAATCTATGAAGGCGCGCACGCGGGCTGCGAGATGCTCATGGCCGGCATAAACCGCGTGGATCACCTCCATGTCCTCGGCGCTATAGTCTTCCAGTACGGGAACGAGCAGGCCAGCCCTAATATCGGGTTCGACGTGGAATTCACCGACCCGACCGAGCCCAAGCCCCGATAGGCAAAGCCTGCGCATGGCCATGCCGCTATTGACGGAGGCATTGCCCGTGACTGGCAGGCGATAGACATCGGCAGAACCGGGGTCGCGAAACGGCCATTCATTGAGACTGCGACTGAAATTGAAGCTCAGGCAATTGTGCCGCGCCAGATCCTGCGGCGTTTCCGGCATGCCGTATTGTTCGATATAGGTGGGGGAGGCGACGATAACGCGGGGTACTTCCTTCAGCTTTCTTGCCTTCAGCGATGAATCGCCCATGGCGCCGGAGCGTATGGCAATGTCCGTGCGTTCCTCGATCAGGCTGATGACACCGTCAGTCAGCGAAATATCCAGCTCGATTTCCGGATAAAGCGACAGGAATTCCGGTGCAAGCGGCAGGAGATAACGTTCGCCGAAGCCCAGCGTCGCGTTGACCCGTAGCAGCCCGCGCGGCACCACCTTGCCGCCGCTCGCCACGATCTGCTCGGTCTCGGCTATGTCGGCGAGAATGCGTCGGGCCCGCGCCAGATAGACCTCGCCCTCCGGCGTAAGCGTTACGAGCCGGGTGGAGCGGGCCACCAACCTGGTGCCGAGACGGTCTTCGATACGTGTGACAAGTTTGCTGACGGCCGAGGGCGAAAGCTTCAGCCTGCGCCCGGCGGCTGAAAAGCTGCCGAGTTCCGCCGCCGCCACGAAGACTTCCATCTCTCCGGCCCTGTTATCCATCGCGCATCACCTATGAAATCAATTCAAAGGTATTTATCCGGCTTTGCCGATTATCATGCAAGTCCCCTTCGCCCATATTGCGTTCATACAATTTGATCCAACCGGGCAGCCCCAAGCTGTCCAGAAGGCCCGCGATCCAGCTGCGGGCGAAGAGGTATTCGTCATGCCATTGGCCATATTTGCCCTGACGATCGCGGCTTATGCGATCGGAACAACGGAATTCGTCATTGTCGGTCTGCTGCCGACCGTCGCGAACGATCTCCATATCACCCTGCCGCTCGCCGGTCTCATCGTCAGTGTCTATGCACTGGGTGTGACCTTTGGTGCGCCGATCCTGACCGCATTGACCGGCAAGATAGAGAGGAAGCCGCTGCTGCTCGGCCTGATGGCCCTGTTCATCGTCGGTAACAGTCTTGCAGCCCTCTCACCCAATTATGAGATGCTGCTGGTGGCCCGCGTCATTGCCGCCTTCGCCCATGGCGTCTTTTTCTCGGTCGGCTCCACCATCGCGGCCGATCTCGTGCCGGAAAACCGTCGCGCCTCGGCCATTGCCATGATGTTCATGGGCCTTACGGTCGCCATCGTCACCGGTGTTCCGCTCGGCACCTATATCGGCCAGGTCTTCGGCTGGCGCGCAACCTTCTGGGCCGTTGCTGCCCTTGGTGTCATTGCCTTCCTCGGCATTGCAGCGCTTCTCCCGAACACACTCAAGAAGGCGCCGCCGGCAAGCTTGCTCGATCAGGTCCGTGTTCTCGGCTCCGGCCGCCTGCTCATCGTCTTCGCCATGACCGCGCTTGGTTACGGCGGCACCTTCGTCGCCTTCACCTTCCTTGCGCCAATCCTGCAGGATGTGACCGGATTTTCGGAAAAGAGCGTCAGCCTGATCCTCGTGCTTTACGGTATCGCCATCGCGGCCGGCAACATCGGCGGCGGCCGGATCGCCAACCATAATCCGGCCAGGGCGCTGATTGGCCTCTTCCTGGCGCAGGCCATCGTGCTGCTCGTCTTTTCCTTCACCGCGGTTTCGCCGGTGCTGACGCTCATCACGCTTGCCGCGCTTGGTTTCCTCTCCTTCGCCAATGTTCCCGGCCTGCAGCTTTATGTGGTGCAGCTTGCCAAGGAGCATCGTCCCGGCGCCGTCGATGTCGCTTCGGCGCTCAACATCGCCGCCTTCAACCTCGGCATCGCCATCGGCGCGTGGCTCGGCGGTCTGGTGGTGGAATCACCGTTGGGTCTTGGAGCCACACCCTGGGTTGGCGCCATCCTCGTCGCGGTTGCCCTGCTTCTGACCATCTGGAGCAGCGCGCTCGACCGCCGCGCCGCGCTGACGCTGAAAACTGCCTGAGCTTTTCATGAAATACCCGGCCGCTCCCAAGCCGGCCGGGCCACCTCAAAGGAGAAAATATATGTTTGATGTCACTGCAAACGGCGCGTCAATCCCGGCGCTTGGTTTCGGCACGTTTCGCATTCCCGGCCCCGATGTGCTGCGTATCGTTCCCCATGCGCTGAAGGCCGGGTTCCGCCATATCGATACCGCCCAGATCTATGGCAATGAAGCCGAGGTCGGTGAAGCCATTGCTGCTTCGGGCGTTACGCGCGGCGAAGTGTTTCTCACCACCAAGGTCTGGGTCGAGAACTACAGGCACGATGCCTTCCTCGCCTCTGTCGATGATAGCCTGAAAAAGCTGAAGACCGATCATGTGGACCTGCTGCTGCTGCACTGGCCGAACGAGGCGGTTTCGCTTGCCGAGCAGATCGGCGCGCTGAACGCGGTGAGGCAGGCCGGCAAGGTGCGCCATATCGGCGTCTCCAACTTCAGCACGGCGCTGATGGCCGAAGCGGTGAAGCTGTCCAATGCCCCGATCGTGACCAACCAGATCGAATACCACCCCTACATCGATCAGGATGTGGTTATCGCCGCCGCCAAAGCTGCGGGCATGTTGGTGACGGGTTATTACGGCATGGCCGATGGTAAAGTGTTTGACGATCCGGTGCTGAAGGAGATTGCCGCGGGCCGTGGCAGGTCGGTAGCACAGGTGGTTCTGCGCTGGCTCGTGCAGCAGCAGGGCGTCGTCGCACTGTCGAAAACGGTCAGCGAAGCGCGCGTCGAGGAAAATCTCGCCATCTTCGACTTCCAGCTTTCGGCAGATGAAATGGCGGCAATCCGTGCGCTTGCCAGACCGGATGGCCGCATCGTTTCGCCGGAAGGGCTTGCGCCCGTCTGGGACGAGGCCGCCTGACGATGAGGGCCGGGGAGAGAACTCTCTTCCCGGTTTCTTTGCGCGAGAAATTTTCGCGTATGGCGATGCGCCTCGCATCGCATCGGGCATGCCAGAGATTTATCGGCCTGTTCTGGAAATTTGGAGCGGGCGAAGGGATTTGAACCCTCGACCCCAACCTTGGCAAGGTTGTGCTCTACCCCTGAGCTACACCCGCTCAAATCCACCGGTCCGGGGTAGTATGCTGAACCGTGGGCCGCCGAAGCGGCGACGGGTGCTATATCGCTCAATCGTTTTTGGAATGCAACAGTTTCTTTTGCGGTTTCGGTGGAAATCCGCCTGCCTGCGAATTTATCTGCCCTTCCGGGAAGCGGCGGGCTCGGACGCCATGGATATTTGAGCGAAGATATTGTTTCATCTGGTTTTTATTGCCGTCTCACAATGGAGCGCCCAGATGCGGTGCCAGGAAATAATCTATTTACATTTGGTTAAAATCTGATTCGACAAGTGATTCGTTCGGGTGTACAAATTTCCTGTCCACGAAAAAAAGAAACGATACTTGGCATATCATCAGGAGGATGAGCCTTGTCGTATGCAGCTTTTGAACGGGTTGGCGCACAATTGTCGCCGGAGCAGATCACCGATCTGCAGAATATTTTCGATGGCGTATGTTTCGAGTGCCTTCAAGATCGCAGCAGCCACGTTGCCAACGAGTGCGCGGCGGTTCTTATCCGCAGCGCCCAGCGCGGCATTCTCGACCATGAGATGTTGCGGGACATCGGGCTTGCCGTTTTGCGGCGGCACTGATGCCTGAGAAGAAAAAAAGCGCCCGGATATCCGGGCGCTTTGTTTTTGAAGTGGGCGGATTTCCGCTCAGCTCTTTTCCTGCACATGCGCTTCGAGGAACCAGAGCGCCTTGTCGAGATCGCGCGAGGCGGCGGTGAATATGTCGGCCGTCGTGGGGTCGCCCGCTTCATCGGAATCGTCGATGGCCTTGCGGATCATGTTGGCCACATCGCCATAACGTTCGATCAGGGCGTCCAAATGGTCATGGATCTTGTAGATGTCGGTCGGATAGGCCTTGAGCTTGGTTGTCGAGGAGACCGATTGCAGGCTGCCGAGCGCCGTGCCGCCAAGCTGGACCACACGTTCGGCAATCGTGTCGCCATGATTGTCGAGCTGGGTGCGGAACGTATCGAGAAGTTCATGCACGGCGATGAATTGCGGGCCTTTCAGGTTCCAGTGCGCCTGTTTGGTGATGAGCGCAAGGTCGATCACCGAAGCCAGCGATTCGTTTAGAATGCCGATAACGGTCGACTTGGCGTTTGAAGGCAGGTCGTTCTTCGTCTTGTGCGTCTTCATCGATGTCTCCTGAAGTTGCGGACGGAATGCCGCTTTGGAAAAGTCCGTCGATTAACGTGCGGGCCTGTGGCCCTGTTCCATGTTAGGCGACGGGACAGCAAAAATCCTGCACAATCATCATGTCATTCGTAAAACAGGCAGATGCGCCGGCCGTCTATCTCACTGACGCTGATCGGCATGTCATAGATTTCCTTGAGAATATCGGGACGGATGATCTCTTCCGCAGGACCCTGATGACAGATGCGGCCCTCGCGCATGGCGATGATGGTGTCGGAATACCAGGAGGCGAAGTTGATGTCGTGCAGAACCAGAACCACGGTCTTCTTCAGCTCGTCGGCCGCCTTGCGCATGATTTTCATCATGCTGGAGGCGTGTTTCATGTCCAGGTTGTTGAGCGGCTCGTCAAGCAGCACATAATCCGTATCCTGGCAAAGCACCATGGCCACGAAGGCGCGCTGGCGCTGACCGCCGGACAGTTCGTCCAGAAACCGGTCGGCCAGATTTTCAAGGTGCAGATATTCAAGCGCCCGGTCGATATGGGCCTTGTCCTCGATGGTGGGGCGGCCCTTGGAGTAGGGGTAGCGGCCGAAGCCGACAAGGTCGCGCACGGTCAGGCGCGAGGAGATGTGGTTGTCCTGCCGCAGGATGGAGAGCCGCTTCGCCAGCGTATCGGAGGGGGTTTTCGTGACATCCAGCCCGTCGACCGTGACGGTTCCCGTATCCATGGACATCAGCCTTGCGACGATGGACAGGAGCGTGGATTTACCCGCGCCGTTCGGCCCGATGATGGAGGTGACGCCGCCTGCCGGGATGGAAACCGAGACGCCGTCGATGACGACGCTGTCACCATAGGATTTGCTGATCTGACTGGCGATGATCATCGCGCACCTCGTTTCAGAATGAGACCGATAAAGACGATGCCGCCCAGAAATTCGATGATGATGGAGAGCGCCGTATCGAAGGCGAAAACCCGCTCCAGCACCACCTGACCGCCGACGAGACAGATCACGGCGATGAGGATCGCCGCAGGCAGCACATAGGCATGCTTGCCGTTGCCGGTGAGATAATGGGCGAGGGCCGCGACCAGCAGGCCGAAGAACATGACCGGGCCGACGAGCGCAGTGGAGACGGCGACAAGTACGGAGACCAGCACGAGGATGACGGTCACGGTGTACTTGTATTCTACCCCGAGGCTGATGGCCGTCGCGCGGCCGAGCGAGAGCACGTCGAGCGTGTGCATCAGGCGCAGCCCGATAATGGTGACCACGCCGATGATGATGGCGGAAACAGTGAGCAGCGTCGGATCGATGGAATTGAAACTGGCGAAAAGCACATCCTGCAGCACCGTGTATTCGTTCGGATCGAGGACCCGCTGCATGAAGCCCGAGAGGCTGCGGAAAAACACGCCGAAGACGATACCGACCAGGACGAGAAGATGCAGGCTGCGTTCCGCTCCGACAAAAAGCCAGCGATAGAGCAGGGCGGAAAAGGCGACGAGCAGCCCGGTTTCCACCAGAAATTTCAGTTGAGGATCGATCATCACGACTGTTGCCGAGCCGAAGACGAAGATCAGCCCGGTCTGCATCAGCACGTAGAGTGAATCGAAACCCATGACCGAAGGGGTGAGGATACGGTTGTTGGTGACCGTCTGGAACAGCACGGTGGAAACGGCGATGGCGTAGGCCACCAGCAAAAGCGACAGGAGCTTGATGCCGCGAAACGGCAGCACGAAACTCCAGCTTCCCCTGGCGCCGAGCGTCATGAAGGCGGTCATGGAAATGAGCGCCAGTGCGGCGAGCACAAGCAGAACGATTTTTGCGCGCCTGTCAGGGTTTCTCTCACGCATGGTTGCGTTTCCGCAGCAGGAGATAGAGGAACAGCGCGCTGCCGATGACGCCGACCACGGTTCCGATGGGTATTTCGTAAGGCGCGCGCACGGTCCGGCCGATGATGTCGCAGGAGAGCACAAAGACCGCGCCGAGCGTCGCCACCCATGGCACCGAGCGGCGCATATTGTCGCCGATCATCAGGCTCACGACATTCGGCACGATGAGGCCCAGGAAGGGGATCATGCCCACCGTCACCACCACGACAGCGCTGACCAGCGAAACGATGGTGAGGCCGAGCGCCATTACCCGGCGATAGTTGAGACCGAGATTGGTGGTGAAGTCCCGGCCCATGCCCGCCACGGTGAAGCGGTCGGCGGCGAGATAGGCGGCGATGGCGAAGAGAAAACCGATCCACAGCAACTCATAACGGCCGCGCAGTACGCCGGAAAAATCCCCCGTCATCCATGCCCCGAGCGATTGCAGCAGATCGAAGCGATAGGCGAAGAAGGTGGTGACGGCGGAAATGACGCCGCCAAGCATGATGCCGATCAGCGGCACCAGCAGCACGTCGCGCAGCGGCACCTGCCGCAGGATGCGCAGGAACAGCGCGGTGCCGGCGAGAGCAAAAGCTGCTGCCACCAGCATCTTGCCGAAGATCGGTGTATCCGGTGCCAAAAGGGTGACGGCGAGCAGGCCGAGGCCGGCGGATTCCGTCGTGCCTGCCGTGGAAGGTTCCACGAAGCGGTTTCGCACCAGCATCTGCATGATGAGGCCGGCAATCGCCATCGAGCTTCCCGCAAGGATCAGCGCGAGCGTGCGCGGAATACGGCTGACGAGCAGCACACGCAGCGCGTCTGCACTCGTGTCGGGTGCGAAAAGCGTTGCGAGCGAAACGTTGCTCACGCCGACGAACAGGCTGGTGATGGCGAGCACCAGGGCTAGCAACAGGACAAGGATGAGAGACAGGGATTTCACGTTGGCGGTTTTTCGTAAATGGTAAAAGCTCCCCGTAACCTGGCAGGCTGCCGAAACAGGTGTCCGACCTGTCCTTGGTCATCTTCGGGCTTGACCCGGGATCCACAACCTGACGCGCGATGGATCCTCGGGTCAAGCCCGAGGATGACGTCGAGTATGGAGCAGCCTTCAGAAGCGCATGCCTAGAGGCTTTTACGATTTCTTGTCAGAGACAGCCTCGTAGACCTGATCGAGCAGGGTGGTGAGCGCCGTATAACCGCTGCTGACGATATAGGCCGCCTGCGGGTCGAGGTAAACGATCTGCTTTTTCTTCCAGGCGTTGGTCTGGTGGACCAGTTCGTTATCCAGCACCTGCGCGGCCGCCTTGCCGGGATCGGTGGCGCGGCCGATGCCGGCATCGCGGTCGATCACGAACAACCATTCCGGATTGACCTCGGCAAGATATTCGAAGGAGACGACGTCGCCGCGGTCGAAACGGTCATCAATGTCTTCGGCGACCGGCTTGAAGCCGATTTCGGTGTGCAGCCAGCCGGTGCGCGAGCCTGGGCCATAAACGCCGACCTTGCCGGCATTGGTGACGAGGATCATCGCCGTTCCGGAATTGGGGGCGATCTCTTTCAGCTTCGCCACCTTTTCATCGATGGCGGCATCGAGCTTTTGGGCTTCTTCCTGCTTGCCGAAGATATCGCCAAGCTTGGCGATGTTGGCTTTCACGCTGCCGATGAATTCCTTGGAATCCACCGACATGTCGATGGCCGGTGTGATCTTGGCAACATCCGGATATTTTGCCCGCGAACGGCCGCCAACGATGACGAGATCGGCCTCTGCCGCATTGATCGCCTCGTAATCGGGCTCGAACAGCGTGCCGACCTTCAGATATTTACCGTCGGCATATTTCTGCAGATAGGTCGGCAGGTTGGAGCCGACGACGCCCGTCGGTTCGACGCCGAGTGCATCGAGATTGTCGAGCGAGGGAACATCAAGAACCAGAACCTTTTTCGGCGCGGCTTTCAGCACGGTCTCGCCCTGGGCGTGCTTGATCGTCATTTCCTCAGCGCTTGCGGTCATCGCGCCTAGGCTGAAGGCCGCGGCCGCCAGCAGCCGAACGGGGAAGGTGAAGTTGATGGCCACGAATATGTCCCTTGCGAATGGTTCCGGACCGGCGGAAAGCTTTCCGTCGGGTTAACTTGATGTCCGTTATCAGCTTTATTGGCAAGGCGGGCGGAAATCAAAATTATGTTTTAGAACGGTTCTGAATTGCCGTGAGCGGGAAATGCGGGAAACATCTGCTCGAACCTCTTCCCCGTCATGCTCGGGCTTGACCCGAGTATCCCACTGCGGTGGTGGTGATGGATCCTCGGATCAAGGCCGAGGATGACGTTGAGGGGAAGGAAAGGCCGGCGTCACTTTGGTCGGTGCCTTTTACCCGTCTGTTTTACCCATCACGACCAACGTGGCAGCCGCTGTCAATCCGGTGGCCAGTCGCCGACGATTTCGCGCCTCTCCAGTTTCAACGATCGGTCCGGCTGCACCCGGTAAGTCTCGATCGCCAGCCTTCCGTCGCCCATCACGAATTCGTTGCTGAGCGTACTGCCGACGGGGGACTTTGTCAGTTTGGTACGGGGCTGCCCGCCATAGGTGATACTGCCGGGAATGGGTTCCACATCGGGGGCGGCGGTAGTGCAACCGGTTAAAGCAAGGATGGTCAGGATTGCAAGGCTGCGCATGACAGGGTTCCTCAGAGGGTTTCATAAAATCTATGCCGCCCCCAACCTCGCCGCAATCCATAACGTTCCATAAAAAAGCCCCGTATCCGGAGATACGGGGCCAGTTGCCTTGGGAGGTTCTTTGGTTCTCAATCCTCGTTGGCGGCAAGCTGCGTCAGCACCTCGCCACGGCCGCGGATACGCATGATGAGCGGAATGATGAAGGCGGCTGCCGCGACGATGAACAGGCCAACGGCAATCGGCGAGGTGAACAGCACGGTCGGGTCGCCCTGGCCGATGGCCAGTGCGCGGCGAAGCTGCTGTTCGGCGAGCGGGCCAAGGATGAGGCCGACAACCGCAGGCGCGATCGGATAACCGAAGATGCGCATGATGTAGCCGAGGATGCCGAAGGCGAGCAGCATGCCGAGTTCGAACACCGACGGGTTGGCGCCGATGGTGCCGAGCGTAGCGAACAGCAGGATGCCGGCGTAAAGCCAGGGCTTCGGAATGGTCAGCAGCTTCACCCAGAGACCGACGAGCGGCAGGTTGAGCACCAGCAGCATCAGGTTGGCGATGAAGAGGCTGGCGATCAGGCCCCAGACCAGCTGCGGATTGGTGGCAAACAGCAGGGGGCCGGGCTGCAGGCCGAACTGCTGGAAACCGGCGAGCATGATGGCCGCTGTTGCCGTCGTCGGCAGGCCGAGCGTCAGGAGCGGCACCAGCGTACCGGCAGCCGAGGCGTTGTTCGCCGCTTCCGGACCCGCAACGCCTTCAATCGCGCCGTTGCCGAATTCTTCCGGATATTTGGTCAGCTTCTTTTCGGTGGCATAGGACAGGAACGTGCCGATTTCAGCGCCGCCGGCAGGCATCGCGCCAATCGGGAAGCCGATCAGGGTGCCGCGCAGCCACGCCTTCCACGAACGCGCCCAATCCTGCGCGCTCATCCAGACCGAACCCTTGACGGCTTCGACCTTGTCGTCGCCGCTCTGGCCCTGCGCCACGATGAACAGCGTTTCGCCGATGGCGAACATGGCGACCGCAAGCGTTGTGACTTCCACGCCGTCGAGCAGGTCGGGGATGCCGAAGCTCATGCGGGTCTGGCCGGTCAGCTGGTCGATGCCGACGATGGCCAGCGCAAAGCCGATGAACAGCGAGGTGAGACCGCGCAGCGCCGAATCCCCGAAGGCGGAGGAAACGGTGACGAAAGCCAGCACCATCAATGCGAAATATTCGCGCGGACCGAAGACCAGCGCCAGCTTGACGATGTAGGGCGCGACGAAGGCGAGCGCGATGGTGGCGATGAGGCCGGCCACGAAGGAGCCAATGGCGGCGGTGGCGAGGGCCGGGCCGCCTCTGCCCTTGCGGGCCATCTTGTTGCCTTCGAGCGCGGTCACGATCGAGGCGCTTTCGCCCGGCGTGTTGAGCAGGATGGAGGTGGTCGAGCCGCCATACATACCGCCATAATAGATGCCGGCGAACATGATGAGCGATCCGGCAGCATCGAGCCGGTAAGTGACGGGCAGGAGTAGAGCGACGGTCAAGGCGGGGCCGATACCGGGCAGAACGCCGACGGCGGTGCCGAGTGTCACGCCGATCAGCGCATAGAGCAGGTTCATGGGTTGGGCGGCAACCTCAAGACCGTGCAGCAGGAATTCAAAGGTACTCATGGACAGATGTCCCCCTGTCGAGCGGAAGGGCGGGCGGAACGGCTGGCTTGGCGTCAGTGCGCGTCGGCGGTTCCGGTGATCTCGAATATGGTTGGAATGGCTGTCAGAAGAACAGCCGTTCCAGAGGTCCGGCGGGCAGCGAAAGCTGCAGCAGCTGGGCAAAAACGGTCCAGATGGCAAAACTCAGCACAATGCCGACCGGTATCGAGAACCAGAGCTTGCGTTTGCCGAAAGCGCGTGCCGTGAAGGCGAACAGCAGACCGGTGGCAATGGAAAAGCCGGCAACTGTCAGCAGCAGCATCTGGGCGGCAAGGCCGGCAATCACCCACACGACCGGAGCGATTTCCTGCCTGTCGCGCTCGGGAAAATCACCGCGCCAGGCCTCGACGGCCGTCCAGATCGCCAGTCCGACAAGACAGAAGGCGATGGCGTAGGGTACTGTTGCCGGGCCGACAGGGGAATAACCGGTGACGCTGGCAAGGCGGGCGCTATCCCAGAAGATGACGCTGGCAACGGCGACGAGGGCGACGGCGATGACCAGCGCCGCCCAGTCGGGGCGACGCTTTTGATCATGCGAAGGGTTGGAACCCTGGCTCATTTTACCAGTCCGATGTCTTTGAGGATGGTTTCGGTGGCGGCGGTGTCCTTGGCAAGCTGTTCCTTGAAGGCGTCACCGGCGAGATAGGTATCCATCCAGCCCTTGGTCTTCAGGGTTTCCTGCCACTTGGCGGATTTCACCAGCTTTTCGACGTCGGCGTTGATGGCCTTTTCCTGATCGGCGGAAATGCCGGGGGCTGCCGCAACCATGCGCCAGTTCTGCACGACGACATCAAGACCGCTTTCCTTCAGCGTCGGCGCGTCGACGCCCTCAAGACGGTTTTCGCTGGTGACCGCGAGAAGGCGCAGCGTGCCGGCCTTCACCTGGCCTTCGAATTCGCCATAGCCGGAAACGCCAGCGGTGACCTGCGAACCGAGGATCGAGGCAAGTGCTTCGCCGCCGCCGGAATAGGCGATGTAGTTGATCTTGGTCGGATCGACGCCGGCCGCCTTGGCAATCAGGCCAACGGCGATATGGTCGGTGCCGCCGGCAGAGCCGCCGCCCCAGGAAACGCTGCCCGGGTCTTTCTTCAGCTGGTCGATGAGATCGCCGATGGTCTTCAGCGGCGAGGATGCCGGAACGACGATCGCTTCATATTCGCCGGTCAGGCGGGCGATCGGGGTCACTTCCTTCAGCGTCACGGGCGCATTGTTGGTGAGGATCGCGCCGACCATGACATAACCGCCGACGATGAGGGCGTGTGGGTTACCCTTCTGCTGGCTGGCGAATTGCGCAAGACCGATGGTGCCGCCGGCGCCCGGTACGTTCTGCACCTGAACGCTCTTGGAAATGCCTTCTTCCTGCAGCACGCTCTGCAGCGAGCGCGCGGTCTGGTCCCAGCCGCCGCCGGGATTGGCCGGTGCGATGACGGTGTAATCTGCCGCAGCCGCCGGAAGCGCGATCATGCCCGCCAGAAATGTGCCGATAAGAAAATGTTTCACGTAGAAAACCCTCCTCAGGATGCCCTTTTGGGCGTCGTTTTTCGTTTATGCGGAAGGGGCTTTAGGGCGCATCTGTGCCGACGCTGAGTACTCAACGCTGGGCCTTGGCAATCCTCAAGATTTCCTCCCGCATCTTCTTCCGCCTCCACGGAATGAAGAAGGATTGCAGAGCATCACAAAAAGCTGTCATCTAACTGACGCAACGCAAGTCCTTGCGCATTTACTCTCTATTAATTTGTGCCGGACGTCCACTGTGGCGTGTGGATGGCTTTGTTTTGCGCCTTTGAAGCCTGCTTCACCCTCATTTCTGTGACAGGCACAGGACTGAGGGATGGTGGGGCGCTCAAACCTACTGCGACCGCAAAGCCTCGTTCCAACGCTCGATGAGGCGGGTGCGCTTGACCTGATCCAGATAGACCATCAGGCCGGGGCTGACCGGGACCGGCCGCAATTGCGCACCGTGGATGGCCTGCATGGTGTTCGCCGTGTTTTCGCCCGCCACTTCCGGGCTGACGGCGGGGATCTGCAATTGCCGGGCCATGATCGTCTGACCTTCCTTGGACATGAAGAATTCGAGATAGCGGCGGCCGAGTTCAGGATTGGCTGCGGCTTCCGGAACCAGCCCGATGCGCGACATCACGACGGTATAATCCTTCGGCAGAACGATGCCGACATCCGGGTGGCGTGAGGCCCAGTCTGCGGCGTAGGAGCCGAGAATATTGTAACCCATCACGAAGCGGCCGTCGGAGACGCGCTCCAGAATGGCCGAGGAGGTGGAATAAACCTTCACACCCGCGGCACCCATGGCCTTGATGACGCTCCATATATCGCCGAACTGTTCCTGGTCGCGTGACATGAACAGGAAGCCGACGCCGGAGCGTTCGATGTCATAGGTCGCGATACGGCCATGCACCTCTTTGGCGTGGCGTTCGAGATAATCGACAAATTCGGCGCGGGTGGCGGGCGGCTTTTCGGTGGTGAAGCTTGGCTTGTGATAGACAAAAACCGCCGGCTCGAAGGTCAGCGCATAGGCGGTGTTGCGCCAGTTCGCCCAGGCGGGCCAGCGGGCGCTCATGGCGAGATCCGACCGCTGGGCATAACCGTCATTGCTCAGCTTCACCTGCAGGTCCATGGCCGAGGAAAAGGCGAAATCGGCGGTCTTCTTGCCAGCATCGGTTTCCTTGACGATACGGTCGTAGATTTCGCCGGTCAGCATATCCTCATAATGGACGGCAATATCGGGATTGGCCTTCTGGAAACCCTCGATCATCGGGGTCGCCAGCGGTTCGTCGAGCGAGGAATAGACCACCAGTGTCTGCGCATCCGCCTTGCCGGAGGGAGCCGGAAAAACGACGGCCTGGGCAAGCGCAGGCGAGGCCATGCAGAGACAGAGACAGAGAAGAAGGCAGATACGCATGGAAAAGATCATGCCGCAGGCGCTGGCCATTCACAAGCGGTAAGGGTCTGGTTAAACTCGGCAATGTTGCAGGAGGAAGATTTGCGTATTTTGCTGGTCGAGGACAATCAGGTGCTGTCGGAAGGGCTTTCGGCGCTTCTGCGCGGCAGCGGTTATGCGGTGGACGTGGTTTCCGATGGCGCCTCCGCCGATGCGGCAATTACAGCGGAAAGTTTCGATCTGGTCATTCTCGATCTCAACCTGCCGGAAATGGATGGCATCGAGGTGCTGCGCTCCATGCGATCGCGTCAGGACAAGGCGGCGGTGCTGATCCTGACGGCGCGCGGCACGCCGGAAGAAAAGGTCAAGGGGCTCGATCTCGGTGCCGACGATTACATGATCAAGCCCTTCGATATCACCGAATTCGAGGCGAGGGTGCGGGTGCTTCTGCGCCGCAATGCGGGGCTGCGCTCTTCGGCGCTGAGTTTCGGCAAGGTGCTGTTCGATCTTAATTCCCGCACCTTTTCGGCGGACGGTCGCCCGCTCGATATTCCGGCGCGCGAAGTGGCGCTGCTGGAGGTGCTGTTCATGCGGGCGGGCAAGGTTGTCGCCAAAGAGGCGATCGTGCAGTCACTGACAGGTTTCGACGACGATATTTCCGCAAATGCCATCGAGCAATATGTCAGCCGCCTGCGAAAGCGGCTCGCGCCGCACGGGCTGACGGTGAAGACGGCGCGCGGCATCGGTTACTATCTCGAAAAGCTGCCGGAGATGGCTGAATGATACAGGCCGCCTATTCGCTCAGGCGGCGACTTCTAGGCTGGCTCCTCATCTCCACCGCCATCATCGGCTGCGTTGCGCTGACCGATACCTGGCGCGAGGCGGTCAACACCGCCAATGTGGTTTCAGACCGGGTGCTTTCCGGTTCCGCGCTCGCCATTGCCGAGCGGGTGGTGGTGGCCGAGGACGGTTCGCTGGAAGTGGACATTCCCTATGTGGCGCTGGAAATGCTGACATCGGCTGCCCAGGACCGGGTGTTTTACCGTGTCGACGGGCCGAACGGGCAATTCCTCACCGGCTATCAGAACCTGCCGACGGTCGCGAACCCGAAGGGTGATACGCCCGCCTATCGTGATGCCGTGTTTCGCGATGAACCGATCCGCATCGCTGCCATCAGGCGTTTCGCTTCCACTGGCATTAATTCCGTGCCCTTTTCCGTCACGGTTGCCGAAACCACCATTGCCCGCAGCCAGCTGGCGCAGGCCATCATCCTGCGCTCGGCGCTGCGCCTGCTTTTGATGATCGTCGGGGCGGCGATCATCGTCTGGATCGCGGTGACGATTTCGCTGCGCCCGCTTTACCGGCTCAGCGAAGCCATTGCCGAGCGCAGCCCGAACGATCTGCACCCCATCCGCCAATCCGTGCCTGTCGAGGTGGAAAATCTGGTGGAGACGGTCAATTCCTTCATGGTGCGGCTGCAATCGGCGCTGGATGCGCTCAGGCATTTCACCGGCAATGCCAGCCACCAGCTGCGCACGCCGCTTGCCATCATCAGCACCCAGCTGGCTCTTTCCGTCCGCGCCGCCAGCCTTGAGGAAGCGCAGGCGGCGGCGCTGAAGGGTGGGGCATCGGTCGCCCATGCCGAGCATATCCTTGCCCAGCTTCTGCGCATGGCCAATATCGATGCTGCCGGCTCCAGCGAGAAACATGATTTTTCCGCGATAGACCTCGTGGCTGTGGCGCAGAACGTGACGGCCGATTTCGTGCCGCGCGCCGCTGAGGCGGGTATCGATCTCGGTTTCGAAGGCGAGGGCGCGGCGACAATTCTCGCCGAGCCGCTCTTGATCGGCGAGTTGATCGGCAACCTCGTTTCCAACGCCATCAATTATGCCGGTCGCGGCGCGGAAGTCACCGTCCGCGTGGGCAGGGAGACGGGCGTCGTCTGGCTGGAAGTGGAAGATAACGGCCCAGGCATCCCGCCTGAGAAACGCGCCATGGTGCGCCAGCGCTTCGCCCGCGGCGAAGAAAACGCGGCCCCCGGCGCCGGCCTCGGCCTTGCGATCATCGAGGAGATCGCCGGGCTGTTCGGCGGGCGGCTGATGCTGGAGGATGGTGCGGGTGGGCGTGGGCTGAGAGCGCGGGTGGTGTTTGATGGAGCGGAGAACGCATCGTAGACTGCGGGTTGTCAGGCGGCTGTATCCGCAGGTGATTTCGCCACCAGGGAAAGTTTGTAGCCCAATGCATCGGCGACCTTGGCGATCGTTGCCAGTTCGGGGTTTCCCTCGCCGCTGAGCGCCTTGTACAACGTCTGACGGGGAAGGCCGGTCTGTCTCGAAAGATCGGTTATGCCTTTGGCTCGCGCCACGACGCCGAGAGCGTGGGCAAGCTCCTGTGCGTCGCCGTTCTCAGTGGCGTCTGCTATGTAGGCGGCAAGTGCTTCGTCACTATCAAGATAGCGGGCAGCATCGTAATCGCGTGTCACAAGTGGCATGGTCTCATTCCTTGAGTGCTCGGGCCAATTTCTTGGCTTTGGCAATATCGCGGGACTGTGATGCCTTGTCGCCACCGCACAGCAATATGATCACGACATCGCCGTTCCGGAAGAAATAGACCCGATATCCGGGTCCAAAATCGATCCTGAGCTCACTGACGCCTTCGCCGACCGGCTTTACGTCTCCTGGATTGCCGTCTGCCAGCCTGTAAATGCGCCGTGCGATGCGGGCACGCGCCTGCAGATCGCGCAGACCGGCAAGCCAATCGGCAAACTCGCTTGTTTCCCGGATCGTGAGCATGGCCAAATGTAAACCCTGGTTGTCATTCCGTCAATGACGGTTAACTCACCCCATCCGCTCGGAAGCATAGCTTCCCGGGCTTGGCGGGAAGACCACGGTGCGGTTGCCGTTGATGAATGTGCGGTGGTGGATGTGGGCGTGGATGGCGCGGGCTAGCACCTGGCTTTCCACGTCGCGACCAAGCGAAACGTAGTCATCGGCTGATTGCGCGTGGGTGATGCGCACCGTGTCCTGCTCGATGATCGGGCCTTCGTCGAGATCGGCTGTTACATAATGCGCTGTCGCGCCGATCAGCTTCACGCCGCGCTCATAGGCCTGCTTGTAGGGGTTCGCGCCCTTGAAGCTTGGAAGGAAGGAGTGGTGGATGTTGATGATCTTGCCCGACATTTTGCGGCACAGGTCATCGGAAAGAACCTGCATGTAGCGGGCGAGCACGACGAGCTCCGTGCCTGTTGTCTCGACCAGCTCCATGAGCTCGGCTTCGGCCTTCGGCTTGTTCTCCTTCGTCACCTTGATGTGGTGGAAGGGGATGTCGTGATTGACGACAACTTTCTGATAATCGAAATGGTTGGACACGACACCGACGATGTCGATCGGCAGCGCGCCGATCTTCCAGCGATAGAGCAGGTCGTTGAGGCAATGGCCGAAACGCGACACCATCAGCAGCGTCTTCATGCGTTGGCCGTCCGGGTAGATATCCGCTTCCATGCCGAATTTTTCCGCCACCGGCCGGAATCCGTCGGTAATGGCTTCGAGGGAGGCGCCTTCTTCCGAGATGAAGGAGACGCGCATGAAGAACTTGCCGGTCTCGAGGTCGTCGAACTGCGAACTGTCGACGATATTGCAGCCTTTCTCCGCCAGATAACCGGAAATCGCGGCGACGATGCCGCGGGTCGATTTGCAGGCTACGGTCAGAACATAGGATGTCATTCGTTTTCCCTCAGAGACGTCGCGCCGGTATCAGCCGACGCAGTTCGGCGCGTTCCATAGCGCAGCTCCGCGGTGGAGCAAAGCGTCAAGACGAACGCAGTCAAAGTCATAGGGCGGGAAAGGGAAGCGCGCCGTGCCGGAAGCGACATGGAATGTTCCATGGCCAGCACGGCGACGCGGGGTGTTTTGCCGGGGCGGTCGCCAATCTCAGGCGCGGCGCAGGCGCATTGCCGTGCGGCCGCGGCCGTCGAGCAGTTCCAGCGCGCCGCGGCGCGGCTCCAGCCTGAAGGAGCGGGCGCCTTCCAGCGCTTCGATGAACTGCCGCTCCTGGCGCATGATGTCTGGCGCGCAGGCCATCTGGGTGGAAATCATCCGGCCGAAATCGACACGGTTACGGTTGATCTTCACTTCACCGCCAACACCGTTACAGCCGGCATTTCCGGAAACGCGGCCTTCGCGGGAGATTTCCAGCGTCGCCTGCCGGCGGCCGCGAACCCTCTCGCCGCGGATTTCCTCGACCAGCCAGCGCCCATCGACACCGGCTTCCGGCTCCGGGCGGCCCGGGCCGGCGCCGACGCGCTCCAGCACGAGATCGGTATCGTCGCGGCCACCGGTCAGGACGGAATAGCGCCGGGTGGTGGTAAAGAGCAGCCGGTCGCGGTCGCGGATTTCGGCGCTCAGCGCATAGGAGCGGCGGCCACGGATGTCGCGGTCGTCATAACGCAGCACGAAGGGCACCGGCACCTGGCCGCGCGGGCGAATGGTGGTTTCGGCAATCGTCTGTGACGGCGCGTCCGCCAGCGACACATCGATCAGGCGCACGGTAACGGTTGCGCCCGGCGGCAGGGCGATGCGTTCGCGATAGGAGACGCTGCCGCGCAGGCTCGCCGGTGCCGCCGCCGCGCCGCCTGCCGCAAAGAGCGGGGCAAGCGCGAGAAGACCGGCGAAACTGCGGCGCGAAAGAAGGGGCTGGTGGTCGGTCATGGTGCTTGCTCCGTGCTGGTTCCGGTGGAATTGAACCGGATGATAAAAAACGGCACTGAACGTGCGATGAACCGGATTTTCAAATCCGGTCAGGTGGACATTTGGTGTGGATGGCAAGGGACCGACGGGAGGATCTATGCCATTGCATCCCCTCCGCCCTCATTCCTGTGCTTGTCACAGGACACCAGTCGACACGCGTCTGCGTGGCGGGAAGATTCTTTTCAGCCGAAGGACCTGGGCTGGTTGGATTCCTGTGACGAGCACAGGAATGAGGGTGGTGGGGGCCGCATCGTCCAAGGGAGCAACTCCTTGCCGGCGGCCTCCGCTCAGCTCTCAGCCGCGGAAACCGTTCCGCAGCGCTTCGAACTTCGCCAGTTGTTCGGCCAACAATTCCTTGTTCTCGTCGCGGCGGACGAACACCTTGAACATGGCGCCGCCGGCGGCATTCATGAACCAGACGGAACAGGAGCGGCGTCCGTGGAAGCCGCGGTCGACGAAGGTGATGCCGGCGCAATTTTCCTTCTTGATGTGACCGCCGATGGGGCTGTCGCCGTGGATGTTGAACCAGCCGTGACTTTCGCTCCCTTCCGGCAGGTGGCCTGGCACTTCCAGCACGATATCGCCGGTCTGCACGATCATCAGGATTTCACCCCAGCCGCGCATCTCGTTCCAGATCGCATCGAAGCGATCGGCGGCAGCGGAAACGGCCGCACCTTCCGGCAGGATCGCCAAAATCTCGGCCGGCGTCACCTCGGCCTTGGCGGCGATGGCCTCCACGATGCCATCAGGTTTTTCAGCGAGCGCGGCGGCGGCGCGTGCCCGCCTGTCGTCGTTCGTCTTTTGGACTGCAATGCTCATCGGTAGCCTCAGGCGGCAATCGAACGGCGCTCGCCATTCTTGTCTTCGTGGATAATGACGTCGAAACCTTCGAAATGCGGACCGGAGAGATATTCCACCTTGCCGCGGTTCTCGCCGGCCTTGGCATGGGCGGCGCGGAACTGTTCGGATTTCGTCCAGGCAAGGAAATCGTCCTTGGTGGCCCAGACGGTGTGCGAAGCATAAAGCGTGTGATCGTCCGCCTTCGGGCCCTTCAGCATGTGAAATTCGATATAGCCCGGCAATTCGCTCAGATGCGATTTGCGCTCGCGCCAGATGGATTCGAACGTGTCTTCGTAACCCGGCACGACGCGAAAGCGGTTCATTGCGATAAACATGAAAGTCTCCCTTTAAGTTTCCTGTTTCAGTCAGGATATCGTCCGCGGACGGGGTTGGGAAGGGGTTCACGCCAAAGCGAACAAAAATACTCCACTTATCGATTGCGCGGCGTATAAACATGTGTAAATAACTCAAGATTAGTGGCGCGGGTGAACCTGCGCCGGGTCGTTTTTCAGGATAACGCCATGTTGAATTCCCGTCTTCGTTCCTTTGTTTTCGCCGCCCTCGTGCCCGCCGCAATTGCCTTTGCCGCGCCGGCCGCCATGGCTTCGGACAAGGGTAATCCGGAGGCTAAACGCATCGTTGCCCTGGGCGGTACGGTTACGGAAATCCTTTATGCGCTGGGCGCAGGAGACCGTATCGTGGCGCGCGACAGCACCAGCAGCTATCCGGCCGATGCGCTTGCAAAGCCTGACGTCGGTTATATGCGGGCACTGTCTTCAGAAGGTATCCTGTCGCAGAAACCCGATCTCATTCTCTCCGAAGACGGCTCAGGCCCGGCGGACGTCATCGCCATCCTGAAAGCCAGCGCAGTGCCTTTCGTCACCGTCGATACGCCGCCGAGCGGCGATGCAATCCCTAAAAAGATCGAGGATGTCGGTGCGGCCGTGGGGCTCTCGGACAAGGCGAAGGCGCTGGCTGCCGAGACCAGGGCGAGGCTTGATGCGCTCACCAAGGACGTCTCCGCCGTGCCGGAACAGGGCCGGAAACGCGTTCTGTTCGTGCTTTCCACTGCCGGTGGCCGCGTCATGGCAGCGGGCAAGGATACCGAGGCGGCGGCGATCATCGAAATGGCTGGGGGTATCAACGCGGCGGAGGACATTACCGGTTACAAACCGCTGACGGACGAGGCGGTCATTGCCGCGGCGCCCGACGTGGTGCTCACAATGGCGCGCGGCGACCACGCCGCCAAGGCGGATGAGACTTTCGCCCTTCCCGCGTTCCAGTCTACACCCGCCGCCGCCAGCAAGGCACTCATCAGCATGGATGGGCTTTATCTTATCGGTTTCGGCCCCCGCACGCCCGCTGCAGGCCGGGAGCTGGCAAACAAGCTCTATCCTGATGTGGTGAAGCCGTGAGCCTAGCCGTCTTGAGTTCGACCGAGGTCAGCGTTGCGGGCGACAGATCCCGTCAGGGCGTTGTTGCCCTTGTCGTGCTCGTCGGCATCCTGCTGTTTGCCTGTGGCGTATCGCTGATCAGCGGACCCACGGGCGTCGGCATCTCCGAACTCCTTGCCTATCTCACCGGCGGCGCGGATCAGCTCGATGCGCGCGACAGGATCATTCTCGAGGCGGTGCGCCTGCCGCGCACGGCGCTCGGCATGTTGATCGGCGCGGGACTCGCTGTTTCAGGGGCGATGATGCAGGGCCTGTTCCGCAATCCATTGGCCGATCCCGGTATTGTCGGCGTCACCTCGGGCGCTGCGCTCTTTGCTGTCGCCGCCATTTCGCTCGGGGAAGGCGCGCTTGCCACGGTCGCGCTGTTTTTCGGCCCTCACTTCCTGCCGATCATGGCCTTCTTCGGCGGGCTCCTGAACACCTGGGTGCTTTATCTGATCGCCACGAAGGACGGCGCGACCTCAACCACCACACTCATTCTGGCCGGCATTGCGGTGGCGGCCATCAGCGGTGCGATGACCGGGTTGATGATATTCGTCGCCGATGACCGGGCGCTGCGCGACATCACCTTCTGGTCGCTCGGTTCTCTCGGCGGGGCAACGCCCGCCAAGGTACTGGCCACCCTGCCTTTCATCATCGTCGTTCTCGCCATCATTCCCTTCGTCGCGCGCGGGCTGGATGCGCTGATCCTCGGGGATGCGGCCGCCTTCCATATGGGAATACCGGTGCAGCGGCTGAAACGGGTCGTCATTCTGGCCGTTGCCGCCGCCTGCGGGGCGAGCGTGGCGGCGGCGGGTTCCATCGGCTTTGTCGGTATCGTCGTGCCGCATCTGCTTCGCCTCGCCATCGGCCCGTCGCATCGTTTCCTGTTGCCGGCCTCCGCCCTTGGCGGGGCGGCGCTTTTGCTGCTGGCCGACAGTTTCGCCCGCACGGTGGCCGCACCGGCGGAACTGCCGATCGGCGTCGTCACGGCGCTCATCGGTGCGCCGGTTTTTCTGTTCCTGCTGCTGGGACGCGGCGGTTTTTCCATGCGGAACATGTCATGATCCGGGCCGAAAACCTTACCCTCATCCGCTCCGGCCGTCGGCTGCTTGATGAAGTCAGCGTCGATCTGAAACCCGGCAAGGTCAATGTCATCATCGGTCCCAACGGTGCCGGCAAATCCACGCTGATGAAGGTTCTCTCGGGCGAGATGCGCGCTCAGGCCGGTTTGGTGACCTATAATGATGTCGACCTGCCGGTGTTCAAGCCGGTCCAGCTTGCGCGGCTCCGCGCCGTGCTGCCCCAGAGCACCCAGCTCGCCTTCCCTTTCACTGCGCTCGAAATCGTCCGCATGGGGGCGGTCGCGCAGGGGTCGCGTGCGCCGGAAGAGCAGGCCCGCCGGGCTCTTGCCAAGGCCGGGCTGCGCGGTTTCGAACAGCGCTCCTACAATATGCTCTCAGGCGGCGAGCAGCAGCGGGTGCAGTTTGCGCGGGCGCTGGCGCAGGTACCGAACCCGGTTGAAAATGGCGAGGCAAGGGCGCTCTTCCTCGACGAGCCCACTGCAAGTCTCGATATCGGCCACCAGATCGCCGTGCTGGAAACGGCGCGGGATTTTGCAAGCGGCGGCGGGCTGGTTCTCGCCATCCTGCACGATCTCAATCTGGCCGCGGAATTTGCCGATCAACTTATCGTCATGCATGGCGGCCGGGTGACGGCCAGTGGCCCATCGCTGGAAACGATCAGCGATGAGACCATTGCAAGGGTCTATGGCATTGGTGGTGTCGTCGGACGGCTGCCGGCGCGGCATATTCCCTACGTACTTCCGCAGTCTCGCCACCGATAGGGGCTGTCCTCCGCCTCAATTTTCCGGGCGGGTGGCGATGAAGAGCGCGGAGCCCAGCATGACGGCGGCGACGACGGCTGCGCGCAACGGCGGCGGCTCGCTCAGGAACCAGAAAGCGGCGTAGCTGACGGACATGGCCGAAAGCGCCGCGATCTTGGCTTTGCGGGCTATTGCGCCGCGTTCGCGCCATCGCCGCAGGGAAGGGCCGTATCTGGGATGGGCGAGAAGCCACGCCTCGAGTTTTGGCGAGGAGCGGGAAAAACACCAGAGCGCCAGAAGCAGAAAAGGCGTGGTGGGCAAAACGGGAAGAAACGCGCCGACAATGCCGGTCGCGACCATAAGCCAGCCAAGACAGAGGTATAAAAGGCGCATGCCTAGCCGGTATCATGACTTTACCACTCAGGATAGAGCGGTGGGCCGAAAAGGATGGGTCCCGTTGCCGCAGGCTCCACCGCACCGGAAACCGGCAGCTTTTGCCATCACATTTGCCGTGATCTGCGTTCTCCCCGGCCCTGTGTCGCGCCTTTAGGGTTGAAAGCGCCGCACACTGTCTTTATCCCCTTGGCCGCGATGCCCGGAGCATAACCGGGCCGTCAACAGGAAGAAGAAGGAAAACACCATGGCCAAGCTGATCCACTCGATGGTCCGGGTGCTGGACGAAAAGCGTTCGGTGGAATTTTACAAACAGGCTTTCGGGCTTGAAGTGGCGGAACGCGCCGAGTTCGAGAATTTCACGCTGATCTATCTCAGCAATGCCGAGGGCGATTTCGAGCTGGAGCTGACCGTCAACCGCGGCCGCGAAGTGCCCTATGCGCTGGGCGACGGTTATGGCCATCTCGCCGTCAGCGTTGCCGATGTTGACGCCGAGCATCAGCGCTTCAACGAGATCGGGCTTTCCCCCGGCAAGATCATCGAGGCCGATTACAAGGGCCAGCCTTTCGCAAAATATTTTTTCATTTGCGATCCCGATGGTTACAAGATCGAAGTGCTGCAGCGCGGCAACCGGTTCAAATAAGCTCTGATGGAGGCAGGCATGGCAGAGGCAGGCGTTAAACTCGAAGACAGCTGGAAGCGCGTGCTTTCCGCAGAATTCGCCAGCCCCTACATGCAAAAGCTGAAAGAGTTCCTGCTTGCCGAAAAGACAGCCGGCAAGCGTATCTTCCCGAAGGGCGCGGACTATTTCCGCGCTCTCGATCTGACACCGCTCGATGAGGTGAAGGTCGTCATATTGGGGCAGGACCCCTATCACGGCGCCGGCCAGGCGCATGGACTGTGCTTTTCCGTGCAGCCCGGCGTGCGCATCCCGCCCTCGCTCGTCAATATCTACAAGGAATTGCAGGCCGATCTCGGCATTCGCCCGGTCGGCCACGGTTTTCTGGAAAGCTGGGCGAAACAGGGCGTGCTACTGCTCAACAGCGTGCTGACGGTGGAAGAGGCCCGCGCCGCCTCGCATCAGGGGCAGGGCTGGGAAAAATTCACCGACGCCGTCATCCGCGCCGTCAACGACGAGTGCGACCATGTCGTCTTCCTGCTCTGGGGTTCCTATGCCCAGAAGAAGGCGGCCTTTGTGAACCAGCGCAAACATCTGGTGTTGCGCTCGCCGCACCCGTCACCGCTTTCCGCCCATAACGGCTTTTTCGGTAATGGCCATTTTTCCAAGGCGAATGCCTTTCTCATCTCCCATGGCCGCGACCCGATCGACTGGCAATTGCCGGAATCGGTGTAAGCCCTCCCTGCATATACTTCCGTCATTCCGGCCGTGAGCCGGAATCCAGCCGACGCGTGTCTGCGCGGCGAGAAGAGTCCTTTCAGCCCAAAGACTTGGGCTGGCTGGATGCCGGATCATGTCCGGCATGACGGGATTCAAAACCAAAATGTCTTTACGCGCGGCAGGCTCCGGTCTAAAGAATACTAGACTATGAAGTGAAGGATTATGCCCGTGTCTCTCCTGTCTGCCGAAACCTCCGTCTCGCTGCCCGATCCGCTGTCGATCGTCGATGCTTTCGAGGATCATTTTTCCGAGCATATGGAGATGGAGCGCGAAGGCGCGACGGTTCGGTTCAAGACCGAATACGGCCATGGCCGTTTCAGCGCAGAAGGCGGTCGTTTCGCCGCAAGCGTCAGCTGCATTTCCGAACATATATTGATGTCGGTCAAGGCCATGGTAGCGGAGCATATTGTCGAGTTTTCCGGGGAGACGGGGCTGGATTTCCGCTGGAGCGGCCATGGCGCGCAGCAGCGCGAACTGCCCAATCTTTTCGTCGGCAAGATTGCCCGCGCCTATAATCTGACGCCTCATATGCGCCGGCTGGTTGTTTCCGTCGAAAGCGGCATTGAAAGGCTGATGACGGGCGGCATGCATGTGCGGCTGCTTCTGGTCCCGGATCAGGCCCGAGCGCCGGTCTGGCCTTATCTTGCGCCCACCGGGGCCATCGTCTGGCCCTCGGGCGAGGATCTTCTCACGCGCCGCGTCTACACCATCCGTTCCGGCGATATTGCGCGCGGTGAAGTCCATATCGACTTCGTCATGCATGAGGGTGACCACATGCCGGGCGCGACATTCGGCGCAACGGCCAAGCCCGGCGATGTTCTCGGCATCATCGGCCCGAGCGGTGTCTGCCCGGAGGCCGAACGTTATGTCTTTGCCGGCGACGAGACGGCGCTGCCGGTGATGCTGCGCATGGCGGCCGAAATGCCGGCCGGGAAGAAGCTCAGCGTTTATGCCGAGATCGATGACGAAGCCGAGCGGCAGGAAACCGTTTGCGCGGCAAATGTCGAGTGGACATGGCTCTATCGTCGCGGCAAGGCCGCCGGCACCGCCGGCCTTATTGAAAAAGCGCTGCGCGACCATGCCTGGAGCGGGGACCATGAAGGATTGCATGTCTTTGTCGCCTGCGAAAAATCCGAGGCGAGGGCGGCAAAATCCTTCCTTACCGACGAGATTTCCGTGCCGAAAGCTGCTCTGCGCGCGGTCGGTTACTGGAGCCTAGGTGTCGCCGACGATCATTAACTGGCTCATCGGTCGTTGAACAGTCGGTTTTATCGTTCACCATTCGGGAACAATCCGTTCCCGTTGTCCACTCTATGCCCGAGAGCACTGTTACCCCATCTTTACGCCATGAAAAGGACGGGCCCAACCATGCGGCCCGCCAGGCAAGAAGGGGTTTATCATGCTCAACCAGATCAAGGGCCTGCACCACGTCACATCCATGGCGGCGAGCGCGCGCCAGAACAACAGTTTTTTCACCGATACGCTCGGCCTGCGCCGGGTAAAGAAGACGGTCAATTTCGACGCGCCTGATGTCTATCATCTCTATTATGGCGATGAAGTCGGCACGCCCGGCTCTGTCATGACCTATTTCCCGTTTCCACATATCGCCCGCGGCCGTCCCGGCACCGGCGAAGTGGGCACAACGCTGTTTTCCGTACCGGACGGGTCGCTCGGCTACTGGCAGGAGCGTCTTTCGAAGGCCGGCGTGGATGGCCTGAAGGCCGACGAAGCCTTTGGAAACAAGCGCCTGCATTTCGCAGGCCCCGATGGTGACGGTTTTGCGCTGGTCGAGGTCAGGGATGACAACCGTGCGCAGTGGATCGGCAATGGTGTTGGTCAGGATCAGGCGATCCATGGTTTTCAGGGTGCGTCGCTGCGACTTCGCGATGAAGGTGCGACGGCCGAGCTCCTGAAATTCATGGGTTATCAGGAAGTCGACCGTCAGGACGGCGTATTGCGCCTTGGTATGCCCGGCGGCAACGGTGCCGATGTCATCGACATCGAAACCATGCCGAATATATCAGGCGCGCGGCTGGGTGCTGGCTCCGTGCACCACATCGCCTTTGCGGTCGAAAACCGCGAAAAGCAGCTGGAGGTGCGCAAGGCGCTGATGGACACCGGTTATCAGGTGACACCCGTCATCGACCGCGATTATTTCTGGGCGATCTATTTCCGCACGCCGGGCGGCGTGCTGTTTGAAGTTGCCACCAACGAGCCGGGTTTCGACCGCGACGAGGACACCGCCCATCTCGGCGAGGCGCTGAAGCTGCCGACCCAGCATGCGCATCTGCGCTCCGTGCTGGAAGAGCATCTGGAGCCGCTGGGGGATGAGAAGGCCGCGTAATCGCTCGATGGCTTTTGGCAGGATGTTGCCGCGTCTTTCTTCTCCCCGGCGGGGAGAAGGTGGCCCGAAGGGACGGATGAGGGGGCAACGCCAGCGATAGACCGCACCCTCGCCCCCTCATTCGGCTGCCGCGGACTTCTCCCCTCGGGGAGAAGAAACAAGCGGCGCTTGCTCCACATGGGAATGTTCCGTTCGGCTGAAAAAGCCGCGTGGATGCCACTGAACCTCTCCTTCCAGAAAGGATTTTTCGATGACCAAGGACAGCTATTTCCACAAGTCCCGCGCCGGTGCTGTCGGTGCACCGCTTTTCGTCCTGCTGCACGGCACTGGCGGTGATGAAAACCAGTTCTTCGATTTCGGCTCGCGTCTCCTGCCGCAGGCAACCATCCTCTCGCCTGTCGGTGATGTCTCCGAACACGGCGCGGCGCGGTTTTTCCGCCGCACCGGCGAGGGCGTGTACGACATGGCCGATCTTGCCCGGGCTACCGGGAAGCTTGCCGATTTCGTCAAGGCCAACCGGGAGCAATATCAGGCCGGTCCGGTCATCGGTCTCGGCTTTTCCAATGGCGCAAATATTCTCGCCAATGTGCTGATCGAACAGCCCGGGCTTTTCGATGCCGCAGTGCTGATGCATCCGCTCATCCCGTTCGAGCCGAAGATTTCCCCTGCCAAAGCCACGCGCCGGGTGTTGATCACGGCGGGTGAGCGCGATCCGATCTGCCCGGTGCCGCTGACCAAGGCGCTGGAACAGAGCCTGAAGGCGCAGGGTGGAGCCGTGGAGACGGTATGGCATCCGGGCGGGCATGAAATTCGCTCCAGCGAGATTGATGCCGTGCGGGAATTTCTCTCGGTTTACGGGGAGTGATGCTGTCTTCCGTCATGCCGGGCTTGACCCGGCATCCAGCCACGGCGCGTCTGTGCCGTGAAAAGAGTCTTTCGCGATCAAGGACTTGATCGCACTGGACCCCGGATCTAGTCCGGGGTGACGGGGCGCGGATGATGTGCATTCGCCCAAACTCAAGGTCATCCTCGGGTCAAGCCCGAGGATGACGGAGGAGGGATTTACTGCTCCGTCAAGTAATCCCTAGACCAGCCTCGTCCCGCCCAGCCTCAACGATACCCGCACTGCTGCAACTGCGCCTCGTAACGCAACGCCATGTTGGCGGAGCGGCGGGCAGCCTTCTGGACGGCTGAATTGTTGCGCCAGCTTCCCTTCGCATAACCGGCATGGCCGGAATAATAGGCAAGGTAGAGGTTATAGGGATCGTTCAGTGCAATGCCGTTTTCGCGGCGGCTCTTGGCGTGATACCAGCCGACGAAGTGGATGGCATCGGTGAAATCGGTACGGCTTGCCGACCAGCGGCCGGTTTCTCGCTGGTAAACACTCCATGTGCCGTCGAGTGCCTGGGCGTAGCCATAGGCCGTCGATTGCCGTTTCCAGGGAATGAAGCCCAGCAGCTTGGTGCGCGGAGGCCGCGCATAAGGGCGGAAGGCGGATTCGGTATAGATCGTCGCCATCATGACAGGCACGGGCACGCCGAACTCTCGTTCTGCCGCTTTCGCATCACGCCGCCAATTGTTGAAGATGCCGTTGCGCTGCTCGAAAATCGCACAGGCATTGGTCACCTGCGACGGTGCGGTGGCGCAGCCGGCGAGAACGAGCATCAGGAAAACAACGGCAAATACGCCACGCATAACGGAACCCTTTCGTTCCGTTATTCTTAAATTGCTAACCATTAACGTCGGGTTTTAAGACAAGGTTAATTCAAATGCCGCCGATCGGGCGGGCGTTAACCCGCTGAAAATTCCTGTGGCCGGGATGGGGCGAAACCACCTCCCGGCGCCTTTTTTCAGAATGCGTCATCCCCGCGCGTCCCCGGTGCTGCCAGCCAGACTATACTTTGCCCATACCGGTCATCAGGCGTGCGCGCGGCGCAGGATGGGCGGGGCAGGCGGCCTAAACCGGGGAGTTTCCCGATGTCACGGTCAAGGCGGCCGGCATATGCCCATCCTCCAAACAGGAACCGGTTTGGCGGGCGGGCCATGTGTTTGAAGCAGGGGCTGCATCGTTTGCAAAACCCTCTACCACCCTTTGATACCCCGCAGCGATGCGGCCCCTTTTTTTCTCTTCCCGACGTTGCCGCGGAATCCGCGGCGACGATACCGGCGCATGTTCATAAATCGCGCCCGCTGTACAAAAATGAAAACCGGTAAAATTGTAGCAATCGGCTTAAAGCGGCTGAAAACAGTGTTGTGCCATTGTGGGATCACAGACGGAGAACGTCCCTTGAAAGAGACGCTCCACCACTAAATCGAGACCGGCACAAGCCGGCGGATCGCAAAACGGGGTATGAAAATGCTGAAGAAGATTATTGCTGCCGCCATCTGCGGAATTGCCGTTGCTTCCATGTCCAACCATGCCGACGCGGCTGGCGCTGCCGGTTTTGCCCGCGGTTTTGCCGCCGTCGAGAGGTCCGCCGTTACGCAGATTGGTGTTTCCGCACCTGATGGTTTCGATGGCTGCGTCCTTTCCGCAGGTCAATGCGTTTCGACCATCGCGGCGCCGCTGACGGCCGAGCGACGTGAGGAACTGTTGCGCGTCGACCGCGATGTGAACACCACCATGGGCTCGCTCGACGATTATTTTTCCGGTCTCGCAACCGATCTTCCGGCAACGCCTTCTGCAAACCTTGGGGATTGCGGTGACTGCGCCGCGATCAAGCGCGCCGCCCTTGCCGGCGCTGGCTGGTCTTCCAGTGCGTTGCGCCTTGCCTTTTCGCTGAACAATGACGGATCGCTCGAAAAAGTGCTGATCGTCACCACCGATAAGGGCGATATCGTCCTTGGCAATGCCGCCCTTTCTCCGGTCGAGCGCGAAACCGCGCTTTAAACCCATCCTTTCATGCCTGCCAGACTGCGCCGGTTTTCTGACCCTGTGGGTTCAGGAAGCCGGCGATTTTTTTCGTTCCGCCACGGCAATGCCGGCCAGCGCCATGATGAGCGCTGCGATCTGGTAGGTGTGCAGGGTCTCACTGAGCACGACGACCGACAGCAACGTGCCGAAAACCGGCACCAGATTGATGAACAGGCCGGCGCGATTGGCGCCGATCTGTTCCACGCCCTTGATGTAGAGGATCTGTGCGATGAGCGACGCAAAAATGGCGGCATAGACCACCAGCACCCAGCCCTTCTGATCCGGCCAGACGACGCTGTCGCGCGACATTTCCCAGAAGACCAGCGGTACCGACGTAAGCAGTGCGAACAAGGCGGGGATGGCCATCAGTGTCCGCCAGTCGACCGTGGGTTTCCAGCGCAGGATGACCGTGTAGATGGCATAAACCAGCACGGCGAGCAGCATGACGGCGTCGCCGACATTCATTTCCAGTTGCAGCAGCGAGACCGGATCGCCATGCGAGGCGAGCAGCGCCACGCCTGCAATGGTCAGGCAGAAACCGGCGATCTGGCCGAACAGCACCCGGGTACGGAACAGGATGAAGTTCAGAACAAAAATGACCATGGGAATGCCGGCCTGTATGACGGCGGCATTGATGGCCGAGGTGTGCTGCAGGGCGGTGTAGAGAAATACGTTGAAGGCCGTGTAACCGACGCTGCCGAGCACGAAAAAATAGGGCAGGCGTTTTTTCACCACCGGCCAGTCCTTGATCAACTGCGGCACTGAAATGGCAAATATGATGGCGACGGCGAAGACCCAGCGCAGGAAGGTGAAGGCCATGGGGCTGATGTGGCCGACGGCGAGCTTGCCGGCAACGGTGTTGCCGCCCCAGCAGAGCGTGGCGATGATGAGGGCGATATAGGCTTTCGAAGGCACGCTGATGTTTCGCTTCTTCATAAGGGCGGGAAAACGGTGAGGGGTGAGCGGCGGCCTTGCACCCGCGCTTGGCCGCCCACGGGGCGAGATAATGCGGGAAATCCGCGGCTTGTCACGGAAAAAGCAAAATTCTCCATAAGAAACAGGGTCGCTTTCCGTAAAACAACACAGTATACATTCGCGGGTTTGGGTTTCCCATCGGGTTATCGGGCGTGCAAGCGCCATGAGCAGGAAAGCAAGAAATGACGAATGTTGTGGTGGTCGGCTCGCAATGGGGCGACGAAGGCAAAGGCAAGATTGTTGACTGGCTGTCCGAGCGGGCAGATGTCGTCGTGCGGTACCAGGGCGGTCACAATGCCGGCCACACGCTTGTCATTGATGGTGTCAGCTACAAGCTTTCGCTCCTGCCGTCCGGCGTCGTGCGTCCCGGCAAGCTCGCCGTCATCGGCAATGGCGTCGTCGTCGACCCGCATGCGCTGATCGCCGAAATCGGCCGTCTGGAAGCGCAGGGCGTCAAGGTTACCCCGGAAAACCTGCGTATCGCCGACAATGCCACGCTCATTCTGTCGCTGCACCGTGAATTGGACGGCATGCGCGAGGACGCCGCCTCCAACAGCGGCACCAAGATCGGCACCACACGCCGTGGCATCGGCCCGGCTTACGAAGACAAGGTCGGCCGCCGCGCTATCCGCGTTATGGATCTCGCCGACATGGAGGCGCTTTCCGCCAAGGTCGATCGCATCCTGACGCATCACAACGCGCTTCGTCGCGGCTTCGGTGCGGCCGAAGTCTCGCATGAAACGATCATGGAAGAGCTGGGCTCGATTGCCGAGCGCATCCTGCCGTTCAGCGAAACCGTGTGGCTGCTGCTCGACAAGAAGCGCCGCGCCGGTGCCCGCATCCTGTTTGAAGGCGCGCAGGGTTCGCTGCTCGATATCGACCACGGCACCTATCCCTATGTGACCTCTTCCAACACGGTTGCCGGCCAGGCCGCTGCCGGTTCGGGCATGGGTCCTGGTTCGCTGGGTTATATCCTCGGCATCACCAAGGCTTACACCACGCGCGTTGGCGAAGGCCCGTTCCCGACCGAACTCAATGACGAAATCGGTCAGTTCCTGGGTGAAAAGGGTCATGAATTCGGCACCGTCACGGGCCGCAAGCGCCGTTGCGGCTGGTTCGATGCCGCGCTGGTGCGCCAGTCGGTCGCCACCAACGGCATTACCGGCATTGCGCTGACCAAGCTCGACGTTCTCGACGGTCTGGATGAGCTGAAAATCTGCGTCGGCTACAAGCTTGACGGGCAGGAAATCGATCATCTTCCGGCCAGCCAGGGCGCGCAGGCGCGTGTGGAGCCGATCTACATCACGCTGGAAGGCTGGAAAGAATCTACCGTCGGTGCCCGAAAATGGGCGGATTTGCCTGCTCAGGCAATCAAATACGTCCGGCAGGTGGAGGAACTGATCGGGGCGCCGGTTGCGCTTCTGTCGACAAGTCCCGAGCGTGACGACACCATACTTGTGACTGATCCGTTTGAGGATTAATGTCCTCGGCGATCTAGATTCATAAACCATATCGGGCCGGTACGTCGCCGGTCACGACGAGAAAGTGCTTATGGCGGATTTTGTAGCAGTCATTCGCAAGGCCGTGGATGGCTTGGCGAACAATACTCCCGAAAACCGGGCGAAGGTTTACGACAAGGCGCGCAGTGCGGTTGTGCGCCAGCTCGAGAATATGAAGCCACGTCCGCCGGAAGAATTGTTGCGCCGGCAGATCGCCAAGCTGGACGCCGCCATTGCCGAAGTGGACAGCGAATATGCCGAGGCGCTTCCGGCGCTGGAGGAGGATGACGCGTTCTCCCCCGTCGCGGAAGACGCGGCTGCGCCTTACCACCAGCACGAAATCGAAGAAGACGACCGCGCGGCGCATGCCGCCGAGCCTGTTACGCACGAAGAGCAGGAGCAGGTTTATGAAGAGCCCGCCCCCGTCGAGGCCGACGAGCGCGAGCCGGTCTACGAAGAGCAGGCCACCGAAGAAGAACCCGGCCGTGAAACGCCCGTAGCCGAGCGGGATGAGCAGGTTTACGCTGAGCCACACGAAGAGCCGCGCGTAGAACAGCATGGCGAAGCCGAGCCGGAAGAGCTTTATGAGGCGCCCGCGCCCGTGGCGCCGGTATCGCCCGTCGCTTCCGACGAGGTGCATCAAACCTATTTCACCCGTGCGGAGGAAGAGCCGGCCTATCGTTCGGCCGACGAGCATGATCGTGAATTCGAAACCGCACCGCTCGCAGAGGATGCGTCCGTTCCGGCCCACTGGGCGCAGCCGGTGGATGAAGATGACTGGCGCAAGCTGGATGAGGCGCGGGACGAGGACCTGCGCGCGGCGGACGATTATGCCGACAGGCGCGCCGAGGCGGATGAGCATCCGCTCGTTGCCGATTATCCCGCGCATCATTATCAGGAACCGGAAGTGACGCTGGATCCCGAAAGGCGGGACGATGCGGATCAGCGGTTCGGCCAGACTCCGGCTTTCGGCGCCCGCGACGAGTTTTCCGAGCAGCGACAGAGCGAGGAGGTCACTCCGAAAAAGGCCGTCGTGGAAGATTTCTCGTCCTATTTTCAGGATGCGGATATCGCCATTCCCGCCAAAGACGCCCCCGTCCTGCCGCGTGCCGATAACGATCCCTTCGGCGATCAGGCGCAGGCGAAGGACAACAGGGAGCGTACGCCCTGGGATGATCTGGACGAGCTGATCGGTTACGACGGCGCGTCGTCCACCACCCGCCAGTCTTCGGATGAAACGCCCGGCCTCGGCGCGGCTGCGGCAACGCCTGCCTACATGGTCAAGAAGAAGCCGCGCCGCAACTATGCCTCCGTGGTGCTGGCACTTGTGGGCGTGGCGCTGCTTGCCGGCGGTGGTTATGCCTTCTGGCTGAACCGCGATGCGCTGAACGACATGGTCGGCGGGCTGGTCAATTCTGCCCAGAACGGTGGTACCCAGACATCTTCGCCGGAGACGGCGCAGACGCAGCCCACCACGCCGCCCGCAACCCAGCAGCCGCCTGCGGCTGGCCAGCAGCAACCGACGGCCACACCAAACAACCACCCGAACCAGTCGCATGGCGATGATGGTTCGGTTACCGGCACAAAGTTCACCCAGCGGCTTCTGGCCGATGGCACCGAGCGTGACGAGGGCCAGGCGCCGGGCGCTAACGGCCAGCCCGTCACGGCGGAAGGTCAGTCGGTCTACGAGCAGAATGTTGCGCCTCCGCCGGCAGGCGAAAGCCCGGCCGGCAATACAGGTGCACCTGCCGGCACACCGGCTGGCGCACCTGCCGGACAGCAACCTGCCGCCGCGGCTTCCGGCGACCGCATGTTCCTTTATGAGGAAGTGCTGGGCCAGACGGTTCCGACCGCCATTCAGGGCAGCGTGTCCTGGTCGCTGCAGCAGGAAAATGATGCCGAAGGCAAGCCTTCGCCCACCGTGCAGGGGCAGATTACCGTTCCCGGCCGTGGCCTCAGCGCGCTGATCACCTTCAAGCGCAACACCGATCCGTCGCTGCCGGCGAGCCATCTGATCGAAATCGTCTTCTCGGTTTCGCCCGGCTTTGAGGGCGGCGCGATCGACAGCGTCCAGCGTATTGCGATGAAGAGCACCGAGCAGGATCGCGGCAACGCGCTGATCGCGGTTCCGGCCAAGATCACCGACGATTTCCACATGATCGCGCTCAACGACTTCCCGGATGCGATGAAGACCAATCTGGAGCTTCTGAAGAGTCGCAACTGGATCGATATTCCGGTGTCCTACCGCAATGGCCGCCGTGCGCTGCTGACCCTGCAAAAGGGCAATGACGGCATCGCCGCTTTCGACAAGGCGCTCAGCGAATGGGCGGCATCAGCGCCGGCGACGGGCGGTCAATAAGGATTGAAAGGGCGGCTCAGGCCGCCCTTTTCTTTACATGGCTACGGCGGTGTCTTTGCTGTGTCAGGTGATGGGTTTCGGGGATGTCGGTGGGTGCGGCTCACCCCCCTCTGCCCTGCCGGGCATCTCCCACACAAGGAGGGAGATCGATATGCCGCGAGGTCTCGACCAACTCAACGGCCGAGGATAAAGCGGCGGTAGCGCGTCTTGCCGATCTCCCCACCTGTGGGGGAGATATCCGGCAGGCAGAGGGAGGTAAGCGGCATCCTCTGAAGCATCGATATTTTTCCTACCGGTTTTCCTCCAGCACTATCGTCGGTCTCAGAGGCAGACCATTTCCTATCGCCCGCCTTTTACCAACAAAAAATCCCCGGCCGAAGGCCGAGGATGATTCATGGTCAGCGCATTGGCGTCATGAGCGGGCTGTCTTACGCATCCACCACGCGCAGGGCGCGCGCCGCTTCCAGCGCTTCCTTCTGCACCGCTTCCTGCACCTTCTCGAAGGCACGGACTTCGATCTGGCGAACGCGCTCGCGGCTGATGTCGAACTCTGAGGAGAGTTCTTCCAGCGTCACCGGCTCCTCGGCAAGTCTGCGGGCCTCGAAGATGCGGCGTTCGCGGTCGTTAAGCACGCCCATGGCTTTCGCCAGCATGCGGCGGCGGGTTTCCAGTTCGTCCTGCTCGATCAGCACGTCTTCCTGGCTGTCATGGTCATCCACCAGCCAGTCCTGCCATTGGCCGGACTCGCCTTCGGACGCCTTGATCGGCGCATTCAGCGATGCGTCGCCATGCAGGCGGCGGTTCATCGAGATGACTTCTTCTTCCGACACCTGCAGCTTCGTCGCGATTTCCTTGACATGCTCCGGCTTCAGGTCGCCATCGTCGATGGCCTGGATGCGGCCCTTCAGACGGCGCAGGTTGAAGAACAGACGCTTCTGGTTGGCAGTTGTGCCCATCTTCACCAGCGACCACGAGCGCAGGATATATTCCTGGATCGAGGCCTTGATCCACCACATTGCATAGGTGGCCAGACGGAATCCGCGTTCCGGATCGAATTTCTTCACCGCCTGCATCAGGCCGACATTGCCTTCGGAAACGACTTCGCCGATCGGCAGGCCGTAACCACGATAGCCCATGGCGATCTTGGCCACGAGACGCAGATGGCTGGTGACGAGCTTGTGCGCGGCGTCGCGATCGCCATGCTCGGCATAACGCTTGCCAAGCATGTACTCTTCCTGCGGCTCCAGCATCGGGAATTTGCGGATTTCGTCGAGATATCTATTGAGACCGGCTTCGCCGGCTGTAATCGTAGGCAAACTATTGCGGGCCATAAAGCACCCCCTTATCTATGGTCTGGAACGGCACCCTCTTTGATCGGCGAATAACCCGCCGGAGGCGCGCCGTAAGCTGCGGGTCGTTACCGACCCCGCACGAACCCATGTGACAGATATGTACGCTCACGCCGCGTTTCAAGCGAACGCTGCGTTCACACATGCGTTATGTCGAGGCAACCCCTTCTTTGACCTGTTTAACTTTCGAGCGGTAAATTCGTTCCGAAAAACCGCCAAGGCCGGAGCGCACCATCAGCTCATACATCACCCGTCTGCGCATCGGATTGTGCAGACGCACCACCTTCGCGCCGAGGAACTGCGTCTCGACATGGGCAAGCGCCTGCAGGTCCGGATCGATGGCAATGGCCTGAGCATAGATTGAGTGAAATTCGCGATGGCACACATAGGTCTTGTATTTTGTCATGCCGAAGCAAACGAGGCTGTGGCCGTGGGTGCGCAGGAAATCGGCGACACCCACCGTCACTTCCGGCCAGGCGGGGTTGAAGGTGTCATCGAAAACGATGATGCCGTGCGGCGCGATCACCTCCATGGCCAGTTTCGCATCGGCCAGCACGTGATGCAGGTGATGGCCACCATCAACACTGAAAAAGCGTGCCGGACCGATGCGGGACGTGATGTCGTCCGGTGTCAGCCGCGTGCTGTCGCCCTTGATGATGAGGTTCCGATCCATTGTGAAACCCAGCCGGCGGCCGTTTTCCATCAGGCGTTCATACTGGTCGAGGCTGCCGTCTTGCGGCGGGTCCAGATCGAAAAGATCGACGCCCAGCACCTTTTCCTGGCTCTGCGCGAATTTGCGCAGCAGGAAATAGGAGCGACCGTAATAGACGCCGATTTCCGCGATGCCGCCACTAAGGGCGCTTTTCGTCTGCGCCTGCAGAAGTGCCTTGAAGACGAGCGCATCCGGCGGGTCGATGTAACCTTCGACGCTGCGCAGCTCCTGGAATATAAACCGGCGGTCTTTAATCGTCATGCGCACGCGATCCCGTCATCGTGCCGGCTCCGTTCAAGGCAGTTCGAACGTGCGGCGGTTCAAGGCTTTGCGAGGCAAAGGAGGTGCGAGGATTAAAGCGAAATTGGGGCGGTCTATGAAGAGGACCGTTGGCAGAATATCGCGTTCCGCTAATCTTTTTTTGTTATCCGAAGCTTCCGGCGAAATGTGCGGCGCAGTTTTTTGGAACTGCGCCAGGCGTTTTCAGGCACGCAATGCGGCGACCAAGGCTTCCATGTCTTCTGGAAGCTCGGTTTCGAACTCCATCACCTCACCAGTGCGAGGGTGTTCGAAAGCGAGCAGATAGGCATGAAGTGCCTGGCGCGGAAAGCGCCCGACGATGCCCTTTGCCGGTTCTTCCAGAAGGTTCGCCTTGGTACGGAAAGCCGCGCCATATTCGGGATCGCCGATCAGCGGGTGGCCGATATGGGCCATGTGCACGCGGATCTGGTGGGTGCGGCCCGTTTCGAGACGGCATTCCACCATCGAGGCGAGACAGGTGGCGTCCGGCCGCTCGTGATAACGCTCGACTACCTCGTAATGGGTGATTGCCTCGCGGGCATCATCCGAATCCTCGTGCTTGACGGCGCGTTTGGTGCGGTCGACGCTGCGGCCGAGCGCTGCGTCGATTGTGCCACGCAGCGTGCGCGGGCGGCCCCAGACGATGGCCTTGTAGGCGCGTTCCAGCGGCCCGGTGCGGCCATGGTCGGCAAATTGTGCGGCCAGATGCCGGTGGGCGTTGTCGTTCTTCGCAACGACCATGACACCTGACGTTTCCTTGTCCAGCCGGTGTACGATGCCCGGGCGCTTGACGCCGCCAATGCCGGAGAGGCTGTCACCGCAATGATGAATGAGGGCGTTGACCAGCGTTCCCGTCCAGTTGCCGGCGCCGGGATGCACGACGAGGCCGGCGGGCTTGACGAGCACGATCAGGTCTTCATCCTCATATTCCACGTTGAGGGGAATGTCCTCGCCCTTGGGTTCCGGGTCTTCCGGCTCGGGCATGACGATCTCGATACGGTCGCCGGGATGCACCTTCTTTTTCGGCTCGGTCACCGGCTTGCCGTTGAGGGAAACCGCGCCCTGTTCGATCAGCGCCTTCAGGCGACTGCGGGAGAAGTCGCTGCCCACTTCGCCCGCCAGCCAGGAATCGAGGCGGCCTTCGGCGTCTTCCCCGGCAATCAGGACTTTCCTTGCGTCTCCGCCTTGTTTAAAGGGGTCGTTCATTCTTATTTTTCCGATCCATCAGCATTTCAGGGAACCCGATGACGCAGATCGAGCAAGACGAACAGGAAGACAAGCCGCTTGATCCGGCCATGGAAAAAGTTCGCCGCAAGATGATCCGTTTGCAGATCGTGTCGGGCTCCGTGATGTTTATCAGCCTTATGGCTGTCTTCGGTGCGGTTGTCTACAAGGCGATGGGGCCGTCGAAGGCCGTTCAGACGCAGACGGAAGCGCCGAACCTCGCCGTTCCCACTGGTAGTGGCCCGATGGCCGTCACCGCCAGCCTGCCGCAGGGCTTCACGATCGACAATGTCAGCTATTCCGGCGGTGACATGCTGTTTTACGGCCGGCTGGCCAACGGCACGCGCAAGGCGCTGGTCTTCAACGTCGCCAGCGGCCGGTTCCTGGCCGACGTGACTGTTGATGGCCAGTGAGGTCAATAACCTGCTGGATGGCCGGGCGCTGATCTCGATCGACGACCCGGCCGATCCGCGCATTGCCGCCTTTCGCGATATTCGCGAGCGTGATCTCACCGGCCGGCAGGGGCGTTTCATCGCCGAAGGTACGGTGGTGCTGCGCATGCTGGCCGCCGCCCACAAGGCGGGTGGGGCCTTTGCTGCGGAGAGCATCCTGATTCTGCGCAACCGGCTTTCCGGCGTCGCGGATATTCTTTCCGATTTCCCCGAAGATGTGCCCGTTTATGTGGCCGAAGCGCCGGTGCTGGATGGTATCGTCGGTTTCCACCTGCATCGCGGCATTCTGGCGCTCGGGCGGCGGGTGCGCGATGACGGCCTGGAAGAGATGATTGCAGCACTTCCTGCGTCCTCCCTGGTGCTCGTTGGCTGCGGCATTTCCAACCACGATAATCTCGGCGCGATGTTTCGCAACGCCGCAGCCTTTTATGCCGATGCGGTGCTGCTGGACGAGACGTGCTGCGACCCGCTCTATCGCAAGGCGCTGCGGGTTTCCGTGGGGTCGGTGCTGTCGGTTCCCTATCATCGCGGCGGCGGGGCAGTGGAGATGCTGGAGCGGCTCGCGGCAGCCGGTTTTGCGATCTGGAGCCTTTCACCCGGTGGCGAGACCGAAATCCGCGATATTCCCCGCGCTGAACGCATGGCGCTCGTCATCGGCACGGAAGGCGAGGGGTTGCCGCAATCGGTGCTGTCGCGGTTTCATACGGCGCGGATTGCGCAGTCGCCGCAGCTGGATAGCTTGAATGCGGGGACGGCTTCCGGGCTGGCGCTTTATCAGATGGCGGGGGTGATCGGGCGGGTGTGAGGAGTGCTTAACGCCATCTTTGCGGATAAAGTTTACGCTTGCCTTGGTGGGTGGGGTTTACCCCCCTCTGTCCTGCCGGACATCTCCCCCACAAGGAGGGAGATCGGCAAGACGCGATATCGCCACTTCATTCTCTAACGTTGAGATGGGCAAAACCTTGCCGCATATCGATCTCCCCACCTGTGGGGGAGATGCCCGGCAGGGCAGAGGGGGGTGAAGCGGCATACACCGAGTACCTAACGCTTCCGCTTTTCCATCACCATCTTCGCCCGCTTCGCAAGGCTCTCCCGCCCCGATGAACCAGACGCCTTGGCCAGCAGCCCCGGAATAGGCGATGCCTCACCCTCCTGCGCGGCTGTCAGCGCGATCATTTCGGCGGCGATCCTCGCGATTTCGCGGCGGATGGGCTCGTCATTACCGGTACCACGCACATTCAACAGGCGCTCGGTGAGCGCGGTGCCCTGATTGCGGATATCCTCGATTTCCTGTTCCAAACCTTCCGGTGCCAATGCGCCCGGCTGTGCGCTCGGCTCCTCCTGCGGGAAGGCGGGGGCGGCATCCTCTGGGGCTGCCGTCTGTTGTGCGTCCGTCTCGATGGTGGGCGCGGTTTCGAGCGTGGCGGCAGGGGCCGGCGCTGCGGCTTGCCGCCGCTCAACCGGCTTTTCGGCGGGAACGGCGGGGTTCGGCAGGCGGATGATCATGTCGTTGCTGCGGCCGCCGGTTGCGGCCAACTGTTCCTTGAGGCGCGCGACCTCCTGGTTGCGCAGGGTCAGCATCGTGTCGAGGTCGGCGTTTTTGGCGATGGTGCTGGCCAGTTGCTCCTCAAGCCTCGTTACCTTGCGGCTTTCGCGCGCCACGGCTTCCATCGCTTCCCGGTTGCGGCTGGCGATATCCTGAAGCTCGCGGGTGACGGTCTCGCCTTCCTTTCGGAAGCGTGTGGCGCTTTGTTTGGCCTGTTCGGCTTCGAGATCGCGGGTGGCGGCGAGGATTTTCGAATCATCAAGTTCGCGCGTCAGGTTGGTGAGGCGGGCGGTGAGATCGGACATCTGGCTGGCGCGCTCATTGGCAGCCTGCTCCTGCTGCAGGAGGTTGGCCTGGATGATGCCGGCGCGCTCTTCGCTGGCGTCAAGTGCGGCGCGCAATTCGCCGATCTCCAGCGTCAGCTCTTCGATCTTCAGGGAAAAGCTGCGGTTCTGCTCGCCGAGGCGATAGGCATCGCTGGAAGCGGCCTCGTTGGCGAGGCGTAGCGAGGTGTTCTTTTCCCGCTCCGTTTCCAGTTCCTGGCGGACCTTGGCGTTTTCGGCGGCGTAGAGCGCACGCGCCATGTCCTTCTGGGCGCGGACTTCCTGCGGGCTGATGGGCACTGTCGCGCGTATGCGGTTTTCCGTATAAGCGACGATGCGGCGGTGGATCGCGGGTGCGATCAACAGGGCCAGCAGGGTTGCGGTGAGAAAACCCAATCCGAAGAGAATGGCATATTCGATCACGCTTTACAGTCTCCGAAACTCAGATACGCGCGCATTCGGAAAGAGGGGCGCGAAAACACGTTACGCTATTATTGCAACCGTGGGGAGGGGTTTCCCTTTGGCAATTCGTGGGCGGGACCTTGCCGCTTGTTTCTTCTCCCCGAGGGGGAGAGGTCCGCGGCAGCGGTGTGAGGGGGCGAGGGTTATGAGATACGGCAAGGTTGCCCGCTCATCCGACCCTTCGGGCCACCTTCTCCCCGGCGGGGAGAAGAAAGCTGCCGCAATGCCTCATCCTATAGACCACCGTTAGCTCCGGTTAGACCTCAGCGAATCAGAAGGGGTTCCAGGTCGGCTGCTGGGTGAGCTTCAGGTAACCGACATTGATGCCGAGGCGTGCGCCGATGCCGGTGCGGATGGGGGCGAGCGTGACTTCGCTGCTTTTCAGATAGGTCATGCCGACGCCGGCGACGATGAAAGCGGAGCCGCTGACGCCGCCGTAACGGCGATAGAGCGAATCAACCGAGGGCAGATTGTAAACCAGCATCATGGCGCGGGTGCCCTGGCCGCCGTAATCGAGGCCGAGCGACGGTCCCTGCCAGAAGACGGGGTGCTGGCCGGCATTCTTGGTGTAAAGCGTGCCCTCGCCATAGGTGAGGCCGGCAACGAAGGCGCCGGAGCCCTCCTGGCCGAGAATGTAACCGTTCGGAAGACCGTATTGCTGGAAGGCGCGCTCCACCACCTTGGCAAGGCCGCCGGTGGTTTCGCCGAAGAATCCGTGGCCTGCATCCACGACTTCCTGGAAAGAATATTGATCGCTGTTCTGGGCCGCGGCCGGTGCGACCCATATCAGCAGGCTCGCGAGGAGCGCGACGATCTTTCCCAGTCCGAGGCGTGCAATGGTGCGGGTTTTCTTAAGGCGCATCGTCATGTCCGTCCGTCTGTTTCGTTAGCGCGTCGGTTCGAAAATCCGAATCGGTTTTTCGAAAGGGCCGACGCGCAGAGTCAAAGTTCTACAGCATGTTTCGCGCATCCTGGCGGATACACGGGGCTCCAGTGTGGCCTGTTAAGGCATTTGGCATTTTGAAACCATCCTATTAACAATCGGTTTACCAAATATGGTGTCATTATGGCTTAACAATTTCCACACCGTCCGCGCCTCCCTTGCGCAGGAGAGAATTTTATGACCAGCAAACTCAATATCACGCTGTCCGGTCCCGATCTGGCGGCCCTTCTGTGCAGCCGTGTGTGCCATGATGTGATTTCGCCTGTCGGCGCCATCAATAACGGCCTCGAACTGCTGGACGAGGGCGGCACGGATGACGATGCGCTCGATCTCATCCGCACGTCAGCCCTTAACGCATCCGTGCGGCTGAAGTTCGCCCGCCTTGCTTTCGGTGCTTCCGGTTCCGCCGGCGCGTCGATCGATACCGGCGAGGCCGAAAAGGCCGCCAAGGATTTTGCAGAGGCCGAAAAGAAGGCGGAAGTCAGCTGGAACGGCCCGCGCGCCATCGTTGCCAAGAACCGCGTCAAGCTTCTGCTCAACCTCTTCCTCGTGGCCTATGGCGCGATACCGCGCGGTGGCAATGTGGATGTGCTGCTTGAAAACCCCGATGGCGACGCCAAGTTCGAAATCACCGTCAAGGGCCGGATGATGCGCGTGCCGGGCAAGTTCGTGGAAATCTACGAGGGCAGGCTGGAAGAGGCGGTCGACGCCCATTCCGTTCAGCCCTATTACACGCTGCTTCTGGCCGAGGAGGCCAATATGACGGTGGAATACAAGGTGCATGACGATCGTATCGTCTTCACGGCAAAGACGATCGCGGCGTGATCGTTTCAATGCGACAGTGATGCCATCAGGGGTCGGGCCGGTTTTGCCAGCGCCCGGCCCTTTTTCGTTTCCAGGGGAGGTCTCATGATTCGTGTCGAAACCGCGCGTCTTTGTCTTCGGCCGCATGCCATCGAGGACGAAGCGCGTTATTGCGCTTTCTGGAGCGCGGCCGTTCAACCCATTCCGGGAGTGAACTCAATAGCGCCGCTCGATCCCGAACTCGCTTTCGCGCGGCTTTTGCGTTTCATCGGCCACTGGTCCGTCTTCGGTTTCGGGCCTTTCGTGGTCGAGGAACTGTCCACGGGACGAATCGTTGGCGAGGTGGGTCTCGCCCATATGCGCCGCGGACATGGCGCGGATTTCGACACCGCACCGGAGGCCATGTGGAAGATCGACAGGGATCTGACGGGCAAGGGCGTGGCAAGCGAAGCCGTGCAGGCCGCGCTTGGCTGGTTCGACACGCAGGGCATATCGAACCGGATCGTGTGCATGATCGATCCGCTCAACGTACCCTCCCTCGCAATCGCCACCCGCTTCGGCTTCCGCCCTTTCCGGGAGACGACCTTCCGGGAAAGCCCCGTGCGGCTTTTCGAGCGGATCAGGACACCCTAACTCCACGACGTCCAAAGCACGGACAAAGGGCTTTGACTCATAGTAGTGGAGGCAACCGCCGAGAGCGGCTGGCACGACTACTTCGATACGGTGAATTCGGGCGGGGAGGGTGTCGGCATGACAGGCCATCTCCAGCAGCTTGCAGCGATCTGATCCGTCACGTGAACCTGGCCGTTGCCGCGACGGCCTCGATCACGATCGAGCACGACGACGAGCGCGTTCAAGGTCTCTACAGCAATCGGATAAGCCAATCTTTTCTCCGTCCAGACCAACGGAGAGACAAACATGCGCATACTGACACTAGCAATGCTCCTTTTCGCGCTGACCGCAAGCGTGACCGCCAAAGAGGCCATAGGTTTCAAACAGATTGAGTTGCCGGCTGATCAAGGCGGAAAAACTCTCGCAGTTTCAATGTGGTATCCAACCACGTCTTCCGGGAAAGCGGAGACTGTCGGCGAGAACGCCATATTTTTCGGGCTTGATGTTCTCCGGGACGCCTCCCGTGCCCCGGGTTCTCACCCGCTTGTGCTGCTGTCTCATGGTTACGGCGGCAGCTGGCGCAACCTCAACTGGCTTGCGGGTGAACTGGTGCATGATGGTTATGTCGTCGCCGCACCCGATCATGCTGGCGAAGATTTCGAGGCGCAGAAGGGAAACGAGGTGGTGGCACTTTGGGAAAGGCCACGCGCCATCAGTACGGTCCTGACAGCGCTCCTCAAAGATGAGGCGCTTGCCGGGCTCATCGACAGTCGGCGCATCGCAGTCATCGGCCATTCGCTTGGCGGCTGGACCGCGATGGAACTCGCAGGCGCAAGATATAGTGCCGATCTTGCTCTTGAAGGTTGCGATGTGACGCCGCTGCCGCCGCAATGCAAAGCCAACCGGCTCTTAAGCAAGGTGGGAATTATTGGTGGTGGAAAGGCCGATCCGCGCCTCTCAATGAGCAGGTATGATAACCGTATTCGCGCTGTCGTTTCGCTTGATCTGGGCCCGGCGGCGGGCTTTTTGCCTGAGACGTTGCGACAGGTGGACGTTCCGGTTCTGGTGATGGCCGCTGGCGTGGAAACGCCGGAGATTGCGGCGATCAAAGCCGATTCAGACCGTGTCGCCGCTCTTCTGCCAAAGGCGACGACCACCTATCATGTGATACCGGACGCCACCCATTTGAGTTTCATGCAGATATGCAAGGAAGATGGCGAAAAACGCCTGCTGGAAGAATCGCCCGATGAAGCATTCATATGCCGCAGCGGTGGCGGAAGAGACAGGGCGGCACTGCATCAGGAGATCCGTGGTGCAGTCACGACCTTTCTGCGTGACGCTTTAAAATAAAGACGGGCCGCATAAATGCGGCTCTATCGATCACGTCCTTGCATGCCGATCCCTTTGCACATCATGGCGATAGACCAGATCGGATGGCAGCGGGCGCGGCGCGGCAGTGTCCAGCACCCCGCCGATTCGCTCCGCAACGGCGGCGGATTGGCGGTTGCCTGCGCTGACATAGCTGACGAGGGTTGGAAGCTTCAGCGTATCGAAGGCCCAGTCCCGCAGCGCCGTTGCGGCTTCCGCCGCATAACCCCTGCCTTCATGACCGTCGTAAAGCAGCCAGCCCAGTTCCTTCTCGGGATAGAGGGGGCCGTGATTGATGCCGACCTGACCGATGCATTCGCCGCTCTCGGCGAGATCGATCATCAGCGCGCCGTGACCGAAGAACGACCACAATGCCCTGTCCTGACAGAACATGGCCCATGCGGCGGCAAGATCATGCGGTCCGGCGACGCCGGTGGAGCGCGGTGACGCCATGAAATCACGATAGGCCGGGAAATCGTCCAGTCGCGGTTGGCGAAGGTTAAGGCGATTTGTCACGAGGGTGGGGATTGTGTCCGTCATTTATTGTCCTCTCGCGCCTCCGCCTGAGCGGGACGCCGTTGCCGACCTGCCGCGACCCGCAGTCAACAAAAAACCCGCCGTTTCCAGCGGGTCTTTTAAAACAGCCCTGTTCCAGCAGGAATCAGGCGGTTTCGAGATATTCCGTCGAGCCATCCGGCTCGCGCAGAACATAACCGCGGCCCCAGACGGTTTCGATGTAGTTCGCGCCGCCGGCGGCGTTTGCCAGCTTCTTGCGCAGCTTGCAGATGAAGACGTCGATGATCTTCAGTTCCGGCTCGTCCATGCCGCCATAAAGGTGGTTCAGGAACATTTCCTTGGTCAGCGTCGTGCCCTTGCGCAGCGAAAGCAGCTCAAGCATCTGATATTCCTTGCCGGTCAGGTGAACGCGCTGGCCGCCCACTTCAACCGTCTTGGCATCGAGATTGACGATCAGCTCGCCGGTGGAGATGACCGACTGCGCATGGCCCTTGGAACGGCGGACGATTGCGTGAATGCGGGCAACAAGCTCGTCCTTGTGGAACGGCTTCGTCATGTAATCGTCTGCGCCAAAGCCGAGGCCGCGAACCTTGTCCTCAATGCCGGCCATGCCGGACAGGATGAGGATAGGCGTCTTGACCTTGGAAAGCCGAAGCGTTCTCAGCACCTCGTAACCCGACATGTCGGGGAGGTTAAGGTCGAGAAGAATAATGTCGTAGTCGTAAAGCTTGCCAAGGTCCACGCCTTCCTCACCGAGGTCGGTCGTGTAAACGTTAAAGCTTTCCGACTTCAGCATCAGTTCAATGCTCTGCGCTGTCGCGCTGTCGTCTTCAATCAGTAGAACCCGCATAATTATCCCCTTTGCCGCCCGCGAACCGGTAAAACATTGCCTCGCGCGATGCGGATCCAGACGTTGCCTGATTTGCAGGCTGCCACCAAATGGTTAACAAATTCTAATTGCCTTTGGCAAGGTGTATCGAATTTATTAAGCAAACTAGGCATTTCGCTGTTTTTGCACGTGAATCCACCATCGCCAAAATTGAAGCTTAACGTGAGGATTTCCCGCTAAGTGATTCAATCGACTCTTACATCGTCTGGCCCATTTTTTTGGACCTGGCATTTACCGACCCTTAAATGATCGTGTTTATCATTAACGATGCCCGTAAACGAAAGGTTAACGGCGGCGGTTTTTTATTAACGCCGGGTAACTTTCGGGAATCATTCCGGCACAACGGGTTAACCCGGCCGGTTGAAAGGGCGGGTTAAACGGGCCGGTCGAGGGGGCATAGTGCCTTTTTTGATCCGGGTCTCGCTATCCATGGAGTATTGCGTATGAAGTCGCGTGACAGCCTGGTTCGCCTGAAGGAATTTCAGGTCAATGAAAAACGCAGGCAGCTTAACCAGCTGCAGCAGATGATGTCCGAATTCGAGCGGATGGCAAAGGAACTGGTGCATCAGATCTCTCTGGAAGAGAGCAAGTCGGGCATTACCGATCCGACGCATTTCGCCTATCCGACCTTCGCCAAGGCCGCGCGCCAGCGGGCGGATAATCTTCAGGTTTCCATCCGGGAACTGAAGGCCCAGCAGGAGGCCGCCGAGGCATCGCTGGAAGAGGTGCAGGCCGAATATGAAAAGGCCGCCGCACTGGAAAACCGCGACGGAGCCATCCGCGCCCGCGCCTGACAGGTGGCGCAGAACTGACGAACCTCGTCCTCATTGACGGCTGCCGGTGGATCAGGAGGCGGCTTTCAATGACGGGACGACATGCTTTTTTTCGAAAGGCCGCTCCATCAGGGCGGCCTTTTGCCTTGCTGCTTCGCCAGCGCGCCACGACGGGGCGGCCGCCCCGATTTCGATTGTCCGGACATGCGGAAAGGCGTATTTTACAGGGGTTCCGACCGTGAGCCGGAGGCTTTTACGCGCACGCACCCGTGCGGGTGCGGGCGGCCATTGCAGGGAGGAAAAAATGGCCCGCCAATATATCGATTGCCGTGAATTTCCCAGTGACAGCAGATGCACCGTTGCCATTTCGGCCGATTCCCAGGAGGAGCTGATGGAGGCGGCCGTGCAGCATGCCGTGGCCGTGCACGGCGCAAAGGATACGCTCGAATTCCGGGAAGAGGTCCGCCGGAGCATGCATGCCGGGACCCCACCGTTGAAGGTGGCGTGACACGCATTTATGAAATGACGCGATATTTGCAACGGCTGTGAGGGATTAAGCGTAAGCCGCTTTTTTCTTCTCCCCGCCGGGGAGAAGTTCGCGGCAGCGGGACGAGGGGGCAAGTTCTCCGCATATTACTGGCGTTTCCCCCTCATCCGACCCTTCGGGCCACCTTCTCCCCGGCGGGGAGAAGAAATATGCCGCGACGCTTGCGACTTCTGCCCTCAGACAGATGATAAAGCGCCCTTAGCCCTGGATAACATCGGCCCAGTCTGGATGGCGCAGGGTCTGGGCCTTGAAGAAGGGGCAGAGCGGAATGATCTTCCAGCCGCCCTTGCGGGCTTCATCGATGGCGTGGGCGGCAAGTGCCTGGCCGACGCCTTTGCCGCGAAGCGCATCGGGCACGCCGGTATGATCGATGATGATGAGGGAAGGGGAGGTGCGGGAATAGGTCATTTCCGCCGTATGGCCGTCGACGGTTGCGAGATATTCGCCGCGCGATCCGGTTTCGGTTGTCTTGATATCCATTATCTCTGCCTTCCCATTGCTGTTCGTATCTCCACTGTAGCGGCTTGCGCCCGAATTGAAACAGCGGGATAGCGAACGCAGCGGACACAAACCGGTGACAATCTCTCACCGTCAGCAGGCATGGTTCTGAATGAAAAATCCGAAATCAAACTGAAAGCCCCGTCGATAAACTGACGGGGCGTTTTGAAAATCCGGCGTTGGGCGCCTTTGGCGCGCCGGCGCACTTTCTCAGTGGCGGTATTGCTGAATGCGCGTGGTGCGCAGGCCGGCAAGGCCATGATCGGCAATCGAGGACTGCCAGGACAGGAATTCTTCAACGGTGAGCGTATAACGCTCGCAGGCCTCTTCGAGGCTCAACAGTCCACCGCGCACGGCGGCAACAACCTCTGCCTTTCTGCGAATGACCCAGCGCCGGGTATTGGCAGGCGGAAGATCCGCAATCGTCAGAGGGCTGCCATCGGGGCCGATGACATATTTAACTCGTGGGCGTATCATTTCGGTCATTGGACACTCTATACAAACTCAAGACCATATGACGGGAACTTTAGCCCCGTACCTTTAAAAATTGCCTAAGCAGCTCGTGACAATTTATTAAGAATTTGAACGGTTTCGCCTGATTTGTTCGAGTCGCCTTATTTTGTCGGGGAAAAATTTTTCCAAAAATCGCAATTTTTCTCTCTCATCGGTTGTCCAGATCAGATCCACGCAAGCGAAAGGCACGTTTTGCCGTTGCCCTGGGTCAATTCCACCGTTCCCTCATGGTGCAGTCGCAGGCGGTCGCCGGCATCGAGGCGAAGGAAGGCGGTTGCCGACTGCGACGCGCCTGAGTCTGACACATTGCCCGCGATGCCGAAATCGGCCGCCGCGCCGTTGATCAACAGCGTCACCCGGTGGCCGGAAGACGAGACCACGGCAAGCGTCAATATGGCCAGATAGAGGCCCTTCGCTGGCACCACCAGGTCGCGCCCACCACCACTCACCGCATCACCGAGCGCAAAGCCGCCCTCAGCGAGGGAGAGCACGGAAAAACCGGCGGCAGAGCCATTGGCCGGCTTCGTCGTGCCCGCCGGCAGGCCAGCGACGGCGAGCGGGCGGTTGGGCATCGAGACGCGACCATCGCCGCTGCAGACTATGGCGGTGTGCCATGAGGCGCCGTCCGTGCTGGCCTTGATCGAAAACCCGTCATTTCCCGCCAGACCCATCTCTGCGCGGCCGCTCCAGCCGGACTGGAACAGCAATGAGGCTGTATCGGCCCGGCCCGCCTTGTTGATCGTCATGCGGTGGCTGCCGTCATTCTGCGGGTGGGTGAAAAGGCTGGCGGGGGAGGCGAGCGCCAGCCGGTTGACGGCATCGGCCTCCGTGCCGATTCCCATGCTTTCCAGCCGACCGGTGGCCGGCAGTGGCAGGTCACGCCAGCCGCCGTCGCGCAGGACGCGATATCTGCTTTCGGCCGCAAACCATGCCGTCCAGCCGGGCTGCGGTGTGATCGAGAGCCACGCGCCATCCTGCCGGAAGGCGAGCCTGCCGCCCTTGCCGGCCCAATCGCCGGTAGCGTCGGCGGAGAGGAGGAAGCAATCTCCCTCGGCGGCGTTTTCGGGCGGTGCGGCAACCACAGCCTTGACGACCAGCTGCACGATCGCGTCGAGCCGTTGCAGCGCCTCGTTGTGGGTGACGTGTTTCTGCGCCTGCGAGGGGAGGATATAGGGAAGCCGAAGTCTCGCCGTCTGTTCGGTCATGATGTGCCTTCCGCGCTGCGGTGTTTCGTTGCGGGGGCATTGTGAGGTGGTGGCGTGGGGCGGGGATGAGCGGGGACAAGATTATTTTTTGGGGGCCTTGGTGTGTGTGGCTTTACCCTCCTCTGCCCCGCCGGGCATCTCCCCCTCAAGGGGGGAGATCGGCAGGAAGCGCTACCGCCACTTCATTCGCAAACGTTGAGATGGGGGAGACCTATCCGCGAGTCGATCTCCCCCCTTGAGGGGGAGATGCCCGGCAGGGCAGAGGGGGGTAAAGCCGCACACACCGAAGCTCACCAATGCCGCCCGTCGCAAGAGCCGCAGCAAACGCCGAGCGCCCGTTACCCCGCGTGTTCCACCGCCATCGCCCCTTCGGCAATGAAATCCGGATTGGCCAGCGCATCCTCGCCATCGCCCTTCACCGCATAGGTTAGTGGAAGGCCCGAGCAGTCCAGCGTCCGGCCGCCGGCGGCGCGCAGCACGGCGTCGCCCGCCGCCGTGTCCCACATCATGGTGCGGCTGAAGCGCGGGTAGATATCGGCGGCACCCTCCGCCAGCATGCAGAATTTCAGCGACGAGCCGACAGAAATACAGTCCTTCAGTCCATGTTCGGCCACGAAGGCTTCCGTTCGTGCGGTGCAGTGCGAGCGGCTGATCAGCGCCACGGGGGAAGTGCCGCGCTGGCGGGCCCGGATGGGGTGGCGCGACAGGATGACGCCTTCGGCCGATATGGCGAGTTTTTCGGCGGCGTTGCCCTCGCCGGTCCACGCCTGTCCGCGACAGGGGGCGTAAACCACACCGGCCACCGGAGCGCCGTTACGGATGAGCGCGATGTTGACGGTGAAATCATCCTTGCCGGAAATGAACTCCTTGGTTCCATCCAGCGGATCGACGAGAAAGAATTCCGCTCCGGTTTCCGGCAGGATGCCACTCGACACGGCCTCTTCGGCAACCACCGGTATATCGGAAAAATGGGCGGCCAGGGCCGCAAGAATGATCGCTTCGGCACGCTGATCGGCTTCCGTCACCGGCGAGCAGTCATCCTTGTACGACACATGCGGGCCGGCACGGTGGACCGCCATGATGGCCTGCCCGGCGTCCAGCGCCGCTTTCGTCAATATGTCGATCATCTCTTTGCCAATTGAATCCCGTCTGCGGGATATCGCCGTTCCGATCTTCGCTACTCCTTTGCCCACTGCCCGTCAAATAATGGCGTTGGACAATGCTAAAATAAGCATTCGACCGTCATTTTTTCAGCACTTCCTGCCAAAATCATGGCTCTTTTGATCGGGAAAGCGGCAGCTAGTGTGGAAATTCCAAATTTTGTGCAGGATCGCCCGTTTTTGACTTCACATTTTTAACGAACACGATATGCATTTTGAGGGTGGGGGTCTGCCTGCAAGCGCGCCCCTATAATTAACATAACGAGGCGTGGCCCATTTGAGGTCGTGCCCGGGGGAAAGACATGGAGTATTTTATCCAGCAGCTCATAAACGGGCTGACTCTTGGATCGATCTACGGCCTCATCGCTATCGGCTATACGATGGTTTACGGCATCATCGGCATGATCAACTTCGCCCATGGCGATATTTTCATGCTCGGCGGCTTCGCCGCGCTGATCGTTTTCCTGATCGTGACATCCTTTGTCGCCGGCATTCCGGTGGCGCTTCTTCTGCTTCTGATGATGGTCGTCGCCATGCTGATGACCGGCCTGTGGAACTGGGTGATCGAACGCGTCGCCTACCGCCCGCTCAGAGGCTCCTTCCGTCTTGCGCCGCTGATCACTGCCATCGGCATGTCGATCGCGCTGTCCAATTTCATCCAGGTCACGCAGGGTCCACGCAACAAGCCGATCCCGTCGCTGGTGACCGAAAGCTATCATTTCGGCGCCATCACCGTGTCGCTGAAGCAGCTGATCATCATGGTCGTCACCTCGGTGCTGCTCTTCGCCTTCTGGTATATCGTCAACAAGACCCCGCTCGGCCGGGCGCAGCGCGCCACCGAACAGGATCGCAAGATGGCGGCGCTGCTCGGCGTTGATGTCGACAAGACCATCTCCATCACCTTCATCATGGGTGCAGCACTCGCCGCGGTCGCCGGCACCATGTATCTGATGTATTATGGTGTTGCCTCTTTCAGCGACGGCTTCATTCCCGGCGTCAAGGCATTTACCGCAGCCGTTCTGGGCGGCATCGGCTCGCTGCCGGGCGCTGTTCTCGGCGGCCTCCTGATCGGCCTGATCGAATCGCTGTGGTCGGCCTATTTCTCCATCGCCTACAAGGATGTCGCGGCTTTCGGCATCCTGGCTTTCGTGCTGATCTTCAAGCCGACCGGCATCCTCGGTCGCCCGGAAGTCGAGAAGGTGTGATCCCATGGCCAATATCGCTTCCGAAAACACCTCTTCCGGCCCCAGCCTGATGGCGACAGCCGTGAAGGAGGGCCTGATTGCGGGCGTCATCTCGTTCGGCATGTTCATTCTTTATGTCGGCATCGTCACCTATCAGGACATCAACAACCAGCTGATCTGGGGCACGCGCTGGGGCCTTCTGGCGATCTTCGTCGCCGTTGCCGCCATCGGCCGCTTCCTTATGGTCGGCTTTATCAAGCCGTCGCTGGATCGTCGCAAGCTGGCCAAGGCCAAGAGCGGCGTTCTGGAGATTTCCGAGGAAAAGGGCTTTTTCCACAAGCACTTTCTGAAGCTGGCGCTGGTTCTGCTGCTGCTTTATCCCGTTATCGCGGTGCAGCTCTTCGGTTTCCAGGGCTCGCTGAAATTCGTCGACAATTTCGGCATCCAGATCCTGATCTATGTGATGCTGGCCTGGGGTCTGAACATCGTCGTCGGCCTTGCCGGCCTGCTCGATCTCGGTTACGTCGCCTTTTATGCGGTGGGCGCCTATTCTTATGCGCTGCTCTCCAGCCAGTTCGGCCTGTCGTTTTGGGTGCTGCTGCCGGTTGCCGGCATTCTGGCAGGCTTCTGGGGCATCATCCTCGGCTTTCCGGTGCTGCGCCTGCGCGGCGACTATCTGGCAATCGTCACGCTCGCCTTCGGTGAAATCATCCGTCTCGTGCTGCTCAACTGGACGGATGTGACCAAGGGCACTTTCGGTATTTCCGGCATCGCCAAGGCGTCGATCTTCGGCATCTGGTCGTTCGATGTCGGCGCGCCGAACAATTTCGCCAAGGCGTTCGGCCTGTCGATGTCCTCGGCCTATTACAAGATCTTCCTGTTCTACGTGATCCTGCTGCTGTGCATGCTGACGGCCTATGTCACCATCCGCCTGCGCCGCATGCCCATCGGCCGGGCGTGGGAAGCGCTGCGTGAGGACGAGATCGCCTGCCGTTCGCTCGGCATCGATACGGTCATCACCAAGCTCACCGCTTTTGCCACGGGCGCAATGTTCGGCGGTTTTGCCGGTTCCTTCTTCGCCGCCCGTCAGGGGTTCGTTTCGCCGGAAAGCTTCGTGTTCCTCGAATCCGCCGTCATTCTCGCCATCGTCGTTCTCGGCGGCATGGGCTCGCTGACCGGCATTGCCATTGCGGCGCTCGTCATGGTCGGCGGCACCGAGCTTCTGCGCGAAATGGAGTTCCTGAAGCATGTCTTCGGGCCCGATTTCACGCCGGAACTCTATCGTATGCTGCTGTTCGGGCTTGCCATGGTCATCGTCATGCTGTTCAAGCCGCGCGGTTTCGTCGGCTCGCGTGAACCCACGGCTTTCCTTAAAGAACGCAAGGCCGTCTCCGGCAGCTTTACCAAGGAAGGTCACGGTTGATGGCTTCCGGAACAACAACAATGACACCCAATACCACTGGCGACACGATCCTCAAGGTCGAACATCTCTCGATGCGCTTTGGCGGCCTTATGGCCATCAACGACTTCTCCTTCGAGGCGAAGCGCGGCGAGATCACGGCCTTGATCGGCCCGAACGGTGCGGGCAAGACCACGGTCTTCAACTGCATCACCGGCTTCTACAAGCCCACCATGGGCATGATCACCATGCGCCAGCAGGATGGCGAGACGCATCTACTCGAGCGCCTGCCGGATTTCGAAATCACCAAGAAGGCAAAGGTGGCGCGCACCTTCCAGAACATCCGCCTGTTTTCGGGCCTGACCGTTCTGGAAAACCTGCTGGTGGCGCAGCACAATGCGCTGATGAAGGCCTCGGGTTACACGATCCTCGGTCTTCTCGGCCTGCCCGCATACCGGCGGGCGGTGGATGCCTCTATAGAAAAAGCCAAATACTGGCTGGAAAAGGCCGATCTGATCGATCGCGCCGACGATCCGGCGGGCGATCTGCCCTATGGCGCGCAGCGCCGCCTGGAAATCGCCCGCGCCATGTGCACCGGGCCGGAACTGCTGTGCCTCGATGAGCCGGCCGCCGGTCTCAATCCGAAGGAATCCCTGGCGCTCAACACGCTGCTGCGCGGCATCCGCGACGAGGGTACGTCGCTGCTCCTCATCGAGCACGACATGTCCGTGGTGATGCAGATTTCCGACCACGTGGTGGTTCTGGAATACGGTCAGAAGATTTCCGACGGCACGCCGGACCATGTGAAGAACGACCCGAAGGTCATCGCCGCCTATCTGGGTGTCGAGGATGATGAAGTGGAAGACGTGATTGCGGAAGAACTCGACGGAGGAGCGGCCTGATGTCCGGTGAACCGCTTCTGAAAGTCCAGGGTGTCGAAACCTATTATGGCAATATCCGGGCTCTGGCCGGTGTCGATGTCGAAGTCAAGAGGGGCGAAATCGTCAGCCTGATCGGCGCCAATGGCGCTGGCAAGTCGACGCTGATGATGACCATCTGCGGCAGCCCGCAGGCGCGCGCCGGCCAGGTGATCTTCGATGGCGAGGACATTACCCAGCTGCCGACCCATCTGATCGCCCGCAAGCGCATCGCCCAATCGCCCGAAGGCCGCCGGATTTTCCCGCGCATGACAGTGCTGGAAAACCTGCAGATGGGCGCCAATCTCGATAACCTGAAATATTTCAAGGAAGACGTCGAGAAGATCTTCGTGATGTTTCCGCGCCTGAAGGAGCGTCAGAGCCAGCGCGGCGGCACGCTTTCCGGCGGCGAGCAGCAGATGCTCTCCATCGGCCGCGCGCTGATGGCACGTCCGAAGCTCCTGCTGCTGGACGAGCCTTCGCTGGGTCTCGCTCCGCTGATCGTCAAGGGCATTTTCGAGGCGATCAAGAAACTCAATCAGGAAGAGGGTCTGACCGTCTTCCTCGTGGAGCAGAACGCCTTCGCCGCGCTCAAGCTTTCCGACCGCGCTTATGTGATGGTCAACGGCAAGGTGACGATGAGCGGTTCGGGCAAGGAACTGCTCGCCGATCCGCAGGTACGCGCCGCCTATCTCGAAGGCGGACGGCACTGAAAGATTTTACTTGCGCCGGAAATTTTGCGGCGCAAGACTGCAAACGGCGGTCCGTCATCCTTTCGGCCAAACCTTAAGGATCCATGGCGGGGCGTAAACAATAAAATGCCCGGCGGCAAACGACGGGACGACAGACAAGGCAGGGCCTGGGTATTCAGCCCGGCACTGATGGGGAAAGAGATGCAGGGCCTTTTTTTCGAGACGGATAACGGCGTGCGGTATGTTCTGCGCGCGTTGGTTGTTCTTCTGGGTTTCTGGACGGCTTGGCGCACCGGCAAATCCGTTGCCGACGGCTGGGGTGGTTATACGCGGGTGGTGATCTACACGCTCGCGCTGGGCGTGGTGATGCGGTTTTTGCATCACGCGCTGTTCGATGGGCCATTCATCAACGGCTTCTACTACGTGTTTGACGTCGTTCTTCTTCTGGTTTTTTCCAGCATCGGTTTCCGCATGCGCCGGACGAGCCAGATGGTCAATAATTACTATTGGCTCTACGACCGCACGTCGGCATTTTCCTATAAAAAGAAAAATTGACAGCCGGTATTTTCCGGGGTCACTAATACTCGGCAGAGTGGAACGTTTCCTGTTCGGTTAAGGTGGGTACTGAACAGGTCCTCGCAAACAACCCATCCAAAGGAACTGGGAGTAAAGTAATGAAGAAGTCTCTTCTTTCCGCTGTCGCGCTGACCGCCATGGTCGCGTTTGGCGGTTCGGCCTGGGCCGATGTCGTGATCGCCGTCGGCGCACCGCTGACTGGCCCGAACGCTGCTTTCGGCGCTCAGATCCAGAAGGGTGCCGAACAGGCTGCGAAAGACATCAATGCCGCCGGCGGCATTAATGGCGAGCAGATCAAGATCGTGCTGGGCGACGACGTATCCGACCCCAAGCAGGGTATTTCGGTCGCCAATAAATTCGTCGCTGACGGCGTGAAATTCGTTGTCGGTCACTTCAACTCCGGCGTTTCCATTCCGGCGTCCGAAGTTTACGCCGAAAACGGCATTCTCGAAATCACGCCTGCCGCGACCAACCCCGTGTTCACCGAGCGCGGTCTGTGGAACACGTTCCGCACCTGCGGCCGTGACGACCAGCAGGGCGGCATCGCCGGCAAGTATCTTGCCGATCATTTCAAGGACGCCAAGATCGCCATCATTCACGACAAGACGCCTTACGGTCAGGGCCTTGCCGATGAAACCAAGAAGGCAGCCAATGCCGCCGGCGTGAAGGAAGCCATGTACGAAGGCGTGAATGTCGGCGACAAGGACTTCTCGGCGCTGATCTCCAAGATGAAGGAAGCCGGCGTTTCCATCATCTACTGGGGCGGCCTGCACACCGAAGCCGGCCTCATCATCCGCCAGGCGGCTGACCAGGGCCTGAAGGCCAAGCTCGTCTCGGGCGACGGTATCGTATCGAACGAACTGGCTTCCATCGCCGGCGACGCCGTCGAAGGCACGCTCAACACCTTCGGTCCTGATCCGACACTGCGCCCTGAAAACAAGGAACTGGTAGAGAAGTTCAAGGCCGCCGGTTTCAACCCGGAAGCCTATACGCTCTACTCCTATGCAGCCCTGCAGGCGATTGCCGGCGCTGCCAAGGCAGCCGGTTCCGTGGAGCCTGAAAGGGTTGCCGAAGCGCTGAAGAAGGGTAGCTTCCCGACGGCGCTCGGCGAGATCTCCTTCGATGAGAAGGGTGACCCGAAGCTTCCTGGCTATGTCATGTACGAGTGGAAGAAGGGTCCGGACGGCAAGTTCACCTACATCCAGCAGGGCAGCTAAGCCTTTTGCGACACCCTATCGAAGCCCGGCATCGCTGCCGGGCTTTTCTTTTGCGCGACAGGCGCCACACTGGAGACAATAAGGCGAGAGACAAAACCTCCCGAAAACTGCAATGAGGGGTGGCAATGGCGATGAAACGGATGGTGTCTCTAATCCTTGGTCTTGCCATGCTGGCGGTGGTGCTCGGTGGCGTTCATCTCTTCAGCAAATCCCGGACGACGCAATTGTTCGGGGAGATCATTCCGAGGGTCGAGACGCCGAAGCCGGTGGTGGCCCTGACGTTTGACGACGGGCCCTCGGTGCGTTTCACGCCTGAGGTCCTGGCGATCCTGAGGGAACGCGGGATCAAAGCGACCTTTTTCCTGACGGGCAAGGAAACTGAAGAAAACCTGCCGCAGGCCCGCATGATCGTCAGCGATGGCCATCAGGTTGGAAACCACAGCTATACGCATTCCAACATGGCCTTGATGGGACTGGGCAGGGTCGGGGACGAGATCGAGCGCACCGATGCGGCCATTCGGACTGCGGGTCATAAAGGCGAGATCATGTTCCGCCCGCCCTATGGCAAGAAGCTGCTCGGCTTGCCATGGTATCTATACCGGCATGACCGGAAAACAATCATGTGGGATGTTGAGCCGGAATCCTATCCAGATATCGCCGAGGATGCAGCGGCTCTTGCGAAGCACGTTATCGAGCACACGAAAAACGGCTCGATCATCATCATGCATGTCATGTATCGCAGCCGCGAGACTTCACGGCAGGCCTTGCCGCTGATCATCGATGGACTGCGTCAGCGCGGGTTCGAGTTTGTGACCGTGTCGCAGCTGCTGGAAAATCGCTGAGACAGCTGCGCTCCATCCAGCCGCTCCAAAATGACCTCAGCACGCTCTTCGACACCTGATTTCGGAAGGACGACGGTCTCATAGTCAAGAGCTTGATAATCCCTGACGAGGCGGTCGTATTCTGCCACGGCCGCGGCAAAATCATGCCGCCGCTCCGCGTCTGCCCGATAGATTTCCGGCCAGGGCGGGGTAAGGAAGACCAGCCTGTTATAGCGATGTTCGCGGTGCAACGTTTCGATGACGGGGTCGCCGCTGACCTCGCGTAGAGCCGAGGCGGCGTCGATCAGGCCGCGATCGAAGAAGACGGTGCCGTGCTCTGGCGCATGCTGACGGTCTTCAAGCGCCACAGAAATGGCGCGGCGCGCAAAGGCTTCGAGGTCTATCCACGGCAGAGCGTTGCCGCCATCGCGGATTTCTTCGATGACGATGCGGCGGCCGGGTTCCTCCACGGTGGCGAAACCGCGCCGGGCGAGCTCGGCGAGAAGCGTGGATTTTCCGCCGCCGGAGCAACCGGAGAGGACGATGAAACGGTTCATGGGTGTGCGTTCCTGTATTGGGGTTCAGGGCAGGGGGTGATGATTTTCTGGGAGGTGGTTGCCGCGCGTTTCTTCTCCCCGCCGGGGAGAAGGTGGCCGGAACGGCCGGATGAGGGGGCAAGCTCTCGGTCTTATCGCTACCCTCGCCCCCTCATCCCGCTGCCGCGGACTTCTCCCCGGCGGGGAGAAGAAACAAGAGGAGGGCGCTCGGCTAATCAGCGAGGGCTCGTCGCTCGGGCCTAAACAATATTAGCTTACCACATCACGCGCCGCTATTCACCCCTGATGCAGAATATGCGCCGCCTTGACCGCGGCAGAGGCGCGGTTCTCCACGCCGAGCTTCACATAGATCTGTTCGAGATGCTTGTTCACCGTCCGGGCCGACAGGCCGAGAATATCGCCGATATCGCGGTTGGACTTGCCCTTGGCGATCCACAAAAGCACTTCCGACTCCCGCGTCGTCAGCGCGAAATGCTCTTTCAGAAGGTGGTCATCCGACTTTTCGTTGGCGGCGGTCAGGCGAAACAGATGCTCATCCGGGCCCATCGCGCCGAGGAAGGAGAGCTGCAAGGCCGGGCGTCCGGCCTGGGTGATCGTCAGCGGTGCATCGCGACCGGTTTCGGAGGCCGCCCTTTCGCCGAGCCAGCGGCCGATATGGCTGACGACGATTTCCATGCCGTCATCCCGGCCGGTCGCAGCATTGACGAGCCGCGTTGCCTGCGGCGTAGACCAGTGGATGGCTCCATTGGCGCGCACGGCAAGCAGGTGTCGGCCGGCGGCGTCAAGCGCCACGCGCGCGCTTTGCGCGGAACGGGCATTGGAAAGATGCACGCGGATGCGGGCGCGCAGCTCATCGATATTGATCGGCTTGGTCAGATAATCGACGCCGCCGGAGTCCAGCGCCCGCACCACATGTTCGGTCTCGGTCAGTCCCGTCATGAAAATGACGGGCACCTGCGCGACGGCGGCATTGGCTTTGAGGCGGCGGCAGGTCTCGAAACCGTCCATCGTGGGCATGACGGCGTCGAGCAGGATGATATCGGGCGTAATGCGTTCGGCAATGTTGAGCGCGGCCTGTCCCGATGTAGCGATGAGGGCGGAAAAGCCGGACTGTTCGAGCGCGTCGGTCAGGAATCCCAGCGCTTCCGGGCTGTCATCCACCAGCAATACGATGTCTCTCGGGGCCGCCGCCTGAGCGCTCATGCCTTGAGGTCTCCCCTGTCACTGTCTTCGAACCGCTTGAGAAAATGCGCGTAACCGGCCAGATCGAAAGCCTGCACATAGGCGCCGAGCTCCTGCGTGAAGGGCAGGTTTTCCGTGTTGCGGGCAAGATCGGCGAGTTTCGCTTCGATGCCGCGTATGTAGCCTATTTCGCCCAGCCGCTGCAAATCCTGGATGTGAATGGCTCCCGGATGGACGATCTCGGCAGGCGGCTGCGGCTCCGGTGCGGGGGGCAGATCGGTATCGTAAATCCATTTCAGCCCGAGATGCACGGCGAGCCTGTCGCAGAGGTGGCGGATATCGACCGGCTTGGCGATGGCGTCGTTGTGATTGTCATCGCCGGCGCCCGCGACAGTGCCGTCCCCTATATTGGCTGAGAGCATGATGAGCGGGGCCGTCTGACCCGCCTCGCGCAGTTTCGTCACCAGCTGCCAGCCGGTCATGCCGGGCATGGAAATATCGATGAGGAAAAGATCGGGCTTCACCCCTTCGATGAGGGTAAGACATTCGGGGCCGGATTGCGCGGTCAGCACCACGAAATCGAGCGGCGACAGCACCTGCCGCATCAGCTCGCGGTGATCCTCGTTGTCATCGACCACAACGATGGTGCGGCGTGGACCGGAATAGGAGCGGATGGTCTTTTCCGGCGCTGGCGCCGTGTTTGGCCGGTGGACGGCGGATAGCATGAGGCGCACGCGAAAGGTGGAGCCTTTGTCCTTTTCGCTGGAGACGGAAATTTCGCCGCCGAGCGTATTTGTCAGAAGCCTTGTGATGGTGAGGCCGAGGCCGAGGCCTGGCATCGGGCGCACGCTTTCGGCCTCGCCACGCTGGAAGGGTTCGTAGATGCGGGCGAGGTCTTTTTCGGCAATGCCGCGGCCGGTATCGGACACGGTGAAGCTCGCCACCTGGCTGCGATAACCGACATCGAAGGTGACGGCGCCATGATCGGTGAACTTGATGGCGTTTGAAAGCAGGTTGACGAGGATCTGGCGCAGCCGCTTTTCATCGGTTCGCACATATTGCGGCAGAGCGGGCGAGCGGTCGTGGCGGAATTCCAGCCCCTTGGCCTGCGCCTGCGGGCGGAACATATCGACGATCTGATCGAGGAAATCCTGAATGTTGATCTCGTTGGAATAGACCTGCAGGCGGCCCGCCTCGATCTTGGAAATATCCAGCAGTCCGTCGATCAGGCCCGAGAGGTGGTCTGCCGAGCGGCGGATGACCTTGATCGCCGATTGCCGGGGAGGGGGAATGGTCTCGTCGCGCTCGAGGATCTGGGCATAGCCGAGAACGGCATTCAGCGGCGTGCGCAGCTCGTGGCTGAGGCCGACGACATAACGGCTCTTGGCGCGGTTGGCGGCCTCAGCCGTTTCCTTGGCATCCTGAAGGGCCGCATCTGTCTTCTTGTGGGCGGCGATTTCCTTCAAGAGCAGCGTGTTCTGACGGGAGGATTCCTCTTCCGCCACCACCCGGCTGTCATGGGCAAGGACGAGGAACCAGCAGACGATGCCGGCAATGACGGCGAAGACGAAAAACACGATGAGGATGGTGCGGTTCACCACATCTGCCGTTTCCGGCGAGGCCGTGCCGACCTGATGCGCGATCATGGCCAGAATGCCACCGATTGTGGTGACGGCAATCGCCGCCGCCATGCCGTAGCGCCCGAGGCGGGTGGCGAGTTTTGCCACAAGCTGTCTCGGCAGGAAGGTCTTGGCGACGGTGGCGACCTGATAGTTCAGCTTCGCCTTCGGCTTGCACATGTCGTGGCAGCGGCTGTCCAGCGAGCAGCAGAGCGAACAGATCGGCGCGGCATAGGCCGGGCACCAGGCCATGTCCTCAGGCTCGAAAGGATGCTCGCAGATGGAGCAGGTGATGCTGCTTTCTTCGCGCCACTGCTGGCGCGGCTTGCGGGCAAGGTAGAATTTGCCTTTGGTGCCCCAGGCAATCAGCGGCGAGGCGATGAAGGCGACGATGAGTGTGAGATAGGGCGCGAGCGAGGCGGCGAGCGGGCCGAAGGTGCCGAAATGCGCCATCAGCGCAATGGTGGCGGAAAGCGCCATGGAGCCGACGCCGACCGGGTTGATATCGTAGAGATGGGCGCGCTTGAACTCTATGCCCGGCGGGGCAAGGCCAAGCGGCTTGTTGATGAAGAGATCGGCCGAGATGGTGCAGAGCCACGCCATGGCGATGATGGAGAAGATGCCGAGCGTTTCCTCAAGCAGCCGGTAGATGCCGAGTTCCATCAAGAGCAGCGCAATGGCCACATTGAACACCAGCCAGACGACGCGGCCGGGGTGGCTGTGGGTGAGGCGGGAGAAAAAATTCGACCAAGCGAGCGACCCCGCATAGGCGTTCATGACGTTGATCTTCAGCTGCGAGACGACCACGAAGGCGACCATCAGCAGCATTGCCGCCGTCTGGTTTGGGATCATGTAACCGAAGGCGGTGAGATACATTTGCGCCGGATCGGCGGCGCGATCGACCGAAACGCCGGAGCTGAAGGTCAGCACGACAAGGAACGAGCCGGCCAAGAGCTTCGGTACGCCGACAACAACCCAGCCCGCACCGGCCAGAAAGACGGCGAGGCGGTGGCGCAGGCGGCTTTGGCCTTCGGCGGGGAGGAAGCGGAGGAAGTCCACCTGTTCGCCGATCTGCGACATCAAAGCCAGAATGACGGCGGAGGCTGCGCCGAATTCCACGAGATTGAAATCCGCGATGGTGCCCGGCGGGCCGGAGGCGTGGTGAATGCCGGCAAAGGCGCGCCAGAGATCGTATTTCTCCCAGTCCATCAAGGCGATGAAGATGAAGGGCAGGATGTTGAGGACGATCCAGAAGGGCTGGGTGACGATCTGGAAACGGCTGATAAGCCGCACGCCATGGGTGACGAGCGGAATGACCATGACGGCGGAGATGATGTAGCCGATCCAGAGCGGAATGCCGAGCGCCAGTTCCAGCGCGCCGGACATGATCGACGCCTCGATGGCAAAGAGCATGAAGGTGAAGGCGGCGTAAATCAGCGAGGTAATGGTGGAGCCGATGTAACCGAAGCTTGCGCCGCGTGTCAGCAGATCGATATCGACGCCGTGGCGGATGGCATAACGGCTTATCGGCAGGCCGACGGCCAGCATGGCGACGGCGGCGACAAGGATGGCGTAAAAAGCGTTGGTGGTGCCGTAGGAAAGCGTGATTGCCCCGCCGATGGCTTCCAGCGCCAGAAAGGAAATCGCGCCGATGGCGGTGTGGGAAATGCGGTTGGAGGAAAATTGCCGGGCGCTCTTGGCGGTAAAACGCAACGCATAATCTTCCAGCGTCTGGTTGGCGACCCAGCGGTTATATTCGCGCCTGACGGGGATGATGCGTTGCCGTGCCGCCATGCCTATTGAGCGCCTTTCCGCCCGCGGCCTTTCACAGGCGCACCGACATGCCGCCATCCACCGTCAGCACATGGCCGTTGACGAAGGAGGCCGCGTCGCTGGCCAGAAACAGGGCCGCACCGGCAATCTCGTCCGGTCTGCCCCAGCGCTCCAGCGGTACACGAAGCTTGGCAAAGGCCACCATCTCAGGATTTTCGGCAAGGGCGGCGTTGGTTTCGGTGGCGAACATGCCCGGCGCAATGGCGTTGCTGGTGATGCCGCGCGCGCCATATTCCACGGCAATCGCCCGCATCAGGCCCGTCAGCCCCTGTTTGGCGACGGGATAGATCGCATCGCCCGGCCGCACGATGTGGCCAAGAATGGAGGTGATGGTGATGATGCGGCCATAGGTCTTTGCCGCCATGGCTTCCGCCGCATCGCGCGACAGGGAAATGGAGGAGGTGAGGTCTGTGCGGATCAATTCCAGCACGTCCTCGTCGCTGAACTCGGACAGCGGGCGGCGGTCGCGCGCGCCGACATTGTTGACGAGAATATCGAGGTGGCCCAGTTCGCTCATGATGCGGTGGACCAGCGCCGCCCCGGCTCTGGTATCGGCAATATCGAAGGCGGCATAATCCGCCTTTCCGCCCGCTTCGCGCAACGTGTCGACCGCCTGTTGCAACGTCTCGGCATTGCGGCCGGTCAGCCAGACATGGGCGCCAGCTTCGGCAAAGGCTTTGGCGATTTCAAAACCGAGGCCGCGGCCGCTGCCGGTGATGATGGCGGTACGGTTCTTGAGGGAAAATTTGTCGAGAATGCCCATCGTTCACCTTTCTGCTCGAAAGCACATGGCCTGCTTTGAGGCACCGGGGCGAACCCTGTCCGGGTCAAGGAAGCGGCGATGCCATCGCTCAAAACCACGCAGATGCCTGCGCCGGGATGACTATGCCGCATGTGGCGACGGGCGAAAGGCCACCTGTCCGCCTGGCCGTTCGGTGGACAGAAAAATGGCGTCGCCCGGTTCGGGCGACGCCATCAGTTCGATATCAGGCAGCAGCCGACTTTGCGAGCGGCACTTCCGCGATCGTCTTCAGGACGACGGAAGCGATCTGGTAAGGGCAGCCCTGCGAATTCGGACGACGGTCTTCAAGGTAACCCTTGTAACCGTTGTTGACGAAAGAGTGCGGAACGCGGATCGACGCGCCACGGTCTGCCACGCCGTAGGAGAACTTGTTCCACGGAGCGGTTTCGTGCTTGCCGGTCAGGCGCAGATGGTTGTCCGGACCGTATACGTCGATGTGCTCTTTCCAGTTCTTGGCAAAAGCGGCCATGAGGGCTTCGAAATATTCCTTGCCGCCAACTTCACGCATGTACTTGGTGGAGAAGTTGCAGTGCATGCCCGAACCGTTCCAGTCGGTGTCGCCGAGCGGCTTGCAATGGAATTCGACGTCGATGCCGTACTGTTCGCAAAGACGCAGCAGCAGGTAACGAGCGATCCAGATCTGGTCGGCGGCGCGCTTGGAGCCCTTGCCGAAAATCTGGAATTCCCACTGGCCCTTGGCCACTTCGGCGTTGATGCCTTCGTGGTTGATGCCGGCTTCGAGGCAGAGATCAAGGTGCTCTTCAACGATTTCGCGGGCAACCGAACCGACGTTCTTGAAGCCGACGCCGGTGTAATAAGGACCCTGCGGAGCCGGGTAACCCTGTTCCGGGAAGCCGAGCGGGCGGCCGTCCTGGTAGAAGAAGTATTCCTGCTCGAAGCCGAACCATGCATCTTCGTCGTCGAGGATGGTTGCGCGGCTGTTCGACGGATGCGGGGTGACGCCATCGGGCATCATGACTTCGCACATGACGAGCGCACCGTTGGAGCGGGCCGGATCCGGGTAGATCGCGACGGGCTTCAGCACGCAATCGGAGGAGTGGCCTTCGGCCTGCTGCGTGGAGGAGCCATCAAAGCCCCAAAGCGGCAGCTGCTCGAGTGTCGGAAATTCATCGAATTCCTTGATCTGGGTCTTGCCGCGCAGGTTGGGGACCGGCTTGTATCCGTCCAGCCAGATGTACTCGAGTTTGAACTTAGTCATTACGAACCTCTCATAGGTAACAATGCGAAGCCTTGAGGCCTCCCGCGGCTTTCACCACCGGAAGCGCATTCGCGTTCAAGGGCTGACCCCTTAGATGCATGCCGCGTGCCAGATTCGCGATATCCGGCGATTTTTTCGAAAAATCTTTCAGGGTCCGTTGGCGCAGGGCCTCTGGATTTCCTGCAAAGGGGCCTCTGTTGCGACGCAACAGGGTAAATCACCCCTCAAGTTTCATCATTGAATCCTGATAGATAGCTGGCGCGCGACAGTCCCATGCGATGCTGCGATGCGGGAAATTCAATTGCGCGCGAGGGATTGGCATTTGCCCTAAAAACCAGCGCTTTCGGAATGGTTTTTCTTGTCGAAACCACTGTCTATGCCTATATTTTCCGCAACGTGATTTTTTTTTAATCAAAGGGAGCGAATCCGGCTTTCACGGGTTTGATTCCATGACCAAGTGCTTCGATGCAAACAGAGTGAGATGACCGAAATGGCGACTGGCTTTCATCGTGAGACGGCAACGATCTACCAATTCCCTGTTGGCGGGCGCGCTGGCGTCTCCAAGTTCCGCACCAATGGCTTGAGCGACCTCGAACGCGAGGCGAGAGAGCCGCATGTGGATTTCGGCTCCTGGTATCATGACGAGGCGATCCGGGACGAAGAGAGCGACCGCAAGCCGCATTCTTGATGTGAAACGTTGCCGCGCCTTTCTTCTCCCCGGCGGGGAGAAGAAACAAGCCGAGACCTCTCGGTCTACATAGGCCGCTCTGTCCGGTAGTTCCGTCCCCTGCACCTTTCGCCACCCCGCCTACGTCAATTGACGTATACGGTTTCGCGCTTACGAGATCGATAGTCCCTCCAGCAGCGGCCGAAGATGCCGCTGAGCCTCCACGAGAGGCCAACAAGGAGAGGGGTCCTTCCGATGATGTTCCGCAAGACGCTCAGTGCCGCGCTGCTTGGCGCAATCCTGTCCACCACCGCCTTCCACGGCGCCTTCGCTGCCGATGACACGATTAAGGTCGGCGTGCTGCATTCTCTTTCCGGTACGATGGCCATTTCAGAAACCACGCTGAAAGACGCCATGCTGATGCTCATCGATGAGCAGAACAAAAAGGGTGGCGTTCTCGGCAAGAAGCTCGAAGCCGTCGTGGTCGATCCGGCCTCCGACTGGCCGCTTTTCGCCGAAAAGGCCCGCCAGCTGATTTCGCAGGACAAAGTCGCTGCCGTTTTCGGCTGCTGGACGTCCTCCTCGCGTAAATCCGTTCTGCCTGTTTTCGAAGAGCTGAACTCGATCCTGTTCTACCCGGTTCAGTATGAGGGTGAAGAATCCTCGCGCAACATCTTCTACACGGGTGCCGCCCCCAACCAGCAGGCCATTCCGGCAGTCGATTACCTCGCCAATACCGAAGGCGTCGAGCGCTGGGTTCTGGCCGGCACGGACTATGTCTATCCGCAGACCACCAACAAGATCCTGAAGGCCTACCTGATGTCGAAGGGCGTCAAGGAAGAGGACATCATGATCAACTACACGCCGTTCGGTCATTCCGACTGGCAGACGATCGTGTCCGACATCAAGAAATTCGGCTCGGCCGGCAAGAAGACCGCCGTTGTTTCCACGATCAATGGTGACGCCAACGTGCCCTTCTACAAGGAACTGGCCAACCAGGGCATCAAGGCCGAAGACATTCCGGTCGTCGCCTTCTCGGTGGGTGAAGAAGAGCTTGCCGGTCTCGATACCGCGCCGCTGGTCGGCCACCTTGCCGCCTGGAACTACTTCCAGTCCGTCGATGCGCCAGTCAATGCCGAGTTCATCAAGACCTGGCATGCTTTCACGAAAAACGACAAGCGCGTGACCAACGACCCGATGGAAGCCGCCTATATCGGTTTCAACGCCTGGGTTAAGGCCGTGGAATCCGCCGGCACGACCGATACGGACAAGGTTCTCGACTCGATCATCGGCGTTTCCGTGCCGAACCTCTCTGGCGGTTACTCCACCGTCATGCCGAACCACCACATCACCAAGCCGGTGCTGATCGGTGAAATCCAGGCCGACGGCCAGTTCGAAATCGTGCAGCAGACACCGCAGGTGGTGGGTGACGAATGGTCGGATTATCTGCCGGACTCGAAGGATCTGATCTCGGATTGGAGGAAGCCGATGTCTTGCGGCAACTTCAACGTGGCGACCGGCAAGTGTGGCGGCAAGGGTAGCTGATAGGGAAACGATCGCCGCCTCTCTTTGGAGGGGCGGACTGTTTACAAACTGAGCCAGAATTACCCCCCTCTGTCCTGCCGGACATCTCCCCCTCAAGGGGGGAGATCGGCAAGAGGCTCTCCCGCCATTTCATCCTCGAACGTCGAGATGGCCGGGACCTCGCCACGGGTCGATCTCCCCCCTTGAGGGGGAGATGCCCGGCAGGGCAGAGGGGGGTAAGCCGCATATTCAGGTCGTGCCACACGCAACCGCAGAGTCGCAAACCGCTCCAAGGAACCCGACATGACGATCCGATCTTTTCTCGGAGCCATCTTCCTCTGGCTCACCATGGGGATCGCTGCCCAGTCCCTCGCGCAGAGCGACCCAAAGGCGCTGATCGACCAGCTCGGCACGGCTGATTTCAAGCAGGCCGAAGTGCTGATCGGGCAGATTGCTGCCACCGGAGATGCGCGCGTTGTGCCGGCGCTGGAGGCTTTTGCGGCGGGTGATCTTTATGTGCGCAAGTCAGACAATCTCGTCTTCATGACCAAACCTGCCGGTTCCGATTTCACACTGATCGACCCGCTGACGAGTGAAAGCGCCGGCTCGGCGCCGAAGGCGACCGTTACCAAGATCAGGGTGAACAATAATCTTCGCCGCGTCATCCGCGCCGCGATGGGCGGGCTGACGTTGCTCAGCCCGGAAAAATCCGTGCGGCTTGCAGCGGCTGACGCCGTCCTGAAAGCGCCGAGCGCTGAAAATCTTGAACTGCTGGAAGCCGCCATCGCCAAAGAAACCGACGGTGAGGTGCGGACCCGGATGGAGGAGGCGCGGGCTGTCTCGCTGCTCTCCTCCGACCGCCCCCTTGAGGTCAAGAAAGAAGCAATCGCCACCATCAAGAAGCTTGGCGGGCGCGATGCGATCAGCATTCTGATGGCTGCGACGCCTTCGGTTGATCCGAGCCTGAAGCCGGATGTGGACGAGGCGATTTCCAGCATCGAGAGTTCCCTTGCCTTCTGGGATTACGCGCAGAATGTCTGGTACGGCCTGTCGCTCGGCTCTGTGCTGCTGCTCGCCGCCATCGGCCTTGCCATCACCTTTGGCGTCATGGGCATCATCAACATGGCGCACGGTGAAATGGTGATGATCGGCGCCTATTCCACCTTCATGGTGCAGGAGTTGATCCGCAGCCATTTCCCCGGCCTGTTCGACTGGTCACTGGCGATTGCCTTGCCGGCCGCCTTTCTGGTCACGGCCTGCGTCGGCCTCGTCATGGAACGCGGTGTCATCCGCTATCTCTATGGACGACCTCTGGAAACGCTGCTCGCCACCTGGGGCATCTCGCTGATCCTGCAACAGGGCGTGCGCTCCATCTTCGGCCCCACCAACCGGGAAGTCGGCAGCCCGAGCTGGATGTCCGGCTCCTTCAGTGTCGGTTACCTCAACTTCACCTGGAACCGGGTCTGGATCGTCTGTTTCTCGCTCTCCGTCTTCTTCGCGTTGCTGGTTCTCCTGAAGCGCTCCGCCTTCGGCCTGCAGATGCGCGCTGTGACCCAGAACCGCCGCATGGCGTCTTCCATGGGCATTCGCACGCCTTGGGTGGATGCCTTCACCTTTGCGCTCGGTTCGGGTGTTGCCGGGCTCGCGGGCGTCGCGCTGTCGCAGATCGATAACGTCTCTCCCAATCTCGGCCAGAGCTACATCATCGACAGTTTCATGGTGGTGGTGTTCGGCGGGGTCGGCAATCTCTGGGGAACGCTGGTCGGCGCCCTGTCGCTCGGCGTGCTCAACAAGTTCCTCGAGCCGACGGTGGGCGCCGTGCTAGGCAAGATCCTCGTGCTCGTTCTCATCATTCTGTTCATCCAGAAGCGGCCGCGCGGTCTCTTCGCACTCAAGGGAAGGGCGATCGAAGCATGATTACCGGCTTCCTCCTGCGCGCGCTCGATCGCCGCATTTCCATCGCCATCGGCATCATCCTTGCCATCGCCGTGCTGGTTCCCGCCTCCAACCTGCTGCTGCCAGCCGACAGCGCGTTCCGCATCCCGACCTATATCATGTCGATGCTCGGCAAATATCTGGCCTATGCGCTGCTGGCGCTCGCGCTTGATCTGGTCTGGGGATATTGCGGCATTCTCTCGCTTGGCCACGCCGCCTTCTTTGCGCTCGGCGGTTATGCCATGGGCATGTATCTGATGCGGCAGATCGGCACGCGCGGGGTTTATGGCCATCCGGTGCTGCCTGATTTCATGGTGTTCCTCAACTGGAAGGAACTGCCGTGGTTCTGGCACGGGTTTGACATGTTCTGGTTTGCGGCGCTGATGGTGCTTGTCGTGCCGGGGCTGCTCGCCTTCGTGTTCGGCTGGTTCGCCTTCCGCTCGCGGGTCAACGGTGTCTATCTCTCGATCATTACGCAGGCCATGACCTATGCGCTGCTGCTTGCCTTCTTCCGCAACGACATGGGTTTCGGCGGCAATAACGGGCTGACCGATTTCAAGGATATTCTTGGGTATTCCGTGCAGGCTGATGGCACCCGCGCCGTGCTGTTTGCCATGACGGCGGTGATGCTGGCGCTCTCGCTTTTGATCGCGTCGGGCATCGTCAATTCCAAGTTCGGCAAGGTGCTGGTGGGTGTGCGGGATGCTGAAAGCCGGGTGCGGTTCCTCGGCTTCCGGGTGGAAAACATCAAGCTCTTTACCTTCGTCGTTTCGGCGATGATGGCGGGCATTGCCGGTGCCTTGTTCGTGCCGCAGGTGGGCATCATCAATCCCGGCGAATTTTCGCCCGCCAACTCCATCGAAGTGGTGGTGTGGACGGCGGTCGGCGGGCGCGGCACGCTGATCGGGCCGATCATCGGGGCGGTGCTGGTCAATGGTGGCAAGAGCTATTTCACCGGTGCGTTCCCGGAGTTCTGGCTGTTCGCGCTCGGCGGTCTCTTCATTGCTGTCACGCTGTTCTTCCCCAAGGGCATCGTCGGTACCGTGCAGCATTATCTGGCCGGACGGCGGGAAAAGCGGGTTGCAAGCGCGGCGCGTGAGGCTGGCAACGACAGCGCGGTTGCGCAACAGGCGGCGGAGTAAGCCCATGAACACGGTTTCCGAAAACAGAACCAAGAGCCTGCTTTATCTCGATGGCGTCTCCGTTTCCTTCGATGGGTTCAGGGCGCTGAATTCCCTCTCCTTCGTGGTGGAGCCGGGCGAACTTCGCGCCATCATCGGTCCGAATGGTGCGGGAAAGACGACGATGATGGACATCATCACCGGTAAGACGCGACCGGACACGGGCACGGTTCTCTTTGAAGACAGCATCGACCTCACCAAAAAAGACGAGGCCGACATCGCCCAGCTTGGCATCGGCCGAAAATTCCAGAAGCCGACGGTGTTTGAAAGCCATACCGTGTGGGACAATCTGGAACTGGCGCTGAACCGCAAGCGCGGCGTGTTCGCAACCCTGTTCTACCGGCTGACGGAGGAAGACAAGGCGCGTATCGAGGAAATCCTCGCCACCGTGCGGCTCGGTCACCGCCGCGGCGATCTCGCCGCCAATCTCTCGCATGGGCAGAAGCAGTGGCTGGAGATTGGCATGCTGCTGGCGCAGGAGCCGAAGCTTCTCTTGGTGGATGAGCCGGTGGCGGGCATGACGGATGCCGAGACGGCCGAAACCGCCGTGCTGCTGAAAGAAATCGCCAAGACGCGTTCGGTGGTGGTTGTTGAGCACGATATGGGCTTCATCCGCGAGCTTGGGGTGAAGGTGACCTGTCTTGCGGAAGGCTCGGTGCTGGCTGAGGGGTCGATCGATTTCGTATCGAGCGATCCGAAGGTGATCGAGAATTATTTGGGGCGGTGATGGTGGTGTTTGCGGCTTTACCCCCCTCTGCCCTGCCGGGCATCTCCCCCTCAAGGGGGGAGATCAGATGCCGCCCTCGCTCGTTCCTTTGCCACGATGCTATGGGGAAGAGTGTTCGCCACTTGCCAATCTCCCCCCTTGAGGGGGAGATGCCCGGCAGGGCAGAGGGGGG